>CBDCEG010000015.1:0-97110 GCA_965215775.1 Cardiobacteriales bacterium
GTTGAGGCTAATTCATTTCTAATTCCAGCAATTGTTTCATTACCATTTGAAGTTCTCATTGCATCAATTTTACCAATGTGATCTTTAGAAATAGCGACTAATGGTTCAACATTTAAATCAGCTTGAGTTTTTGCATATTTAGCTGCCGAAAGACCAGCAACTTTACCAAAAACAACAGTTTCAGCAACAGAGTTAGAACCTAATCTATTTGCACCGTGTAAACCAACACTTGCACATTCACCTGCAGCAAATAAGCCAGGGATTGTTGTAGCTGTTTCAATATTAGTTTTAATTCCACCCATAGTATAATGAACTGCTGGACGAACTGGAATTGGATCAATTGCAGGATCAACTCCAACAAAAGTCATAGAAAGAGATCTAATAAGTGGAAGTCTTTCAATTATATATTCTGCTCCCAAATGGCGTAAATCAAGATAAACTACATCGCCCATATCAGTTTTAACTGTTCTTCCTTTTTGTTGCTCATGCCAGAAAGCTTGGCTTAATTTATCTCTTGGACCAAGTTCCATATATTTATTTTTGGCTTCGCCTAACTTAGTTTCTGGACCAAGACCGTAATCTTGTAAATATCTATATCCATCTTTATTAGTTAGTATTCCACCTTCTCCACGACAACCTTCAGTCATAAGAATTCCGTTACCCGGAAGACCTGTTGGGTGATATTGAACAAATTCCATATCACGCAAAGCAGCACCAGCACGATAAGCCATATTCATTCCGTCACCAGTTACAGTTCCAGCATTTGTATTAAATCTGAATACTCTTCCTGCACCACCTGTTGCCATAATTACTGATTTCGCAGTAAATGCAACTGGCTCGCCATTTTCAATTTCAATTGCACTAACTCCTTTACATTTTCCATCTTCAACAATTAAATCCGTGCAATAGTATTCGTCATATCTAACTATTGAAGGGAATTGTAAAGATGTTTGGAATAAAGTGTGAAGCATATGAAATCCAGTTTTATCAGCTGCAAACCAAGTTCGTTCAATTTTCATTCCACCAAAAGCACGAACATTAGGTGTTCCATCATCTCTTCTTGTCCAAGGGCAACCCCATCTTTCAAGCTGATACATTTCTTCAGTAGAGTGTCCAACAAAGTAATCAACAACATCTTGATCACAAAGCCAATCTCCACCACCAACTGTATCGTTAAAGTGATACTCAAGTGAATCGTGTTCTTGAACAACCGCAGCTGCTCCGCCCTCTGCGGCACAAGTGTGGCTTCGCATTGGGTATAATTTAGAAATTAGTGCTATTTTTAGCTCAGGATTTTCTTGGGCTATAGCTATGGCAGCTCTTAATCCAGTCCCTCCTGCTCCTATTATAGCAACATCAACATTAACATTACGCATAAAAACTCCTTATTAGGTTATTAAATAGTGCCTCTTATTATATAACAGTTTGAAGAATTTGTTTTGAGTTTATTGGAAAAAAAGCCTAGTGATTTAGTATGTTATTTTAATGAGGGGTTTTTATTTAACTGCTTTCATTCTAAAGCCCGCACCTCTTACTGTTTCTATTGATTTTCTCTCAAATTCATCAGAATCTATTTTTTGTCTAAGTCTTGAAATTTGCACATTTATTGCATTTGTCCCTGGGTCAAATGAATATCCCCAAACTTTATCTAACAATTCTTCTTTTGTAACAAGCTGATCTGATTTTTCTGCAAGGATTACTAAAATTTTATATTCAACTTTATTTAATTTTATTTCTTTTTTCTCTCTTGTTACTTTTTGGTTGATTTTATCAATTCTAACGCTTCCGATATTTAATACATTTGAAGGTGGTTGAACTCTAGTGGTCATTAGTTGTAATCTAGCAATTAACTCTTCAAATGCAAAAGGCTTAACCATATAATCATCAGCACCAGAGGATAATCCTGTTACTTTATCGTCTATTTCAGACAAAGCACTTAATATTAAGATTGGTATGTTTTTTTCTTTCTCACGCAAAAGTTTAATAACTGCAATTCCATCTAATTTCGGGAGCATTCTATCAATAACAATTGCATCAAACTCTCCTTTTAAAGCCATTTCATAACCAGTTTGCCCATCGTATGCACAGCGTCCGCTATGTCCTTTTTCGTTTAGACCTTTAATTAATGTTAGAGCTACATCTTTATCGTCTTCAATGATTAATATATTCATATGGTTTTTCTTTTTAAAAATAAAATAGTGCTTATTGTATGTAAGCTAGATAATAAATACAATTGTATTACAAGAAATTTATTTTTAGAGTAAAATTTAATAAATATTAATAAAATATACTTAAATGAGGAAAATATGAAATATTCAAAACTATTAATTATTGGATTAGCAAACTTTTTTATTCTAACAGCTAATGCCCAGCAAATAAGTTCTCTGCCAAATTTTACAAAGTTAATTAAAGAAAATGCAGCATCTGTTGTGCAAATAACTGCAATTTCAGATAGAGCTAAACAAGTAGTATCAAAGAGGAGAACTCCTGAAGAGGAAGAACTTCTGAAATATTTTTTTGGTAACCAAGGGCGTTTATTTAATCAACCAAATAGAAAACAACTACCTCAAAATAGACCAAAAAAATCACATGGTTCGGGCTTTTTTATAAAAGATGGATTTGTTTTAACTAACGCTCATGTTGTAAGCGGTGCAAATATGATTACAGTTATAACAACAGACCAAAAGGAATACGATGCAGATTTAATAGGAATTGATAAAAAAACTGATGTTGCTTTACTTAAAATAAATGCAAAAAATCCACCTTCAGTTAAAGTTGGAAACTCTGATAAAATTGAAGTAGGAAACTGGGTTGTTGCAATAGGTAGCCCTTTTGGATTTGATTATACTGCCACCAAAGGTATCATAAGTGCAGTTTCAAGAAGCTTGCCTGATGGAACTTATGTTCCATTTATTCAAACAGATGCTGCTGTAAATCCTGGGAATTCTGGTGGTCCTTTATTTAATTTAAAAGGTGAAGTTATTGGAATTAACTCTCAAATTTATTCAAGCACAGGAACATTCAATGGTCTAGCTTTTGCAATTCCGATAAATGTTGCAATGAATGTTGTGAAACAACTAAAAGAAAAAGGTTATGTTAGCAGAGGTTGGCTGGGCGTTGGAATTCAAAATGTAAGTCAAAGTTTAGCTAGTTCCTTTGGGCTTGATCACCCAACAGGTGCTTTGATTTCTAGCGTTGTGGCTGGTAGCCCTGCACAAAAAGCAGGCTTGAAAGCTGGGGATATTATTTTAGAAGTGAATTCAAAAGTTGTAAAAAAATCAAACTCTCTTCCACCAATGATAGGCTCAATTGCAATAGGTGGAAAAGCTAACTTAACTATTTTAAGAGCTAATAAAAAACAAAATATAGAGGTTACAATTGGAGAGTTAGACGAAGGAAATAGAAAAATAGCTCCAAAAGTTACAAAGTCTAAATTTTCTAAAGGCTTTAATGTTACAGATTTAACTAAAAGTGAAAAAAATAGTTTGCATCTAACTAATGGAATTATAATAAAAAGCATTGAAGCAAATTCTATTGCACAAAAGTCTGGTTTTTTAACAGGAGATATTATCTTATCAATTTCTAGTGTGGCAATTAAAAGTGTTTCACAGTTTGAAAAAATAATAAATCAAAGTGGTGAAAATCAAGCAATATTAATAAACCGAGCTGGAAATGCTTTATTTATTCCGTTAAAAAATTAATAAGTGATATTTCTAAAAATATGCAAACAACTAATGATTTAAACAAAATAAAAAAGGCGCTCTTAAATGATGAACCTATTATTTACCCAACTGAGGGGGTTTATGGAATTGGTTGTTTGCCAAATTCAGAAAAAGCAATTAATAAAATTATTTTGATTAAAAAACGAGCGGAAAATAAAGGTTTTATATTAATCGCAAGTAGCTTTGACCAGCTTAGGAATTATATCGATAAAGCTTACTTAACAAATAAAATAGAGCAATTGATAATTGAAACTGTAGATGAATTTATAACTTATATCTTACCAAAATCAGAAGCTTGCCCTAATTATATAACTGGTGGAAAAGAGACAATTGCAATTAGATTAACTAATCATAATGTTGTTGTTGAGATTTGTGATTTTATGAATTCTGCTTTGATTTCTACAAGTGTGAATTTATCAGGGAAACCAACAATAACAGATAAAAATTTAATTATAGAAAAATTCAAAAATAGCGTTCCAATAATTACTAACGGCAAACTGGGCAACAAAGGCAAACCAAGCTCAATAATAGACTTAACAAAAAAAGAACCAGTTTTAATTAGAAACTAAGTTTATTAAGCTGTTTGTATTTATTAGCAACTCTTCTCAAAATTATTTCACCATTTTTTTAATAGGAGCTAGCCAATTAAACTAAAAAAATAAAACCAACAAATCAACTAATTTGCTCTGCTGGTTTATTTATTACTTACTTTTCTCTCTTTTGATTGCTTCTTTTAGTTGAAATCTGATTGGTGTGCCGTAAAGTCCGAATTTATCACGCATACCTTTTTCTAAGTATTTTAGGTAAGATGGTGCTAAGTGAGATAATCTACTGCCATGTATGACTATTATTGGTGGGTTTTTCCCTCCTTGGTGGGCATAACGCATTTTTACTGCGTAACCACGCACTAATGCTGGCTGATGTTTATATTGTAAATATTCTAAGTGTTTTGTGAGCTTACTACTTTGCAAATCAACAAAAGATGATTTATAAGCAATTATCGCCGAATCTAAAATATCCCTAATTCCAGTTCCATGAAGGGCTGAGATAAAGTGAACTTTTACATAATCAACAAACTGAAGTTTTCTAGATATCTCTTCGTTTCTTTGTTCTTTTTCATACTCTGTTAAGTGATCCCATTTATTCACAGCAATAACTAGAGCTTTTCCTGTTTCAACAACTAAACCAAGCAAATGAGCATCTAAAGCACCAATTCCTTCATGAGCATCAAGCATTAATAATATTACATTTGAATTTTCTATCGCTTGTAAGGTTTTTATAACTGATATTTTTTCTAAATGTTCGTTTACTTTTGCTTTTTTACGAACTCCAGCTGTATCTACCAAAGTATATTCTTGCCCTTCGTATTCAAAAGGAATTGCAATACTATCTCTTGTAGTTCCTGCAATATCAGAAGCTACGACTCTTTCCTTGCCTAAAAGTCTATTTATTAAAGTTGATTTTCCTGCATTTGGTCGCCCAATAATAGTTAGGTTAAGTTTATTATAATCGTCTGCAAAAACTTCTTTATCGCCTTCTAATTTTGCTTCTATATAATTATTAACAAATGGTTTTAAAGATTTTTTCATTAAATCTTTAACACCTTTTTTTGTTTTACAAGAAATTGGGTAAGTATCAAAAATTCCTATTGAGTAAAATTCTGACATTAGAATATCAACATCTCCTGTATCAGTTTTATTTACTAATAAGTAGAACTGTTTATTTTGTTTGCGTAAATATTCAATTATTTCTATATCCTGGGCTAATAAACCATCTTTTGCATCAGTTAAGAAAAATATAATATCAGCTTCTTCAATTGCCATTCTCGCTTGGCTATCAACATCTGAATCTAGCGCTTGTTCTTGGCGTAGCATACCACCTGTATCTATTACCCAGTATGGGCAAGCCCCTTCTTTTCCTAAACCATATTGTCTATCTCTTGTTACTCCAGCTTGGTCTAAAACTAAAGAGTCTTTACTTTTAGTAAGTAAGTTGAATAAAGTTGATTTACCAACATTTGGTCTGCCTACCAAAGCAATTATTGGCATTGTGAATTTATTCATAAATATTTATTTGGTTTATTGTAATTTATTAGTTTGTTATAGATAGAACTGTTAATTTACCATCTCTAGTAAATGTAGCCCAACTAGTTCCGCCTAAATATAAAGGTGCAACATAAGATTGTTTGGAACCAATGCTTTTTGAAGAAAGATAAGTTCCAGTTGAAGCATCAATAACTGATAATATTCCTTTTCTATCAATTACAAATATATTTTTATTATCGCCAGAAACTGGAGATATTTTTCTTCCAACCAAGTCTTTACTTGTCCAAGCAACAGAGCCATCTTTTTTATTTAGAGCTGTAATAATACTGTTTTTATCAATAACATATAAGTATCTACCATCAACAAATAAATCTTTTGAACTATAATTAGGGCTTTTCCAAACTAAAGAACCACTTTTCAAATCAATTGCTAAAGTTTTATATCTATAAGAACTAACATATAGAATGCCTTGGCTAATAGTTGGAGTTGCAACCAAATCTACAATTCTATCAACTATAGTTTTACCTTTTCCAACTACAACAGCTGCTGAGAATATTTCTCTGCCTTGAGCTTCGTCAAGCATTGTTATTCTACCTTTTGCATTTGTAAATAAAATCGCACCAGGCAATGCCATAGGTGTTGCATTTCCTCTAATGCTTAATGAAGCAACGCCAATATAATATTTCCAAGCAGTGTTTCCAGTATTTGGATTAATCGCAACAACTTGACCATCAATTGTGCTTGCAATAACTGCATTTTTTGTAATTAATGGTTTTGCTAGAATCTCAGAGCTTAATTGATATCTCCAAAGTGCTTTTCCGTTATCAGCTCTATAAGCAAATAAGATTCCATTTTTAGTTCCAACAATCAAAATCCCACCAGCACTAGCAACTCCAGAACTAATATCATGTCCTATTTTAACTTTCCAGTTTTTCTTTCCTGTTGCTGAGTATGAAATAAGCACGCCATTTTCACTAACTGCATATATGTTTTTGCCATCAGTTGCTGGAGTTAGTTTTATTTCTTGTTTTCCTGTTCCATTTCCAACTGAATTTCTCCAGCTTTTTTTGAAATTTATTTTTTGAGTTTGTTTAGGAAGTTTAACTTCTTTTAACAGATTTTCTTTACCAAGGAAAAAGTTAGAGCAACCACTGATTAATAAAGTAGTTGCTAATAAAATACTTGTTGATTTTGTGAATTTCATAACTCTTTTTAGTTTTGTCATAATTAATTTCCCTAAAATTATTTGTTTTATTTTTTATTTTTACTTTTTGCTTTTTTTAATCCCAGCCAATTGAATTCTTTGTAAAACAATTGGTGTGTAATTTTTATCTTTAGAAGTTGATTCATAAGCTTTTATTGCTTCTTCATTTTTACCTTGAGCCAAAAGCACATCGCCTTTAAGCAAGTTAGCTTCTAAGTTAAAATCTTTTGTTAGTAAGCCCTTTAGAGTTGTTATAGCTTTATCATATTGCTTTTGTGCTATAAGCACTCTTGCTTTTCTAAGGTTTGCAATATCTTTAATTGCAATATCAGGAGCATTTGCTGCTAACCATTCATATTGTTTTAAAGATTTTTCATAGTTTTTATTTATGAAATAAGCTTTTGCTAATTCAAGTCCTGCTATTGTAGCAAAAGAGCTTTCTTTATCAGCTTGAATTTCTAATATTTTTTTCTCAGCGTCATCAAGTTTATTTTCAGTAATAAAAGTTCTCAAAGAATCTAATTTTACCGCTTGTAGATTTACTTTTTCAAGTTTGGACTTTTTGTAATAATCAAATCCCCACAAAGACCCAACGGCAAGCATAACCGCTAATAAAATAGTTATCCAATATTCACTTATCCATTTTTTAACTCGTTCTACATTTTCTTCTTCTGTTATGTCTAAATTATTTATATCTTGTTCCATTTTTTTACCTTATATTTTTATTAAATTTATTAAATTATTGTATTAAGCTTACTATTTACTTTTACACTTCAAACTCTATTTTATCAAAACTTACTGATTCTTGTTGCCCTGTGAACAAATTTTTAACAATTGCCACATTATTTTTAATTTCATCATCGCCAATTATAACCGCATATTTAGATTTTTCTTGGTCTGCTTTTTTTAGCTGAGCTTTAAAACTAATATCTTGTAAGTTTACAGTTATTATTTTATTTGGATAATTATTTCTAAGTTTTTTTGCTAACTCAAGCCCTTTTAGCTTAGCATTTTTACCTAATAGCACAAAATATGCCAAATTATTATCAGCTAAACTTGGGAATTTACCTAACTCTTCAATTAAAAGTAAAATCCGTTCTAACCCAATTGCAAAGCCAACAGCTGGGCAAGGTTTACCACCAATATGTGAAGTTAATCCATCATAACGCCCACCACCACAAACTGCAGACTGAGCACCGAGTTTATCAGTTGTCCATTCAAAAACCGTATGGTTATAATAATCCAAACCTCTAACTAACTTAGGGTTAATCGAATAAGGTACTGAAAAAGAATCTAAAATACTTAAAACTTCAGCAAAATGTTTTTCAGATTCTGCATCTAAATAATCTAAAAGTTTTGGTGCTTTTTCTAACATTTCAAACATTGCTGGATTTTTCGAATCTAAAATTCTAAGCGGATTAATTTCTAATCTTCGCTTACTATCTTCATCCAAAATTGAAAGGTTCTCATTAAAATAAGTAACTAATTTCGCTCTATATTTGTCTCTAGTTTCTGTTGTTGCAAGTGTGTTAATTTCAAGTTTTAAATTATCACTAATTTCAAGTTTTTTCCATAAATCGCAAAGCAATAAAATTTGCTCAGCATCAACTTGTGGTTCTGGCATTCCAAAACATTCAACTGAAATTTGATTAAATTGTCTATATCTGCCTTTTTGTGGGCGTTCTCTTCTAAACATTGGTCCAGCAGTCCAAAGTTTGTGTGTGCCAAAAGTAAGTCCATTTTGAATTACAGCTCTTGCAATTCCTGCAGTTGCTTCAGGGCGTAAAGTTAGGCTGTCTTTTGAGTCTAAAAATGTAAACATCTCTTTCTCAACAACATCAGTTCCAGCACCAATGGATCTGGAGAATAGCCCTGTGTTTTCCATAATTGGGGTAATAATTGGTTTGTATCCATAGTTTGTTAGCAATTTTTTTATTGTATTTGCTAGGTACTCAAACTGTTGTGATTGCGGTGGAATTAAATCATTCATTCCGCGAATAGATTTAAATGCTTGTTGTTTGCTCATTCTTTATTTTAATTATGTTGGTTGCTACAATCAAATAATTATCTTATAGTTTTGTGCCAAAAGCAAATAGTTATAAATTTAGTTTTATGCTAAAATCAAGCCTAATTTAACCATAATATCAAGCATATGAAAAACAACAACAAAAACAATATAATCCTAATTGGACCAATGGGAGCAGGGAAAACCACTCTTGGAAAAAAGCTAGCAAAACGATTAAATAAACAGTTTTTTGACCTTGATTGTGAAATAGAAAAGTGCCTTGGAGTAGATGTTGCAACTATATTTGATACGGAAGGAGAAGACGGGTTTCGCAAGCGAGAATCAAAAATCCTAAATAGAATAACTAAAAACTCAAACTGCATTATCGCAACTGGTGGTGGTTGTATTTTAAGTGAAGAAAATAGAAAGTTAATACAGTCTGAGGTGCTTGTTATTTATATTGATGTTTCTTTGAAAGGGCAACTTGCAAGACTTGAATTTGACCGAACTCGCCCATTAATTCAAGGTGATAATTTAGAACAAAAACTAACAAAACTAAGACAAGAAAGACATAAAATCTATGAAGAGACTGCAGATATTTATTTCAACTCTGAGACCAAAAGAATTGGACAACTTGTAAAAATTGTTGAGAAATATTTAGGCTGTAAGTAGAGGCTCACTATATTATGTTCACATAAAAACTTGAGAATAAAAGACAATGCAATAATATATAATAAATATCCTGCTTTGTGAAACAGGGTGCAAAACCATACTGTAATTGAGCTTTAGGTATAGTGAGTTATTTTATTAAATTTCACTTAATTAGATGTAAGAATATGCTACAATAATCACTTGAATATTTAATAATTTTGGAGATATGCTTTGATACAAACTGATTATTTTTACGCGTTAAAAGTCAATGCAGATATACCTGCGTTCCCTATTTTTGAAGTGGTTTCGTTTGATTTGACAGAAAATCTTTCTGAGCCTTTTCGTTTGGAGCTTGATATTTCAAGTTTTAATTCAAAAGTTGATTTTGCTGAGATTGTTGATAAACCTGCAACTCTTTCATTTTACACAGATAAAGACCGTGAAACACCTGTTAGATTTGTTAATGGAATTGTAACTTCGTTGCTACAACGCGAATCTGGTTATCGTCGCACCCGTTGGACTATGGTGGTTGAGCCAAGTTTGGTGAGGGCTGATTTACAATCTGATTGTAGAGTTTTCCAGCAAAAAAACGCACAAGAAATTATTGAAATAATCTTAAAAAAGAACAATATCCAAGGTTCAGAATTTGCTACAGCACAAGAAAAATATAAAACGCGTGAATATTGCTTACAATATCGTGAAACCGATTTGAAATTTATTGAACGATTGGCGGCTGAAGAAGGAACTTATTATTATTTTGAGCATTTGAAAGATAAACATTTGATTAAATTCTCAAATCATACTGGTTTATCATTAAATGTTGGTGAAGTTGAATATAATTCAAAACCTAGTGGAAATCGTCCAAATCCAGCTTTTCATCAACTACATTATCAGAAAAAAATCGCAACAACCAACCAAGTTATGCGAGATTATACTTTTACAAATCCTGATTATATTCAAGAACATAACGATTTTGCACGCAATCAATTTGAAGCCGATCAATATGAGAAATACGATTATCCAGGGCGATACAAACGCGATGCACAAGGCAAGCCGTTTACCAAATTCCGTTTAGAATACGAACGCAGAGAGTCAGAAATGGCGGTCGCAAAAGGCGATGAGCCAAAAATATTACTTGGAAATCGCATCTCAACCAAAGGTCATCGACGCAAAGAATTTGACCGAGAATGGTTTGTTATTGGGGTTTCACAACGAGGCGTGCAAAATACTTCACAACAAGAAGAAAACACCGAAGCTGGAAATAGTTATGAAAATATTGTCAAATTAATTCCTGCAGAAAACCAATGGCGACCAACTCCACAACACAAGCCAGTTGTTGATGGACCACAAATTGCACATATTGTTGGACCAAAAAATGAAGAGATTTATTGCGACGAATTCGGCAGAGTAAAAATCCAATTTCCTTGGGATAGATTAGGTAAAAATGATGAACTTAGCTCTTGCTGGGTAAGGGTTTCACAAGCTTGGGCAGGTGCTAGATTTGGAAATATTGCAATTCCACGAATTGGACACGAAGTTATCGTAAGTTTTTTGGAAGGAGATCCTGATCAGCCAATAATCACAGGGCGAACTTTTCACGCAAATACTTTGCCAATTTATGATTTACCTTTGCATAAAACTAGAATGTCAATTCAGTCCAAAACCCATAAGGGCGATGGGTTTAACGAGCTTAGATTTGAAGATGCAACCAACGCTGAAGAGGTTTATATTCATGCAGAAAAAGACCAAAATAATGTTGTAAAAAATAACGAAACCACAACGGTTGGCGTAAATAGAACTGAAAATATTGGCGTTGATGAAGAGGTTACGATTGGAAACGACCAAACTTATACAATTGGAAATGATGATAAATTAACAGTTGGACACGACCAAAAATTAACAGTTATCAGAAATCAAGAAAATGAAATCCAAAAAGATAAAATTACCAAAATTGGAAATCATAGATGGGACGAAACTTTTGCAAATCACACTATAAAAACAGGCGGAAATCACGACCAAACAACCAACGGAAAACATAGCCTCAAAGCAGGAACTAGCATAAAAACTATTACCAAAACGCATACGCTTTCAGCGAGTGAGAAAACTATAATTAAAGGACCTGGCGGAACTATTATTATTGATGATAGTGGAATTCAGTTAAAAGGTGTGGTTACTGTAAAGGGTAGTTTTAGCGTGCAAGGAGGAAGTCCAGAGGCTGTTGAGGCTTGGAAAGCTATAGCAAATAAGGGGGAGCCAATATGTTGGGGTTGTTTATTAAAGAAAGCAATGGGAGGATAATATGATTAAAAAACTATCCGAAATACTAAAGTCTAATTTATTAGATACTGATAATAATTTATTTATGCTATTAGATGGATGCAAATATCAAACGCTATGGAGTGATTTACAAAATGGGGTTTTAAAGTATAGGATTTTATTTAAAGAGAAAAAGCTTCAAGAGGAGCTGGAAGAAGTTGCTCCATATCTTGTTCAACTTAGTTTTGGTAGTGATTATGCTAAGGAAGAGACTGCTGAATTACTTAGTTATTATGGTAATTCAGGGTGTATTTTTCTTAGTAGTAATTTAAATATTGATAATATTTTACTAGATTTGAGAAATATGTTTTATATTTATACTGCTGAAAAAGATAAGGGTTATTTTAGGTTTTACGACCCAGATATTTTAAACGACTTAGTAACACAGGAGAGTAAAATATTTAAAGAGGAGTTATTTAGGAATATTATTTATTATTGGGCAGAGGATACAGATGATAAATCAATAATAAATCAATATTCAATGAAAAATAATGATATAAGTAAAATAATTTTAAATTTAAAAGAGGAAATATGAAAAAAATAATATTTGGAGTTTTATTATCAGTTTTGTTGGGTTGTGAAAGTGATAATTTATCAAGTTCAAACCGAGCAATAAAACAAGTAAAGCCAACAGTTGCATTAACTCATTCAGAAGATTTGTGGATTAGGAGGCATTATGTTGATTTTGAGAAATTCAAACAAGGGCGACCTTGTGGGAAAGTAAGGTTTAACTGTTTGCCAGAAAGTATGGATAAATCTTGGCAAAGTGTTCCAACGGCTGATGGAATTGAGGATTTTGAATTTTCTGCCGAGCTTAAAAACAAATACAAACAACTTAGGATAGCTCTTTATAAAGCTAAGAATAATAAAAAAAACTTTTCAGATCAAACTTCTAAAAAAGCAATTAAAAGTAATCGGGAAAAATTCAGAATATACGAAGAAAAAAGGAAAAACTACAATGAAGAAGTTAAGAATTTTTATAAATATATTAAAAACAAACAAAAACAAAGAGGTGGGGAAATGTTAATTACAGATTTAGACAAAAGTTTTTTTAGAAAAATAGAGAAGCGTAGGTTTTTGGAGGAAATGGAACAGGATTTGGAAAAAGAATTTCCTGGATTTTGGCGTGAAGTTCCTAAAAAAGTCAGGTATAGATGGATAAGAAGAGCGATGAATAAAGCAAAGAAATTTGGTTATGATCCAGAAAAAAACCAACCAATGGTTGAGCTTTGTGCAAGAATAGGTTTAGATTTTGATCTAGATCCTAAGTGGGAATATATTACTAAGTTTGTTAAGCGTAATAGGTTTAATGTTGCTGCAGCATATAACTACATAGATTTTACTATCTTTAAAAAAGATTATAAAAGAAATGGAGTTAAATTTACAGACTGGTCACTAGCGAGAGCGCTTCGATCTTTACCAGATCCAGAACGCCCAGTTCCTGGTTTGCATGACCAATAAGGAGAATAATTATGCCATGTAAAACACTGCGTATTGGGGTCTTTTTTGATGGGACTGGCAATACTAGAGAGCGAGATAAACCCAAAGGTAGAGAAAGTAATATTGCAAAACTTTCTGAACTTTATTATGAAGGAGAGTTCAAAGATAAATTAGGATTAACAGTAAAGTCTAAAGCATTTTATATAAATGGGGTTGGGACTTATGATACCTATTTAGGTAGGTTTTTTAATCTGTGGGAAAGAAAATATGATAAAGGTGGCGGTGGTGGCGGTGCCAAACGAATAAATAAAATGATAGAGTGGGTTACAGAGTTTTTAGATAAAGATGAGAATCGTTATAGCGATAGTGATGATGATTTGTTTTCAATAAGAGAAATAGATGTATTTGGATTTAGTCGTGGGTCAGCAACAGCTAGGGATTTTGTTAATACATTTTTTAATGAAGTCTCTACTGAATATCCTCAGTTCAGCGATGTCCGTTTCAATTTTATAGGAATATATGATACGGTTGGAAGCTTTGGTCAGGCTGGAGATGATATTGATATGAAGCCAACTAACCCTGATATTGTTGATGAAACATATTTAAGCCACCCTGAAAATTTATTAAAAAATATGAAAGATAATTATTATGGAATGAGAGATTATGATTTCAGAAATGGAATAGAATATTTATTAATACATAAAAAATTCTCAAGCTCTAGTAGCGCAGAGAAATATGCTAAAGATGCGGAATTTGAAGATTATTATACTGATTATGAAATAGAACAAAGAGGCAGCGAGCCAGAAACTAATTATTTCTTATATGTTTCTAATAAAGATCTTTTTGAACCTTATAATTTCTCACTTTGCTCAAAGTCTGCTAATAAAATAGTTCATATTACAGCTCATGATGAGGTTAGGAAAAACTTTCCATCAACAAATATAAAAGGTTCTGGTGGTGATGAATATACTTTTATGGGGGTGCATTCAGATATTGGCGGAGGGTATTCTAAGGTGAAGACTGAAAAGCATGAACTCAAATTTAAAGATATTAAAGAAACTGGGTTAAGTGATAGTGCTTTGAAAGCTCGGGGGCAAGAGTTTGGAGAGAAAAAGTTGGAAATATTTAGAGCAAATGATAGACTTCTGTCTCCTTTTTGGAAAGTTGAAACAGCAGTTTGGAATGATAAAGTTAAAGTAAAGCTAAAAGCAGAGAGAAAAATTAACAATAGATTAGCAAATGTTACCCTTCATATACTGTATGAAGAAGCTGTTAAATATGATGTTCCTTTTAGAGTTCCCTTACCAAATGATGATAATCATAATATTCCCGATTATTTGGAAAGTTACTATAACTATGCAAAAGAAAGTAAAGCATCTGCTTATAAATACTTGGATAAAGATGATGGTAAATTAATTAAAAGAGATTATATTCATCATTCTGCCGTTGACCCGCTTTTTATAGATACTTGCTATATCGGTGATACTCGTATTTTTAGAGATCAAATAAGAAACGATAGTGCTGATGGTGAAGGAAATGATACTCGTTATATTAATAGTGAAGGAAAACAAATAGATGGGAGAGTGCTAATTGAGAGAAACAAAAATGCGGAGCTGATGGATAATCAAGGTAACTCAAAATATAAAGTTAAGCGAGCTATATATGATAATAAACCAAATGAAGCGGTAATACCTAAAGAAAACAAAGATAAAGATACTAAATAATTATTCTTAAGGTTTACTGCTTTGATTTGTAGAAAAGGATGGTGGGTCAAAACTCATCATCCTTTTTTTATTGGTTGCTTCAATGGTTTATTTTAAATTCTATCTATTTTGATATTTCACAAAACCTAATAAACTAAGCTTTTATTCCTGCGTTATTAGTTGAGCGGTTTTGGCGAAGAATGATGCTTAAATCTTTTAAGAATTCAATTAACTTTCCAAGCCATCGTGTGAAAAATTAACTGATTTTAAAGATTTATAAAATCTAACAAAGTAAATTAATAAAAAATTAAATTCAAAAACTAGGTTTAGTATAATTTTGGGAGTAGTATAATAATTGTAAATCATTCAAATATGTTTAATTATTAATGAGGGCAGAAATATGAAACAAAAAAGAGTTTTAGTTTTAGGTTGTAATTTTGCAGGGCTTACGATTTCTCGTTACTTGCACAAAGAGGCTGGAGACAAGCTTAATATAACGGTAATTGATAGGAAGAATTATATTAATTTCATACCAAACATTCCAATTGAAGTGTTTAATAATCATAATCCAGCTGATACTTTGGAGTTTGAATTTCAGAAATTTTTGAAATCAGATGGGACAGAATTTATTCAAGCAGAAGTGAAAAACATTGACCCAGATAGTAAAAAAGTTTATTACACGCCTAATGAAAGAGATGGTTCAGCACAAGAAACTATAGAATATGATTATTTGGTTGTTGCTCTTGGTTGTAAACTTGCTTATGACAAAATAGAAGGTTTTGCAGAATTTGGACATACATTTTCAGATACATTCTATGGAAATGAAGTTAGAAATTACCTGCATAATGAATACAAAGGTGGGCATATTGCAATTGGCTCAGATAGATTTATCCAAGGGCAAAGTCCGAAATTACCGAAACTTCCAATAGCACTTGCTGCTTGTGAAGGACCTCCAGTTGAAGTTGCATTTTCTTTAGCCGACTGGCTTCAAGACAACAAAAAAGGTTCTGCCAAAGATATAACTCTTTTCACTCCAGCAGAAGTTATTGTTGAAGATGCTGGTGAAAAAATACTAAAACAATTGCTGCCAATGGTTGCTGATATGGGTTATGGCTACAAAAAAGGAACAATTGGAATTAAACGCATTTATAAAGATGGCATTGATTTTAAAGATGGTTCAAGCTTAGATGCTGAGATGAAAATCATTTTTCCAAATTGGGAACCGCATGATTTTTTAAAGGGTCAACCATTTACCGATGATCAAGGTTTTGTAATTACTGATTATTATATGAGAAACCCAGATTATCCTGAAATTTTTGCAGTTGGTGATGCAGCTTCGGTTACAGTTCCAAAATTAGGCTCACTTGGGCATATGGAATGTGAAATTGCGGCTCAAGTCTTAGCAAATGAGGTTCTTGGAAATGATGAGAAAGTAGATCCACTTCATCCAATGGTTGTTTGTTTTGGGGATATGGGGAATTACAAAGGATTTTACATTCACACTGATGAGTGGTGGGGCGGAGATATTAGCATTTTAAAAATGGGCTACACTCCTTATATTTTAAAAATGGGTTTCAAAACGATGTATAAAACACTTGGTGGAAATATACCTAGTTGGGGAATGCCTGTTTCTGAATTCTTAGGTGATAATACTATTTTGTAATTGGCTCTTTATTATTTATTTTTAAAAGCTTCTTAACTTATAAGGTTAAGGAGCTTTTTTGCTAATAAGCTAGGAAATAGTTAAGTTAGATATCAAAACAACTAATAGCAACTATCAGTTATTGAAAATGCGTTTAATTAAATATATAATTGTTTCAAATTTATTAAACAACTTTGGAGAGTGATATGAATAAAAAGCTAATGGTTTTAACTTCTACAATTTTATTTTCTAGCTGTGGTTTTGCAGCAGGTTTTCAGTTAAATGAACAAAGTATAACAGGATTAGGGCGTGCTACTGCTGGTGGTTCTTTGGCTGGAGATGATTTGTCTTCGGCGTTTTATAATCCTGCTGAGATGTTTTATATTAATACTGATGAGAAATTTCAAGCTGGATTTGCGTATATTTCTGCAACTGGTAAATTCAAAACCAAATCAAGTAACAAAGCATTAATAACACCAGTTGGATTAATTCCAGTTGGCTCAAGCTCTGGCAAAACAAATATAAAAGAAGAAACAATTATTCCACATACATATTTTGTAACTGATATTAATGATAGCTTTAAATTTGGTTTATCAATAGCCGCACCTTTTGGACTAGCAACAAGATATAATAAAAACTGGACTGGGCGTTATCATGCAATTGATTCTGAGGTAAAAGTTATAGATTTTAATCCTTCAGTTGCTTATAAAGTTAATGACAAATTTAGTGTTGGTTTAGGTTTAAGTGCTCAAAAAATAAGTGCAACTTTGAGCCAAGCAATTTATACAGGAACTCCCAAAGATGGCTTTGCTGAAGTAACTGGAAGTGATACTAGCTTGGGTTATAATTTAGGATTAGCTTATTCGTTGAATGATAGCACTAGATTTAGTTTATCTTATCGTTCAAAAGTTGCTCATACGCTAGATGGTAAAAGAAAGCTTAAAAATGTAGGTGCAAAATCTGGAAAAGTTGATGCCAAAGCTAAAATAACTCTTCCTGAAACAGTTTCACTTTCAGCGTTTAAACAAATAAATGATAAGTTTGATGTTATGGCTTCAGTCCGCTGGACAAATTGGAGTAGATTTGATGAACTAAGAGTTTCTTATGGCGATGGTAGTCCTGATAGTGTAACGGATGAAAGTTGGAATGATAGCTGGTCAGTTTCACTTGGTGGAGATTATCACTTATCAGAAAAACTAACCTTAAGAGGTGGAATTGCTTATGACCAAACTCCAATACCTAATGCAAAGCATACAACCCCAAGAATTCCAGACGGCGATAGAGTTTGGTTATCGGCAGGTCTAACTTACAAACCTAGTAAAAATGTAAGTGTTGATTTTGGCTATACTCACCTGTTTATAGACTCTGGAGATGTTGATAATACTGTCCCAATTGCAAGAACTCCAAATGGAATACTTATTGATTCTTTACGAGGAACAACCTCTGCTGATGCTGATTTAATTGGTATTCAAGTGAAAATTGGTTTTTAGTTAATTGTTTGATAATTGATATTTAACTATGAAGTTATGAATTTATAAAAGAAATAGAAGTTTTAAAACAAAAATTTCCTAATTTAAATGTAGAATTACCATAAATAACCAAATAACTAACTAAAAAGGAAATAAAACTATGAAAAAAGTAATTTACAGCACTTTGTTCTTATCATTACCGTTTATGGCATTAACTCAAAGTTTAGATGATAAAATCTGCAAAGATACAAATATCCCAAAAAGTGAATGTGAAGCCTTGATTGATATTTATAACAAAGGCAATGGTGATAACTGGAGTTCCTCCAACTGGGGGGAAACTAAAGATGTTAATGCTTGGAATAGAGTAGCGGTAGAAGGTGGGCATGTAACAGAGCTTTACCTTGCCTATCAAGAACTAACTTTTTTATCAAAAAAAATAGGCAAACTTTCTAAGTTAAAAGACCTTAATCTTTTTAGAAGTCAACTCACTAGTTTACCAAAAGAAATCGGAAAACTTTCTAAGTTAGAAGAGCTTGATCTTTCTAAAAACCAACTCACTACTTTACCAAAAGAAATCGGAAAACTTTCTAAGCTAAAAAAACTTTCTTTTTATGAAAACAAACTCACAACTTTACCAAAGGAAATTGGCAAGCTTTCTAATTTAACCGAACTTGATCTAGGTGGCAATCAGCTTACAGCTTTACCAAAGGAAATTGGCAAGCTTTCTAATTTAACCGAACTTGATCTATCTAATAATCAGCTTACAGCTTTACCAAAAGAAATAGGAAATCTTTCTAAGTTAAAAATATTTAATGTTAATACAAATAAGCTTAGATCTTTACCCAAAGAAATAGGTAAGCTTTCTAATTTAGGATATCTTTATCTTTATGAAAACAAACTCACAGCTTTACCTAAAGAAATAGGCAAGCTTTCTATTTTAAAAAAGCTTTATATTTCTAAAAACAAACTTACAACTTTACCAAAAGAAATAGGCAATCTTTCTAAATTAGAAAACTTTACTCTTGAGAACAATCAACTTACAACCTTACCAAAAGAATTTGGTAAGCTTTCTAAGTTATGGAAGCTTGATCTATCTAATAATCAGCTTACAGCTTTACCAAAGGAAGTTGGCAATCTTTCTGATTTAGAAATACTTTATCTTGATAAAAATCAACTTACAACCTTACCAAAAGAATTTTGCAAGCTTTCTAAGTTAGAAAGTTTTCACCTATCTGACAATCAGCTTACAACTTTACCAAAGGAAATTGGCAAGCTTTCTAACTTATGGGATCTTGATCTATCTAATAATCAGCTTACAGCTTTACCAAAAGAAATTGGCAAGCTTTCTAAGTTAGAAATACTTTATCTTGATAAAAATCAGCTTACTACTTTACCAAAGGAAATTGGCAATCTTTCTAAGCTAGAAAAACTTGATCTTTCTTCTAATAAACTTACGACTTTATCAAAAGAAATAGGAAAACTTTCTAAGTTAGAAAGACTTTATCTTGATAAAAATCAACAAGAGAAGTTTAAAAAAGAAATAGAAGTTTTAAAACAAAAATTACCTAATTTAAATGTAAAATTACTATAAATAACTAAATAACTAACTAAAAAGGAAATAAAACTATGAAAAAAATAATTTACAGCGCTTTGTTCTTATCATTACCGTTTATGGCAATGACTCAAAGTTTAGATGATAAAATCTGCAAAGATACAAATATTCCTAAAAATGAATGCAAAGCTTTGATTGATATTTATAACAAAGGCAATGGTGATAACTGGAGAAAAAAAGCTGGCTGGGGAAAAACTAAAGATGTTAATACTTGGTATGGCGTAACAGAAAAAGATGGGCATGTAACAGATCTTAATCTTTTCAATAAAAGACTAACTTTTTTATCTGAAAAAATTGGCAATCTTTCTAAGTTAGAATATCTTAGTCTTAGAAATAATGAACTCACTAGTTTACCAAAAGAAATAGGAGAACTTTCTAACTTAAATAAGCTTGAACTTAAAGGAAATAAACTTACTAGTTTACCAAAAGAAGTTGAAAATCTTTCTAAGTTGGAAGAGCTTCGTATTCAGAGTAATAAACTTATTAATTTACCAAAAGAAATAGGAAAACTTTCTAATTTAAAATACTTTAACCTTCTTGATAATCAACTTATAACTTTACCAAAAGAAATTGGTAATCTTTCTAAATTAAGCGAGCTTTACCTTGCAGATAATAAACTTACAACTTTACCAAAAGAAATTGGTAAACTTTCTAAGTTAGAAGAACTTAATCTTAATTATAATAAACTCACAACTTTACCAAAAGAAATTGGCAAGCTTTCTAAATTAAAAGATCTTACTCTTAAGAATAATCAACTTACAACCTTACCAAAAGAAATTGGCAATCTTTCTAAATTAAAAGATCTTACTCTTAAGAACAATCAACTTACAACCTTACCAAAAGAAATTGGCAATCTTTCTAAATTAGAAAACTTTACTCTTGAGAACAATCAACTTACAACCTTACCAAAAGAAATTGGCAAACTTTCTAAATTAGAAATTCTTAACTTTAAGAATAATAAACTCACAACTTTACCAAAAGAAATAGGCGATCTTTCTAAGTTAGCTAGATTCTACCTACAAGTGCAACTTTTCAAGTTCAGCTTGAAAGACTTCATTTGGGGTTTTAAATCCTAGTCGTTTTCGTGGTCTATTATTAATAAGTTCTACAAAATAAGCAAGGTCTTCATCAGAAACATTATTAAAATCAGTGCCTTTGGGGATAAATTCTCGGAGCAAACCGTTGGTATTTTCATTAGTTCCTCTTTCCCAAGGTGAGTAAGCGTGTGCAAAATAAACATTCATTTTTACTTGTTTTTCAATCTCTTGGTGTAAAGAAAACTCTTTGCCATTATCGTATGTCATGCTTATTCGTAACTCATTTGGTAAGTCCTTGAAATCTTTAACTGTAGCTTCTAAAATAGCTTTTGCGGTTGATTTTTTCACTTTGGAAGCTATTAATTTACCACTTTTTCTTTCAACATTTGTAACTATCGCGCCTTGGTGATTTTTACCGACAATTGTGTCTCCTTCCCAATGTCCAACTTCTTCTCTAAGCTCAATATTTTGCGGTCTTTCATCAATCATTCTACGATCTTTTATTTGATATTTTTCTTTTCTATCATGTTGATATTTCTTACCTTTTCTTCTAAAATACATCTTAACTAATTTTGGGTGATACTTATAAACAAATTGATAAATAGTCTCGTGGCAAATCGATTCTTGCGCCTCCTCTCGCCACTTTCCAGAAATTTGTTCTGGCGACCAATGTTGCTCTATTTTTATCAAAATATATTTCTCTAAAATACTATCAGGTAATATCCTAACATGCTTATTTGCAATAGATTTCCTCTTGGAAACTTTCTCCCATGCCTCTTCACCAACAAAGGTTTCTGCGTTTTTATTATTTTTTATGCTGCGGTATATTGTAGTCTTATTTTTGCCTAGTTTTATCGCTATTTCACAAGGATTATAATTCTCCTCAAGCAATGTTTCAATTTTTGTCATATCAGTTCTGGTTAATTGTGTGTATTTTTTCATAATGTTATTATCTTAGTTAATAAAAATAAAAATAACTAGTTCCAAATTAAAACCTAAAAATAACTAGTTCCAAATTAAAACCTAAAAATAAAATTTAGTTGCACTTCGGTTTAGAAACCAGGTTATATGATCTTCGCCTATCTAATAATCAGCTTACATCTTTACCAAAAGAAATTGGCAAGCTTTCTAAGTTATGGAAGCTTGATCTATCTAATAATCAGCTTACAATTTTACCAAAAGAAATTGGCAAGCTTTCTAACTTATATAGGATTAACCTTGAGAAAAATAAACTCACAACTTTACCAAAGGAAATTGGAAAGCTTTCTAATTTAAAAAAGCTTAGCCTTGAAGATAATCAACTAACAACCTTACCAAAAGAAATAGGAAATCTTTCTAATTTAGAAATACTTTATCTTGATAAAAATCAACAAGAGAAGTTTAAAAAAGAAATAGAAGTTTTAAAACAAAAATTACCTAATTTAAATGTAGAATTACCATAAATAACTAAATAAATAACTAACTAAAAAGGAAATAAAACTATGAAAAAAATAATTTACAGCGCTTTGTTCTTATCATTACCGTTTATGGCAATGACTCAAAGTTTAGATAATAAAACCTGCAAAGATACAAATGTCCCAAAAAGTGAATGTGAAGCTTTGATTGATATTTATAACAAAGGCAATGGTGATAACTGGAGAAAAAATCCTGGCCCGAAAAAAAATGCTAACTGGGAAAAAAAGACTAACTGGGGGGAAACTAAAGATGTTAATACTTGGTATGGCGTAACAGAAAAAGATGGGCATGTAACAGTTCTTAATCTTCGCAATAAAAGACTAACTTTTTTATCAAAAGAAATAGGCAATCTTTCTAAATTAGAAGATCTTTCTCTTTCTTCTAATAAACTCACTAGTTTACCAAAGGAAATAGGCAATCTTCCTAAGTTAGAAAGGCTTAACCTTGGAGGTAATGAACTCACTAGTTTACCAAAAGAGATTGGCAAGCTTTCTAATTTAACCGAACTTGATCTAGATGGCAATCAGCTTACTACTTTACCAAAAGAAATTTGTAATCTTTCTAAATTAGGAATTCTTAACCTTAGGAGTAATAAATTCACTGACTTACCCAAAGAAATTGGCAAGCTTTCTAACTTATGGGTTCTTTATCTATCTAATAATCAGCTTACAACTTTACCAAAAGAAATTGGAAAGCTTTCTAACTTAACATTGCTCTTTATAGATAGCAATCAGCTTACAACTTTTTTACCTAAAGAAATAGGTAAGCTTTCTAATTTAACAGCACTTAATTTGACTAATAATCAGATTACAACTTTGCCAAAGGGAATTGGAAAACTTTCTGATTTAAAAGAGCTTTATCTATATAATAATCAGCTTACTGCTTTACCAAAGGAAATTGGCAATCTGTCTAAGTTAGAATCACTTAGTCTTGACAATAATAATCTTACTATGTAATGGTCTAATTTTATGGAACACTTTTTAAGCGACATTTATCATTCTATTAAATTTTTCATTTGGTGTCATGTAATTTATTGCGGAATTTAACCTCTTATAATTATAAAAATATATATAACTATCTACTTCTTCAGTAACTTCTTGATGACTTTTAAAACTTAAATAATTTAATCTTTCAGACTTTAGACTCCTAAAAAACCTTTCCATTACAGCATTATCCCAACAGTTTCCTTTTCTGCTAACACTCTTTGTTATATGCAAATTTACACAAAAATCAACAAATAAATTAGACGTATATTGCACGCCACGATCTGAGTGAAATAATAATTTGCTTGTATCTGGATGTTTTCTTCTAATTGCGTTTTGAAGTGCTTTTTTTGCAAGTTTTGCATTCGGTTTTTGCGACAAACTCCAGCCCACAATTTCTTTTGTTGCAAGGTCAAGAACCGTCGCTAAATAGCTCCAGCCTTGATGATTTCGGATATAAGTTATATCGCCAACCCAATGTGTATTTGGTGTTTTTTGATTAAATTCTCTATTTAAAATATTATCAGAAATAATTTTAGACACTCGTTCTTTGGGGTAATAGTGTTTTTTTCTTGGTGTAATTGCTTGAATATTAGCAAGTTTCATCAATGAAGCTACTTTAAAAATACCAATCTTAATACCGTAAAGTTGGAGTTCTTTTTGCATTCTTCTTTTCCCATAACTGTGTTTTGTTTCTATAGAAATTTTCTTTAATAAAGATATTATTTCAGAAGATTTTCTATTAATTTTCCTAGTGTTAGTCTTTTTATAAAATGTATTTTTAGGAACCCCATAAGCAGTGCATAATTCAGTTATTGAGTAATTTTTATTTGCCATTTTTATTTTCATAATAACTTCAGTTTTTAGTTTTTTTGAATAAAAATGGCAGCAGCCTTTTTTAAAATTTCATTGTCTCTTTTAGCCCTCCAAAGCTGTTTCCTAAGGTCTTGAATCTCCTGCTGCTGAGCTGTCAACGCTCTTTTGCCATCTGGAGTTTTCCCACCTAATTCGTCAATATATTGTTTTTTCCAACGCGCAACAGCTGATTTTCCTGCACCAGAAATTTCTTGAATTTGACTATTTGTATAATTTTCATGCACCATAAGCTTTGCATAATCAAGCTTTTGCTCTACAGTCCAAGTTTTTCTTTGTTTGTTAATTTTTGACATAATTTTTTCCTCTTAAAAGTGTATTATAGGCTAAAAATCTGTCCCATAAAACTGAACCACTTCACTAGCTTACCGAAAGAGATTGAAAATCTTTCTAAGTTAAAAAGTTTTTACCTATCTGACAATCAGCTTACAGCTTTACCAAAGGAAATTGGCAAGCTTTCTAAATTAGAAAACTTTACTCTTGAGAACAATCAACTTACAACCTTACCAAAAGAAATTGGCAACCTTTCTAATTTAAGAATGCTTAAACTGTATAATAATCAGCTTACAGCTTTACCAAAAGAAATTGGCAATCTTTCTAAATTAAAAGATCTTAACCTTAAGAATAATAAACTCACAGCTTTACCTAAAGAAATAGGCAAGTTTTCTAATTTAAGAATGCTTAAACTGTATAATAATCAGCTTACAGCTTTACCTAAAGAAATAGGCAAGCTTTCTAATTTAAGAATGCTTAAACTGTATAATAATCAGCTTACAGCTTTACCAAAAGAAATAGGCAATCTTTCTAAATTAAAAAATCTTAACCTTAAGAATAATAAACTTACTACTTTACCAAAAGAAATTGGTAAGCTTTCTAAGTTAAAGGAGCTTTATCTTGTTGATAATGAACTCACTAACTTACCAAAAGAAATCGGGGGACTTTCTGATTTAGAGAGGCTTGGACTATCTAATAATCAGCTTGCATCTTTACCTAAAGAAATAGGAAACCTTCCTAGTTTAACCGAACTTACCCTTTATAATAATAAGCTTACTAGTTTACCTAAAGAAATAGGAAACCTTTCTAAGCTAAAAAAACTTAATATTGACACAAATAAACTTACATATTTACCCAAAGAAATTGGAAAGCTTTCTTATTTAGAGGAGCTTGGACTATCTAATAATCAACTTACATCTTTACCAAAAGAAATTGGAATGCTTTCTAATTTACGGGGGCTTGAACTGTCTAATAATCAGCTTACTAGTTTACCAAAAGAAATTGGAAAATTTTCTAATTTAAAATGGCTTTATATTGTTGCTAATGAACTCACTAGCTTACCAAAGGAAATAGGCAACCTTTCTGATTTAGAATGGCTTTATCTATCTAATAATCAGCTTACAACCTTACCAAAAGAGATAGGAAAGCTTTCTAACTTATATAGGATTAACCTTGAGAAAAATAAACTCACTAGTTTACCAAAGGAAATTGGCAAGCTTTCTAATTTAACATACCTTTATCTTTCTAGTAATGAATTCACTAGTTTACCAAAAGAATTTGGAAAACTTTCTGAGTTATGGAAGCTTGATCTATCTAATAATCAGCTTACTAGTTTATCAAAAGAAATTGGCAAGCTTTCTAATTTAGAAAGACTTCATCTTGATAAAAATCAACAAGAGAGGTTTAAAAAAGAAATAGAAGTTTTAAAACAAAAATTACCTAATTTAAATGTAGAATTACCATAAATAACTAACTAAAAAGGAAATAAAACTATGAAAAAAATAATTTACAGCACTTTGTTCTTATCATTACTATTTATAGCATTAACTCAAATTTTAAATAATAAAATCTGCAAAAATACAAATATCTCTAAAAATGAATGTGAAGCTTTGATTGATATTTATAACAAAGGCAATGGCGATAACTGGAGAAAAAAAGCTGGCTGGGGAAAAACTAAAGATGTTAATACTTGGTATGGCGTAACAGAAAAAGATGGGCATGTAACAGATCTTAATCTTTTCAATAAAAGACTAACTTTTTTATCTGAAAAAATTGGCAATCTTTCTAAGTTAACATGGCTAGAACTTGAAAATAATAAACTCACTAGCTTGCCAAAAGAAATTGGCAATCTTTCTAATTTAAAATACCTTTATCTTTCTAGTAATGAATTCACTAGTTTACCAAAAGAATTTGGAAAACTTTCTGAGTTATGGAAGCTTGATCTATCTAATAATCAGCTTACAGCTTTACCAAAAGAAATAGGAAATCTTTCTAATTTAAAATGGATTAACCTTAAGAAAAATAAACTCACTAGCTTGCCAAAAGAAATTGGCAAGCTTTCTAAATTAAAAGATCTTAACCTTAAGAATAATAAACTCACAGCTTTACCTAAAGAAATAGGAAAACTTTCTAAGTTATATGATCTTCGCCTACATAATAATCTGCTTACAGCTTTACCAAAAGAAATAGGAAATCTTTCTAATTTATATAGGATTAACCTTAAGAAAAATAAACTCACAGCTTTACCTAAAGAAATTGGCAATCTTTCTAAGTTAACATGGCTTGAACTTGACAATAATAAACTCACTAGTTTACCAAAGGAAATAGGCAAGCTTTCTAAGTTAGAAATACTTAGTCTTAGAGCTAACAAACTAACAACTTTACCAAAGGAAGTTGGCAAGCTTTCTAACTTATGGGATCTTGATCTATCTAATAATCAGCTTACAACTTTACCAAAAGAAATCGGAAAGCTTTCTAATTTAAAATACCTTTATCTTGATAAAAATCAGCTTACAACTTTACCAAAAGAAATAGGAAATCTTTCTAATTTAGAAATACTTTATCTTGATAAAAATCAACAAGAGAAGTTTAAAAAAGAAATAGAAGTTTTAAAACAAAAATTACCTAATTTAAATGTAGAATTACCATAAATAACTAACTAAAAAGGAAATAAAACTATGAAAAAAATAATATACAGCACTTTGTTCTTATCATTACTATTTATAGCATTAACTCAAATTTTAAATAATAAAATCTGCAAAAATACAAATATTCTTAAAAATGAATGTGAAGCTTTGATTGATATTTATAACAAAGGCAATGGCGATAAGTGGGAAGAAAAGGCTGACTGGGGAAAAGACGAAAATATTGATATTAGGGAAAAAGATGGGCATGTAACAGTTCTTAATCTTCACTATAAAAGACTAACTTTTTTATCAAAAGAAATAGGCAATCTTTCTAAATTAGAAGATCTTTCTCTTAGAAATAATGAACTCACTAGTTTACCAAAGGAAATTGGTAATCTTTCTAAATTAGAAGATCTTTCTCTTAGAAATAATGAACTCACTAGTTTACCAAAAGAAATCGGAAAACTTTCTAATTTAGGAAATCTTGATATTGACAATAATAAGCTCACAACTTTACCAAAAGAAATCGGAAAACTTTCTAATTTAGGAAATCTTGATATTGACAATAATAAGCTCACAACTTTACCAAAAGAAATTGGTAATCTTTCTAAATTAGAATCTCTTTCTCTTGGAGATAATAAACTTACAACTTTACCAAAAGAAATCGGAAAACTTTCTAATTTAGGAAATCTTGATATTGACAATAATAAGCTCACTAGTTTACCAAAGGAAATATGCAATCTTCCTAAGTTAAAAAGGCTTAACCTTAAGAATAATAAACTCACTAGCTTGCCAAAAGAAATTGGCGATCTTTCTAAGTTATATGATCTTCGCCTATATAATAATCTGCTTACAGCTTTGCCAAAGGAAATTGGCAATCTTTCTAAGTTATGGACGCTTATTCTATCTAATAATCAGCTTGCAGCTTTACCAAAAGAAATTGGTAATTTTTCTAAGTTAAGATGGCTTTATCTATCTAATAATCAACTTACAGCTTTACCTAAAGAAATTGGCAAGCTTTCTAATTTAACCAAACTTGAACTTGAAAATAATAAACTCACTAGCTTGCCAAAAGAAATTGGCAATCTTTCTAAGTTAAAAGATCTTAACCTTGAGAATAATAAACTCACAGCTTTACCTAAAGAAATAGGAAAACTTTCTAAGTTAACACTGCTTGAACTTGAAAATAATAAACTCACTAGTTTACCAAAGGAAATAGGAAAACTTTCTAACTTAAGTGAGCTTAAACTTGAAAATAATAAACTCACAGCTTTACCTAAAGAAATAGGAAAACTTTCTAAGTTAAGATGGCTTCGTCTATCTAATAATCAGCTTACAGCTTTACCAAAAGAAATAGATAAGCTTTCTAATTTAACAGCACTTAACCTTGATGATAATAAACTCACTAGTTTACCAAAAGAAATTGGCAAGCTTTCTAATTTAAAATACCTTTATCTTTCTAGTAATGAATTCACTAGTTTACCAAAAGAAATAGGAAAACTTTCTAAGTTAGAAAGACTTTATCTTGATAAAAATCAGCTTACAACTTTACCAAAAGAAATTGGAAGTCTTTCTAATTTAGAAAGTCTTCGTCTTGATAAAAATCAACAAGAGAAGTTTAAAGCTAGATTCTACCTACAAGTGCAACTTTTCAAGTTCAGCTTGAAAGACTTCATTTGGGGTTTTAAATCCTAGTCGTTTTCGTGGTCTATTATTAATAAGTTCCACAAAATAAGCAAGTTCTTCATCAGAAACATTATTAAAATCAGTGCCTTTGGGAATAAATTCTCGGAGCAAACCGTTGGTATTTTCATTAGTTCCTCTTTCCCAAGGTGAGTAAGCGTGTGCAAAATAAACATTCATTTTCACTTGTTTTTCAATCTCTTGGTGTAAAGAAAACTCTTTGCCATTATCGTATGTCATGCTTATTCGTAACTCATTTGGTAAGTCTTTGAAATCTTTAACTGTAGCTTCTAAAATAGCTTTTGCAGTTGATTTTTTCACTTTGGAAGCAATTAATTTACCACTTTTTCTTTCAACATTTGTAACTATCGCGCCTTGGTGATTTTTACCGACAATTGTGTCTCCTTCCCAGTGTCCAACTTCTTTTCTAAGCTCAATATTTTGCGGTCTTTCATCAATCATTCTACGATCTTTTATTTGATATTTTTCCTTTCTATTATGTTGATATTTCTTACCTTTTCTTCTGAAATACATCTTAACTAATTTTGGGTGATACTTATAAACAAATTGATAAATAGTCTCGTGGCAAATCGATTCTTGCGCCTCCTCTCGCCACTTTCCAGAAATTTGTTCTGGCGACCAATGTTGCTCTATTTTTATCAAAATATATTTCTCTAAAATACTATCAGGTAATATCCTAACATGCTTATTTGCAATAGATTTCCTCTTGGAAACTTTCTCCCATGCCTCTTCACCAACAAAGGTTTCTGCGTTTTTATTATTTTTTATGCAGCGGTATATTGTAGTCTTATTTTTGCCTAGTTTTATCGCTATTTCACAAGGATTATAATTCTCCTCAAGCAATGTTTCAATTTTTGTCATATCAGTTCTGGTTAATTGTGTGTATTTTTTCATAATGTTATTATCTTAGTTAATAAAAATAAAAATAACTAGTTCCAAATTAAAACCTAAAAATAAAATTTAGTTGCACTTCGGTTTAGAAACCAGGAAAAAAGAAATAGAAGTTTTAAAACAAAAATTACCTAATTTAAATGTGAAATTACCATAAATAACTAAATAACTAACTAAAAAGGAAATAAAACTATGAAAAAAATAATATACAGCGCTTTGTTCTTATCATTACCGTTTATGGCAATGACTCAAAGTTTAGATGATAAAATCTGCAAAGATACAAGTGTCCCAAAAAGTGAATGTGAAGCTTTGATTGATATTTATAACAAAGGCAATGGTGATAACTGGAGTTCCTCCAACTGGGGGGAAACTAAAGATGTTAATGCTTGGGATGGCGTAACAGAAAAAGATGGGCATGTAACAGTTCTTGATCTATCTAATAATCAGCTTACAGCTTTACCTAAAGAAATAGGCAATCTTCCTAAGTTAGAAAGGCTTAACCTTGGAGATAATGAACTCACTAGTTTACCAAAAGAAATCGGAAAACTTTCTAAGTTACAAGCGCTTGATCTTAAGGATAATAAACTTACATCTTTACCAAAGGAAATCAGCAAGCTTTCTTATTTACTGGGGCTTGATTTGACTAATAATCAGCTTACAACTTTACCAAAGGAAATTGGCAAGCTTTCTAATTTAACATACCTTTATCTTTCTAAAAACCAACTCACTACTTTACCAAAAGAAATCGGAAAACTTTCTAATTTAAAAAGACTTTATCTTTCTAAAAACCAACTTACAACTTTACCAAAAGAAATAGGAAGTCTTTCTAAGTTAGAATGGCTTATCCTTGGAGATAATAAACTTACATCTTTACCAAAAGAAATAGGCAATCTTTCTAAGTTAAAAGAATTTAACCTTTGTAATGGTCTAATTTTATGGAACACTTTTTAAGCGACATTTATCATTCTATTAAATTTTTCATTTGGTGTCATGTAATTTATTGCGGAATTTAACCTCTTATAATTATAAAAATATATATAACTATCTACTTCTTCAGTAACTTCTTGATGACTTTTAAAACTTAAATAATTTAATCTTTCAGACTTTAGACTCCTAAAAAACCTTTCCATTACAGCATTATCCCAACAGTTTCCTTTTCTGCTAACACTCTTTGTTATATGCAAATTTACACAAAAATCAACAAATAAATTAGACGTATATTGCACGCCACGATCTGAGTGAAATAATAATTTGCTTGTATCTGGATGTTTTCTTCTAATTGCGTTTTGAAGTGCTTTTTTTGCAAGTTTTGCATTCGGTTTTTGCGACAAACTCCAGCCCACAATTTCTTTTGTTGCAAGGTCAAGAACCGTCGCTAAATAGCTCCAGCCTTGATGATTTCGGATATAAGTTATATCGCCAACCCAATGTGTATTTGGTGTTTTTTGATTAAATTCTCTATTTAAAATATTATCAGAAATAATTTTAGACACTCGTTCTTTGGGGTAATAGTGTTTTTTTCTTGGTGTAATTGCTTGAATATTAGCAAGTTTCATCAATGAAGCTACTTTAAAAATACCAATCTTAATACCGTAAAGTTGGAGTTCTTTTTGCATTCTTCTTTTCCCATAACTGTGTTTTGTTTCTATAGAAATTTTCTTTAATAAAGATATTATTTCAGAAGATTTTCTATTAATTTTCCTAGTGTTAGTCTTTTTATAAAATGTATTTTTAGGAACCCCATAAGCAGTGCATAATTCAGTTATTGAGTAATTTTTATTTGCCATTTTTATTTTCATAATAACTTCAGTTTTTAGTTTTTTTGAATAAAAATGGCAGCAGCCTTTTTTAAAATTTCATTGTCTCTTTTAGCCCTCCAAAGCTGTTTCCTAAGGTCTTGAATCTCCTGCTGCTGAGCTGTCAACGCTCTTTTGCCATCTGGAGTTTTCCCACCTAATTCGTCAATATATTGTTTTTTCCAACGCGCAACAGCTGATTTTCCTGCACCAGAAATTTCTTGAATTTGACTATTTGTATAATTTTCATGCACCATAAGCTTTGCATAATCAAGCTTTTGCTCTACAGTCCAAGTTTTTCTTTGTTTGTTAATTTTTGACATAATTTTTTCCTCTTAAAAGTGTATTATAGGCTAAAAATCTGTCCCATAAAACTGAACCACTTCACTTGGATATAATAAACTCACTAATTTACCAAAAGAAATCGGCAATCTTTCTAAGTTAGAAGTACTTAATTTGAGTAATAATCAACTTACAACTTTACCAAAAGAAATTGGTAGTCTTTCTAGTTTAGAATTGCTTTCCTTTAGTACTAATAAACTTACAACTTTACCAAAAGAAATAGGTAAGCTTTCTGAGTTAGAATATCTTCACCTTGAGAATAACAAACTCACTACTTTTCCTAAAGAAATAGGTAAGCTTTCTGAGTTAGAATATCTTCACCTTGAGAATAACAAACTCACTACTTTACCTAAAGAAATCGGCAAGCTTTCTAGGTTACGGGAACTTTATCTTGATAAAACTCAACAAGAAAAGTTTAAAAAAGAAATAGAAAATTTAAAACAAAAACTACTTTATTTAAAGGTGATGAGTGGCGTTACAGAGCCAACTGGGGGAATAAGGTTGTTCATACATGGAAAGGCGTAATAGAAAGAGATGGGTATGTAACAGAGCTTGATCTATCTAATAATCAGCTTACAAGCTTACCAAAAGAAATAGGCAAGCTTTCTAATTTAACAGGAAGCTTACCCTATCTAGGATAATAAACTTACAACTTTACCAAAGGAAATTAGAAATCTTTCTAAGTTATAAAACTTCTTGACCCTATCTATGATAATAAACTTACAACTTTACCTAAAGAAATTGGCAAGTTTTTCTAATTTAGGAAGCACTTTTTCTTAATAAAACTCAACAAGAAAAGTTTAAAAAAGAAATAGAAGTTTTAAAACAAAAATTGCCTAATTTAAATGTGGTATCACCATAAATAACTAAATAACTAACTAAAAAGGAAATAAAACTATGGAAAAAAGTAATATACAGCACTTTGTTCTTATCATTACCGTTTATGGCAATGACTCAAAGTTTAGATGATAAAATCTGCAAAGATACAAATGTCCCAAAAAGTGAATGTGAAGCTTTGATTGATATTTATAACAAAGGCAATGGTGATAACTGGGAAGAAAAGACCAACTGGGGGGAAACTAAAGATGTTAATGCTTGGAATAGAGTAGCGGTAGAAGGTGGGCATGTAACCAAAGCTTGACCTTTCCTATAAAAGACTAACTTTTTTACCCAAAGAAATAGGCAATCTTCCTAAGTTAGAAAGGCTTAACCTTGGAGATAATGAACTCACTAGTTTACCAAAAGAAATTGGCAAGCTTTCTAAGTTAAAAGAACTTAATTTGACTAATAATCAGATTACAACTTTTCCAAAAGAAATTGGTAATTTTTCTAAGTTAGATGAACTTAATCTTAATTATAATAAACTCACAACTTTACAAAAGAAATTGGAAAGCTTTCTAACTTATGAGGATCTTGAATCTATCTAATAATCAGCTTACATCTTTACCAAAGGAAATTGGCAATGCTGTCTAAGTTACGAATCACTTAGTATTGACTAATAATAAGCTTACTAGTTTACCTAAAGAAATAGGAAACCTTTCTAAGCTAAAAAAACTTAATATTGACACAAATAAACTTACATAGCTTACCCAAAGGAAATTGGAAAGCTTTCTTATTTAGAGGGGCTTGAACTGTCTAATAATCAGCTTACTAGTTTACCCAAAGAAATTGGAAAACTTTCTAATTTAAAATAGGCTTTATCTTGTTGAAAAATGAACTCACTAGCTTACCAAAGGAAATCGGAAATCTTTCTAATTTAAAATGGCTTTATCTATCTAATAATCAGCTTCACTAGCTTTACCAAAAGAAATAGGCAAACTTTCTGAATTATAAAATACTTTATCTTTCTAGTAATGAGCTTCACTAGTTTACCAAAAGAAATTGGCAAGTCTTTCTAATTTAGAAATACTTTATCTTGATAAAAATCAACAAGAGAAGTTTAAAAAAGAAATAAAAGTTTTAAAACAAAATTTGCCTAATTTAAAAGTGGAATCACCAAAAATAACTAAATAAATAACTAACTAAAAAGGAAATAAAACTATGAAAAAAATAATTTACAGCACTTTGTTCTTATCATTACTATTTATAGCATTAACTCAAATTTTAAATAATAAAATCTGCAAAAATACAAATATTCTTAAAAATGAATGTGAAGCTTTGATTGATATTTATAACAAAGGCAATGGCGATAAGTGGGAAGAAAAGGCTGACTGGGGAAAAGACGGAAATATTGATATTAGGGAAAAAGATGGGCATGTAACAGATCTTGATCTTTTCAATAAAAGACTAACTTTTTTATCTGAAAAAATTGGCAATCTTTCTAAATTAGAAGATCTTTCTCTTTCTTCTAATAAACTCACAACTTTACCAAAAGAAATCGGAAAACTTTCTAAGCTAAAAAAACTTAACCTTTATAGCAATAAACTTACTAGTTTACCTAAAGAAATCGGAAAGCTTTCTAAGTTAGAAGTACTTAATCTTTATAAAAATCAAATAACAATTTTACCAAAGGAAATTGGCAAGCTTTCTAGTTTAGATAATCTTTATCTTTCTGATAATAAACTAACAATTTTACCAAAGGAAATCGGAAATCTTTCTGAATTACATGAACTTTATCTTTCTTCTAATCAACTCACTAGCTTACCAAAAGAGATTGGAAATCTTTCTAATTTAGAATGGCTTACCCTTAGCGATAACAAACTTACATCTTTACCAAAAGAAATAGGCAATCTTTCTAAGTTAGAGTATCTTTTCCTTGTGAAAAATAAACTTACTAGCTTACCAAAAGAAATTAGAAAGCTTTCTAACTTAGTCTCGTTTACCCTTGAGAATAATAAACTTACTAGCTTACCAAAAGAGATTGGCAATCTTTCTAAATTAAACAATCTTAAGCTTAAGGAGAATAAACTTACTACTTTACCCAAAGAAATAGGTAATCTTTCTAAATTAAGATGGTTTTACCTTGAAAATAACCAACTAACTAGTTTACCAAAAGAAATTGGAAATCTTTCTGAGTTAAACTGGCTTCACCTTCAAAGCAATAAACTTACTACTTTACCAAAGGAAATAGGCAATCTTTCTAAGTTAGAAAATTTTCACTTATCTGACAGTCAGCTTACAGCTTTACCAAAGGAAATAAGCAAGCTTTCTAACTTAAATGAGCTTCATGTTAATGGTAATAAACTTACTAGCTTGCCAAAAAGAAATTGGCAATATTTCTAATTTAGAATTTCTTGATCTTAGTGATAATAAACTCATAGTTTTACCAAAAGAAATTGGTAGTCTTTCTAGTTTAGAATTGCTTTCCTTTAGTACTAATAAACTTACAACTTTACCAAAAGAAATAGGTAAGCTTTCTGAGTTAGAATATCTTCACCTTGAGAATAACAAACTCACTACTTTTCCTAAAGAAATAGGTAAGCTTTCTGAGTTAGAATATCTTCACCTTGAGAATAACAAACTCACTACTTTACCTAAAGAAATCGGCAAGCTTTCTAGGTTACGGGAACTTTATCTTGATAAAACTCAACAAGAAAAGTTTAAAAAAGAAATAGAAAATTTAAAACAAAAACTACTTTATTTAAAGGTGATGAGTGGCGTTACAGAGCCAACTGGGGGAATAAGGTTGTTCATACATGGAAAGGCGTAATAGAAAGAGATGGGTATGTAACAGAGCTTGATCTATCTAATAATCAGCTTACTAGTTTATCAAAAGAAATTGGCAAGCTTTCTAATTTAGAAAGACTTCGTCTTGATAAAAATCAACAAGAGAAGTTTAAAAAAGAAATAGAAGTTTTAAAACAAAAATTACCTAATTTAAATGTAGAATTACCATAAATAACTAACTAAAAAGGAAATAAAACTATGAAAAAAATAATTTACAGCACTTTGTTCTTATCATTACCGTTTATGGCATTAACTCAAAGTTTAGATGATAAAATCTGCAAAGATACAAATGTCCCAAAAAAGTGAATGTGAAGCTTTGATTGATATTTATAACAAAGGCAATGGTGATAACTGGAGTTCCTACAACTGGGGGGAAACTAAAGATGTTAATACTTGGAGTGGCGTAACAGAAAAAGATGGACATGTAATAAAGCTTTACCTTGCCTATCAAGAACTAACTTTTTTATCAAAAGAAATAGGCAATCTTTCTAAATTAGAAGATCTTTCTCTTAGAAATAATGAACTCACTAGTTTACCAAAGGAAATTGGTAATCTTTCTAAATTAGAAGATCTTTCTCTTAGAAATAATGAACTCACTAGTTTACCAAAAGAAATTGGCAATCTTTCTAACTTAAGTGTGCTTAAACTTGAAAATAATAAACTCACTAGCTTACCAAAGGAAATTGGCAATCTTTCTAACTTAAGTGTGCTTAAACTTGAAAATAATAAACTCACTAGCTTACCAAAGGAAATTGGCAATCTTTCTAACTTAAAAAACTTTACTCTTGAGAACAATCAACTTATAACCTTACCAAAAGAATTTGGTAAGCTTTCTATGTTATGGGTGCTTGTTCTATCTAATAATCAACTTACATCTTTACCAAAAGAAATTGGCAAGCTTTCTAACTTATGGGATCTTGATCTATCTAATAATCAGCTTACAGCTTTACCAAAAGAAATTGGCAATCTTTCTAAATTAAAAGTTCTTACTCTTAAGAATAATCAACTTACATCTTTACCAAAGGAAATTGGCAAGCTTTCTAACTTATGGGATCTTGATCTATCTAATAATCAGCTTACAGCTTTACCAAAAGAAATAGGAAATCTTTCTAATTTAAAATGGCTTTATCTATCTAATAATCAGCTTACAACCTTACCAAAAGAAATAGGAAAGCTTTCTAATTTAAAATACCTTTATCTTGATAAAAATCAACAAGAGAAGTTTAAAAAAGAAATAGAAGTTTTAAAACAAAAATTACCTCGTTTAAATGTGAAATTACCAAATAAAACCAAATAACTAACTAAAAAGGAAATAAAACTATGAAAAAAATAATATACAGCACTTTGTTCTTATCATTACCGTTTATGGCAATGACACAAAATTTAGACACTAGCATTTGCAAAAGCACCAACATTCCTAAAAATGAATGCAAAGCTTTGATTGATATTTATAACAAAGGCAATGGTGATAATTGGGAAGAAAAGACCAACTGGGGGGAAACTAAAGATGTTAATACTTGGAGTGGCGTAACAGAAAAAAATGGGCATGTAACAGCCCTTGACCTTTCCAATAAAAGACTAACTTTTTTACCAAAAGAAATTGGCAAGCTTTCTAACTTAGAAAGCCTTTTTCTTTCTAAAAACAAACTCACTAGTTTACCAAAAGAAATTGGCAAGCTTTCTAATTTAACAGCGCTTACCCTTAAGGATAATAAACTTACATCTTTACCAAAAGAAATTGGCAATCTTTCTAAGTTAAAAAGTTTTTACCTATCTTACAATCAGCTTACAGCTTTACCAAAAGAAATCGGAAAACTTTCTAAGCTAAAAAAACTTTCTCTTGGCACAAATAAACTTACATCTTTACCCAAAGAAATAGGTAAGCTTTCTAATTTAACCGAACTTGAACTATCTTATAATCAGCTTACAGCTTTACCAAAAGAAATTGGAAAGCTTTCTAAATTAGAAAACTTTATTCTTGAGAACAATCAGCTTACAGCTTTACCAAAAGAAATAGGAAATTTTTCTAAGTTAAAAATACTTAATGTTAATGCAAATAAGCTTACATCTTTACCCAAAGAAATAGGTAAGCTTTCTAATTTAGGATATATTTATCTTTATAAAAACCAACTCACTACTTTACCAAAAAGAAATAGGCAAGCTTTCTATTTTAAAAAATCTTTATATTTCTAAAAACAAACTTACATCTTTACCAAAAGAAATAGGAAATCTTTCTAAGTTATACTGGCTTGATCTATCTAATAATCAGCTTACAACCTTACCAAAAGAAATGGGAAAGCTTTCTGAGTTAAAAGAGCTTATTCTTTATTCTAATCAACTCACAAGCTTACCTAAAGAAATAGGTAAGCTTTCTAAGTTAGAATCACTTGGTATTAACAATAATAATCTCTCTAGCTTACCGAAAGCGATTGAAAAACTTTCTAACTTAAAGAAACTTGATATTTCTAGAAATAAACTTACAACTTTACCTAAAGAAATTGGCAATCTTTCTAGTTTAAAACTTATTACTCTTAGCGATAACAAACTTACATCTTTACCAAAGGAAATAGGCAAGCTTTCTAAATTAAAATGGCTTAGCCTTGCAGGTAATAAACTAACAGCTTTACCTAAAGAAATAGGAAATCTTTCTAAGTTATACTGGCTTGATCTATCTAATAATCATCTTACAACCTTACCAAAAGAAATAGGTAAGTTTTCTAATTTAGAAGTACTTTATCTTGATAAAAATCAACATGGGAAGTTTAAAAAAGAAATAGAAGTTTTAAAACAAAAATTGCCTAATTTAAATGTGGTATAAAAATGAAAAAAATAATCTACAGCACTTTGTTACTTAATTACCTTTTTAATAGTAACTTTTACAGCTTTGTGGTCAGAGATGATTTCATCTAAAACAGTGTGGCTTGTGATTTTAAATTCAGCGCTAGCTAAAATCCAATCTATTCTTGAACCACCAAGACCAGGGAAAGTTACTATATCTTTGGCATTAGGTTTCCAAGTGCTAAGCTTTAGTTTTTTCATAAAGTTAACTAAATATGGTTTTGATAAATCAGAGTTAAAATCACCTGAAATTATTACAGGTTTTCCACTTTCATTAATTTTACTCGCTAAGAGATTTAGTTGACTTTCACGAACTGAATCTCTTGTAAAATCAAGATGTAAAGAAATTACATTAAGTTCCATTTCTCCCCATTTGACAGTTGCCATTGTAAAACCTTTACTAAAAGTTGGTATGCTCTTATCAAAAGTTTGGCTATATGCTGAAATAATAGTAGGCTTACCAATTAACGAAGCACCATAGTGTAGCCCTATTCCATCAACATGTTTGGCTTGGACTGCAAAGTGCATATTTGATAGTTTTGCAACTTTTTTGACATGCGAGTATCCCCCACTCCACCAAGATGGGGCATCAGATTCTTGCAGTGCAACAATTTGGGCATTTTCTTTTTGTATTAATAAACCAATTTTATTAACGAATTTATCTATTGTTTCTTTAGACTGTAATATTTGGCTTCTTCCATCGCCTCGTCCGTGTGCCATATTTATACTTAATAAAGTTAGTTCTTTGCCAATTTCTACTGGTTTGTCTTCTATTATTACTGGTTTTACAGCACCTGTTTGCCCATAGGTTAAGAATGTTAAAATAACTGCAATTGCAAATATTGGTAAGATTATTTTTATAACTATTTTTATAATTTTTTTTAAGCTTTTTTTTCATATTTTTGTATTTTTTGTATTTTGTTAATTAGTTTAGATGAAAGCTTATTTAAAAAAGTAAGCTGAAAAAGAATAATTCAGATAAAACCAAAAGAATCAATATTCCATCTATTATTCCAATTACTATTTTGGACTTACTAATACTATTAATTCCATGTGCAAAAACATAGCCAAATATAGGAAATGAGCTTACAAAATAACGGAAATCAGTATTACAAATTGAGGTAAATGTTAGCATAAATTTTAAAACTAACGCAAGGTTTAATAATAAAGCAATAAAAACCCATATTTTTAAGCTTGATTCTTTATATAATTTAATAATATACGATACAAAGCCAATTAAGAAAATTAGCCCAAATAACAAAACACTTTGCATAGATTCCTTAAATCCATCAATGCGTTTTGTATAATCTACATAATCAAATTCACCAAATAACATTGTTCCATATTGATAAGTTATAAATGAATGACGGATAGAATCTTCTCCAAAAACATGGCTTTGCCCTGTTTGTAAAAGTGATATAAAGTTAAAACTAGCAAAATACTTAACACCGATATAATCACCAAGCTTTTGCCCTGGATAATAACTGCTACTATTTACCATATGAAACTTACCATCAATTGGCAAGTAAGTTCTCCATAAAGTCCAACTCAGCAAAAATAAACCAACCAAACAAAAAATATATAAGGCTCTTTGGATTTTTTTGGTTTCACTTGAGCTTGAGTTTTTATAAGCTAATAATAAAAGACCAAAAAATAGCACTTGCATTCCTGCGGTAGAAATTTTGGTTGCAAAAAGAAGAGTTGTGCAAATTAAAGCTGGGTAAAAATATTTGTTAAATTTATTTTGATAACTTTTGACAATGTAATACAGCCCTGCCGCACTCAAAACCATAACAATAGCATCATTATTAATTCTACCGCTTAAATAAACCAAAGATGGTGTAAGTGCTAAAAATATCATTGCTATGGATTTTATTCGTTTATTTTCAGTCAAAAGACCCACAAACTTATAGCCATATATTAGAAAAACCACCGAACATAGAAAAGATAAACCTCTAATGATGCTTAATGCATCAAAATCACTAAAACCTAAGCCTGAAGCTATTGAATAAATAGCAGCTGAAATTAGATAATAAAGTGGTTGCTGAGGAAACTCCAAACCTTTACTTGGTAAAGGAAGAGTCCAAGTTTCAGCAATATGTTTTAACATTTCAACATGACCTGGCCAATCATGTTGAAATGTGTACATATGAACTTTTTGTTGATAAATAGCACGAATAATAATTCCAATAATTAAAAGAATAATTGCGTAGTTAATATTTATTTTATTTGAATTGTTAGAGTTTAGTTGTAATTTCATCTCTGGATTTAGTTCTAATTTAGACATTACTTTACCCTCCATATTTTCTTTAAGCACCATATAAATGGATAAAAAAGTATATGCAAAAGTGGAATAAAGAAAAATACAAATAACACTAAGAATTCAATAAAAGATATTTTTTGCTTAACAATTGGGCTATCAAATGAAAATTCTTTATTTGTTAAAATACATTTATTTATTCCTTTTTTTAAAAAGATATTTAACTGTTCCTCTCTCTTGTAATCAAAGTATTTAAAATATTTAAAAGAACTTTTATTTCCATTACAGCTAACTCCTTGTAATTTATATGCTGTTGAAATGTGTAGTTTTTTGTTCTGACTAATCTTGGAATTAATTGTAAAATCAAAGCTTGTCAAAGATGATTGAGATTTCACAATGTTAGAAATATCAATATGAATAAAATAACTATAAATAACACCTAAAATAACTAGGCAAATTAGGGTAATTATTTTTGTTAGATTAATTTTTGTCATTGTTACCTTTTGGGTTTTGATTGTCATTAAAAACTAAAAACTTAGCCAAAGTAAAAGAGCTTAAAGTATAAACTACCGCTGAAATCAATTGTGCATAATAAGGATTTATAAGTGGTAGAAAGAATTTTAGTATTATAAAATTCAAACAATAACTTATACCCAATACAGCAAAAAACTTTACCGCTTCTGATTTATTCTTACCTTTGGTTTTAAATGTGAACTTTTTATTTAAATAATAAGATAATATACTTCCAAAAAAATAACCAATAGCGTTACTTAAAGTAGCAGAAACCCCTAAATACATTAATGTAAATATTAATGAGAAGCCAAAACCAGTATTAACAACCCCAACTAAATTATATGTTATAAATTGGATAATTCCTTTTTTCAATTATTATCTCCTTGTATTTTATATTTTTTATCTTTCTTATATTTCTTATATTTCTTATATTTCTTTATCAATAATATAACGCGGTCTATTTTTACTTTGCTGGAAATTACGCCCTACATATTCACCTATAATTCCTATACTTAGAATTTGAATACCACCGATTAAATAAATTGAAATCATAGTTGAAGCCCAACCTTGAACAGGTGTTCCAAAAAATAGTTTTTCAGCCATAATCCATAAAATAGCAAAAAGAGAAACCACAAAAAGGAAAAAACCAACAATAGTAATAAGCCTAAGTGGAACAACTGAAAAAGAGGTTATTCCATCAAGTGCAAATAAAATCATTTTTTTAAGTGGATATTTTGTTTCACCAGCAAATCGCTCACCACGAGTATAATAAACTGAGCAAGATTTATATCCCAAAAGAGGAACTATTCCACGAATAAAAAGATTAACTTCTTTAAAGTCTGCTAAAGAATTTAGAGCTTTTTTACTCAAAAGGCGATAATCAGCATGGTTAGAAACACTTTCAATCCCCATAAATTCTTGGAACTTATAAAACATTTCAGCAGTTCGTCGCTTAAATTTGGTATCTTTTGTTCTATCTTCTCGCACACCATAAACAACTTGATAGCCTTGTTTATATTTTTGTACAAATTCCTCAACTATATTTATATCATCTTGCAAATCTGCATCCATTGAAACTAAGGCGTCAGCATCATCTTTTAACTGCATCAATCCTGCAATAAGTGCATTTTGATGACCAAAATTACGCGCAAGTTTTATTCCTTTGAAAATAGAAGATTCTTCTTTGAATTTTTCTATAAGCTCCCAAGTTTTGTCTTTACTTCCATCATCAACATAACAAATAAAACTATCTTGGCTAATTTGTTTAGTTTCAATCATTTTATTCATAAGCTTAAGAAGATGTTTAGTTGTTTCAGCCAAACCCTCTTCTTCGTTATAACAAGGTATTACAATTCCTAATTTCATTTTTTCTCCTTTTTATTTTTTTTAATTAAATTAATCACAAAGCCCAGTTAGGAAGCCAAGTTAAAACATTATCAACATATGTTTTTACAACTTCATAACCACTTAAAACTGGATAAAATCCTATAAACAATCCAGCAACTAAAGCAAAGTAACCCCAAACTAACATACTATATTTGGGGAAATAATTTAGAATATCCTTTGCTCCATAAACAATTGCCATCATCACAAATGGCAATGAGTAATAAAAATGGTAAATAAACATTAAACGCTCAACAAAAATATATGGTGCATAAAGTGCTATAAATCCAAATAATATAAAACTAGCTTCTAAACTTTTCCTTTTAAACGCACTAAAACCAAGGTAAATTATTGCAATAACACCAACCCAAAAAATTGCTGGATTACCAAAAGCTGCTACAGAGCTAAATTGTTTACCTCTGATATCTAATGAAAATAAAATCGGTTTCAAATCAAAAGGCCAGCTCCACCATTTAGAACTATATGGATGAGATGCTCCACCAAGACCTGAGTGATAATTAAATGCATTAATCTGATAATCAATTACACCTTTAAAACCTGCATCATCTAAAAATATTTCATAAAAAGTTAGAAAATAAACACTAATTGCAACAACCCCATAAGCAAGCACGCCATAAAGTAAAAGCTTATATCCTGCAAAGCGTTTGTTTAATGGATATTTTGTAATTAAAAGATAAAGTGCAATAAAAACAAAACCTAATACAGAAAAAACAGCAGACCACTTGATAGCAGAAGCAAGTCCAAAAAATATACCACTTATAATTAACCAACGAAGCTTTTGCTTAGTAATAAAAACATATAAAAATAAATATGAAATAAATGCAAAAGCAACCCCAAAAGTATCAATCATTGCCATTCGTGATTCTGTAAGATGCATAAAACTATAAGTTGCAATAAATCCACCCATAAAAGCATAAACTCTTTTCTTAAACATTAATAAACAAAAAAAGTAAGCTGCAATTATTAGCAAAGTTCCAAATATAACATTAACAATACGCCAGCCAAAAGGATTCATTCCAAAAGCCTTAATACCAGCACTTATGAGTATTTTGCCTAAATATGGATGTGTACTTTCATAAATAGGTTTAATTCCCTCTAATATTTCATAAGCTGTTCTTCCATGATAAATTTCATCAAAATACATACCATCATAATAATTTTTACTAACTTTTATTGTGGTTTCATCATTTAGTTTTTTCTTTTCTGCAAAGAACTTAATATTTTCACCTTCATTTCTAAACCTAAGCTCTGTAAACATAACTTCACCACTATTAAGAATTATCCTAGCTTTATCTATGCTTACTATTGGAGCAAGTTTTTCACAGGTCCATTGAAATGAAGGAGGAGGACCTTTTCTAACCTCATAAAGACTTTTCCACTTTGTTAATCCAGATGTTTGGTTTTGATATTCCAAGAAAAATTTACCTTCTTTATTGATTCCCAAAAAATAACAAATTTCATCAACTTGTTTGGGTTTACTAAAGCTTACCAAAGCAACCTCTCCAGTTTCTGTAAATCTCTCAAATGTCTTTGGTATATTGGTTGTGCCTAAACTATTAAGTGCGTAAATGAGATATGCAAAAATAAGAAGTAATAACGGTGGGAATTTCAAAAATTTATATTTCGCCCCCAAAGTCATACCAAAAAATAAAAAAGCCAATAGAACTAAAGAGCTTATCAAATATATTGTTGGGTAATTGCGATCATAAATAACAAGGAACAAAATTACTGGAAGCACCAGTAAAATTTGTAAAGGTAGTATATATTTTGTGTTTGTGTTCTTCATTTGATTATCGTTTATCATTTGTCGGTTATTCCTTTTGTTTTTATTATTATTATCTTTTACATTCATATATTTAAATTATAACTTGAGTTATAACTTTTCGTAACTTTGCCGAATTCCACCTATAATACTAAAAATGTGTTTTAAGTCTAGTTTTGTGGCTACTAATGACTTTAAATAAATAAAAACTATTAGTATTATTTGTGAGCTTATTTATTTTAATTTATTTTCTATAAAACAACTTATAAACCAAATATTAAAACTTATTTACGCCCTGCTCTACGATTTGTTCTTCTTCCCGTTGTTGCTTTTTGTTTTTCGGGTAAAGATATTATCTTTTCAAGTTCTGTAAATTTATCCACTTTATTTGGAAATGCCATTGCATTTATAAATAACTCTTGAAAGCTTGGTTCCAAAGCAGTTTCTATTTTATTTATCTGTTTAACTTGTTGTTCTATTTTTTTGCGTTTTTCTTTATTCAAAAGAGTTATTAAAGCACCATCTCCAGCCGCATTTCCAACTGCTTTCACATTTTCTAAAGCACAATCAGGAATAAGCCCCAAAATCATAGCTTGCTTAACATCAATAAAACTTCCAAATGCTCCTGCCAAAAATATTCTATCAAGCTTTTCTATATTAGCTTTTTCCATTAGAAGCTTCACTCCAGCATAAAGAGCAGCTTTTGCTAACTGAATTTGGCGAATATCATTTTGAGTTATAAAAACATCTGTATTTCCACTGTAAATCAAGTAAGAATAAGTCCTACCTTGTTTAAATATTCTAGTATTTTTTACAGCTAGGTTTTCATCAAAAACACCATCTTCATTTATAATTTCAGCTAAAAATAATTGTGCAACAATATCAATTATTCCAGAACCACAAATCCCTGAAATAACAATGTTTTTGGTTTTATTTGCAAATTCTTTATTATCAGACCATAGTTCACAACCTATAACTTTAAACCTTGGTTCTAAAGTATTTTTATTTATTTCAACTTTTTCAATTGCTCCAATAGCTGCTCGTTGCCCTTTTGTAATTTCAGCCCCTTCAAATGCTGGTCCTGTTGGAGATGAGCAGGCGTAAGTTTTACCATTTACCGTTAAAATAACTTCTGCATTAGTTCCAATATCAACTGCCAAAGAATTTCCTTGGTATTTTTCTAACCCAAGTGCTAATAAAACAGAAGCCGTATCCGCCCCAACATGTCCTGCTATACAAGGTAAAATATAACTTTTATTAAGCTTTGTTGGAGTTTTTATTTTTAATTTATAAGTTTCTAAATAGATTGATTCATCAGTTGCCAAAACAAAAGGAGACTGACCAAGCGAGGTTGGGTCAATGTTTAAAAGGATATGATGCATTATTGGATTTGCAACAAAGGTCATTTCTAATAATTTACTTCTCTCTATCTTTGAAGTTTTAACTAATTCTTTTATTAAACCTGAAATTTCCTTAACTAAAACCCGATTCATATTAAACAAACCTGTTTCATTCATCATAATAAATGAAACTCTAGCAAGCACATCTTCACCAAATCTAATTTGCGGGTTCATAATTGATTTTGAGGCTAAAATATCTCCTGTGTTTAAACAAGCCAGATGACCAACAATAGTTGTAGAACCTATATCAAAAGCAATTCCGTAGAGATTATTATCTTTGTTAATATTATATTCTTGTATTTCAATAACTTTGAAAATATAGTTATTCTCTCTAATAATAACGCTAATTTTATAGTTATTTTTTTCTAAGAAACTATTTAATTTAAAAATTATTTCTAAAGGAATTTGAATTTTTGAAATGTCTATACTTGTTTTTTTAGAAATAGCCTCTTTTAATAATTGTGCCAAACCCGCTTGATAATCTATGCTAGGTTTTTGCACTATTATATTATATGTTTTAGTTATTTGAGAAATAGGAAAGTCTTTTTGAACTATATCTTTACGAATAATTTGTTTTTGAACTTGTGAAAAATTAGGGATATTTATAACACAGTCAGCAGTTATTTTGGTGCAACAAGATAATCTTAAGTTATCTTTTAAATACTTGGTTTGTCTATGATTTATTTCAACTTGTTTAATATTATTAGCGGGTTTATCTGCTGAAATTATTTCTATTTGACACTTTCCACACTTTCCAATTCCAGCACAGCTAGATTCAATTTCTAAGCCCAAATCATTTGCAAGCTGTAAAATAGTCTTATTATCTTTTGTAGAAAACTCGCCCTGTTTTCCTGAGGGTGTAAATAGTATTTTTGCCATTTCTAGTGTTAGTTATATTTAGTTATATTCTTTTAATATTAAATTTGTTATATTTGCAGGTTATTTAATTGATAATAAACTATAAAAACAACCAATACAATTTTAAAAATATGACCGCTTATTTTATTCGCCGACTTTTACTTATAATTCCTACTTTTATAGGGGTTACCTTTTTGGTATTTGCAATAACAAGATTTGTCCCAGGAGGTCCTGTGGATAACATTTTACAAGAAATGCAAAATGCAAGCTTACAATCTGGCTCATCAAAATTAAATTCAGGTTCAGAAACTTTATCTAAAGAACAATTGCAACAGCTGAATGAATATTATGGTTTAGGAAAGCCTATATTTGAAAGTTATATAAGCTGGATTAAAAATGTTCTATCATTTGATTTAGGAGTTTCTACAAGATTTCAAGATCCCGTTTTAACCTTAATTAAAGAGCGTTTGCCTGTTTCACTATTTTATGGAATTGTAACGCTAATTATCACTTATGGCGTTTGTATTCCTTTAGGAATTGCCAAAGCTGTTCGCCACAATAGTGGTTTTGATAATGCTTCATCTATTATTATATTTATTGGTTATGCAATACCTGGTTATGTTTTGGGCGTTTTATTACTTAGTATATTTGCTTATCAATTTGATATTTTCCCCATGAGTGGCTTTGTTAGTGATGATTTTGAAAGTTTTAGCTTTTTAGGAAAGGCTGGTGATATTTTTATGCATGCTATTTTACCTTTAACTGCCTATGTTACTGGAAGTTTTGCTATGTTAACTATGCTTATGAAAAACTCTTTGATGGATAATATCTCAAAAGATTATATGAAAACAGCAGTTGCCAAAGGGCTTTCATTTAAACAGGCAGTTTTTCGTCATGCTCTTAGAAATTCACTAATTCCAATTGCAACAGGTTTTGGTGGTATTTTAAGTATAGTTTTAACAGGATCATTTTTAATTGAAACTATTTTTAATATTGATGGAATGGGGCTTTTAGGTTATGAATCAATAGTTAAACGAGATTACCCAGTTGTAATGGGAATATTAGTAATATCTTCTATATTGTATTTATTAGGTAATATTTTATCTGATATTTGCGTTGCCTTAGTTGATCCTAGAGTTAGATTTGACTAAAATCATTACTTTAGCTTAAAAATATTGAGATTTATTTAGAATCTTTTGATAGAATGGTGGGTTTATACATTTTTAAAAATTTAATAACAATAAAAGAGGTTTGTTATCGTGAATAAAATAATTAATTTAACAGTAATTTTAAGTGCTATTTTAGTAGCAAGTTGTGCTTCTAACGCTTCACCTACAAGTAATGTAGTTATGAAAGCTCCACCAAAACTAAAAGTTTCTTCAACGGATTTATCTGTAGATCCTGAGTTTCGCTCTGATGCACCAAATACTTACACAGTAAAAAAAGGTGATACTCTTTGGGGAATATCAAGAATGTTTTTAAGTGTGCCTTGGAGATGGAAACAAATTTGGCATAATAATAGAAATATTAAAAATCCACACAAAATTTACCCAGGAGATGTTCTTTCTATTGTAACAATCGGTGGAAAAAAAAGAGTTCAAATTTCAAAAACTAGTAATAGTAACCACGGAAAGTATGCTGGTAAAACTTCAGATGGTCGTCCTATTTATAATATGAAGCCTCAGATAAGCTACGAGACACTTAACCAAGAAATCCCAGCTGTTCCAATTAGTGCTGTATTACCTCACTTAAGTAAAACAAGAATAGTTGAGTCTGGATTTTCTGATGACTATCCTTATATAGTTTCTGAAGCTCAAGGTTCATACCTTTCTCTTTCTAACCGTCCTTTAATTTATGTAAAAGGAGATGTTGCAACTTTTGAAGAGTATGATGTTTTTTCGTGAAGAATCTGCTGTTGTAGATCCTTATACACAAGAACAATTAGGTGCTCAACTAACTTATATTGGAAGAGTTCAAAAAGTTAAAGGTGCTAATGATGAAGATATTAGTTCATTTAAATTAAAAAATAATAAAAGAAGAGTTCTTCCAAATGATATTTTACTTCCTGTAAAAGAAGTTAAACCTGGTCAATCTTTAAACTTCACACCATCTATTTCAAAACAAGATATTCAACCATCTATTATAAGACCACTTGAGCGTTCTTATACTGGGTCTCAATTCCAAACTTTAATTATAAATGCTGGAGCAAATGATGGCTTAGTTAAAGGAAATGTCTTTAAAATAGTTAGAGCTAATGCAAAATATGGAACTGGTCGTGATGGCGAGCAATATAAATTACCTAATTATGAAGTAGGAATAGCGATGATTTATAGAGTTTACGAAGGAGTTAGTTATGCTCTAGTTATGAATTCTTATGATGCTATTTATCCAAAGGATAGATTAGTTGCTCCTTAAATGCAGAATTTAGATGAACTTCACCTATGGTGTTCTTTATGGAGAACACCGCAGGTGGGGTGTAAAAGATTTGCAAAAATATTAGAAGTCTTTGGGGAACCAAGGGCTTTTTTTTCAGCACCTCAAAATCAAAGAGAACGCTTATCAATAAGAGCTGGTTTAGATGATTTGAACCTAGCAAAAAAAGAAGCCGAAAAAGATATAAAATGGTTAGAAACAACTAATAAAACTCAAATTTTAACTTTATTTAGCCCAGATTATCCAAAGCAATTATTAAATATATACGATCCACCACCACTACTTTTCACACGAGGTGATGTAAGTTTGTTAAGTGAACCACAACTAGCAATAGTTGGGAGTCGCTCACCATCTTATGAAGGCTCTGAAAATGCATTTTCTTTTGCAAAATATCTAGCTCAAAGTGGAGTTGTTATAACCAGTGGAATGGCTTTAGGCATTGATGGTAACGCTCATAGTGGTGCTTTAGATGTTGAGTTTGGGAGAACTATCGCCGTTGCTGGAACAGGTTTAAATAGAATTTATCCAGCAAAACACAAAGACCTAGCCCACAAAATAATAGAAAAAGGTATTATTATAAGTGAGCTTCCAATTGACACTCCTGTTCGTGCGCAAGCTTTTCCACGAAGAAATAGAATAATCAGTGGTTTATCTTTGGGGACTTTAGTAGTTGAAGCATCTATAAAAAGTGGTTCATTAATTACCGCCCAGTTTGCCATTGAGCATAATCGTGAAGTTTTTGCAATTCCAGGTTCTATTCACAATCCACAGTCAAAGGGATGTAATCATTTAATCAAAAAAGGAGCAAAATTAGTTGAAACTGGGGCTGATATTTTTACAGAACTAAAACCTCAGCTTGCAGAATTTACTACAAATATGGAACCAATAGATTTACAAAAAGTAGATAAAAATCTTGATAAAAATCTCAAAAGTGATTTAGATAGAGATATTAAAAACACCAGTTCTTCTTCAAAATATAAATTCAAAGTAGAAAAACAGCAAAAAATAACTAAAAATAAAGAAACTGAAATTAATCAAAATATAGCTCAAAGACAACCATTATTAGATGATGAAGCCAAAAAATCACTTTGGAAAGCTTTAAGTTTTGACGCTCAACCTATTGACATTTTAATTGCTAGGAGTAAATTACCTGCAAATGAAGTTTCATCAATGTTACTTATTTTTTGAACTAGAAGAGTATATTAAAAAGTCCGCAGGTGGGCTATATCAAAAGGTGCCTTAACTAATGCAAAATTCAGTTTTAGAAATGGTTTATTATTTAGTAGATTATTTTGTTTTTTTTAAAAAGAAGAATAGTTTTTCAAACAAAGAAATTCGCAGTGAGTTGCAAACAGCTGGATTTAAAAAAGAAATAATAGATAATACAATATCTTGGGTTAATAACTTTAAATACTTAAAAGTAGATGATTTTGAGAAGACAAAATCTATTAGAATATATACAGATTCAGAACAACAAAAAATAACAATTGAAGGAAGAGCTTTTTTATTAAAACTAGAGGAACTTGATATAATAAATGTTTTTGCAAGAGAAACTATTATTCATAATATAATGAAACTTGCTGAAAATCGCATTTCCTTAAATGATATAAAATGGATTGTTTTATTAGCGATATTTGATAAGCCAGAATCTTTGGCTGCATCAGTTTGGTTACAAAAACAAATAAATAATAACCAAAGTAATCATTAGCTTTTTAGGCTTTTATAATTTTATAAATTACAACTAACAACCGACTAAAAAATATGGCAAAAAATGTATTAATCGTAGAATCACCAGCGAAATCAAAAACAATTAATAAATATCTTGGTAAAGACTTTATTGTATTGGCTTCTTACGGTCATATCCGAGGATTAGTTTCTAAAACTGGTTCAGTTGACCCAGAAAATAATTTCAAAATGAAATATGAAGTTATTCCATGCAATAAAAAACATCTAAAAGCAATTTCAGATGCCTTAAAAAAAGCAGATAATTTATATCTCGCAAGTGATCCTGATCGCGAGGGAGAAGCTATTTCTTGGCATATTTATGACTTACTTAAAAACAAAAAAGAACTTAAAAATAAAAAAGTTTTTAGAGTTGTTTTTAATGAGATAACAAAAAAAGCAATTGTAAGTGCAATAAATAATCCACGAGAAATCTGTATGGATATGGTTAATTCACAGCAGGCAAGAACTGCTTTGGATTATTTAATTGGTTATAATTTATCACCACTTTTATGGCGAAAAGTTAGACCAGGGTTATCAGCAGGAAGAGTTCAGTCGCCATCACTTAGACTAATTTGCCAACGAGAAGATGAAATTGAAGCTTTTGAAAGTAGAGAATATTGGACAATAAAAGCAAACTTAACTGAGAAAGAACAAGGTTTTGAAGCTAAGTTAGTTGAATTAGACAAAACTAAATTAAAACAGTTTGACATAAATAATACAAAATTAGCAACCTCTGCAGTTACAAAACTTAAAAAAGTTGCAAATGGTGAGTTATTAGTTACAAATATTACCAAGAAACAACGCAAAAGAAATCCTTCACCACCTTTTATAACTTCAACTTTGCAGCAAGAAGCTTCCAGAAAACTTGGATTTGGTGCACAAAGAGCAATGCGATTAGCACAATCTCTTTATGAAGGTGTAAATGTAAATGGTGAAATGGTTGGTTTAATAACTTATATGAGAACTGATTCTGTTAATTTATCCAAAGATGCGGTTTCAGATATTAGAAAGTTCATTGGGCAAGCCTATGGTAAAGATTATTTACCAAGTTCGCCTAGAGTTTATAAAACTAAATCTAAAAATGCTCAAGAAGCTCACGAAGCAATTCGCCCAACTTCAACAAATCACCCTCCAGCAATGCTCAAAAACAGTATGGATTTTGATATGTGGAGAATGTATGATTTAATTTGGAAACGAACTATTGCTTGCCAAATGATTCATGCAACACTTGATACTGTTGCAGTTGATTTGGCTTGTGGAAATGATGGGATTTTTAGAGCTAATGGCTCAATGATAAAACACCCAGGTTTTATAAGGCTTTATTCTGAGGGCGTTGATGATAAGAAAAAAGAAAATTCAGACAATACAATGTTACCTAATTTGGAGAAAGGTCAAAAAGTAAAATTATTAGATATTGCAGGAACTCAGCACTTTACAGAACCTCCACCTCGTTATACAGAAGCATCTTTGGTAAAAGTTTTGGAAGAATATGGAATTGGACGACCATCAACTTACGCTTCAATAATTCAAACACTTTTAAATCGTGAATATGTAATTTCTGAAGCAAAACGCTTAAAACCAACTTCAATTGGCACTATTGTTAACTTATTTTTAACAAAACATTTTGCTAAATATGTAGATTATGATTTTACTGCAAAATTAGAAGATAGTTTAGATGATGTTGCAAGAGGCGAAAAAGGTTGGTTACCTCTTATGGAGAATTTCTGGGAAACTTTTAGCAAAACAGTTACAGAAAAAGCTGATGTTCCAAGAGAAGAAGTTATGCAAGCAAGGGAAATTGGCAAAGATCCAAAAACTGGCAAACCTGTTTCTGTGCGTTATGGTAGGTTTGGACCATTTGTTCAAATTGGAACAAAAGATGATGAAGATAAGCCACAATTTGCAAGCTTAATGGCTGGAATGAAGTTTGATGAAGTTGAGTTAGAGCAAGCTTTAGAGCTTTTCAAATTACCTCTAAACTTAGGAAATTATGAAGATAAAATCGTAGAAGTTAATGAGGGTCGTTATGGACCTTATGTTAAATATGATGAGAAATTCATTTCACTTCCGCGTGGAACAAATCCATTTGAAGTTAGTTTGGAACAAGCGGTTGAAGTTATCATTGAAAAACAAAAAGCAGATGCACCAATAGCAGTACATGATGAAATGCCAGTGCAAAAAGGTGTTGGGCGTTTTGGGCCTTATTTAAAGTGGAATGGTTTATTTATAAATGTGAATAAAAAATATGATTTTGATAACCTTTCAGCAAAAGATATTGTTACATTAATTGAGGAGAAAAAACAAAAAGAAATAGATAAATTTATCCATAATTGGGAAGATGAAGGTATTTCTGTGCAAAAAGCAAGATGGGGAAGGTTTAATATTATAAAAGGTAAAACAAAAATAGAACTTGCAAAAGACTACGATGTTCAAGGTCTTACTCTTGCTAAAACAAAAAAAATAATAGAAGAAAGAACACCTAAGAAAAAACCTAGAAAGACTACTAAAAAAACTACAGCAAAGAAAACAACAAAAAAAGCAACAAGTAAAACCACTACTAAAAAAACTACCGCAAAAAAAGCACCTAAGAAAAAGTAATAACTAAAGTTAAATAAGTTATAAAAGTGTCATAAATGAGTTATAAGATAAGTTATGAAAGATAAACTAATTATTTTTATAATAAATATATTTTCCAAACTACCTTTGTCATTAGCACAAAGGTTTGGTTGGTTTATCGGTAGCTGTTTGTTTATTTTTCCTAATAAAGAAAAGCATATAGTTAGAGTTAATCTAAAGCTATGCTTTCCCAAACTATCAGAAAAAGAGCTTAATAAATTAGTAAGAAAATCTCTTATTGAAAATGCAAAAACTCTTTGTGAAATGCCAAGAATATTTACTCAATCAGGTAAAAAATCACTAGAGAAAATTCAAAAAGGAACTAATTTTGAACTATTTCAACAATATTCAAAGTCAGACAAAGGCTTAATTATATTAGGTCCACATTTAGGAAATTGGGAACTAACAGTTCATTTTATTAAAAAATATACTGATATAACTGCAATGTATGCACCTGTTAAACAAGCTTTTTTACAACCAATAATAAAAAAAGCAAGACAAAATACAGGAGCAATACTTGTTCCAACTAATATTAAAGGTGTTAAAAAACAATTAGAAGTTTTGCGTGCTGGTGGAGTTATTGGGATATTACCCGATCAAACCCCTAAAAAAGGTAATGCAGGAGAGTTTGCGGAGTTCTTAGGGCAAGAAGCTTACACGATGTTATTAGCCAATAGTTTGGCAAAGAAAACTGGTGCTAATGTAATTATGCTTTACGCACAAAGACTTGGAATTGGAGAGGGTTTTGTTGCAAATTTTGTAGAAGCTGATAGTGAAATAGCAAATGATAATTGCAAGGTTGCTGCCAAATCACTTAATAAGTCTGTTGAAAATTGCTTGAATGAAAGTAACATTGCACAATACCAATGGACATATAAAAGATTTAGAAAACAACCAAATGGAAAACAATCACCTTATAAAAAATAATGAAAAAGTTTATCAAAAATATTTTTAAAATATTCACAGTGCTAGTTTTATTTGTTGTTTTATTTTGGTTTGTTGGAACTCAACCTTTATTTTTTATTGGCAAAAGTAAAACAATGCCGTCTGTAAATGCCAAAACATTAGAGCTTTATACCAAACAATTATCAGAAAACTTGCCTGCTCGTGCTGGATTTGAGGAAACACTAAACACCACACTTCATTGGATAGAATTGCAGCTAAAACCATTTGAAACTAAAACTAGAAAAAGCTACAGGCAAAGCTATAAAGTTGGTAAACAAAACTTTCATAATCTTATTTTAGAGTTTGGGGCAAAACCAACAACTAATGACGAAATTATAATTATTGGTGCTCATTATGACACCGCTCACGGTTATCCTGGAGCTGATGATAATGCTAGTGGTGTTGCTGGTTTAATTGAGCTTGCTCGTTTATTATCAGAAAACCCTAACTTAATTAGCCAGCCAATTCAGCTAATTTTTTATACTTTAGAAGAACCCCCATATTTCAGAACCCAAAAAATGGGCAGTTATATTCATGCAACTTCTTTAAAAAATAATAAGCAAAAAGTAAAAGTAATGATTGCATTGGATATGATTGGATACTTTTCTAATAAAAAAGATTCACAACATTTTCCACTTCCATTACTTAATAAAATCTACCCAGATAAAGGTGATTTTATTGCAATTATTGGAAACTTAAGCAATATGGGAACAGTTCGCAAGGTAAAACATAGCTTTAAAACCGCCTCAGATTTACCTGTTTATTCATTTAATTCACCAAGATTTGTCCCTGGGATTGATTTTTCTGATCATTTAAATTTTTGGAATAATGATTACCCTGCGGTTTTAATTACAGATACATCATTTAACCGAAACCTTGCTTATCATACAAAACAAGATACTGCAGATAAGTTAGATTATAAAAAAATGGCAAAAGTTGTACAGGCATTATTTAAAACAGTCCTTGATTACCAAGCTAAATAGTTAACTTTCCTGTTTTAAAAAAACATAAAACATAAAACATAAAATATTGTAAAGCGTAATTTCACACATTTTCACACTCCACATTTACCAAAATAAATATTCTATTTGATTATAATTTGTTTGAATTTAGGTTGTTTGTTAAACTAATTTAACTGATTAAACTAATTTAAATTAATTAATAACAAAACTTAAACCGAGCAAAATCATGAAAAAAATATTGCTTTTGCCTTTTTTTAATAATTGTTAGCTTTTATTTTGCTTGTGAGAATTCAATAACTAGCTGCTCAGACAAACAAATTTTAACAAAAAACTCTTAGAAATTTAATTATTAAAAAAGTAAAATTATAGGGTGTAAAACCATACTGCAATTGGACCTTAGGATAATGAGTTATTTTATTAAATTTCACTTAATTAGATGTAAGAATATGCTACAATAACCACTTGAATATTTAATAATTTTGGAGATATACTTTGATACAAACTGATTATTTTTACGCGTTAAAAGTCAATGCGGATATACCTGCGTTCCCTATTTTTGAAGTGGTTTCGTTTGATTTGACAGAAAATCTTTCTGAGCCTTTTCGTTTGGAGCTTGATATTTCAAGTTTTAATTCAAAAGTTGATTTTGCTGAGATTGTTGATAAACCTGCAACTCTTTCATTTTACACAGATAAAGACCGTGAAACACCAGTTAGATTTGTTAATGGAATTGTAACTTCGTTGCTACAACGCGAATCTGGTTATCGTCGCACCCGTTGGACTATGGTGGTTGAGCCAAGTTTGGTGAGGGCTGATTTACAATCTGATTGTAGAGTTTTCCAGCAAAAAAACGCACAAGAAATTATTGAAATTATCTTAAAAAAGAACAATATCCAAGGTTCAGAATTTGCTACAGCACAAGAAAAATATAAAACGCGTGAATATTGCTTACAATATCGTGAAACCGATTTGGATTTTATTGAACGATTGGCAGCAGAAGAAGGAACTTATTATTATTTTGAGCATTTGAAAGATAAACATTTGATTAAATTCTCAAATCATACTGGTTTATCAGTAAATGTTGGTGAGGTTGAATATAATTCAAAACCTAGTGGAAATCGTCCAAATCCAGCTTTTCATCAATTACATTATCAGAAAAAAATCGCAACAACCAACCAAGTTATGCGAGATTATACTTTTACAAATCCTGATTATATTCAAGAACATAACGATTTTGCACGCAATCAATTTGAAGCCGATCAATATGAGAAATACGATTATCCAGGGCGATACAAACGCGATGCACAAGGCAAGCCGTTTACCAAATTCCGTTTAGAATACGAACGCAGAGAGTCTGAAATGGCGGTCGCAAAAGGCGATGAGCCAAAAATATTACTTGGAAATCGCATCTCAACCAAAGGTCATCGACGCAAAGAATTTGACCGAGAATGGTTTGTTATTGGGGTTTCACAACGAGGCGTGCAAAATACTTCACAACAAGAAGAAAGCACAGAAGCAGGAAATAGTTATGAAAATATTGTCAAATTAATTCCTGCAGAAAACCAATGGCGACCAACTCCACAACACAAGCCAGTTGTTGATGGACCACAAATTGCACATATTGTTGGACCAAAAAATGAAGAGATTTATTGCGACGAATTCGGACGCGTAAAAATCCAATTTCCTTGGGATAGATTAGGTAAAAATGATGAGCTAAGCTCTTGCTGGGTAAGGGTTTCACAAGCTTGGGCAGGTGCTAGATTTGGAAATATTGCAATTCCACGAATTGGACACGAAGTTATCGTAAGCTTTTTGGAGGGCGATCCTGATCAGCCAATAATCACAGGGCGAACTTTTCACGCAAATACTTTGCCAATTTATGATTTACCTTTGCACAAAACTAGAATGTCAATTCAGTCCAAAACCCATAAGGGCGATGGGTTTAACGAGCTTAGGTTTGAAGATGCAACCAATGCTGAAGAGGTTTATATTCATGCAGAAAAAGACCAAAATAATGTTGTAAAAAATAACGAAACCACAACGGTTGGCGTAAATAGAACTGAAAATATTGGCGTAGATGAAGAGGTTACAATTGGAAACGACCAAACTTATACAATTGGAAATGATGATAAATTAACAGTTGGACACGACCAAAAATTAACAATTATCAGAAATCAAGAAAATGAAATCCAAAAAGATAAAATTACCAAAATTGGAAATCATAGATGGGACGAAACTTTTGCAAATCACACTATAAAAACAGGCGGAAATCACGAGCAAACAACCAACGGAAAACATAGCCTCAAAGCAGGAACTAGCATAAAAACTATTACCAAAACGCATACGCTTTCAGCGAGTGAGAAAACTATAATTAAAGGACCTGGCGGAACTATTATTATTGACCATACAGGAATTCAGTTAAAAGGCGCTGTGCGAGTTAAAGGAAGCTTTAGCGTAACTGGTGGTAGCCCTGATGATGTTGTAACTTGGGATGGAATTGTAAATAAAGGGGAGCCAATAGAAAGAATTATAAACCTAAGACTAACACAATTACATATGTCTAAGGATTCTGCTTACACATACGAACCTTACAAGCTTTATAAAGATGGTGCTTTAGTTCAAGAGGGTTTAAGTGATGAAGAGGGGTTAATTAAATATGATATGGGAACCGAAGATATAAAATCTGAATTAAAATTAGTAAGTGAGTTTGGTGAAATCACTTATTTGGCACAAAACTTACAACCTGTAGAAACCAAAGAAGGTATTCAACAAAGGTTAGGGTTATTAGGCGTTTATGAAAAAGAAACTTCAGCAAAACAAGCTACAAAAGGAGGTTGCTTTGGTTATGAAAGTCTTCAATCATCAGCTGGTAATAATGAAATAACAGGGAATTTAGATAATAATCTAATCAAAAAACTAAAACTAACACAACCAAAATGAGGTATTAGATATGTGTGATCCAAAAAAAGAAAAAGTAAAAGTATTACCGCAACCGCAATGTAGAGCAACAGTAAACTTTGGTAACTGGGGGGTTAAGGAAGCTAAATTTCCACAGAGAACTGGTAATTTTGTTAAGTTACTAAACTGTGGTGAAGATTATTTACCAGAGTTAAAAAAAGCAATAGAAAATGCTAAGCATACGATTTATATAACTTCATGGGGGTTTAGCCATGAAACTTTGTTATCTCTTGATGATGAGGATTCTGTAGGTGCTCTTTTAAGGAAAAAACTGAAGGAAGGTGTGAAAATAAAGATATTAGTTTGGGCAGGAGCGGTGCTTAACTCTTTCCCAAATTATAATGATTTTGATAATATCCACGCAGACTTCTGCAAAATAAAAGGAAAAACTGTAATTATGGAAATAATAGATTTGGTATATAAAGCAGAGGATTATATAACTCAAAGTACATATGATGAAATGAAAAAATTAAATGATTATTTTGCAAATGATCATTTAAATAAAAGTTATCATCAAAAATTAGATGCTCTTTTAATGTTTGGTAAAAAAGGAGCAGAAGCTCTAGATTCTAGAAGAAAAACGGCAGAGAAGAAAAAAAGTGGCTATATTTCAAAACAAAATGTACCTCCAAGCTACCATCAAAAGACTATCTTAATTGATATAGGAACAGAAAATGCAGTTGGTTTTGTGCAAGGGTTTAATCTAAAGCCTGAATATTTTGGAAAGAAGTCTCACCCTTATTCTGAAGGAAAAAAATATCAAGATACTGGTTTAGTCTTTAAAGGACCTTGTTTGGAAGATCTTTATAGTAATTTTAGTGAAGTTTGGAATAAAGCAGTTGATAAAAGAGGAAAAAAACCTTCTGGTCACAATGGATTAGATTTAACTAAAGTAAGTGAAAAGTCAGAAGATGAAGATAATCTAGTAAAAGAAAGACCTGATGGCTATAAACCCCAAAGTGGATACAATTTTCCTAAAACAAAAGCACAATATACTTGTCAGATATTACGCACTTGGAAAGGTAATGATGAGGCTGATATAAATGATTTTTATTTACAGGCTTTTGCTTATGTAAATGAATTTATTTATATTGAAGACCAATATTTTCGTCAACCTGAATTTGCAGAGGCGATAATGAAGCGAGGTAAAGCAATCAAAAAAAACTGTAAAGGTAATAAATTATTACATGTATTTGTTGTAACCAATATGCTTGACCATGAAGTTAACTCAAGAATAGATACATTAAATGAAATAGGCAGAGGAGATTTGATGGTTGATGAAGGTGATTATTCTAAAAGAATATCCAAGAAGAGTAATGATAAAACGGAGGAAATGAAAAAAATCCAAGATAAAATGATAGAAAATGGGGTAAAAGTTCAGATATGTGTTTTAAAGCATAGTGAAACTCAAAGAAAGGTATCAATAAGTTCTGACTCTGGACAGGGTAAAACTATCAATGTCTATAGAAACATAAAAATCCACTCCAAGCTAACTATATTTGATAATGCTTGCTTAACTTTAGGCAGTGCTAATTGGAATTTCCGCTCTATGTTTGGCGATCCTGAAGTAAATATAGCTGTTGCTTTTGATTCTTATGAAAAGCAGGGGAATGATTGTAGTGATTTTAGAGAAGATATTTGGTCAAATCATACTAATGGACTTTGGGAAAGTAAGAAAGAAGACGGCAAAAAAACCACTCCATCGGACTGGTATGAGCAATGGGAAACACTTTTAAAGAAAAATTTTTTGCAATATAGAAAAAAAGAACTTTTAAAAATGAACTTATTTCCTTATTACGAAAAGCTATCAAAAAAAAAATGGGCTGATTTTTCATGATAATTATGAAAACTAACAAAAAACTAATAACTGCAGTATTTACTGTATTAATAATAATTATAGGTGTAATAATGAATAAACAAAATAATTTTGAAGATAAGTATGAATGGATAACTAAATTAGATGGAACAAACTGTCCGCAAATAGGTGAGTTCCCATATGCGGAGCTAGATATTGTCTCAAATGAGAATTTCAAAGAGGCAAAAGTTTTATATAGTAAAATTGGTGAAATAGACTATGAAAAATCTTTTTTATTATTCAAAAAAGAAGCACTACGAGGTCATTGGCCATCTATGTATTATCTAGGTAAAAGTTACTATTACGGTGAAGGCATTGATAAAGATGATGAAAAAGCAGAATATTGGTTAAAAATGGTAGCAGGACATAATGAAGCTTATGGATATTATGCTCTAGCACTGGTTTACTTAGAAGGAATTAATGTAAAAGAAGATACTCAAAAAGCAATGCACTATATCAATGAATCAGCAAAATTAGGATTTCCTGAAGCACAGTATATTGTTGGAAATTATTTACTAGCAAACACTGAACGCTTTAATGATATGGCAAAAGTATGGCATTGTGCAGTTAATCAAGGTCATAAAGATGCGGCTTGGAATTTGGCAGCTCACTACGAAACTGATGGTAACTTTGATATGGCATATAAGATATACAGAAAAGGTGCAAAACTTGGAAGCACTCACTGCCTTAATGCTTTGAGAAAAGCTTATAGCCAAAGAAAAAACATTATTACAGGAAAAGGATATAAGCCTACATTTGGTTTAAATAAAGATAAGCAAAGAGCAATATGTTTGGAGGAGTTAGTTGATAAAATCAGAAAAAACCCTGATATGAAGTTTGATTTAGATAAACTTTGCCCTGCAAATATAAAACAACCAACCAACCGTGATTAATCCACAAATATTTTAGAGACAAGCCATGCCTTGTCTCTAATTTCAATCCATTCAAAACCCATAAAACTATTATGAAAACTAACAAAAAACTAATAACTGCAGTATTTACTGTATTAATAATAATTATAGGTGTAATAATGAATAAACAAAATAATTTTGAAGATAAGTATGAATGGATAACAAAATTAGATGGAACAAACTGTCCGCAAATAGGTGAGTTCCCATATGCGGAGCTAGATATTGTCTCAAATGAGAATTTCAAAGAGGCAAAAGTTTTATATAGTAAAATCGGTGAAATAGATTATGAAAAATCTTTTTTATTATTCAAAAAAGAAGCACTACGAGGTCATTGGCCATCTATGTATTATCTAGGTAAAAGTTACTATTACGGTGAAGGCATTGATAAAGATGATGAAAAAGCAGAATATTGGTTAAAAATGGTAGCAGGACATAATGAAGCTTATGGATATTACGCTCTAGCTTTTATTTACTCAAAAGGTATTGATGTGAAAAAAGATACTAAAAAAGCAATGCACTATATCAATGAATCAGCAAAATTAGGTTTTCCTGAAGCACAGTATATTGTTGGTAGGTATTTATTTTCTCCATTACATCGTTTTGAAGATTCTCGTAAAGTATTACACTGTGCGGTTAATCAAGGTCATAAAGATGCAGCTTGGGAACTAGCATCACAGTATGAAACAGTAACATATGATATGGATATGGCATATAAGATATACAGAAAAGGTGCAAAACTTGGAAGCACTCACTGTATTATGGCTTTAACTAGAGCATATGGGCATGCTAATGGTTGGCCTACATTTGGCTTAAATAAAGACACGAAAAGAGCAATATGTTTGGAGGAGTTATCGGATAAACTTTCTAAAAACCCTGATATGAAGTTTGATTTAGATAAACTTTGCCCTGCAAATGTAAAACAACCAACCAACCGTGATTAATTCACAAATATTATAGAGACAAGCCACGCCTTGTCTCTAATTTCAATCCATTCAAAACCCATAAAACTATTATGAAAACTAACAAAAAACTAACAATAGCAGTATTTACTGCATTAATAATAACTATAGGTGTAATAATGAATAAACAAGAGATTTTTGATAACTATGAGTATGAATGGATAACTAAATTAGATGGAACAAACTGTCCGCAAATAGGTGAGTTCCCATATGCGGAGCTAGATATTGTCTCAAATGAGAATTTCAAAGAGGCAAAAGTTTTATATAGTAAAATCGGTGAAATAGATTATGAAAAATCTTTTTTATTATTTAAAAAAGAAGCACTACGAGGTCATTGGCCATCTATGTATTATCTAGGTAAAAGTTACTATTACGGTGAAGGCATTGATAAAGATGATGAAAAAGCAGAATATTGGTTAAAAATGGTAGCAGGACATAATGAAGCTTATGGATATTATGCTCTAGCACTGGTTTACTTAGAAGGAATTAATGTAAAAGAAGATACTCAAAAAGCAATGCACTATATCAATGAATCAGCAAAATTAGGATTTCCTGAAGCACAGTATATTGTTGGAAATTATTTACTAGCAAACACTGAACGCTTTAATGATATGGCAAAAGTATGGCATTGTGCAGTTAATCAAGGTCATAAAGATGCGGCTTGGAATTTGGCAGCTCACTACAAAACTGATGGTAACTTTGATATGGCATATAAGATATACAGAAAAGGTGCAAAACTTGGAAGCACTCACTGTATTATGGCTTTAAAAGAAGCTTATACTAACCGCAAAGGTTACCCAACTTTTGGCTTAAATAAAGATATAAAAAGGGCTATTTGCCTAAGAAACCTTATTGATAAAATCAGAAAAAACCCTGATATGAAGTTTGATTTAGATAAACTTTGCCCTGCAAATATAAAACAACCAACCAACCGTGATTAATCCACAAATATTGTAGAGACAAGCCACCCTTGTCTCTAATTTCAATCCATTCAAAACCCATAAAACTATTATGAAAACTAACAAAAAACTAACAATAGCAGTATTTACTGCATTAATAATAACTATAGGTGTAATAATGAATAAACAAGAGATTTTTGATAAGTATGAGTATGAATGGATAACAAAATTAGATGGAACAAACTGTCCGCAAATAGGTGAGTTCCCATATGCGGAGCTAGATATTGTCTCAAATGAGAATTTCAAAGAGGCAAAAGTTTTATATAGTAAAATCGGTGAAATAGATTATGAAAAATCTTTTTTATTATTCAAAAAAGAAGCACTACGAGGTCATTGGCCATCTATGTATTATCTAGGTAAAAGCTACTATTACGGTGAAGGAGTTAAAGAAAGTGATGAAAAAGCAGAATATTGGTTAAAAATGGTAGCAGGACATAATGAAGCTTATGGATATTACGCTCTATTCTTTATTTACTCAGAAGGAATTAATGTAAAAGAAGATACAAAAAAAGCAATGCACTATATCAATGAATCAGCAAAATTAGGATTTCCTGAAGCACAGTATATTGTTGGAAATTATTTACTAGCAAACACTGAACGCTTTAATGATATGGCAAAAGTATGGCATTGTGCAGTTAATCAAGGTCATAAAGATGCGGCTTGGAATTTGGCAGCTCACTACAAAACTGATGGTAACCTTGATATGGCCTATAAAATATACAGAAAAGGTGCAAAACTTGGAAGCACTCACTGTATTATGGCTTTAGTAGAAGCTTATGCAAATAGAAATACAAGGGCTTATCCTAACTTTGGTTTAAATAAAGACATAAAAAGAGCAATATGTTTGGAGGAGTTAGCTGATAAAATTAGAAAAAACCCTGATATGAAGTTTGATTTAGATAAACTTTGCCCTGCAAATATAAAACAACCAACCAACCGTGATTAATTCGCAAATATTGTAGAGACAAGCCACGCCTTGTCTCTTTTTGATTATTTATGATAAAAGGGCAGAATAATTCTGTAATAGCGTAATTTCACACATTTTTACACTCCACATTTGCCAAAATAAATATTCTATTTGATTATAATTTGGTTGAATTTAGGTTATTTGTTAAACTTACTTTCTAACTAATTTAAATTAATTAATAACAAAACTATAACTAACATTTAACATAACAAACTATGAAAAAAATAATAGGAATTGATTTAGGAACTACAAACAGCTCTTGTTCTATTTGGCAAGGAAATGAAGTTAAGCTAATTCCAAATGAGCTTGGAGAGTTTTTGACACCATCAGTTATACATATTGAGCTGAATAAAGAAGGGGTGGAAACAATAATAGTTGGTAAAACAGCAAGAGAAAGGGCTGTTTTGTACCCAGAGGCTACAGCAAATTTGTTCAAAAGATACATGGGTACAAATAGAGAAATTATTATAAATAAGAAAAAATATTCAGCAGTTGAGCTATCTTCATTTGTTTTAAAATCATTAAAAAAAGATGCTGAAGCTTTTTTAGGAGAGGAAATAACAGAAGCTGTTATAAGTGTGCCCGCTTATTTCTCAGACTCTCAGAGAAAAGCAACAATTCTAGCTGGTGAATTAATAGGTTTGAAAGTTGAAAGGTTAATTAATGAGCCAACAGCAGCTGCTGTTTCTTATGGTTTACATGAGCGACCTGAATATACTCAGTTTATGGTTTTAGATTTGGGAGGTGGGACTTTTGATGTTTCAATTATGGAATATTTTGATGGGGTTTTAGAGGTTCATGCTACTGCTGGAGATAATTTTTTGGGTGGTGAGGATTTTCTTGAAATATTAGTTGAAAAATATCTAAGTCTACAAAACCTTACCAAAAAGCATTTATCAAGCTTAGATTTGCAAAAAGTATATTTGCAAATGGAGCAAGTTAAAAGAGAGTTAAATGATAATGATATAGTTAAAATAAAGCCTTTTATTGAACAGCAAAAAGATATAATTGAAATAACAAAAAAAGACTTTTTGGAATTAGCAAAACCATTATTAAATAGAGTTCAACGACCAGTTGAAATAGCTCTTAGAGATGCAAAGTTAAAACCATCTGATTTGAATGAAATAATACTTGTTGGTGGTGCAACTAGAATGAGTATTTTTAGAGAAATGGTTGAGGTTATGATTAATCAAAAACCTATTTCAAATATTGACCCTGATACGGTTGTTGTTATTGGGGCTGCTATTCAGGCTGGGTTGAAAGCAAAAGATAAGGCATTGGATGATGTTGTTTTAACTGATGTTTGCCCTTATTCACTTGGCACTGGAGTTTTAAATCATAATGACCCTCAGGATATTTATGGAGATATATTTAGCCCTATAATAGAGAGAAATACAGTAATTCCAACAAGTAAAGAGGAAACTTATGTAACATCTTCTAATAACCAAAAAGTAATACGATTTGAAATATACCAAGGGGAAAGTAGGCTTTGTAAAAACAATATAAAATTAGGAATGCTTGAAGCAAAAGTTCCCAAAGGAAAAGAAGGTGAGCAAGGTGCTAAAATTAGATTTAGCTATGATATGAATGGAATATTGGAGGTTGATATAACAGTTATTTCAACTGGTGAAAAGCATTATGCTTTGATAAAAAATAAAGATGTTGAGCTAACTGAAAAACAAATTCAAGAAACCAAAGAAAAGCTAGCAAAACTCAAATTCCACCCAAGAGAAGATGCTACAAATATGAATTTGATTGCAAGAGCAGAGCGATTGTATGAAAGTAGAATTGGAGAAGATAGAGAAAGAATAAATGACTCTTTGAGATGGTTTGAGGGTGTTTTGGAAACTCAAGATTTATCTAAAATAAAAGATGCAATAAAAGAATTTGCAGATTTTTTGGATAGTTTTGAAAGAGATTTTCTTCTTTAATGAACTGTTGGAAAGTCCTTGGGATAGAGCAAACCCAAGAAAAAAGGAAAATAAAAATAGCTTATGCAAAGCTACTTAAGAAAATCCGCCCAGACGAAAAACCTAAAGAGTTTGCGGAACTTTATGAAGCTTATAAATCAGCTCTTGAAATTGCTGAAAGTGAGTTTGAATATGAAGTATATTTGAATGAAGAGCAGGAAAGTATTAACCAAAATAATGATGAATTAGAAGAAAATGAAATTAGTGTAACTTACCTTGATAGTAATAATGAGTTTTCTAATTTAGATGATGTAGAAGAAAAAGCAGAAGAAAAAAAAGAAACTTATGTTGATAACTTAGTTTTTGACTCACTTAACTCGCTTGATTTTAATAACCAAAATGATAAACAAGAAATTGAGCTTAAAAATGAGCAAATAAATATTTCAGAAGAAGAAATTAAATTACAAAAAAACTTTGATGAAAATCTAATTTATCTAAAAAAAGAAGCAGATAGTATTTTTTCAAAACAACTTACCAAAATTAAACTTGATGATTTGAAATTTATTGAAACTATGGATTTAATGGTAAATTTGGAGTTTAAGCAAGAAGCATCAAAAGTAATTTTTGATAGCTTAATTAAACAACACTCAGCCTCTTTAAACCAAAGTGTGGAAACAATTGAAAACAATGAAATAACAAAATGTTTATCTGGATTTTTTAACTGGGGTTATGATTGGGAGGAAATGTGGGACTTTGCATTTTATGATGAAGATATCTCACTAAGTATAATAAATAAACGCTTAGATAAAGTATTTGGAAAAGTTTTTTCAAGGATAAAAGTTGAGGAACTAGTTTTTCTTGAAGATATTGGAAGCTTGTCAAATGTAGAGTTTAAAGCTTATGTTTCAAAAATTGTTTTTGATAAGTTAGTTGGGTTTCATATAAGAGAACTTAGCCCAAATCTTGTTGCTGTTGAATTGTATAATACACTTTCTTACTTAAGTGCCTTTTTTGCTTGGTCAGATAACTGGCAGGAACTATGGGAATATTCTAAAGAAAAATCAGAAAGAGAATTTACTGAGGTTGAAGATTTTGGGCAAGAAAAACAAACTACTGATATTTTATTTGCAATGCTAGATAAAGTTTTGAAAAAGAAGTTTATTAAATTAAAGGTAAGTGATTTTTCTGCATTTGATAGGATAAAAAAGGATAACTTAATCTTAAAAGAGCAAATATCAATAAGGTTATTTAAACAGTTACTTGAAAAATATAATAGTTACTTATTCTCTGTTGATTTTGAGGCATTTATAAGATATCCAGCAATAAAGTATTTAGCTAAAATGTTTAAGTGGCAAAGGAGTCAATATTCTTTAACTTATTATAAGTTTGTAAATAGTGAGCTTTATGAAAAAAATTATAAAAATATTATAGCTTCTGACAATACCTCTCAAAGTAAAGAAAATTTGCAAAAGTTAGAAAAAATAAAGAAATCAATATCCAAAGAGAATGTTTTTTTAGTAAGACGATTTTTTGCTTTTTCTATTGATATTTTTGTTATTGCTATTTACACCTATATAATAATTATTTATAGAAAGTATGATTATAATATGGACTCAAAGCTACTTTCACAAATGGCATTTTCTGCACTGGGATACTTCTTTGTCATTACACCAATAATGGAAGCTAATTTTTTACAAGCCAATATTGGGAAACTGATTGCTGGAGTTGAGACTATAGATATATATAAACAGCGAATAACAGGAGGAATTGCTATTCTTAGAAGTTTTTATTTCTTGTTTAATATAGGCTTTATTTATATCTACACAATTATTATAACTAATAAAATTATACCTTTCTGGTTGCTTGGTTTTATAGCTCTTATAGTTTTGTCAGTAATATATAGTTGTTTTGAAGAGAGGAGGTTACCTCATGATGGATCAACAAAAACAAAAGTAGTCTTATCCCCAAGCTTTAAAGAGATTTTTGCAAGATTTAGAAATAAAAATTAGTAAATAATAAATTAATTAATAACAAAACTTAAACTAACATTTTACACAATAAACAAACTATGAAAATTATAACAATTAACACCAATGGAATAAGAGCGGCGGATAGAAAAGGATTTTTTGAATGGATAAAAAAGGAAAACCCTGATGTTGTTTGTATTCAAGAGACAAAAGCACAGTTTGACCAATTAGAAGACAAACCACAATTTCAACCTCAAGGTTATTTTTGTAAATATCATGATGCGGTCAAAAAAGGTTATTCTGGTGTTGCGATTTATTCAAAAAAGAAACCTAAAAATGTAACAATTGGTTTTGGTGATGAAACTATTGATTGTGAGGGGCGATTTATTGAGTTTGAATTTAAGAATTTTAGTGTGGTTTCAATTTATATGCACTCTGGAACTGCAGGAACGCAACGACAAGTTTTGAAAGAAGAATTTATGAGCAAGCTTTATAGTCGTTTGCAAGAGCATAAAAAAGCTAATAAAAACTATATTATTTGTGGAGATATAAATATCGTCCATACTGAAAAAGATATCAAAAATGCAAAAGGAAATAAAAATAGTTCTGGGTTTTTACCACACGAAAGAGATTGGTTAAGCAAATTATTTACCAATGGTTATAAAGACTCTTTTAGATTGGTGGATGATAGAGCAGAACAATATACTTGGTGGTCAAATCGTGGGCAATCTTGGGCAAATAATACTGGCTGGAGAATTGATTATCAAATTATAAGTGATGAATTAAGTAGCTTGGTCAAATCAGCAACTGTCTATAAAGAACAACGCTTTTCAGACCATAGCCCATTAATTGTTAATTATGATTGTGAACTGTAATTATGCAAAATCATTATGAGGGTAAATTATGATAAAAGTTTTATTTGTTAATTTGGGTTCACCTGATGATTGTTCGGTTAAATCTGTGCGTAGATATTTGAAAGAATTTTTATTAGATAGACGAGTTATAGATATTCCACGATGGAAATGGTTACCAATGTTGATGATTATTCTAAGATTAAGACCAAAAAAATCTGCAAAATTATATCAGTCAATTTGGACAGAAGATGGTGCGCCATTAGTTAGTATTAGTAAATTACAAGTCAAAAAATTAAATAAATTATTTGAAGGAGATAATATAGAAGTGCTTCTTGCAATGCGTTATCAAAATCCATCAATTAAATCTGCTATTGATAAAATCATAAATTCAGACTGTGATAAACTTTTGATTTTACCAGCATATCCACAATATTCAGCTACAACAACGGCGAGTATTTTTGATGAAATAGCAAAACAATTACAAAATCATTCAAATATTCCAGAACTAAGATTTATAAAATCTTATTATGAAAATCCTTTATTTATAGAGGCTTTGGCAAATTCTATAACTGAATTTTGGCAAAAATATGAAATTCCAGAAAAGATAATTTTTTCATACCATGGGTTGCCAGAAGATTATATTAAAAAAGGTGATGTTTATTATCAACATTGTAAAAAAACTACTGAACTTTTGGTTGAAAAATTAGGATTGAGTGAGGATAAGTTTGTAATGACTTTTCAGTCCAGAATGGGTAGAAAAGAGTGGATAAAACCTTACACCGACCATACAATAAAACAATTAGCACAATCAGGCATTAAATCTTTGCATATTATATCTCCAGCATTTAGTGCAGATTGTTTAGAAACTTTAGAAGAATTAAAGGTGGAAAATCATGAATATTTCAAAGAAAACCAAAAACAAACAGACTCCAAAATCATCTACCGCTACATCCCCGCACTTAACGACAGCGAGCAACATATTAGACTCTTCAAAGATATTATCAAACGAAATACTACAAACTGGTAGCCTGCATAGAACAAAAATATTAATAACAGGTTGTTCCACTGGAATTGGCTACCATTGTGCAAAGAAATTACATAATCAAGGTTATTTTGTTGTTGCAAGCTGTAGAAAATATGAAGATGTGAAAAAATTAATTAATGAAGGGCTTCACTGTGTGAAATTAGATTTAGATGATAGTGAATCTATAACCCAAGGTATAAAAGACGCCTTAGTTATTACAAATGATGAGCTAGATGTTTTAGTAAATAATGGTGCTTATGGACAGGCTGGTGCGGTTGAAGATTTGACTAGAAAGACTTTGGAAAAACAATTTAGTACTAATGTTTTTGGAACTCACGAGCTTACAACTAAGTTAATTAAAACACTTTTATCTTCCGAAAAACCTAGAATTATTCAAATTAGTTCAATATTGGGATTTGTTGCAATGCGAAATCGTGGAGCTTATATTTCTTCCAAATTTGCACTTGAAGGTTTGACTGATACTATGCGTTTGGAATTTGCAGATACAAAATTAAAATTATCACTAATTGAACCAGGCCCTATTATTTCTAACTTTAGGCAAAATGCTAAAAAAGCCTTTTTAGAGAATATCAATATAGAAAACTCAAGGCATAGAAATAGTTACAAGAAGTCTTTGGAAAGATTAAATAGTCTAGAAAATCAACCATTTACTTTAAGTGAAGATGCTGTTTATAAGGTTCTTGTAAAATCAATAAACGCAACTAATCCAAAACCAAGATATTATGTTACTAAACCAACTTATCTTTTTGGTTTCCTAAAAAGAATATTATCTTCTAAGCTTTTAGACAAAATACTTTTGAAGGCTTCTAGTTAAATTAGAGTATGAAAATTATAATGAAACGAAGCACCTATATTTTTATTATTTTACAGTTTGCGGTGAACTTTTTTTGGATAAATACATCTATCCCTTTTTGCCCCGATAAATATATTTCATATATTGCATCAGAGAAACATTGTAGTTGTTATTTATGGCATATTTTTGCAGATGCTGGAATAATTTTATTTACCTTGGCACTATTGTTTATTTGGGGAAACTATTATAAAAAACATTACAATTTAGTTCTTTATTTTTTCATAGGAGCTTTGGGGATATCAGTTATAGGGAATTCTTTAAGTGCTATAAATGGCTTGGTTGGAGCAATTGGACCAAGCACTATACTTGTTAAGTCTTTGTGGAGTTTAGCCACTATTTTAATTCTTTATTCATTGATTTATTTTTTCTTAGTTTTAAGAGTTTCCAAATCTTACAAAACGATTGCATTTATAATCGCAACTTTATTTTATATATTCTCTATTGGTCTAATTATTAAAAATTTCATTCATATAATTGGTTTGAGTAATTGAAAGCAATAATCTCTTGCCATTTATTATTTTAATAATAAATAATATACTTTAATTTTTGTTAAAATAGTAATTATGACAAAAGATAAAAAAATAACTCTAAACTCAGATATTTCAGAATTGCAAGGTATTGGAGCAGCGATAAAAGAGAAACTTAATAAAGTGAAAATAATGAGAAATATATACAAAGCAAACCTAAATGCCTTTTTTATACATTTTATTTAATACAAATTAATTACAAGAAAAACTATGAAAAACAACTATAAAATTTTATATTCAATTATATTCTTAACATTTATCACCTTAAGTTGCTCAAAAAAACCAAAGACTGATGCACAATTATTAGAAAAAGATAAAGCTAACTTAGTTAAACTTTTGGATTCATATAGCGTGCTTGCATATAAGTTCAGTAAAATTATGCTTAGAGCCTCAACAGATAAAACAAGCTCTTCCCCAGAAATAACAAAATTCAAGAATGATTTGAAAAAAGTATCTATAAATATTTTTGATGATAAAAACACAAGTAAACAAGATTTATCAATAAAAGACTATATTGCTATTGCAAAAGGTTTTAAAGAAGTAAGCAGTTATATTGCTAAAACTGATGAAGATAATTTCCCAACTCTTACAGAAAGCTTTGCTAAAAAAGAAACTCAACCTCTTACAAAAGAAGAAAAAATCCAACTAAATAATATTGAGCATATTTTATTTAGTGCTGGAGTTTTATTAAGTGGAAGTTTTGGAACAGAAATTTCATTATATGAAAGTTCAAAAATAAATCTAGAATCTATGCCAGAAATAGAACTTAAAACAGCACTAAAACTATATAAAGGTTTTCTATTTTATAAAAAAGACCTTTATTTTTTATCAAGAAAAGAGCTAACCCAAAATATTAATTGGTTAGATAGCAACCCAAATATTGACTTACCAAAAATGCAATTTATATTTGAAAAGTTAGATATAGATGGAAAACATACTCATAAATTCTTTCGTGCAATTAATTTTTTAATTAGAGGAATTAGTAATTTATCTACTCAGCGAGATGCTGATAAAAAGCTAGCAATTCAGGACTTTAAAGTTTTCTTAAATGACTCAAAAAGTGCAGGAATTGATAATGAAATAACTTGGATAATTGAGACTTATGTTTATCTAGTTTCTCATGAAAAAGAAAAAGCAATTATCTCACTCAACAAACTAAAAAATAGCAAAATCTCATCAGAAGAAGATAAGGAAACTATTGATAAGCTTATAACTTATGTCAAAAAAAGAAAGTCTGGAAAAATACTGAATGGACTCCGTGATAAAATATTCCTTATTAAGATAGGTGTCAAATTTGCACTTTCATCTGCAAAAAAATTAGACTGGGAAAAAATATTAAAGCAACAAAATATAGTCCAATCTGATGAAATATTTACCGCTATTAATAAATTTAAAAAGATAACTCAAAGTATAGAAAAGTATTCAAATAATGATAACCTAAAAAAAATAGGCAAAGAAGCTGGGGAAAAAGTAACTAATGAAATAAAAAATCAAAGTGAAAATATTTGGAATAAAGCTAAAGACTTAGTTAAATAATATACTTTAATTTTTGTTAAAATAGTAATTATGACAAAAGATAAAAAAATAACTCTAAACTCAGATATTTCAGAATTGCAAGGTATTGGAGCAGCGATAAAAGAAAAACTTAATAAAGCGAAAATATTTAAAGTTGAAGACTTTTTGTTTTTATTGCCAAATAGGTACCAAGATAAAACTAAAATAACTCAAATTTGTGATTTAGTTTTTAGTGAATATGCTCAAATCTTAATTACGGTTATGTCTTGTCGGATTAATTATGGTCGGCAACGCACTTTATTAATTAGTGGTTATGATGAAACTGGTGCTATTGATATTCGTTTATTTAACTTCTCAGCTGCTCAAGCAAAGCAATTTGCACCAGGCACACAAATACTAGTTTATGGGCAGGCGAATGTCTTTAAAGATAAATGGAATATGCTTCACCCTGAATATAAAATCATTTCAAATGAAAATAATATAAGGCTAGAAAAAAACTTAACTCCTGTTTATCCTACAATAAAAGGTGCGGGAATTAATAAAATTCGTAAATGGGTGGCTGTGGCAATAAGCTGTTTAGAAACTGATGATTTACTAGATTTTAGTGAGGAGTTTTTAATGAAAAATAAATTAAGCCCTTTAAAATTAGCATTAAAAAATATTCACAATCCTAAAACTACTCAAAAAATTTCAGATATTTTAAGTCCTTTTAATCCAGATTTGGCAAGAATTGTTTTAGATGAATTATTATCTAAACAAATAGGAATGTTACAAAAAAAATCACAGATAAAAACTGAAGATAGTTTTCCAGTAAAAATATTTGATAGCTTGCAGGCTAAGTTTTTAGCACAGTTAGATTTCAATTTAACTAAAGCACAGCTTAGGGTTATTGGAGATATTTTTGCAGATATTAGTAAAAATACACCAATGAATAGGCTTATTCAAGGTGATGTAGGTTCTGGTAAAACTTTGGTTGCTTTTTGTGCGTGTCTACAAGCAATTAATAGTAATTTGCAGGCAGTGATTATGGCTCCAACTGAAATTCTTGCAGAACAACACTATCATCAAGCTAAAAAACTTTTTAAAAACCTAAATATTGAAGTTGTTTGGCTATCAGGTAAAACTAAAGTTGTAGCAAGAAGAGAAGCTTTACAAAAAATATCAACAGGAGAAGCACAATTAATAATTGGAACTCATGCACTTTTTCAAAAAGATGTTATTTATAAAAACTTAGGGATTGCCATCATTGATGAACAGCATAGATTTGGGGTAGAACAACGGTTTTTATTGAGAGAAAAATCTAAATATTTAAATAAAATGCCACACCTTCTTTTAATGACAGCAACCCCAATTCCACGAACTCTAACTATGAGCTTTTATGCAGATTTAGATACTTCAATAATTGATGAACTTCCACCAGGAAGACAAACTATTGAAACTATTTTACTTTCAGAAAAAAAACGCGATGAGCTTATAAATAGAGTAAATACAATTTGTAAAAAAGGACAACAAGTTTATTGGGTTTGTGCTTTAATTGAAGAATCAGAAGTGCTTGAAGCAAAGGCTGCTGAAGATTTATTTGCCAGTTTAACTGAAAAATTACCAAATCTAAAAATTGCATTACTTCATGGTAAACAAAAATCCGAAGAAAAAGAAAAAATAATAAGTGAATTTCAACAAAATAATATTCAACTTCTTGTTTCAACAACTGTAATTGAGGTTGGGGTAGATGTTCCAAATGCTTCATTAATGGTTATTGAAAACGCGGAAAGATTTGGATTGGCTCAATTGCACCAACTTCGTGGAAGAGTTGGACGAGGCGTGAACCAATCTTATTGTGTTTTAATTTATAAATCACCTCTTTCACAAACTGGAAGAAAACGCTTACAAGTTATAAGAACAACGACTGATGGCTTTGAAATAGCTAAAAAAGATTTGGAAATAAGAGGGGCTGGTGAGGTTTTAGGAACTAAACAGTCTGGTGAAATGTTATTTAGAATTGCTGATATTGAACGAGACAAAGAACTACTTGAAAAAGCATATAATTTAGCAGGCGAATTAATTATAAATAACTCTAAAATGGCAAATGAAATTGTAAAAAGATGGATTGGAAACGATGAGGAATTTTTTAGTGTTTGAATAAGTAGTAAAAAATAAAAAAATCAGTTTATAGTTCTTTTAATTTCATATTAACAAAACTCTATATAAATACTTAGCTTAAGATATGTTTACATTCGTTAGCTTTTGTAATAGTATTAGTAAGAATTAACTTAAAGCAACTAAATTATATAGAATGTTTCTCAATAAAGACTTGAAAAAAAAATTAATCCTTATTTCTTCAGCAACTATTTTAGGAATAGTTGTTTTCTTGACTTTTTTCTTTTTTAATTTTTCAAATAGTTTAAAAAATGCCAGAAAGAATGAATTTAAAGAGCATATTGAAATGGCAATAAAATCTATTAGTTATTTTTATGAGTTAGAAATTTCAGGAGTTCTAAGCGAGGAAATGGCTAAAAAGTATGCTATGGGAGCCTTGGAAAAAGAAACTTATGGTAAATCTGGATACTATTGGATACATAGGTCTGATGGATTAATGTTAATGCTTCCTTACTTTCCAGACTTAGTTGGAACTAATTTTTCTGAAAAGAAAGACTCAAATGGATTATTCTTCAATAAAGAAATGACTAAAGTTGCCAAACAAGGTGGCGGAATCGTTGAATACTATTGGGAAAACCCACACACACACATAATAGCTTTAAAAGCATCTAGTGTCGGCTATTTCGAACCTTGGGATTGGGTTGTTGGAACTGGCGTTTTTTCTGATGAGTTAGATAAAGAGGTTTTATCTGTAATTATTAAAAGTTCAGGTTTTACTTTTATTGTTTTTCTATTATTTTCTTTTTTACTTTTAGTAACAGTAAATAAACACACACATCAAACTGGAATTATTGCAAATTCCGACCCATTGACAGGACTTTTCTCCAAACGCTCTATGCCTGATATAATTTCACAAATTGAACAGCAATACAGAACAAAAAGTGATAAGTTATTCACAGCAATGTTTATGGATTTAGATGATTTTAAAACCATAAATGAAACTCTTGGGCATAAGGGTGGTGATGATATTTTAAATGATATAGCTGCTCTTCTAAAAAATCTAACAAGAGCTAAGGATTATTGTATCCGTTTTGGTGGAGATGAATTTGTTTTAATTTCTAAATTTAATACCAAAGAAGATGCTACCAAATTAGCTGAAAGAATAAGATTTGCAGTTTCTAAACTATCATATGTTTCTGATAATGATGATGTCTTTAAAGTTACAGTTAGTATTGGGATTGCAATTTATAATGAACATGATGACTCTTTTTCTGAAGTTCTTGCCAGAGCAGATAAAAAATTATTTGAATCTAAAAATCTAGGAAAGAATATTGTTTATATGTAATTTGATATAGATTTTTTACTCAGTTACTTTAAACAAAAAAACCAATGCTTAATTAAAGCATCGGTTTTTCATTTACAAATATTTTATTCTTTATACATCAAAGTTTTTATGTCCTTTTTTACGAATTTTTTTGATTTTCTTTATAATCATTTTTGCTTGTTTTTTATCTTTAGCTTTTATTGCTGCATCTAATGCATCATATTGTTCACTAAGCATTTTCATACCTTTTTCATACATTTCTTTCTCTTTTGCAGAAGGCTCTTTATGAGTATCAGTGCTTTCTTTTGCTGCTTTATCCGATAGCTCTCTTAACTTATCTAAATTAGTTTGCATTTTCCCAAAGTCCTTTGACTTTGCTAATTTCTTAAAGCTTTTTTTCATATCTTTCATTACTTTTTCTAAGTCAGAATGTTTATGAGCATAAGCATTTGCAGATAAAGCAAGTGAAGCTGACAATATTGAAACAGTTAAGATTTTATTTAATTTATTCATTTTTCCTCTACGATTATTTTATTAATAAAGCTTAATAATATACTGCTTATTTCATAATCTAGGTTTCTTTTGTATTAAATACGCAAAAAAGCCAGTATCAGAAAGATACCAGCTTAATAAATAATAAATTTTTAAGAGATTTATAATCTAAACATCAAAGTTTTTATGACCTTTTTTCTTGATTTTTTTGATTTTCTTAATAATTATTTTAGCTTGTTTTTTATCTTTAGCTTTTATTGCAGCATCTAATGCATCATATTGTTCATTAAGCATTTTCATCCCTTTTTGATACATTTCTTTATCTTTCACTGAGACTTTTTTATATTTCTCAGTGCTTATTTTTACAGCTTTGTCAGATGATTTTCTTAACTTATTAAGATTGATTTGCATTCTTTTTAGACTTTTTGATTTTACTAACCTCTTAAAGCTTTTTTTCATAACTTTCATTTCTTTTTCTAAAGCTTTATTTCCAGCATAAGCACTAGATGATAAAGCTAGTGAAATTGATAATACTGAGACTGTTAATATTTTACTTAGTTTATTCATTTTTCCTCTGTGTTTTATAATTAAAAAATACTAGTATAGTTTTACTTCCTTAAGAAATACTGGAGACTTCTCCAGTGTTTATTTTATTTCAAAGTTTTCAAATCTAGCTTGGACAGCCCAGCCACCTCTATTTTTATAATTTTCAGTTATTGCAAAAACAACCTCATTCTGACCTTTTTGCAAATCTAAATAGATAGAATCATAAAGCCCAACAGTTCCCAAAAACCTATAATCTCTAGTTCTATAGTTATCTGCTCCTTCATACACTGCTTTATCATTTACAAACACTTTTACTCTATCACTAAAGCCAAAATCTAATTTTTTTATTTGATTTTTTTCTGAGTTTATTATGATTTTTGCAAAAACAGTATCTTTACCTTTACTAATCCCTTGTAATTTAGCTAAATTAACTATTCCAGTTGAGTCTGCCTTTAGCTCTGAATAATCTAAATTATTTTTTTCCTCACCAGTTAAAATATTAATATTTTTCAAAGACTTACCGTCAAAAGTTTTTAAAACCAACCAAGACATAATAGTTCCTTTCAATAGAGTTAGTTATGCTTTAAGCAAATGTAAAGAAATTTTTAATGATAATTTATTTTTTAGAGAAAAAAATAGAATGCTACCAACTCAAAAAGCAGAACAAATTTACACTGAGTTTAAAAGTTATTATCAAAAACTAAATGACCTAACTAAAGAAACTGAATTTGACCATCAGAAAAGTAAAAAAACATTTAATTTTATATCAACCTCAATTGATACAGAACAGGTTCTATCAAAGGTTAATAGATTTTTATTAAAAAAGACCCAAAATATAAATCTAAAAAGCTAGATTCTACCTACAAGTGCAACTTTTCAAGTTCAGCTTGAAAGACTTCATTTGGGGTTTTAAATCCTAGTCGTTTTCGTGGTCTATTATTAATAAGTTCTACAAAATAAGCAAGGTCTTCATCAGAAACATTATTAAAATCAGTGCCTTTGGGGATAAATTCTCGGAGCAAACCGTTGGTATTTTCATTAGTTCCTCTTTCCCAAGGTGAGTAAGCGTGTGCAAAATAAACATTCATTTTTACTTGTTTTTCAATCTCTTGGTGTAAAGAAAACTCTTTGCCATTATCGTATGTCATGCTTATTCGTAACTCATTTGGTAAGTCTTTGAAATCTTTAACTGTAGCTTCTAAAATAGCTTTTGCAGTTGATTTTTTCACTTTGGAAGCAATTAATTTACCACTTTTTCTTTCAACATTTGTAACTATCGCGCCTTGGTGATTTTTACCGACAATTGTGTCTCCTTCCCAGTGTCCAACTTCTTTTCTAAGCTCAATATTTTGCGGTCTTTCATCAATCATTCTACGATCTTTTATTTGATATTTTTCCTTTCTATTATGTTGATATTTCTTACCTTTTCTTCTGAAATACATCTTAACTAATTTTGGGTGATACTTATAAACAAATTGATAAATAGTCTCGTGGCAAATCGATTCTTGCGCCTCCTCTCGCCACTTTCCAGAAATTTGTTCTGGCGACCAATGTTGCTCTATTTTTATCAAAATATATTTCTCTAAAATACTATCAGGTAATATCCTAACATGCTTATTTGCAATAGATTTCCTCTTGGAAACTTTCTCCCATGCCTCTTCACCAACAAAGGTTTCTGCGTTTTTATTATTTTTTATGCAGCGGTATATTGTAGTCTTATTTTTGCCTAGTTTTATCGCTATTTCACAAGGATTATAATTCTCCTCAAGCAATGTTTCAATTTTTGTCATATCAGTTCTGGTTAATTGTGTGTATTTTTTCATAATGTTATTATCTTAGTTAATAAAAATAAAAATAACTAGTTCCAAATTAAAACCAGAAAATAAAATTTAGTTGCACTTCGATTTAGAAACCAGGAAATAACCACTCTGCAACTTGATAACTTAGAGTTTATGCTTAGAAATAGCTATGATTTTGCAGTTTGTGCTGAAAAACCTCAAGCAAATACAATTCGTTATAAAACTTTAATCCCTAATAATGGATTTAAGCTCTATTACGATAAAAGTAAAATAAAACCTCCTAAGACAAAAAAAGAATATCTTAATAGCTCACATGCTTTAATATTTTTTAGTCATAATGATAAAACAATAATCGCAAAACGATTAGGAATAAAATCTGAAAGAAATATTCGCACTCAAGCATCTGATTTTGCAATGCTTCCACATTTAATAAAGGGAACTAAGCTTATTACAGTTATGCCAGAAATTTGCAAAGATACTCTCTTTGCTGGATTTGGCTGTGCTAATGTCCCATTTGAGCTTCCACCATTTGATATAAATCTTATTTGGCATGAAAGAAATCAAAATATAAGGAGCCATAAATGGTTAAGAGACGAAATTATAAATCTTTTTAAGTTATAACTATTTTCATTAATCTTTTATATAAATCAATATCATAAACTAAGTATTAAAGTAAAAAAGGCTGAGTAAACATTACATTTACTTAGCCTTACTTCTTAAGTTTTTAGTTTTAATACTTAAATATTAACTATCAATAATTAAACAATTAATTATTTAACCTAATATTATAAAAACATACTAAAACTATAAAGCTAATTTACAGGTTTTGGTGTTTTATCAGTTTCAACTGGAAGAATTGGATATACAATTTTAGGTTGATCACCAGTCAGAGCTTTTAGGAAAGAAACAACTTTGTTAAGTTCATCTTCTTTTAACTCTGTTCCAAGTTGAGCTGTTGCCATTACAGAAACTGCTTCTTTTAAACTCCAAATCTCACCAGAGTGAAAATATGGTGCTGTTAAAGCTATATTTCTAAGAGGAGCTGCTCTAAATACATATTCTTCTGTTGCTGTTTTAGTTACTTCAAATCTACCTTTATCACCTACTGGAAGAATTTCAGCACCAGGTCTTTTAACTAAACCAAATGGGAAATAAGCTTGCCCACCAACATTAACACCTGAATGACAAGCAGCACAGCCTTTAGTCATAAATAAATCTAAACCAGTTTTTTGATCAGCTGTCATTGCTTTATCATCGCCTGCTAAGAATTTATCAAATGGTGAATTTGGTGTAATTAAAGTAGCCTCAAATGCTTCAATTGCTCTAGCCATATTATCAAAGCTTGTTTCTTTATTTTCAAATGCCGCTTCAAATTTACCAACATATTCAGGCATAGATTTTAAAGTTTGCTCAACAGCTGATGGTGTGTTATTCATTTCAACACCTGCTTGAATTGGTCCTTTGGCTTGTGCTTTTAAATCTTCTGCACGCCCGTCCCAAAATTGTGCAACATTATAAACTGCATTTAAAACTGTTGGTGCACTTCTACCACCTTTTTGCCATTTATGCCCTATTGATTTCCCCATATTGTCATCACCACCTGTGGCTAGATTATGACAACTATTACAGCTTATAGTTCCACCTTTTGAAAGCCTTGGATCAAAGAATAACATTTTCCCAAGTTCTATTTTTTTATCAGTTATTTTATTATCTGAAATCATTTCTTTAACTTTTGAAGGGATTGGTTTAAAAACCTTATTTGCTTTATCTCTAAGAGTAGCATCGTCAGCTTGTGCAAAACCATATCCAACTAAGCATAAAGCTAGAATTGTTTTTTTCATAATGAATTACCTCATTTTTTATATGCAAAATTGCAACTGTATTAAACCTTATTATTAAAAAGGTTTTGATAAATACTTACAATACATATAATAGATAATAACTATAGATTACTTAAGTAGTTGTTAGTTAAGACTTTATGTTAATGCAAATAAAATCAATACAAAGCTCATTAGTTGGTTATTATTTGGCTTCATTACTTTTTTAATAATATTTAACTACTTTATTTCAATCTTTTCACCCAGAAATTTAGGTTTCACTCTAAATAAAATATCTACAAAAACTTTTACTCTTGCAAGATATTCACGCAGTTTCACTTTTAAACCATATCTTCCACGAATATCTGTTGCATTATATCCAACGGCTTCAATTCCATTTTTTTCAGCTAAATATATTGCTCTTTGATTATGAAATTTTTGTGAAATAATTGTAATCTTAGTTAGTCCAAATACTTCTTTTGCACGAACTACAGAATCCAAAGTTCTAAAACCTGCATAATCTAAAAATATTTTATTTTCTGGAATTCCTTTTTCTATTAATGAGTTTTTGAAATCTGTTGGTTCATCATAATTCTCACTTCCATTATCTCCACTAACTAATATAAAATCTATCTTTTTAGCATTATATAGCTCAACAACTGCATTAATACGATATGTGAAATATACATTTATCCAGCCACCTTTTAATAGTTTAGTTGTTCCCAAAACTAACCCAACTTTATTTTTTGGAATTTTATTTACATCATTGAATACTTTATTTTTTGTTGAATTTTCAACCAAATAGTTTGCAATAAATATTGCTAATAAGACTAAAATAATTGCAACGATTGATAGTTTGAGTATTTTTATTATCATTATGTTTTTGTAGGGTTTTTGTAAATAATTATAAATGCTCTAAAGTTAAAAAACCGCTACCACCAAAGTGATAACGGTTTCTATAAAAACTAAAAAATAGTTTTATACTTTTGGAGCGGCTGCTTTAATTTCAGCACCTGCTTGTTCTTCAAATTTCTTGAAGTTTTCAACAAACATATTTGCTAATTTTTCAGCTTGAGCATCATACTGACCTTTATCTTGCCAAACATTTCTAGGATCTAAAATTTCACTAGGAACACCAGAACAAGAAGTAACTATTTCAAATCCAAATCTAGGATCTGTTTTAGTTTCAGCTTTTGCAAGCTCGCCAGAGTTGATTGCATCAATGATAGCTCTTGAATATTTTAGTTTAATTCTAGAACCAACACCGTAGCCACCACCAGCCCAGCCAGTATTTACTAACCAAATGTTTACATTATTTTTCTTAGCTTTTTCTGCAAGCAATTCTGCATATTTAGCAGGGTGCCAAACCATAAATGGTGCGCCAAAACAAGCTGAAAATGTAGCTTGAGGCTCAGTAACACCCATTTCAGTTCCAGCAACTTTAGCAGTATAACCAGAGATAAACTGATACATAGCTTGCTCAGGAGTTAGCTTAGAAACAGGAGGTAAAACACCAAAAGCATCACAAGTTAAAAACACAACATCAGTTGGTTGACCAGCAATACAAGGAATTCTTGCACTTGGAATTGCTTCAATTGGGTAACAGCCACGAGTATTTTGAGTAATACTTACATCGGTATAATCTACGCTATGATTTTTGTCATAAACTACATTTTCTAAAATTGCACCAAACTTAAGAGCGTTAAATATTTCTGGCTCACTTTCTGCAGTCAAATCAATTGCTTTTGCATAACAACCACCTTCAATATTAAATACGCCTTTATCAGTCCAAACATGCTCATCATCACCAATAAGGTTTCTTTTTGGATCAGCTGATAGAGTAGTTTTACCAGTTCCTGAAAGCCCAAATAATATTGCTGATTTATCAGAACCAATTTCAGAAGTAACCGAACAATGCATTGGCATTTCGCCTTTTAATGGCATTAGGTAATTCATTATTGTGAACACACCTTTTTTCATTTCTCCAGCGTATTCTGTTCCTAGAATTACGATTTCTTCTTTTTCAAAAGAAAGAGAAACTGAAGCATTAGTATCAACACCTTCAACAGATTGATCTGCAGCTTGTTGACCCGCATTGTAAACAATATAATCAGGTTCGCCAAAATTTGCTAATTCATCAGCAGTTGGGCGAATAAGCATATTATTCATAAATAATGCGTGATAAGGTCTTGTTGTAATAACTCTAACTTTGATACGGTATTCTGGATCCCAACCTGCAAAACCATCCATAACATAAAGCTGTTCTGCTTTATTTAAGAAATCAATCGCAACTGATTTATTTTTGTCATGTGAGTCTTGAGTGAAAGGAATATTTATATTTCCCCACCAAATATTATCTGTAGATTCAGGGTTTTGCACAACTCTTTTGTCTCCTGGTGAACGCCCCGTCTTCTCTCCAGAAAAAGCAATCAAAGAACCAGCTGAAGATATTGCTGCGTCTTGATCATGAAGTAATGATTCTTGGTATAATTTAGCTGGTGCTAAATTTCTGTTAACTGTTTGGCAAGTAATTCCATACTTTTCTAGATTCATCTTATTTAATCCTCTGTTTTGATTAATGAATAATAATAAAATTTGTATCACACTTTTAAACTTTTCAAGTGCCAAATAATTATAACAGATTTATCAGACAAAAAGCATTCCTTACTAAAATAGAAAGGATATACAAACTAGAAAGAAAGCATATAAAAAAACTTGATAAAACAAAATAGTAAGCAAAAAATTAAAGTTATATGATTATAAATCATAATTAAATAGTAAAAAAAAATATTTGTTTTACAATTGAAATTTGAAGTTTAAATAAACTATGAGGTAAATTATGATTTTAGAGTTAGCAAGTTTAGAAATTAAAGAAAACCAAACTACAGATTTTGAAAAAGCATTTGAAATAGCACAAAACAAATGCTTAAAACCTGCAAAAGGTTACATAAAACATAACTTAGTGAAAGGAATAGAAAATCCAAATAGTTATAAAATATTTATTTATTGGGAAACTTTAGATAGCCATATTATTGATTTTAGAGAGTCTAATGCTTTTGTAAAATGGCGTGAAATAATTGGAGTTTTTTTTGCAAAACCTCCAGTTGTTTTTCATTATGACTTTAAGTAAAAATTAGTTAATTATATGGAAATAAAGCAACTAATTTCATTAATTATTTTTTCAGTAATGATGACATATACCCCTGGCCCATCTAATTTACTTTTGATGGGAACGGCTATGCAATCAGGCTTTAAGAAAACTATACCTATGCTTTTGGGGGTCGTTTTTGGTTTCCTTTTGGTTGCGATTTCAGTTACTTCAGGGCTTGGTAAAGTTTTTGATTTGTATCCAATTTCACTACAAATAATTAAAATACTAGGTTCAATATATTTACTTTACCTTTCGTATAAAATTTTCCAATCTAGGAATTTGGAAGTAAAAGCAAATAATGAAAATAAACCAAGTTTTAAAAAAGGCGCTCTAATTCATCCACTTAGCCCAAAAGCTTGGGTGATGGTTGCTACTGCATATTCACAGTTTATAAATACTCAGGGAAATATATTTACTCAGTCATTTATAATTATTTTAGCACTTGTGGTTGCAGGCTCTAGCTCTAACTGCTTATGGATGGCAGCAGGTTCGTATCTGCAAAGACATTTGCAAAATAAAAAAATAGTTTATTGGACTTTTACTTTACTATCAATATCTTTGGTCATTCTAATTATAAGTATGTGGTTTTGAAGGGAAAACAACTATCTTCCAAGTAACTAAACAACTAAACTTATAACGCTATAATTTTTCCCTTCAAACTTACGCACTCTTGTCCAATGGGATTTTTAGGCGAACATTATATTAAAAATATCTTTTTTATAGAGATAGAAGCTATTTCTGCCCCTAAGAGTTAGGTGTGTTTTAGGAGTTTATTACTTCAAACCCATAAAGTCATTTCTTACAAAACTGGCAAGCTTCTTTTAAATCAATAACTCCATCATAAATTGCTCTACCAATTATTGCTCCAAATATATTAGATTTACTATTTACTAAGTTTGCCACATCTTTCATGCTAGAAACTCCGCCAGATGCTATGATTGGGATATTGACAGCGTTAGCTAGTTCTTCTGTTTGCTTGATATTTACACCTTTCATCATTCCATCTCTTGCAATATCAGTATAAACAATTGCACAAACGCCAAGATTTTCAAATTTTTTCGCTAAATCAATAGCCGAAACATCAGAGGTTTCCGCCCAACCTTCTGTTGCAACCATTCCATCTTTTGCATCAATTCCAACAATTATATTATTTGGATAAATATCACACAATTCTTTTATAAATTCAGGCTGTTTAACTGCTTGTGTGCCAATAATTATATATTTCACACCCAAGTCAATATAATATTTTGCAGTTTTTATATCCCTAATTCCGCCACCAATTTGCACTGGAATATTTGGGAAAGCTTTAACAATATCTGAAATTGATTTTGCATTAACTGGTTTTCCTGCAAAAGCACCGTCTAAATCAACAATATGTAAGCGTTCACACCCTGCATCTACCCATTTTCTTGCCATTTCTACTGGGTTATCTGAAAATATAGTAGCTTTATCCATAAGCCCTTGTTCTAAACGCACGCATTTATTATCTTTTAAATCTATTGCTGGTATTGGTAACATTTTTGTCCTCGCTGGTTGTGAAATTATATTTATTTTAAATAATTTATTATATCAATTAATTAGTTTTAACAAATAGAGAATAACAGTTGTTTTAGTTTTGTGTTTTAAATAGAATGATTGTTTTAACCTAACCCCAATATATACAAATGAACAAAAACAAATTTAATTTAAAATTATTAGGATTTTTATTATTAACATTATTATTAGCTTCCTGTGGAATTCCAGATTTACCTGGCCCACTTGGAATTCCTGGTTTATAGCCAAACTTGTAACATTCTTTTGACAATTATAAAGTTATGCGGTTTTAATTTAGGTAAAGCTATTTAATTAGTGTAATATTTTCTTTTTAAAAGAATTAATCAATAAAACAAAATGAAAAAACTAAACCTATCAATATATTTAAGCTTATCATTGCTTGTAACTTCTTGTGCAAATGATATTACTCCCACAAAAGAACCTGTTACAACGCAAACAGGTGAAGTTGCTGGCGAAAACTGGGAAGCTTGGAAATTATCTTTTTATAAAGTTGGTCTTGCCAAAGGTGTTTCTAAACCAATAATGCAATCATTTTTGGACAATGTAACTTTTTATCCAAAAGCAATAAAACGCGATAAATCACAATCAGAGTTTAAAAAGTTTATCTGGCAGTATTTAGACGGCGCTGTTTCTCAAACTAGAATTACAAAAGGTAGAGAAAAGTTTAATGCAAATTCTGAACTATTAGCAAGAATTGGAAAGCAAATAGGCGTTGCACCACAATATGTTGTTGCTATTTGGGGCGTTGAAAGTAATTATGGAAGTTATACTGGAAAAGTTCCTTTGATTAGTGCAATGGCAACACTTGCTTTTGAAGGGCGACGAAAACAGTTTTTTGAAAACCAACTTTTAACAACTTTAAAATTAGTTGAGGCTGGAGATATTCCAACAATAAATGCAAAAGGCTCATGGGCTGGCGGAATGGGGCATACTCAATTTATTCCAACAAGCTATGTTAGTTATGCAGTGGATTTTGATGGTGATGGTAAAAGAGATTTGTGGAATCATAATGACGCTCTTGCTTCAACTGCAAATTACTTCATAAAAAAAGGTTGGCAAAAAGGATTACCTTGGGGAAAAGAAGTTAGCTTGCCCGCTGATTTTGATTATTTATATGCAAATAATAGGAAAGATTTCAAATCATTAAATGCTTGGCAAAGCTTAGGTGTGAAGTCTGTAAATGGAGGTGATTTACCAAACAGTGAAGTTGTTGCTAGATTATTTGTTCCTGCTGGTGCGTCTGGTCCTAAAATACTTTTGTATAAAAACTTTGACGTGATTAAAAGATATAATAATTCAGACTCTTATGCTTTGGCAGTTAGTTTACTTGCAGATAAAATTGCTGGAAAAACACCTTTACAAACACCTTGGCCAAGAACACAAGCCAAAAAAGTTACTAAAGATGATGTTTATTTAATCCAAAATAAACTTAATGAAAAAGGCTTTGATGCTGGAGTTGCAGATGGTAAATTCGGTAATAATACTAAGCGAGCAATTCAGTTTTTCCAGCAATCTAAAGGCTTGATTACTGATGGGTTTTTAACTAAAAGTCTATTTGATATTATTGTTGAATAATTTTAAATTTCATAGTCAATGTTGTAATGGCAGGCTTTGGATAAGTTTTACTATTTTATTAAACCTTATGTTTTATGTTTTAAATAAATAATAAATGTGTAGAATATTTCGTTTTTTAACTTACAAATATAGGTATTTAATATGGGAATGATGAAAGAATTTAAGGATTTCGCTGTAAAAGGAAATGTTGTTGATATGGCGGTTGGTATTATTATTGGTGGAGCTTTTGGAACGATTGCAAAAGTTTTAGTTTCTGATGTTATTATGCCAGGTATTGGTATTTTAATGGGAGGAATGGATTTTACTAATTTATTTATAACTCTTAAAGATGGTGCAAAAGAAGCAGGTCCTTATGCAACATTAGAAGCCGCAAAAGCTGCTGAAGCTGTAACAATGAATATTGGCGTTTTAATTAACTCTGTTATTAGTTTCTTAATTGTTGCTTTTGTTGTATTTATGCTAATTAAACAAGTAAATAAACTTAAGAAAAAAGAAGAAGAAAAGGTTACAACAAAGAGTTGTGAATTTTGTAAAACTGAAATTGCAATTGAAGCAAAAAGATGTCCAAACTGTACTTCAGAGGTTGCTGAAGTTGTTGTAAAAGAAGTGGAAGCAGAAGCTAAAGCTTAACAAGTTTATAGATATTTTTAAAAGCGAGCTTCGGCTCGTTTTTTTTTGCTTTATTTTCATTCAACTAAAAAACTTAATTAAAATAGCATATAATGAGCAATTAATAAGCAAATGATATAACTTCAATAATAAACTAAAAAACTTTGAAAACTATAAACAATAACCCCAAAAACTCAGCAAAAGCTAAATATGTAACTGGCTCAACAATGTTACATGTTATAAAAATGACTTTGGCAGGAACAGCTGGTCTGATTGCAGTTTTCTTAGTGGATTTAATTGATTTTTACTTTTTAAGTATGTTAGGTGAGCAAGAAGTTGCTGCATCTATTGGGTTTTCTGGGCAGTTAATAATGTTTAGTGTTGCTTTTTCAATTGGTTTATCAATAACAGTTGGGGTTTTGGCTGCAAAATACATTGGTGCAAATGATGAATACAGAGCAAGGAATATAATTACAAATATTTATATTTTTGCCTTAATTTTAATAGGATTATTCACAACTTTTATACTAATTTATTTAACTGATTTACTTAGTTTTTTGGGGGCAAAAGGTAGAACATTAGAATTGGCGGTTATATACTCAAAGCCGATTTTATTATCTTCACCAATTTTTGCATTATCATTAGTTAGTGGTGGCGTTTTTCGTGCAATTGGTGATGCAAAATCATCAATGAATATGACCTTTATTGCAGCAATTATTAACTTATGCTTAGACCCATTATTTATATTTGTTTTTGATATGGGGGTTTTAGGTGCATCTTTGGCAACTGTAATTGCTAGATTAGGTATGTTTTTGTTTACTTTATTTATGGTTTTTAAAGTTCATAAATTAATTCAAAAACCACAGCTTAACTTATTCTTTAAAGATATTAAGCTGATATTAAAATTTGCAGTCCCAACAATTTTAACCAATTTCGCAACACCTTTGGGTGGTATTTTTGTATTATCAACTATGGCCAAATTTGGTGATAATGCAGTTGCTGCATATACATTTGTTGGGAAAATCATACCAGTTGCATTTGCAGTTTTATTTGCTCTTTCTGGTGTTGTTGGACCAATTATTGGGCAAAATTTGGGTGCAAAAAGAATTGATAGAGTGCGAAATGTTTTAAAAGATGCATTATTATTTACTATAATTATAGTTTTAACAGTTAGTTTGTTTATATTTTTAATCAAAGATTATATGATTGTAAGCTTTAATTTAAAACAAGGTTCAGCTGATTTAGTTTTAATGTTTTGCTCTGGATTTACACTTTTCTTTATTTTTGAAGGGATAATATACTGCTGTAATGCTGTGTTTAATAGCCTTGGGCATCCAATTTATTCAACATATTTTAATTATGCTAAAATAATTTTAGGAGTTATCCCTTTTGTTTGGTTATTATCTGCAAATTATGGTGCCAAAGGTGTTATTATTGGACAATCAATTGGTCCTGTTTTGGTTAGTATTGTTGCCCTTTTAATTTGTTTTAAGTTGATAAATAAAATAGAATTATCAAATAAAACTACAAAATTATAAAATAAAAAATGTCTGGAATTCTATTATTTATACTTATTATATTTGCTTTTGGTTTTTTACTTAGCTTTGCAAGTGAAATTTTTAAAGTTAAATCAAACCCATTAGTAGAAAAAATTAATGAAATATTGCCACAAACTCAATGTGGTCAATGTGGTTATGCTGGCTGTAAACCTTATGCGATGGCAATAAGTAAAGAAGAAGCTCCAATAAACCAATGTCCACCAGGTGGACAGCAAGGAATAAAAGCTCTTGCGGAATTACTTGGAGTTGAAGAAATTGAGCTAAATGCAGAAAATGGAGAAGAAAAAGATGCACAAGAAGTTGCATTTATAAAAGAAGATGAATGTATAGGTTGCACTATTTGCATTCAAAATTGCCCTGTTGATGCTATTTTGGGAGCAGCTAAAAAGATGCACACAATAATTGCTGATGAATGCACTGGCTGTGAATTATGCGTTGCTCCTTGTCCTGTTGATTGCATTGTTATGCTCAAAAAACCACAAAAAATAAACGAATGGATTATACCAATCCCAAATAAAATACCTTTAAGATTAAAAAAAGCATAAAACTAAAAAAGCCACTTTAAAAAAATAAAAAAGGAGGTTATAAAAACCTCCTTTTTTATAAATATGCTTTAAAGTTATTTTCTACGAACTATAACACCCTTTAAAGAAACTCCAGCAACAACATTTCCTGCACCACACTGGAATTTTTTAGAACTTGAATATCTATGATTTTGATAATTACTAACAATTCCTACAACTGCTCTACCACCAACCTTTTTAGCTTTTGCTTGAAAAGATTTAATTGCTGATAAAAAGGCCCATTGACAAGCATTTTTGTCACTTTTACCAAATGCATTGGTTTTCTTAGTTGTTCTTACTCTCGTTATTACTTTTTTATACTTTTTACTCTTGTTAGTTCTAAAGTATAACCTTACGCTTTTAGTAATGACGCCTTGGTCATACCCTCTTTGTAGAGCTTCTTCGATACTGAATTCTGATACAGTATTTCTAGCACTTGACACTGTTATCATTGATAGTGTTAAGCAAACTAGTATTATCTTTTTTATTAATTTAAATTTCATTTTTATTCTCCGTAGTTTATTAAATAGCAAAATAGTATTATAATTACCTGCCTACCAATTAGTAAAGCAATAAAATAAAATAATGCTAAAATTTAATATTACACAAACAGTTTTAGAAAACTCAAACTCCTTTAGCTCAATAGACTTAAGTGATATTCCTATGATTAAAAGGAGAAGGCTTCCTCCTGTTGCAAAACTTTGTTTTTCAGTAATCCAAAAGCTAAATTGTGCAAATTGTCCAATTATATTTGCATCACAAAATGCAGAATTAGAAAGAACCTTAAATATAATAAGAAGTTTTGATGATGAAGTTTCACCTGCCCAATTTAGCTTATCTGTTCATAATGCAATTCCTGGGTTACTTTCAATTTTGAATAAAAATAAATCAATTTATACTTCAATTGACTGCAATTCTGGAATTATTGAAACCTCTATTATTGATGCTGTATCAATGCTTAACGAGAATGATAAAGTTATGATTATTTATTTTGAAGACAATCAACCAACTGAATATAAGCAACTTGAAGAAGAGTTACATAAAATAACAGCTTTTGGTATGCTTTTAGAAAAAGGTCAGCAATTTTCAATTTCATTTAAAAAAAATCAAACAAAAGCAAATAGTGTTGAAAAAAACTTAATGAATATTTCCTCTTGGTTAAGTGGTTTAAAAAACAATAAATTAACAACAAATTATAATAGATTAGTCTGGGAGTGGTGTTTTGGTGAGAATAAATAAACTAAACTATACAAAAAGGCTAATTGCAACTGCAATTTCATTTATATCTTTTGGGGTTGGAGGGGTTCTTATTAGAGGTTGTTATCCTATAATATTTATTTTACCTATTTCTACGCAAAGAAAAATAAAACTTGGAAGAAAAATAATTAACTTAGCTTTTAGAGTTTTTATTTGGATAATGAAAAGCCTTGGGATTTATACCTATCAAATAAAAGGACTGGAGAAATTGAATAACTCTGGACAGTTAATAATTGCCAACCACCCTACTTTGATAGATGTTGCTTTTTTACTTTCTATAATTAAAGACTGTAATTGTATTGTAAAAGAGTCTTTAATAAAAAACTTATTCACCAAAGGACCATTATTAACGGCAAATTACATAATAAACTCATCTCCTGAAAAGTTATTAAATAGATGTAAAAATTCTTTAAATAATAATGAAGCTTTGCTCATATTTCCTGAGGGAACTAGAACTAAAAACCTTAAAAAACTTAAGTTTAAAAAAGGAGCTGCTAATATAGCAATACTTGCTAATAAAAATATTCTACCAATTCTTATAGAATGTAGCCCAATAATGCTTCAAAAAAATAATAAATGGTATAAAATACCACTTACAAAGCCACATTTCATTATAACAATACTTGATGAAATAGATGTAAGTAAATATTCTAATTCAAACCAACCAATGTCAATTAAAACTAGGCATTTAACCGCCGAATTAGAGAACTTTTTTAATAATAAAATAAATAATTAATAATAAATATGACTAATTTAAACGAACTAGAGAAAGACTTAAAAAACCTAATAATTACAACACTAGACTTAGAAGATATAACGGATGACGATTTTAATTCTGAATCAGAACTTTTTGGTGAAGATGGAGTTGGGCTGGATTCAATTGATGCTCTTGAGTTAGGGGTTGCAATCAAAAAACAATACCAAGTTTCAATAAAAGGTGAAACTGAGGAAAATCTTAAAAAGTATTTTCTATCAGTAAAATCTTTAGCTGAATTTATAAACTCTAAAATAAATTAAACAAATGAATAAAGAAGAAATTTTTGCTACCTTAAAAAAAACAATGGTAGAAATGTTTGAAATAGAAGAGTCTGAAATAACTTTAAGCTCAAACCTTTATGAAGAGTTAGATATAGATAGTATTGATGCAGTTGACTTAGCTGTTGAAATAAAAAATATTACTGGCAAAAGAGTAAATCCTGATGATTTTAAAAAAGTAAGAACAATGCAAGATTTGGTCGATACTGCTTTTGATATGTATAAATAGCTTTAGCTAACAAACCTTTTCACTAAGATAATTTATGATATTTTTAAAAATAATAATGGCATTAGTTGCTATTATTTATCCTATTCTGATTTATTTTGGGATTAGTAAATTTTCTATCAATACTGTTTCTGGCTTAGTTTTTGTTTTTGGTGTTATTAGATTTGCCCTAGTTTTAATTGCTGAAAAAGACTCACAAATAGCTGATAAACTAAAACAACTAATAACTCCAGCAATTATAATTATGATTGCCATATTATCTTTTTTAAGCTCTAGTCATGGCTGGTTTCAGTTATATCCTATTCTAGTAAGTGGTTCTTTACTTAGTTTATTTTATCGTTCACTCTTTGCTGAAAAAACGATAATTCAATACTATGCTGAAAAAACAAAGAAGAAATTTACTGATTTTGAAATTCACTATATTAGAAAAGTTACAAAAGTTTGGTGTTTATTTTTTATAATTAATATGATCATTTCATTTATAACTTGGCAGTACTTTAGTTTAAAAATATGGACTTTATATAATGCTTTAATTAGTTATTTATTAATGGGTTCTTTATTCATTTTGGAATTTGCATATAGATATTTTGTAATATTGCCAAAAGTAAAGGATACTTAAAATATGAATAAAAAGTTTGATTTTAATTATATTTTTTCACAAGCTGATTATATTGTTTTAGAAGATAATAATCTTGACTTTAGTCTGTATGACTTAAAAGATAACATTTGCAAAACTCAACAGTTACTTATTAATAACGCTGTTATTAGCTGTGTTATTTATAATAAAAGTAGCAAAGACTTCATAGTGAATTTCTTTGCTTGTCTTTTACTTGATATTGATATAATTTTGCCAGCAAACAATACAATAGAATTCATTTCAAACTTATCAGAAAAACATTTTATTGGAGATTTCAATGATAATTCATTAAATATAATTCAAGAAAATTACAGCAAAAAAACAAATAGCCAACTTATTAATAAACAAATAAATAAATCAAGCAAATCAAATATTTATATTTTTACCTCTGGTAGCAGTGGTAAACCTAAGAAAATAAAAAAATCTTGGCAGAGCTTTTGTGCAGAAATAATATGCTTAAATAAGCTTCTGAATTTAGAAAGTTATAATAATATAAACTTTATATCATCAGTTGTTCACCACCATATTTATGGCTTGATTTTTAATATTTTGTTACCATTTTTCACCAACAATAAGATTATTACTAAACTAATAAAATATGAAGAGTCTTTATTAGATTTGCCAAGTAATAAGGATTATTTATTCATATCTAGCCCTGCTTTTTTGAAAAGGATTACTTTAAAAATAAATAGCAATATTTTAACAACTACTTCATCTGGTGGCGTTTTATCAGACATAAATACAAAAAATTCAATTGAGTATTTAAATACAAATATAATTCAAATACTTGGTAGCTCAGAAACAGGTGGAATTGCATACAAAAAACAAAATAAATTAAATTTTGACTACTCTTGGAAAACATTAGAAAAAGTTAATATTGATATTATTAATAACAACTTACTTGTTGATTCTCCTTTTTGTAGTTTTGAAAACTTTCAACAAACAGGCGATTTGGCGGAGTTTACTAAAGATGGATTTATTTTAAATGGACGAGCTGATAATCTTGTAAAACTTGAGGAAAAAAGAGTTTCACTAACAGAAGTTGAAAATAAACTTATAAAACACCAATATATAAAAAAAGTGCGAGTTATTCTTGTAGAAGGAAACAGACAGTATTTAGCTTGTATTATTGTTCTATCTAATGATAATTGCATGGATATTTCTGACTCAGAATTAAATAAAATTTTTAGAAGACATTTACAAGAATCTTTTGAGAAAATATTATTACCAAGAAAATTTAAATATTTAAAGGAAATGCCAGTTAATGAGCAAGGAAAAACTACAATTAGTAACTTAACAAAACTATTTATAAAGCCATTATAATAACTTATGACTATACCAAACTATAAAATTATAAACAAAACTAACTCAGACTTAAAAGTTGAGCTAACTCTTGAGCCTAGCCTTGTTTATTTTGATGGGCATTTTGATGGCTTCCCTATTTTACCAGCCGTTGCCCAGTTATTTATTGTAGAACAAATTGCTAAAAAAGAACTTTTGATTAACACTGAATTTAAAGATATGAAAAAAGTTAAGTTCAGAAATCCAATAAAACCAAATATGACTATTTTTATTAACCTACAATATGATAAAGAAAAAAAATATCTAACATTTTCTTATAACGATGAAAATAATGGTTTGCTTTCTTCTGGACGATTAATTTAGTTTTTTTTATGAACTCTTTTTGTATTATTATCCCAACATATAACCATTATCAAAAATTAGCTAAGCTAATAAATGATATAAATATTATTAGTGAAAAAACCTCAATAAACTTACCAATTATTTTAATAGATGATGCTAGTAATGATTTGTGCAAAAAAGAACTAAATAATATAAAAAACTCAAATAATAATATTCATCTATTCACTAACCAAATAAATATGGGGAAAGGAGGAGCTGTAAAAAAAGGCATTTTAGAAGCTAAAAAACTTGGATTTACGCATACTATTCAAATTGATGCAGATTATCAACACGATATTAATGATATACCTAAATTTATAAAAGCATCAAATAAAAACCCAAATTCACTAATATGTGGCGTTCCTATTTATGATGAAAGCGTTCCTAAAGGGCGTTTATACCCAAGGTATATAACTCACTTTTGGGTTTGGGTTAATACACTTTCTTTTATGATAAAAGACTCTATGTGTGGTTATAGAATTTACCCAGTTGAGCAAACAAGCAAACTAATAAATTCTATAAATATTGGAAATAGAATGGATTTTGATATAGATATAATAGTTAATTTATATTGGAAAGGTATGAATATTATAAATATTAAAACCAAAGTTATATATCCAGAAGATGGGATTTCACAGTTTAATGCAGTTAAAGATAATATTTTAATTAGTAAAGTTCACACCAAACTATTCTTTAAAATGCTACCACAAATTCCAAAGCTAATTTCATTTAAGTTCAAAAGAGGTTCTAAATGAGCCATTGGAAACAGCAAAAAGAGGTTGGTGGAAGCTTTGGAATATGGGTTTTATTCTTTATATTTAAGCTATTTGGGGCAAATATTTGCAAAATATTTACTTCACCTGTTTTACTTTATTTTTATATCTTCAATAAAAAAGGAAGGGTTGCTATTAATGAGTTTTATGCAAACTTATCAACGATTACAAATAAAAATTATAAACAAAACAATACAATAAAAAACTTTTTCTTCTTTGGCTTTGGTGTAGTTGATAGATTGGCAATATGGTGTAATAAAATACCTAAAAGCAAAGTAAACCCTATAAATGAAAGCTCTATATATGACTATATAGATAAGAAGATTGGGGGAATTATAATGACTTCTCACCTTGGTAACTTTGAGCTTAGCCGAGTTGCTTCCAAATCTAGAACTTCTGCAGTTATGAATATAATAGTTGACTTAAGTAACGCAAAAAAAATGCAAAAAATAATGCAAGCAACTAGCAATGAATATAATTTGAATATAATAACTGTTGAAAGTATAAATATGGCTACAGTTATGATGTTACAAGAAAAAATTGAAGCAGGAGAGTTTTTAGTAATTGCAGGAGATAGAACACCTAAAGATAACAAAAATACAGTTAAAGCAAATTTTTTAGGAAAACAAGCAAACTTCCCAACAGGAGCATATATTTTAGCTAAAATACTTGGCTGCCCTACTTTTAGCATTGTTTGCCTTAAGAATAAGGATAAATACGATGTTTACTTTGACTTATTATTTAAAAAAATAAATTTCAATAGTAAAAATAAACAAGAAATTCTAAGTCTATGTGCTACTAAATATGCAAATAAACTAGAAAAATATACACAAATAGCACCAGAGCAATGGTATAACTTTTATGATTTTTGGAGAAAATAATGACAAATATAACTTTTAATAGCGATAAATACATATCAATTAATGATATTTATAAAATAAGTAAAGGTGCAATAGTTACCTTAGATAATTCAAAAGAGTATATTGATAAAATCAATGCAGGCTCATCTTATTTAGAAGAAATACTTCATCAAGAGGGCTTAATTTATGGTGTTACAACTGGTTATGGAGATTCTTGTGATGTTGGAATTGAGCTAGAACTTGCCAAAGAATTATCAAAACACCTTTATACTTTTCATGGTTGTGGAACTGGAAGGTTTCTTTCAAAACAACAGGCTAGAGCTGTTTTAGGAGTTAGGCTTTGTTCTTTATCAAAAGGAGTTTCTGGAGTTCGTTATAAATTATTAGAGCAGATTGAGACTTTATTAAATAAAGATATTATTCCTTTAATTCCTGAAGAAGGATCTGTTGGGGCTAGTGGTGACTTAACTCCTTTGTCTTATATTGCGGCTTGTTTATGCGGTCAAAGAAAAGTTTATTACAAAGGTAATACCGTTTCGACAAAAGAGGCATTTGAAGCTGAAGGAATAGAACCTTTAACTTTAAAGCCTAAAGAAGGTCTTGCAATAATGAATGGAACTGCTGTTATGACAGGAATTGCCGTTGAAGCATATTGTAGAGGCGAATATCTTGCTAAATTATCAAGTAAAATAACTGCCCTTGCAACAATATCACTTGGTTCAAACATTCATCATTTTGATGAGTTTTTGTTCTCTGTAAAACCTCACCAAGGTCAACAACAAGTTGCAAAATGGATTAGAGATGATATTGGTAGTAACGAAGGTCAGTTTAGCTCTGGAAGATTGCAAGAAAGATATTCAATTCGTTGTGCACCGCATGTTATTGGTGTTTTGCAAGATGCCCTACCCTTTTTCAAACAAACAATTGAAAATGAAATAAACAGTGCAAATGATAATCCAATAATAAATCCAAACACAAGAACTATTCATCATGGAGGGCATTTTTATGGTGGTCATATTGCTTTTGTTATGGACAGTATGAAAAATACCATTGCAAATCTTTCTGATCTATTAGATAGACAAATGGCTCTTTTGGTTGATA
>CBDCEG010000016.1:0-108715 GCA_965215775.1 Cardiobacteriales bacterium
AGAATTTATCCCCAAAGGCACTGATTTTAATAATGTTTCTGATGAAGACCTTGCTTATTTTGTAGAACTTATTAATAATAGACCACGAAAACGACTAGGATTTAAAACCCCAAATGAAGTCTTTCAAGCTGAACTTGAAAAGTTGCACTTGTAGGTAGAATCTAGCTTTATTTGGTTTGAGGTAATCCAATTTGAATTTGATTTGGTTGAACTATTGGAACTATTACTTGTTTGTGTTTTTATTTCAGTGTTGTCTTTATTGAGTGGCTTTGGCAAAAAAATACTTACAGAAATATTTGAAATTGGAATTTGCCTGCTATCATCAATAAAGTCAAATTTTATAACATCAAATCGTTCATAATCAGTTACTTTATAATACATAACTGCTCTCTTAACTTCATATATAACTGTAAGCTGATGAATTCCTGTTAGAGCCTCTGACCCTTCTATTTCTAGAATTATATCTTTAGTTTCAGATATTGATTTTGTCCATTTAGCTTTTTTTGTATCAAGATAAATATCAAAGTCTTGAAACCTAAAATCCATTTGATTACTTACTTGATAAAAGGTTTTAATTTTGCGTTGAATTGAATATTCTTTTGTATTGCCAAAATCATAAACTATTGTTTCAACCACAAGCAAATCACCACTTTTTTTAACATCAATATCTGTGTGATGCTTGGTTATTTCAGCCGTCCAAGTGAAGCCAGCAAAAGAAATTAGCATTGTAAATATTACAAAAGACAGTATTTTTTTAAATATTTTTCCACTTTCCATTATTTTTTATATTTGTTATTTAGTGAAATTACCACGAACCACCGCCTCCACCACCGCCTCCGCCACCAGAGAAACCTCCACCGCTAGAAGAATTGCTGGATGAGCTAGAAGAGTCTCTTGAATTACTTGAACTGTTTAAACTTTCTCTATATTCGGTTCTTGGGGTCATCATAGTATGTAAATTAACTGCCAATGAACTAATATCATCTCTATTTGTGTACCATTCTGATTTCACATTCATTAATTCAAAAAAATCACACCAAAAACTAACTTGATTAAAAAGGATTGAATAAGGTAATAGTTTTTCAAGGTATAAAGGGTCTTTTCTTAAAAGAACCTCTATTTCATCTTTTTTTACCTTTCTTATAAACTCATCTAACCCAAGTAGATGCCTATGTATGTCAACTCCTTTGTCAATATAGGTTGGTATAATTGATACAATATAGTCATATAAAGAAATTGTAATAAGCGTGCCAACTAAAGGAGATACTAGAATGAAACTTGTGGAATAAAAAGAATATATAATAATAAAAATAGTGACTAAAATAGCAGCAATATACCTAAAGATAAAACATATTATAACTATACTAATACTACTAAGCATGAAAATAAGAATTAGGTAAATTAACTGGTAAGTTTGCATAGAAATAGCAAAATATAAAATTGAAAATACCATTATTAATATATTTCTTATTTTTTTTAAGCTATTAATGGTAGTTTCATTATTGCTTTTGTAAGTGAAATCAAACCAAAATGATAGCCTAGACTTTATTAATTTAATTTTACTAATAAAAGAATTAATAGGCTCAGATGAAAGTTCAAATATATTATCTTTTTCAAAGAGAATTTTCTCAAGTATTAGCCGTTGATTTTCTGTCAACCCGTTCATCTCTTTATTAGTTTTTTTTAGTATAACTTTACCATCTACCTTTTCTATTTTTATATATTTTAGATAGCTTAATTCCAATATAGCCGCATTAAAAACCACACTATCACTACTATTTTCAAGAAACAGATTAGATTGTAAAATACTAAAATTTTCAGGAGGGTAATATTGAACAACTATTGGTTTTGATTTGATTAAAAGAGTATATTTCTTATAAGCTGGAAAAAATGAAATAGCGCATAAAGCTAAAATCATTAAAATTACAATAATTTCTAAAGGAATATTAAGCTTAAAATCTGCAAGACCTGTTTGATCTAAAGTTTTCTTTGGGTAAGCTAAATTAAAAGTAGCTGATCTTCTTGTTTGTAAATAAGGCACTGTAATATAAATATGTCTTTTATTGACCCACTTAACTACTGCAGCAGTTGTTGTTGATTTATACCTACCTGTATATGTTCTTATATTTGCATTATCTTTTGAAAGTGATTTTGGTAAAAATATATTTACAGAAATATTATTAATTGGAACTCTCCATTTATCACCTGTGAAATTCCATCTTATAGCATCTGTTCCTTTTATTGCTTTATTTGGCAAAACTCCTTTATTTACAATATATGAAATGATGTATCTATGAGATCCAGATATAAGTATATTCTCAGAGCCAATTTTAATTCCAAGTATTTCCTTTATTTTTGATATTTTATAATTAACACTTCTATTATCCATTGAAACTGAAAAATCTTGAAATCCTAAGTTCTTTGAGTATAGGCGATTTAAACTATATTTAATTGGTATTTCACGGAATATACCGTGCCTTTTTTGATTACCAAAATTATAATCTATGGTTTCCGTAATATGAAGCTTACCACTTTGTTTAACTTCAATATCAATATTGTAAGCATCTATTTTTTCAGCATTTACAAAAAATGACAATACTAAAAAAATAAAACTAAAGAGTATTTTCATAATAATTTCACATAAATTTATTCTAAAGGTTGATTTTAGGCATTTCTTTTATTTGCTCGATATTACTTTCATCAATTTTGAAATATTGTTTTTTCTTAAAGCTAAATTTATTTGCAATTATGACATCAGGAAAAGACTTCAACATAGCATTGTAATCACGAACAACTGCATTATAGTATCGTCGTGCATTTTGAATATCTTCTTCTATATTTGCCAATTCATCTTGAAGCTTTGCAAAAGTTTGGTTGGCTTTTAAATCAGGATAAGCTTCAGCCAAGGCAAATAATTTACCTAAGGCACTTGATAAAATATTTGTTGCTTTGGCAGTTTCTTCTAACCCTCCAGTGTCAATCGCTTGCTGTCTTGCTTTGATGACTTTTTCAAGCGTGCTGCTTTCGTAGTCTTTATATCCTTTAACTGTGTCAACTAGAGCTGGAATAAGGTTATATCTTCCTTCGCTTTAACTGAACATCAATATCTGACCAAGAGCCTTCTATTCGTGCGTCCAAAGATACAAATTTGTTGTAAATTGTTACAAGATATATGGATAATAAAATGATTATTGCTAACAGTATGATAAGAAAAGTCATAATTACACCTTCATTAATTTTTAAGTTATTAGAAATATCTATTATAACATATTATTGATATTAAATAAAAAAGGTAACTTTTACAAGCTACCTTTTTAATAATTAAAGCTATTTGAATATAGTTAATTTACAACTTATTTAAATGATTTGATAAGTTATTTAAAATAAAAGAATTTATATTATCAACACTAACCATTTCAGCATTTTCATTCTCACGGAACTTATATTCAACTTCAGAATTCTCTAAAGTTTTATTCCCAAGAACTATTCTGTGTGGAATTCCAAGTAAATCAAGCTCAGAAAACATAACGCCAGGGCGTAAGCCTCTGTTATCCAAAGCAACATCAATACCTTTATCCGTTAAAAATTTATAAATATCATCAGCAACTTTTGTAACCTGTTCAGATTTTCCATAACCAATTGGAGCAATAACAACTTCAAAAGGAGCTATAGAAATTGGCCAAATTATACCATTCGCATCATTGTTTTGCTCAATTGCAGCAGCAACAACTCTAGTAATTCCAATTCCATAACAACCCATCTCAGGAGTAATTGCTTTACCTTGGTTATTTAAAACATTCATCTTCATTGCTTGTGAATATTTTGTTCCAAGCTGAAAAATATGCCCAACTTCAATTCCTTTTTTGATAATGATGTTGCCATTTCCATCTGGACTTTTATCACCTTGCTCTATATTCCTAAGGTCATAAACTTCTAAATTTTCCCCTACATCACGGCTCCAATTCACTCCAGTGAAGTGATAATCATCTTTATTTGCACCACAAACTATTGATTGCTCAACAAAACAAGCTCGGTCAATAATAACTCTGCCATTAAAACCAATAGGTCCGATAGAGCCAGTATTACAGCCAAGAGTTTCTTTTATTTTTTCTGGATCAGCCATTTTAAGAGGAGATAAAACTCCCTCTATTTTTTCGGTTTTTAATTCATTTAGACGATGATTTCCTCGTAAACAAATACCAATTAACCCACCATCAGTTGCTTCAACAACTAATGTTTTTATTGAGCCTTTAATATCAACACTCAGAAAATTACAAACTGAATCTATTGTTTTACAGTTTGGAGTATGAATTTCAGTTAAATCTTGCTTGTTTGGAAAATTAACTAAGTCAGGAGTTAAACATTCAGCAAGTTCAACATTTGCAGCAAAATCACTTCCATCTGAAAAAGCAATAAAATCTTCTCCAGTTTTAGCCAAAACATGAAATTCATGCGAAGCACTTCCACCAATGCTTCCACCATCCGCTTCAACTGGGCGGTAGTTTAAACCAATTCTAGTGAAAATAGCATTATAAGCATCATACATTTCTTGGTATGTTTGCTTAAGTGAGTCAATATCTGCATGAAAAGAATAAGCATCTTTCATCAAAAACTCACGCCCTCGCATTACTCCAAATCTTGGGCGAACTTCATCTCTGAATTTTTTTTGGATTTGATATAAAGTTAAAGGTAGTTGTTTGTAAGATTTTAAATTGCCACGAAGTAAGTCTGTAACAACTTCTTCATGTGTTGGTCCTAAGCAAAATTCATTATTATGCCTATCTTTAAATCTAAGTAACTCAGCACCATAATCTTGCCAACGACCAGACTCTTGCCATAAGCCAGATGGCTGAGCTGAAGGCATATCAACTTCTAAAGCACCAACTTTATTCATTTCTTGGCGAACAATTTCTTCAACTTTTTTGTAAACCTTAAGCCCCAAGGGCAACCAAGTATAAACACCAGATGCTACTTGCTTTATCATTCCAGCTCGTAACATAAGCTGATGACTAATTACTTCAGCATCAGCAGGGGTGTCTCTTAAAGTTGGAATGTAGTATTTTGAAAGTAACATTTTGTTTTAATTATGTGTTTTTTATGATTTTATTTAGTTTCTGGTTCTATCAGTTTTGAAAGTGTATCTTTTTCACAATTTGACTTTACTGCAATAAGCATCTCTTTTTTTGTTTTTTCTATTTCTTCAGTCGTTAGTTTTTTCCCCAGGCTATTTTTCACATTACCTTTTTTAAGAGCTTTTAAGTTATTCTTTGCAAGCTTACAATTTTTTTTATATTGCTCTTCATCAAGTGCTTTTTGTTCTACTTTTGTTAGAGTTTTTTCCTCTTTTACTTCTAATTTTACTGGACTGTCGATATTAGGATTTACCTCTACTTTAATTGGTGTAGTTGTTTGTTTTGGCAATTCTTTTTCTATAACTATACCTCGTCCATCTAGTTCAATATAATCAGTAACTCCTGCTGGTAAAATATTGCTGTATTTTATACCTCCATTTTCTACCCATTTATATGTTATTTTTATGGCCTCAGTACTGTGTGATGTGGTTATCATTCCTAATAAAAACGATAAGATAATTATTTTTTTATTGTTTTTCATATAAAACTCCTTAGTTTGTTTAAAATATTTGTACTTAAATCGCAAATTATAACAAAAAAAAATATTATTATGCTACTTTTCAATGAAAACATAATATAAGTATAATTTTTAGCTTTCTAGGTTATCATCCGCTACTTTATAAGTTGGATCAGTTAATGCGTCAATATCAATGCAGCCCTTAGCTTTGGTTAGTAATAAAACACATTCTTTGCTTAAATGTCTAATATGTAATTCCTTACCTTGTTTTGCATATCTTGTCGCAATTGAGTCAATAGTTTCTATTCCTGAATGATCTGCAACTCGTGATTCGGCAAAGTCTATAACAACTTTATCAGGGTCATTTACTGGATTGAATTTACTAGCAAAATACTTTGCAGAACCAAAAAATAGAGGACCTTTCGGCTTATATATTTTAGTTTTTTTATCCTCAGAATATTCTATTTGAAAAGCCATTTCTTTAGCATGCTTCCAGGCAAATATTAGAGCAGAAACAATAACCCCAACAATAACTGCGATAGCTAAATCAAATATAACAGTTACCGCTGTAACTAAGATTGTCACAAAAATATCAGAGAAAGGAACTCGCCCAAATAATTTCAAACTAGCCCATTCAAATGTTCCAATAACAACCATAAACATAACTCCAATTAGAACTGCAATTGGAATTTGCTCAATCAAAGGAGCCGCAAAAAGTATAAAGATTGCTAAAAATATTGCAGCGGAAATTCCTGAAACTCTAGTTCTTCCTCCAGAGTTTATATTTATCATAGATTGCCCAATCATTGCACAACCTCCCATTCCACCAAAGAATCCAGTAACAACATTAGCAACCCCTTGCCCAACACATTCACGATTGCTTTTACCTCTAGTTTCTGTAACTTCATCAATTAGCGTAAGTGTAAGCAATGATTCTATTAGACCAATAGCAGCCAATATAAAAGCATAAGGAACGATTAGCATAAATACTTCAATATTAAAACCAATTGCAGGAATTGCAAATTTAGGCAAACCAGCAGCCATTGTTGCATCAGCATTACCAGTCATATTAACCAAAATATCTTTTACATTATTAGTCGGCAAGTTAAAAACTATTACAATAACTGAAAGTATAATTATTGCCGCAAGTGTTGATGGAATTTTTCTTAGTAATTTTATTTTAGGTAAAAAGTGAATTATTATCATTGTTGCGATAACTATTGCTATCATAACCCAAAGCATTTTTCCTTGCATCCAAACAGAATCTCCAGCAGCATTTTTTACTTTGAATTGTTCTAGCTGTGCCATACCAATAACTATTGCCAAACCATTTACAAAGCCTAACATAACTGGGTGTGGAACCATTCTAATAAATTTCCCCAGTTTTAAAACTCCTGCTGCGATTTGGATTAGCCCCATAAGAACTACGGTTGCAAAAAGGGCTTGCAAACCAAAGTTAGAAACAGGGTTCTCAAATGTTAAGCCCAAAGCATTTCCTTTGGAAACCAAATGAATCATAACAACTGCCAATGCCCCAGTTGCCCCAGAAATCATACCTGGTCGCCCACCAATAATAGCGGTTATAAACCCAACAATACAAGCAGCATAAAGCCCAACAATTGGTGGAACATGTGCGGCAATTGCAAATGCAATAGCTTCTGGAACCAATGCCAAAGCTACAGTAAGACCTGATAAAATATCAACTCTCATAGGAATTAATTTATTTTTGTAAATATTTTTATTGTTGTATATTAGTTTAAACATTTTAAGTATTTTTGGGTTTTATTGGTTATTAAAGAAAGTTATAACTTGCTTTAAAAGAGGCTCTATTGAGACAATCTGATAATTATATCTAGTTTGATTTTTTTTTATATCTATTTATTATAAATAATACCTATTATCATCTTGTATGATAATTTTCTTTTTTTAATTATAGTTTGTGAGGTTTACTTATGTCTATGGACAATTTTTATATTCTAGGTGAGATAAATAGCTCATCTTTCGTAATAACAATTACATTTATAGCAATAATTTTTTCTATTTTAAAAAAGTCTATTTGTATCGTGCCAAAAGGTTATGAATATATTATTGAAAAGTTTGGTGAATATAGTAAAACTTTAAAACCAGGCTTATCCTTAATCACTCCTCTTATTTGTAATGTAAGAAAAAAAGTAAATATGCAAAAACAAGTTTTAGATATTCCCTCACAAGAAGCTATTACTAAGGATAAAAGAGTAGTTACTGTGAATGGCATTGCTTTTTATCAAGTTTTTGATGCGAAAAACTCTGCTTATGAGGTTAATAATCATGAATATGGACTTTTACGTTTACTGCTAACTAATATTAGAACCGATATTAGTTTAGTAAATTTCTCAGATTTATATCAAGATGAAGAAATAGAAAGGCAAATATTACGAAGTATTAAAAAAGAAACAAACAAGTGGGGTGTGAATGTTTTAAATTTAAAGATTGATATTGTAATTTAAACTAAGACTGAAATTTATATTAATTTTTATAGATTTATTTTTCTAACTAATAATGCGTGTTATAATATAACTTTATTAATTAATATTTAAAGAGGTTGTTTATGTTTATTGATGGTATTCCTATGGGAACTATTGTTGTTGTTATTTTAGTTATTTTAGTTTTAGTTACTCTTTCAAAAGGAATTTATATGGTTCCTCAAGGTTATGAGTATATTGTTGAAAGGTTTGGTAAGTATAATAAAACTTTAAGACCTGGTTTATCTTTAATTGTTCCTTTTATTTATAATGTAAGAGAAAAAGTTAATATGAAGGAAACTGTTCTTGATATTCATTCACAAGAAGTTATTACTAAAGATAATGCAATAGTTACTGCAAACGGTGTTGTTTTCTATCAGGTTGTTGATGCTTCAAGTTCTATTTATGAAGTTAATAATTTAGAATTTGCAGTTTTGAACTTAACGCTAACTAATATTAGAACAGTTATGGGTTCAATGGATTTAGATGAGCTTTTGTCAAAAAGAGATCAGATAAATGCACAACTTTTAACAGTTGTTGATGAGGCCACTGCTCCTTGGGGAATAAAAGTTACAAGAATTGAGCTAAAAGATATTGATCCACCAAGAGATATAGCAGACGCAATGGCAAGACAGATGAAAGCTGAGCGTGAAAAAAGAGCAAATATATTAGATGCAGAAGGTTTTCGCCAAGCTGAAATTCTAAAAGCAGAAGGGGAAAAAAGATCTTCTATTCTTGCAGCAGAAGGAGAAAAAGAAGCATCATTTAGACAAGCAGAAGCTAGAGAAAGATTGGCTGAAGCTGAAGCAAATGCTACAAAAATGCTTTCTGAGTCAATAGAAGCTGGAAGCTCACAAGCTATTAATTACTTTATTGCTCAAAAATATGTTGAATCTTTATCAAAATTTGCAGACTCTGATAATCAAAAAACACTTATTTTACCAATGGAGTTAACTAATGTTATGGGATCAATCGCTGGAATTACAGAGATTGCAAAAGGAGCATTTGGTGGTGGTAAAGGGTAATTTATATGACTGATTTATTACTTAACCCAACCCATTTTAGCTGGCTTTTATTGGCAGGTGTTATATTCATATTTGAGATTTTTACTTTAACTATGATATTTCTATGGGTTGGTATGGCTGCAGTATTTGTTGCAGCTGTTAAATTTTTCTTTCCTGAGATAGCTTTAGTTCCTCAGCTTATTATTTTTTCTATATCTAGTATGTTTGCAGTTTTTATTTGGTTTAAGTTCTTTGAAAGAAAAAAACAAAATAACGGTGAAGATACTTTGAATAATAGAACCAATAGATATATTGGGAAGCTAGCTGATTTATTAAGTGATTCAAATGGTTTACTTAGTAAAGTAAAAATAGAGGATAGCTTTTGGAAAGTTCAATTAACAGAAGAATTACCAAAAGGAACAAAAGTAAGAATTATTGGAAGTATAAATAATTTATTACTAAAAGCTGAAAAATATGAGCCATAAGGTAGAAATTAACTTTTCTAAACGAAGCCTGAAAGAAAAAATAATATTATTTATTTCTTTGGGCTTTGGAACTGGCTTTATGAAATTTGCACCAGGCACTTGGGGAACCTTGCCTGGTGTTTTTTTTGCTTATTTTTTAATGCCGCATCATATAACGCATATTATTATAACTGTTTTCATTAGTATTGTTGGGATTTGGTTTTGCTCCAAAGCGTCCAAAATACTAAATGTTCACGATTTTGGTGGAATTGTAATTGATGAAATTGCTGGAGTTTTAATTACTTTTCTATTTTTTACCCCAACTTGGTATATTTTAGTATTAGGTTTTCTTTGGTTTCGGTTATTTGATATTTTAAAACCATTTCCAATAAAGTGGATTGATAAAAAAGTTTCAGGTGGTTTTGGTATTATGGTTGATGATACTGTTGCTGGAATATTTGCTTGGGTTTGTTTATATATAACTATCTATTTCATATCACCTAACGACCTTCCTTTTTAAAGAAATTAATTCTACTCTCCCTAAATCAAATTGATTTTTTTATGAGTTTTTTAAGTATTTAGCTAATCTTTTTAATGCTCGTTTATAAACAGATTTCTTAAAATAAATTACATTTTTTATTGGATACCAATAATTAACCCATTTAAAGTCTTCAAATTCAGCTTTTTTGGAACTATTGAAATCAATCAAATCATCTTTTACCCTAAGTCTTAATAAAAACCATTTTTGTTTTTGACCAACGCAACGAGGAAAGTCATTTTTGCGTTGAAATTTGATTGGTAATCTGTAAGTTAGCCAGTTTTTAGTGCTTGCTATTAGTTCAACATGCTCTGGGAGTAATCCAGTTTCTTCTTTAAGCTCACGATACATTGCCTGCGTTGCACTTTCGTCTTTATCAACGCCACCTTGTGGGAACTGCCAAGCTTTTTGCCTTACCCTCTTTGCCCAAAAAACTTGGTTATCATCATTTAATATAATCATACCAACATTTCGGCGAAATCCATTTTTATCAATCACTTTTATACACTTTTTCTATTATTTTTTAATGATAGTATTGTCGCATATTAAAAATTAATAACCACGATTTTTATCAATAAGACCTGTCAATTTTTCTCCTTTTTCATAAGCTATAATATTTTTACTTATTTGAGATATTGCATGTTCTTGCAAGGTAATTGCTGCTAAATGAGGTGTTATAATAATTCTATTATCATTATAAAAAGGATGGTTTTGTGGAAGTGGTTCTGTTTTGAAAACATCTAACAAAGCACCTTGTAAATAACCCAAATTTAGAGCTTCAATTAAATCTTCTTCTTTCAGATGACCGCCTCTTGCTATATTTATCAAAAAACTAGACTTAGGCATTTTAGAAAAAAGAGATATGTTTAAAATATCTTTGGTTTTTGAAGTTAGTGGAAGTAAGTTTATAAGAATTTCACTATTTGCCAAAAAACTATCAAGCTCAGTTAAATCATAACTACAAACTCCTTCCAAATTCTTTTTTGAATAACTATAACCAGAAACTGGATAACCTAAGTTTGATAGCTTCTGAGCAACAAATCCACCTATTTTTCCTAACCCCATAACTCCAATTTTTGTAGAAAAAGGCAGTCTTTTGGGCGTTGATATTCCCAGCCATTTTTTTTGTTTTTGTGCGTGCGTAAGCAACGCCATATCTCTTGCATGATAAAGAATTCCATAAAGAGCAAATTCTAACATTTGGTTTCCCATTCCAGCTTCTTCCAGCCGAACAATTTTAATATCCTTTCTTATTTCAATATCTTTAGAAATGAAAGCATCTATTCCTGCTGCTAAAGCAAAAATCACTTTTAATTTTGGCATATTAAAAGCTATTTCTTTTTGCACTGTTTTCCAAGTTATTAAATATTCACTATCAGAATTTTCATTCCAAAGTTCAATATTATGATTTGGTAAAACTTTTTCAAACTGTTTTTTTAAAGATACTGAATATCTTTTATCTGGGTGATTAATTGTTATATTTATTAAACTCATTTATAAATCTCCATTTTTCAACTAATTAATCCAAATAAGAAAGTAGTTCTTTTTTTAGTTCAGCCGTTGTTTGGCTATCAGGTGTTTCTTCAATAATTTTTTTAAATATTTTTACTTTTTTTAAGTCAGAGCGGCTTTTAGTAATCATTTTAAAGCCATTTTTGTATGATTTATCATCTGGATTTAATAAAGCTCTTCTTAATAAAGTTCTTGGTATATATAGCCTTGAGCCACTAGCTTGCACAAGAAATTTTTGGCTATAGAAAAATTGAATTGAATTATAAGCTTCACATCTATATGCCTGTATAAAATTAGCTCTAATAAAATTACCACCTTTATTAGCTATTATTTCAAGGGCTTTGCTATCATCATAACAAATTGATTTAAACATTATGCTATCTTTGGTGCGGTTATTGATATTTATATTCTCACTAGAGATAAACCATACTTTTAATGATAATGGGATTTTGGAATTAATATCTTTTTTATCTGATATGGTTTTTACGGTAGAAATGATATATTTATCAATATGATATTTAATAGGCTTATATACAGTAAAATATAAAGTTATAAATGTGATAATGCTTATAACAATAATAATTCTTTTCTTTTTTTTGCTCATTTGTTGTTTTTTTACTTTATTAGTTTTCATTTTCTTTCCTTTTGGGTTATTTGAATAAATTAAATATTATAGTTTTAAGTGACAAATTATGAATCAAAATATGCCAATGCCTCTTGATAGTATTTGTATTTTTCAAGGCGTTCTTCATAATCATAGGAAGTAGAATCTAATGATTCTCTATATTCATTCAGCTTTAAAAGAATTATCTGCCTTAATTCGTCATATTGTTTTAACTCTGGATGTATATCTAATAGTAATTTGAAAGGTGCCACATTTATACCAGGTCGCAACAGGAAATTTTGGGCAATATATATATCATCTTGGCTATACTTATCTATAGCCATCCACTCTTCAAGAAACTTAACTGAATTTGTGTTACCGCAATAATAGGCAGATTCAATATGAGAAATATTAAAATTACCCCCTTTGCTGGCTACAATCTGAATAGCTTTGGGGTTATCATATTCTATAATTGAGCCACGGAAATAGCTCTGTGTTGCATCTATATTTTTAGCAGATATAAACCATGCCTTTATTAATGGTATATACTCTGACCTACTACTTTTTTTATTACAAAGGTTTGGCATGCTAACAATAATAGCCTTATCAAACTGCAACTTAGCTAATTTAAATACAGTAAAGTATAAAAATATAAATAGCAAAATCCTTAGAATAATTTTCTTTTTTCTCTGCTTTGGGGTTAGTTCTATTTTTTGTTTTTTCATTTTTGTTCTCTATTATCAAAAGGTTTAAATTTTTTATTTTTCATCTAAGTAGAATAAATTAAAATAACAATAAATTCTACTTAGATAAAAAATAAAACAACAGCATAAAATTTGGTGATGTTTTTATCAATATCAATAACAATAACCATACAGTTGTGAATAAAGCAGACTTCCTTTACATTGTCTTGCTCCACTGCGAGCTCTTAGAGTTACTTTGCTATTATCTTTCTCTTGTTTTTTCTCTTCCTCAAAAATCTTATTAAAATCTTTCATCTCTTCCTCTGCATTAGGATATGGTATCTTTTTTTTAGGTTTTGCTTCTTTTAGCATTTTTTTATCTTTTTTACCATCATCATTTATATAATCCTTTCTACCTTTTCCAAACCTACAAGCTGCTAGCCAATATTCAATAGGTTTATATTCTTTATCTTTTCCCAGACTACTTAACCAAGAGCCAAGGAAAAGTAAAGCAAGGCAAAAAGCAATTACAACAAAGACACTAATAGCAAAAAAGGATGCTATAGCCGTAGCATAAGTTATAGCAACACCTCCAGCTAATAAACAAGCCCCTGCCATACTATAAAATATAGCAGCAGAAGCATTGCCTAATTTAATCTGCTTAAGTGCTTTAAATCCCTCTGCTAAACCCTCATAAATAGAACTAGCAACGCCAAACATTTTACCAGAAAAATCAAGAGCTAAAGCTTTTGCAGCTGAACTAGGTGCAATAAACTTCGAAAATCTAACAGAAGCTATATTTTTGGCTAAAACAAAAGTAGAAACTGCATTACCAGCAACGCTATAACAACCAGCCATAAAAGTAGCAAAGCTAGCTTTATCTGCTTTTTCTGAAAGGTTTATGATTGCTGATTTTAAATTAATAACGCTTGAGTAGAGTGAATATATTGTTACTGCCCCGCCAATATGTGAAGAAAATATATTTTTTGGTGTTGATTTTGTTTTTTCAACTAATTAATCCAAATAAGAAAGTAGTTCTTTTTTTAGTTCAGCCGTTGTTTGGCTATCAGGTGTTTCTTCAATAATTTTTTTTAAAAAATTTCCTTCTTTTAAGTCTGGGTAGTCTTTGATAATCATTTTAAAGCCACTTCTGTATGATTTATCATCTGGATTTAATAAAGCTCTCCTTAATAAAGTTCTCGGTATATATCCAACTGAAAACTGCCCCCACCCATCATGTACAGCAAATCTCTTACTAAAAAAACTAATTGAGTTATAAGCACCACATCTATATGCCTGTATAAAATTATCTCTAATAAAATTACCACCTTTATTAGCTATTATTTCAAGGGCTTTGCTATCATCATAACAAATTGATTTAAACATTATGCTATCTTTGGTGCGGTTATTGATATTTATATTCTCACTTGAAATAAGCCATGTTTTTAATAATATTTTGTCATTAATATCCTTTTTATCTAATATGGTTTTTACGCTAGAAATTATATATTTATCAATGTGATATTTAATAGGCTTATATACAGTAAAGTATAAAATCATAAATGTGATAATGCTTATAACGATAATAAGCCTTTTCTTTTTTTTGCTCATTGCTTGCTTTTTTACTTCATTAGTTTTCATTTTCTTTCCTTTTTGATTATTTGAATAAATTAAATATTATAGTTTTAAATGACAAATTATGAATCAAAATATGCCAATGCCTCTTGATAGTTTTGGTATTTTTCAAGGTATTCTTCATTATCATAAGAAGTAGCATCTAATGATTCTTTAGATTCTTTTAGTTTTAAAAGAATTATCTGTCTTAATTCATCATATTGTTTTAACTCTGGGTGAGTATCTAATAGTAATTTGAAAGGTGCCACATTTACAACAGAAATCCCCAATACATCATTAGCAATAGATAAATCATCTTGGCTATATTTATCTATTGCTATCCATTCTTCCAAAAACTTAACAGAGCTTATATCAAGACACCTATAAGCCCAGTCAATATAAGATATATTAAAAGTGCCCCCTTTATTAGCCACAATTTCCATAGCTTTGGGGTTATCTAAACATAATATTTCTAGAGGAAATCTTGTGTATTTCACATGTATATTTATATTTTCTCTTGATATAAACCTTGCTTTTAATACAGTTATAGCTTTTGAGAAGTCTGAAAATTCAGGTTTATGATTACTACTAGCAAAAGGCATAGTAATAATGATAGCCTTATCAAACTGCAACTTAGCGAATTTAAATACCGTAAAGTATAAAAATATAAATAGCAAAATCCTTAGAATATTTTTTTTCTTTTTCTGCTTTGGGGTTAGTTCTATTTTTTGTTTTTTCATTTTTGTTTGTATTAATATTATTTAGGATTTATTTAAGATATAAAAAAAGAGGTAGATATTAAAACCACCTCTTTTTTAAGTTATTGTTTTTAAATAGATAGTTCTAACTATTTACCTTCTCAAAAATAAGCGTTGCATTTGTTCCACCAAATCCAAAGCTATTTGACATTACACAATTAACTTTCATATCTTTATTTTCAGTAAGAATTGGAAGCCCTTCTGCTTTTTCATCAATTGTTTCAATATTAGCAGAGCCTAAAAGGAAATCATTTTCCATCATTAATAGTGAATAAATTGCTTCATTTGATCCAGCTGCACCTAATGCGTGTCCTGAAAGTGATTTGCTAGAGCTTATAAAAGGAACATCTTCTTTAAATGTATTTTTTATTGCTTCTAACTCTTTAGTATCTCCAACTGGAGTGCTAGTTCCATGTGCATTTATATATTGAACTTTCTGAGTTGCTGTTGCAAGTGCTTGCTCCATACAGCGTTTTGCTCCTTTTCCATCTGGAGCAACCATATCATAGCCATCACTTGTTGCACCATAACCTGTTAGTTCTGCGTATATTTTTGCTCCTCTAGCTTTAGCATGTTCGTATTCTTCTAAAATAACAATACTTCCACCAGCAGAAATAACAAAACCATCACGGTTTGCATCATAAGCTCTTGAAGCTTTAGTTGGAGTATCATTATACTTACTAGACAATGCTCCCATCGCATCAAACATAGCACTCATTGACCAATGAACATCTTCACCACCACCAGCAATAATAATATCTTGTTTACCCATTTGAATAAGCTCAGCACCATGTCCAATACAATGTGCTGAGGTTGAGCAAGCTGAACTCATTGAGTAATTAACTCCTTTGATTTTAAAAGGCGTTGCTAAACAAGCTGCTGTTGTCGAAGCCATCGTTTTTGTTACTGCATAAGGTCCAATTCTTTTTACGCCTCGTTCCCTTAAAACATCAGCAACATTAACTTGATCAGCTGATGATGCTCCACCAGTTCCTACAACCAGTCCTGTTCTAACACTTGAAACTAGTTCTTCAGGTAAATTAGCGTCTTCTATTGCTTCTTTACAAGCAATATAAGCATAAGCAGCAGCATTTCCCATAAATCTTAATGCTTTTCTATCAATATGCTCTTTGGGAACAATATCAATTTCACCGCTTACTTGAGATCTAAACCCCAAGTCTTTATATGTTTCATTAAAAGTTATTCCAGACTTCATAGATTTTAAAGAATCAAGCACTTCTTGTTTATTATTTCCTAAACTAGAAACAATTCCAAAACCTGTAACTACTACTCTTTTCATATTTTAACCTTTATATTTTAATTATTTAATATTTTCCAAATCAATAAATCAATAAATTAATTAATAATAATAATTAATAATTCTTAGAAAGAATTTGTATCAGTAAATAATCCTACTTTTAAATCCTTACCTTTATATATTTCTTTTCCATCAATAAACATTGTTGCATCTGCAATCCCTAAAACAAGCTTACGCATAACAACTCGTTTTATATTTATTTTGTAAGTTATCTTTTTGGCAGTTGGTAATACTTGCCCTGTAAATTTAACTTCACCAGCACCCAAAGCACGCCCGCGACCTTTTCCACCTTTCCAGCCTAGATAAAATCCAACTAATTGCCACATAGCATCAAGCCCTAAACAACCAGGCATAACTGGGTCGCCTTCAAAATGACAGCCAAAAAACCACAAATCAGGAGTAATATCTAGCTCAGCTATTATTTCACCTTTGTTATAATCGCCACCGTCTTCTGTAATACTTACTATTCTATCCATCATAAGCATAGGAGGAAGTGGTAATTGTGGGTTTCCTTTACCAAACATTTCTGCTTTAGCACAAGAAATAAGATCTTCTTTTGTATAACTATTTTTTACTTTATTTTCCATTTTTATTCTCACTTTATATAACTTAATAATTTTTTCTGATAAGCTTTTTTCATAACGCTATCATTTTTATATACATCACTTGCAAATATTACTTTTTTATCGCTATCAACCCAAGCTGTTAGATATAAAATAAATACTGGATAATCTAATTTTCCTTTTAATCTTACCCAAGTTTCTTTTTTCTTTTTAGATTTTTCAATAACTCTTTTCTTTGACCAACCAACTTTATCCAATAGAAAAACAGCTAAATCTTCAGCTCTTTTCACACGAACACAACCTGAACTATAAGCTCGGTTATCTTTGTTAAATAAACTTTTCTTTGGAGTATCATGTAAATATATTGCATGTTTATTTGGGAATAAAAACTTCATTCTACCAAGTGGATTTCTAGCACCTGGCTCAAATCTCAATCTATAACCAGCTCCACCATTGCTCCAATTTACACTTGAAGTGCTTACAACTTTACCTGAAGGACTGATTGCCTTTAAGTTAGAGCCAAAAGCGTTTGCATTTTTTTGAAGTTTAGGGATTTTATCTTCTTTGAAAATTGTCTTAGGAACATTCCAATATGGACTTAAAACTATATTTTCTAAAGTATCACTAAAAATAGGTGTTTTTCTTTTAAGTTTTCCAACAATTACATCTGATTTAAAAATAGTTTCATTCTTATTTTTAACTGCCATCTGATAAGCTGGAATGTTTACCCAAATATAATTACTATGTTGAGGAATATAGTTCCATCTATATCTTTCTAAATTAATAGCTATTTTTTCCAAAATATCTTCATAAGATTCATTTAAAGATCTTCTGGTATTTTTTCCAGCAACACCATCAGCATAAAGCCCTTTATCAGCTTGATAATCTTTTAAGGCTTGCTTAACACTTTCATCAAAAATGTTACTATCCGTATTTAAGCCTAACTTTTCTCTCAAAATCTTAACTGCTTTACCTCGACTACCTTTTGCCAACTTTACATTTGGCAAGTTTCTAGTTGTTTTATTACCTTGAAAAGATAAATACTCATTATATTTTGCTTTTAGAATATTATAGTCTTCATCATCAACCTCAAAGTAACTAGCAACATCTTTACTATTTTTAATTTGATTGTACAAAGAAAAAAAGTCAATATTTCTTGATTTTGTATTCCAGTCTTTAAAGAATCTTCTTGGCTTAAGCATTCCATTGGTTAAGTGCTTTTTATAAGTTATAAATGCATCTGTCATAATAATATCAAGGCTAGAAACATCCACTACTTTTTGCCCTTTTGATAAACTTGATAAAGAATTAGAATGATAAGCTTCTGATAAAAGAGCATGCTGAGGTGCTTTTAAAATCTCTTGAATTAAAAGGTACCCTATTTTTGAAAGCTTTGCATTATTACTCCAAAGAAGTTTATTACCAGTATTTTTATATAATTTTTTTACTTCCTTAAGGCTATGTATTTTATTTGAAATTCCTGAGTATGAAATAGAATTTATTCGTTCTTTTAGAAGCTCTTTTAAATCACTTTCCGCTTCCCCCTCATCTACAGCCAAACTATCATTTGAATTTTGCGTATTGTCCACAGATTTTGGATTAATCTTTATTAAAGGCTGTAATATATACGGTTCATCATTTGTGCCATTTGTTTTATAGGCAAGTAAATTTTCCTCTGCTAAAGAGTTATTCATCAGTGATAAAATAGCAACTGATGCCAGAGATGATATTTTTATTATTTTTTGTAGCATTTTTATTTTCCCAAATAGTAGTTTTTTCTTATTTCAAGACAACCTACTATTATCATCTAAACCCAATCAATTAGCAATAAATTTTAATAGTCCATTACTTTTTTAATGTGTATTAGTAACTTTAAAAATGCTGTTTTGGAGTAACCTTTTATTTAAATTTAGCTATTAAACCATATTCCAACTAACTTATAAAATCTACAACTCCTTGACCCTGTCGGATTAAAATAGGAGAACTTTCAGATAAATCCACAACAGTTGTTGGCTCAAAATTTGTTATTGCACCATCAATTATTAAGTCAACTTGATTTCCAATTTTATCTTCAATTTCATCTATAAACATTTCAGCTGTATCTTGATTTGGCAAGATAAGGGTTGTAGTTAATATAGGTTGACTATGATTTTCAACCAAATCACTTATTATTTTATTATCTGGAACCCTGATTCCAATAGTTTTTCTTTTATTGGAAAATAATCTTTTTGGAAGCTCGCGACTAGATTCTAAAATAAAAGTGAATGGACCTGGGACATGGTTTTTTAGCAATCTATATTGACTATTATCTACTTTGGCATAAGTAGAAATATCAGATAATCCACCACACATTAAGGAAAAAAAATGATTTTTCTCAAGCTCCCTAATTTGTTTAATTCTATCTTGTGCTTTTTTACTTTCTATTGTTGCTGCAAGTGCATACCCAGAATCTGTTGGGATAACAATAACCCCATCATTATTAAGACATTCAGTTACAATATTAATTAATCTATATTGTGGGTTTTCTGGGTGTATATATAGTGTTTGGCTCATTTTAAAACTTTATTTAACTAATTTAATGCAAGAATAATTACCGCTGTATAAATTACAGTAAAGAATATACCTCTTGCTATAAGTGATTTTTTCAAACTTTTTCCTTCTTGCCTAAGGTTTTCAATTTCACCTAAGTGCTGTTTTTTATTTGCATACAAATCTTGAGTTAGCCTATCTAACCTTCTTGAGTCTTCAGATGAAAATTTCTTAGCCGTTTTAACATCAGAAGATAATTTTTCAATTTTCTCTTCTAATTTTTTAATACTTTTTCTATTTTTTTGTCGCTCTTCCAAAGCATTTTTTGCAATTTGGCGTGCGTATATATCTGTCTTTGATGGCTCTTCTTTCTCTTCAGCCATTTTAGTTTTGCTAGGTTTTAATATATTACTCATAAGACCAATTCCACTATCAAAATCAGCAATCATTTTTTTAAAATCATCAAATTCTTTTGTTTTTATTTCATCCCCAATAAAATCACCTCTCAAACCTTGCTTGATAATTCTCTCAGAAGCTTCAATTGCATAATCTAAAGACTTACCGTTTACTGGCTTAAATAAATAGGCACAAGCACCCTTACTTATTGCTTCTTGCTGAGTTTTAATATCTAATTCACTAGAATACATGACTACTGGAATTTCTTTAAAATCAGAGTATTTAGCTTCAGTTTTTAGCATTGATAAGCATTCAAGACCGCCAATTTCTGGCATCATTACATCTAAGAAAATCATATCAGTTTTCTTTTTACCAAGCTCTTCTAGGCCCTTTTTTGCAGACTCCGCTTCAACTACTTTAATGTTTTTTTCCTTAAGTAGCTTTGTAAGGATTAATCTAGCGAATTTTGAATCATCAATAATAAGTGCTGTTTTTATCATCATTTGTTACCTTTTTAATTTATTTGTTTATTTAATCGATTATTTAGCTATTTAATCAAAGACTTTCCTGTCATTTCTTTTGGTTTGTCAACTCCCATTAGACTTAAAATTGAGGGAGCCAAATCACAAAGTGCGCCACCTTCTTTCAAAGTCTTAGCATCTTTATTTATAAGAATTAATGGAACAGGATTTGTTGTATGAGAGGTCATTACTTTGCCTGTTTTATAATTTATCATCTGTTCTGCATTTCCATGATCAGCTGTGATTAAAACACTAAAATCATTACTTTTTGCAGCATTTACAACCTTTCCAACACATTTATCCACAGCTTCAATTGCTTTAATTGCGGCTTCCATAATTCCAGTATGCCCTACCATATCAGGGTTTGCGAAGTTTACACATATAAATGAATACTTCTTACTTTTTATTGCAGCAACTAATTTTTCTGTAACTTCTGGTGCTGACATTTCAGGTTGTAAATCATAAGTTGCAACTTTTGGTGAAGCTATTAATTCTCTATCTTCATTTTTAAATACTTTTTCTTCACCACCATTAAAAAAGTAAGTTACATGTGCATATTTTTCAGTTTCTGCAATTCTTAACTGGTTTAAACCTTTATTTGAAACAACTTCACCTAAACTATTTTTTATTTTAATTGGTGGAAATGCAACTTGTGTATTTAGCTCAGCTTGGTATTTTGTAAGCGTTGTAAAACTTGTTAGTTTTACTTTTTTTGCCTCAAATTCCTTAAAGTCAGAATAGTAAAAAGCTTGAGCAACTTCCCTAGCTCTATCAGCTCTAAAATTCATAAAAATTAAGTTATCTCCATCTTGCATAGGCTTTGCACCTTCTAAAACACAAGGTTTTACAAACTCATCATTTTCATCACGAGCATAAGCATCTTCTATTGCTTGCAAAGAAGTTTTTGCTTTAAATTCAGATTTATTTTCAACAATAACTTGATAAGCCTTTGAAACTCTATCCCAGTTATTATCTCTATCCATTGCGTAATAACGACCAACAATAGTTGCTATTTTAAAATTGTCATCTTCTAACTTTTCAAACTCTGCTAAAAACTCTTTTGCACTCCTTGGTGCAACATCGCGTCCATCTAAAAAAGCATGTAAATAAATATTTTTAACTTTTTTCTGTTTTGCCAAATTAATCATAGCTTTTATATGATTCATATGTGAATGCACACCACCAGAACTAACAAGCCCCATAATATGTAAAGACTTACCATCTAAAACATTACAAGCATTTGTAAGAGCTTTGGTTTCATTAAAGCTATGTTCTTTTATTGCATTTTCAATGCGTGAAAGTGATTGATGAACAATTCTACCTGCACCAATATTCATATGTCCAACTTCTGAATTCCCCATTTGACCATCAGGAAGCCCAACTGAAGATCCAGAAGTTGCAATTTCTGTAGTTGAATGCTCAGAAGTAAGTTTGTCCCAAACTGGTGTTTTTGCATTTAATATTGCATTACCATTTGTTTCCAAACTATTACCCCAGCCATCTAATATCATTAAAAGTACAGGGTTTGCTGTTAAAATTTCACTCTCTTTTTCTGTCATTATTTTTTCCTCAGATTTTTTTCTTTCTATTTTTTCTACTTTTTTAGTTTCTACACTTTTATTTGTTAATTTTAGCTTTTGAGCAACTGTAACTAGCATCTCATCTTTTACTGCAACAGAAGGTATTTTTACTTTTATCAAATCTTCTATTTCTGGTAAATGATATGCGTAATTTTCACAACTATAACTTATTGCCACACCTGATTTTCCAGCTCTTGCTGTTCTACCAATTCTATGAATATAGTCTTCAGGATTTTGTGGCAAATCATAATTAAAAACATGCGTAACATTATCAATATGAAGCCCTCTTGCAGCAACATCAGTTGCTACCAAAATATCTTTTCCACCATCTTGAAATTGTTTTAGAAGTTTTTCACGCTTATCTTGAGCAACATCTCCTGATAAAAAAGCAACTTTAAACTTAGCTTTGGTTAAATCTGTAACAATTTTCTCTAAAGTATGTTTTGTATTTACGAAAACCAGTGATTTTTTAGGCTTTAAAGATACAAGCTGACCTATTAGTAAAGGTATTTTTTCACTATTTGCGACTTGGTAAAGTGATTGCGTTATATCTTTTGCTGTTTGTGTTTTTGACTGTATTTCAATTAATTTTGGAGAATTTAAATGTTCATAAGCAAGCTCTTGAACACGGTAATTAAATGTTGCTGAAAATATAAGATTTAATCTTTTTTTCGCTTCAGGCATCTGTTTTAATAAAAACCTAATATCTGAAAGAAAGCCTAAATCAAACATTCTATCAGCTTCATCTAAAACTAAACAATCTACATTTTTTAAACTAAACAATCTTTGTTTAAATAAATCAATAATTCTCCCAGGCGTTCCAATAATTATATCTGGCTGTTGATTTATAAACTCTGCTTTTTGCTCTTCGTAGCCTTTTCCACCATAAATTGCTACTGGTTTTAAACCTGTGTAACAGCCAATTTCTAAAGCATTCTCATAAATTTGCACAGCAAGCTCTCTAGTTGGAGCAAGAATAACCGCCCAAGGTCCTGTTTCTTTTGGCTTAACTGGATTTGTCATTAAGTAATTAAATACTGCAATTAAAAAAGCCGCTGTTTTTCCAGTTCCTGTTTGTGCTTTTCCAGCAACATCATAACCTTGTAAGCTAAGCGGTAAAGTCTGTGCTTGAATTGGTGTGCAATCTTTCCATTTCATTTGAGCGATTGCATCTTGGATTGAGCTGTGAATGTTTAGTTCTGAGAAAACTATATTTTTTTTTGTCATTTTTAATTGAGTAATAATTAATAAACTAACTAAATGAGTAAAAGCCCTTACTCGGGCTTTTTAGTATTTTAAATTAACTAGCATAGCCATAAAAACACTTAAGTAATTATTTAATGCTGTTAATTTGCATTTTTAAGCTATTTTAACTGATTTATTTACGGTGATCAGTCATTTTTGTTTTATATCTTCTAACTTGCCTATCAAGTTTATCAGTCATATCGTCAATAGCCGCATACATATCTTCTTTTGTAGAATCTGCATGAATATCATGCCCTTTAACATGAAGAGTTGCTTCTGCTTTTTGCTCTAGTTTTTCAACTGTAAGAACAACATTCACACTTGTTATTTTATCAAAATGCACTTCTATTTTATCTAATTTTTCAGCAACATAGTCTTTAAGCGCTTTAGTTACTTCTACATGGTGTCCAGTTATATTAAAATTCATAGTATTATCCTCTTATTGTGGTTTTAAAATAAATTATAAAACAATTAATACATTATCTTAATTGTTTTCTCTCACTTGCATTGCTAAACCCAAGTGCTTCGCGGTATTTTGCAATAGTTCTTCTTGCTACCTTAATACTCTTATCTTTCAGCAGTCTTTCTATTTTACTATCAGATAGTGGTTTTTTCCTATCTTCATTTTCAATTATTTCTTTTATTATCTCTTTTATTGCCATAGATGATAGTGCGGCTTGGTCTTCTGAGGTTTCTATTTCTTGTGAAAAGAAAATTCTAAGCTCGTATAATTCATTATTAAAACTCAAATATTTTCCATTCACAGAGCGAGAAACTGTTGATTCATTTATATCTAATATTTCAGCAATTTCTTTCATCATCAATGGTTTTAAGGCTTTTTTTCCATCAATAAAAAAGTCTTTTTGTTTCATTATTATTGCATTTGCAACTTTCACAATAGTATCGCCTCTTTTTTTTAAAGTTTCAATAAACCATTTTGCTTCTTGAATTTGAGCGGTTAAAAACTTCTTATCATCACCTTTACTTTGTTTTGCTAGACTTGCATAATCTTGATTTATTGCCAAATCAAACTCTGCATTTTCATTTCTTGAGGCATAATAAAATCCCATTTTTGTTTGAATAAAAACATCAGCCTGAATATTTAAATTATAAATCTCCTCTTGTGGGTTTGGAAAAGGATTTAAAGTTGAAATAATTTGCATCGCATTATGAAACTCTTTTCCTGTAATTCCCATTCTTGTCTGAATTAGCTCTTGATTTTCTGCAATATAATCAAAATAAAACTTAATTATTTCATAAGCATTTAAATGCTCTTCATCAGTTTTCCCAATAATTTGTAATTGTGTCAAAAGGCAATCTGCAATATCAGAGCTTGCAACTCCAACGGGGTCTAGGTGTTTTATTTTATCAATAATATATTTGATTTCTTCCAAATCAACCTTAAGCTGTTTTGCTAGTTGCTCTTTTGTTACAGTTAAAAAATAATTATCATCTAAGTTTTCTAATATTTTCTCTGCAATACTTAGTTGTTTCTCGGAAAACCCAAAAGTGCGAATTGAACTCTCAAGCCTATCTTCAAAAGAGACATCATCTGCAATCCAATCAGCTTGAAACTCTTCACTTGATTGACTTTCAGTTAGTTTTTTAGGAAGTTTTTCATTATAAATATCTTGCCAATCTGCATCCATCTCAAGTTGCTCAGGAATATCATCAAACTCTTTGGTCTCATCATTTGTATAATCTGCTTCAAGTTCCATAAATTCAGCTTGAACAGACATATCTTCTAATATAATATTTTTCTCAAGCATTGTTTTAACTTCTAATTCTAGCTCCATACTATTAAAAGCTAGAATATTAAGGCTTTGTTTTAACTGAGGTGTTAAAGCAAGATTTTGACTTTGTTTTAGTTTAACTCCTTGCTTTAAGTTAGACATATATCTTAATAATTAGATAGTTTGAAAATTTGAAAAGACAAACTATATAGTATAGATTTTTATTTTAATCCATTTCCTATCAAGGTTATTTGGATTAATTTCAATTATTTTTGCTGAAATATTTTTATCTACAGCAATTTTTTCTTTTACCTGACTTGCAATACTTTTTGGCAAATAACCTATTTTATTTTGATGCCAATAAACTATAATTGCATTTTCATCAAACTTATTATCAGGCTGACTTTTTAGGTTTAATTTATCCCCAACTTTTATCATTTCCGCTAGCTCAGAACCACGATAATGTTGCATTCCTTCAATAGTTATATCCGTAAACCACTCACAGCAATCAGTATCTTTTTTAGTTGAAAATATATTTTTAAACTTAGCAATTATTTTATTAATCATAGTTTTATATTGTATTATAATTTTATTTCTTTAATTCCAGCCATATATGGAGCAAGCACTTCTGGAACTTTAACGCTTCCATCTGCCTGCTGATAATTTTCCAAAACAGCAACCAAAGTCCTACCAACCGCTAATCCAGAACCATTTAAAGTGTGAATTAACTCAGTTTTATTTGTTTGTTTATTTTTAAATCTCGCTTTCATTCTTCGTGCTTGAAAGTCTTCTGTATTGGAACAAGATGATATTTCTCTATATTTTTCCTGACCAGGTAACCAAACTTCAATATCATAAGTTTTAGTTGCAGAAAACCCCATATCACCAGTGCAAAGAGCCACAACACGATAAGGCAATTCTAGCTTTTGCAAGATAGTTTCAGCATTAGCTGTCAAATCTTCAAGGGCTTGGTAAGAATCATCTGGTTTTGTAAAGTTTAATAATTCAACTTTTTCAAACTGATGCTGGCGAATTAAACCACGCACATCTTGCCCGTGAGACCCAGCTTCTGAACGAAAACAAGGAGTTTGTGCGGTAAGTTTTTGTGGAAGCTCATCTTCTTTAAAAATAACATCTTGAGCCAAATTAGTAACAGGAACTTCAGAAGTTGGAATTAAATAAAAGTCATGCTCACCTGAAATTTTAAATAAATCTTCTTCAAATTTTGGTAGTTGACCAGTTCCAAGCATAGCTTTACTATTTACCAAATAAGGAACATAAACTTCAGTATAACCATGCTCCATCGTATGCGTATCAAGCATAAACTGTGCTAATGCACGATGAAGCCTTGCTAAACCACCTTTTAAAACCGCAAATCTAGCACCTGATAATTTACTTGCACTATCAAAATCCAGTCCAATATTTTCTAAATCTGGGTGTTCTTTAGGAGTAAAATCAAACTCTTTAATATTTCCCCACTTTTTAACTTCTACATTATCATCTTCATTTTTACCAAATGGAACGCTTGAGTGTGGAATATTAGGAATATTTAAATATATGTTTTGAAGTTTATCTTGAATTAAACTTAACTCATCAGCTTTACTTTTCAACTCATCGCCAAGACCAGAAACCTCTTCCAATAAAGGCTTTATATCTCCACCAGAAGCTTTAGTTTTTCCAATATTTTGTGAAATACTATTTCTTTTTGCTTGCAAGTTTTCAGCTTGAGCTTGAACTTCACTTCTGCTAGTTTCTAAGCTTTGAATTGTATTTATATCTAGCTCAAAACCTCTTGCTTTTAGCTTTTCTGCAACTTCTTTTATTGTATCTTTATTTCTAAGTAATTTTTGATTTATCATTTTAATTTCCTATTCAAACTCTTTTATAATCTATATTTTATTCTTTTTTTAAACCCTATAACTGAACGATTTCCCCAGCCTCTAAACAACAAGTTACATCTGCGTTAATTTCTTGTTTTAAATGTTCTTTTAATCCTTGTTGGCTTTCAATTTCCCCATGAACTAAATATATTTTTGGGTTTCCTTTTATATTTTTCAACCAATAAGTTAAATCACTGCAATCAGCATGAGCAGATAATCCACCAACCGTGTGAATATTAGCATTTACATCAATCCAATCGCCATGTATTTTAACTTTTTCTTCGCCATTAACAAGCCTTCTTCCTAGAGTTCCATTTGCTTGATAACCAACAATTAAAATATGCGTTTGCGGTTTATGTAGATTATAACGCAAATGGTGCATTATTCTACCACCAGAACACATTCCAGAACCTGCAATAAATATTGCTCCAGATTCTATTTTATTAAGCTCTTTAGATTCTGCTGCACTAACGCTTCTTTCATAATTTGGAAGAGGTATTTTATCTTTAAAGTTACCTAATAATTTCTTTGTTGCACTATCATGTAAATGGTTGAATTCCCAATAAATTTTACTAGCTTCAATTGCCATTGGCGAGTCTAAATATATTTTCCAATCCTTTAAACCCCAATCATCAAAATGTTCCACAAAATGATATAAAATTTCTTGTGTTCTACCTATTGAAAAAGCAGGGATTAATATATTTCCTTTGCCTGCTTTAGCAGCTTTTATAACTTCACCAATCTCAACAATAGTTTTATTTCTCTCTCTATGCTCTCTATTTCCATAAGTTGATTCAACCAAAACAACATCAGCATCATCAATCAAAGAAGGATCTTCTAAAATTGGAGTATTAAATTGTCCTAAATCTCCAGAAAATACTAACTTTTTGGTTATTCCATTTTCAGTAATTTTAGCCTCAACAATTGCCGAACCTAAAATATGTCCTGCGTCTTGAAGTCTAACTTTCAACCCTGGTAAAACTTCAAACCACTCATTATATTTATGCCCAACAAAGTGTTTTAAGGTCTCATTAACATCTTCTTCCGTATAAAGTGGCTCAACCAAAGGCTCATTTCCACCTTTCTTTTTTATCTTTTTGTTTTGGTATTTAGCATCATAACCTGCTAATTTTGCAGAATCTTTTAATAAAACTTCACAAAGCTCAACTGTTGCATTTTGAGTGTAAATTTCACCAGTAAAACCTCGCTTTACCAAAAGAGGAATTCGCCCAGAATGATCAATATGTGCGTGAGATAATATCATTGCATCAACTTCTTTTGAATTAAAAGAAAAGTCTTCTTTATTTTTTTCTTTTAACTTTTTCCCACCCTGCATAAGCCCACAATCAAACAAAACCATTTTCCCATCAAATCGTAAAATATGACAAGACCCAGTTACATTACCACCTGCTGCTCCATAAAATTCTAATTCCATAAATTCTCCTTTGTTGTTTACTCTAAATGCTCACAAAAATAATGTAGTATAAAAATATGTGCTTCTTGGATATTTGCAGTGATTTCAGATGGGACAATAACTGCGGTATCAACCATATTCTTTAGTTCTCCGCCATCTCTCCCAAGTAAGCCTATAACTTTTATACCTTTTTCCTTTGCAACTTGAACTGTTTTAATTATATTTTTTGAGTTTCCAGAAGTTGAAATTGCAAGCAAAATATCTCCTTTTTTCCCAAGTGCTTTTAACGGACGAGAAAAAATATCATCAAAGCTATAATCATTTCCAATTGCAGTAATTGCAGAAGTATCAACAGTTAAAGCAATTCCAGCCATAGGTTGTCTATCACTTAGATAACGCCCTGTTAATTCTGCTGAAAAATGCTGTGCATCAGCCGCACTTCCACCATTTCCGCAACTAAAAACTGTTTTACCATCAAGGCAACAATCTTTAATTAATTTAGAAGCTTGGTTAAGCTCTTGCTCAATATCAGAAAGCCTTTCAAATGTTTCTATATGAAGCTTTATTTTATCTTTCAAATTTAACACTGAGATGTTCCTTTAGTTTCAAATTCTTGAGCATCAACAACCGCAATTGCACTCATATTTATAATTCTACGAACTGTTGAAGTTCTTGATAAAATATGAGCAGGTTTTGATAAACCCATCATAATTGGTCCAATTGTTACACCATCTGCTGAAACTTTCATCAAATTAAAACTAATATTTGCGGCATCTAAATTTGGCATAACTAAAATATTAGCATGTCCTTTTAATTCATTTTCTGGGAAAACACTTGCACGAACTCGCACAGAAAGTGCAGCATCAGCTTTCATTTCACCTTCAACCATAAGTTCTGGATATTTTTCTTTTAAAATATCTCTAGCTTCTGCCATTTTATCAACATTTGGCATACCTCGTTTTGCACCAAAACTAGAATGTGAAAGCATTGCAACTTTAGGCTGAACATTAAACTTTCTAGTGCTTTCTACACAAAGCTCTGCAATATTTACTAATTCATCAACAGTTGGATTTTCTGTAATATGTGTATCAGAAATAAATACTGTTCCTTTTGGTGTAATCATCATACTTATTGTTGCTGCACAAATATTTTCTTCATTTGAGAATATATTATTCAGGCTTTCAAAGTGGCTATCAAATCTCCCAAGAAGACCACAAATCATAGTGTCTGCAATACCCAAATCAACTAAAACTGCAGCTAGTGCAGTTCGTTTTGTATTCATATGAACTCTTGCAATTTCAGGATCAATTCCTTTTCTTGCTAGTTTTTTATGGTAGAAATCAACACATTGCTCATAATATTTATTCTTAAGTGGATTAATAACTTCCACTTCCTCTAAGCTCAAATCAATTCCAAGCTTTTGAATTTTCTCATTAATTCTTTTTGGTCGTCCTATTAATATTGGCTTTGCAAGACCTTCTTCCATAATTGCTTTTGCAGCAAATAAAACCCTATCTTCTTCACCTTCTGCAAAAACTATTTTTTTAGGGTTTGCTTTTGCCGATTCAAACACAGGACGCATAACCATTCCAGATTTATTTTGTGTAAGTTTTAAACTTTCCTGATAAGCCTGCATATCCTTTATTGGGCGTTTTGCAACACCAGTTTTCATAGCTGCTTTTGCAACAGCTGCTGGAATAACTTCAATCAATCTAGGGTCAAAAGGTGTTGGAATTATATATTCTCTACCAAATTTAAGTTTTCTGCCATAAGCACTTGTTACCGTTTCATCCACTGGAGATTTTGCCAAATCTGCAATTGCTTTAACACAAGCAAGCTTCATTTCTTGGTTTATTTCAGTAGCACCAACATCTAAAGCACCTCTAAAAATATAAGGGAAACATAAAACATTATTAACTTGGTTTGGATAATCAGAACGCCCAGTTGCAACCATAACATCACTTCTAGCTTCTTTTGCTATCTCTGGCATAATTTCTGGAACTGGATTTGCAAGTGCCAAAACAAGTGGATTATCTGCCATTGTTTTAACCATTTCACCAGTTAAAACACCTGGTTGAGAAACACCTAAAAACACATCTGCATTATTTACAACATCTGCCAAAGTTCTATGTTTTGTTTCTATTGCATAGTCTTTTTTACGCCCTTGATCCGCTCCTTCTCTGCCAACATAAATCACGCCTTTACTATCACAGACGCTTATATTTTCCTTTAAAACACCCAAGTCCACAAATAAATCCAGACAAGCCATTCCAGCAGCACCTGCTCCAGAAACAGCAACTTTTATTTCACCAACTGATTTTCCTTGAATTCCAATCGCATTTAATAAAGCGGCAGTTGCAATAATCGCAGTTCCGTGCTGATCATCATGAAAAACAGGAATTCCCATTCTTTCTTTTAATCTTTTCTCAATTTCAAAACACTCAGGAGCTTTTAAGTCTTCTAAATTTATTCCACCAAAAGTTGGCTCTAAACTAGCAACAATATCAACAAACTTATCAACATCTAGCTCATCAACTTCAATATCAAAAACATCAATATCAGCAAACTTCTTAAACAAAACTCCTTTTCCTTCCATAACTGGTTTTGATGCCAAAGGACCAATATTTCCAAGCCCTAAAACTGCTGTCCCATTAGTTATAACTGCAACTAAATTAGCACGCGAAGTATATAATGATGCTGTTTCTTCATTTTGCTCAATTTCCTCACAAGCGTAAGCAACGCCTGGTGAATATGCTAATGCCAAATCTCTTTGATTTGACATTGATTTGATTGGCGTAACTGAAATTTTCCCAGGTTTTGGAAACTGATGATATTTTAAAGCTTGCTTTCTAAAATCTTTTGACATTTTTCCCTCTAATTATTTACTTTTCTTAGTTTTACTTTTTTTTACCTTAGCTTTTTTAGCCTTTTTAGCTTTTTCTTGCTTAGGTTTTGTACATTTTATAACTGTAGTATTTTTAGTTTTTCTAGATTTAGACTTTCTAATCGTTAGAGTTTGAAACTCATTAATCTTTGCTTCACAGCGTCTTTTTTTGCAAGAAATATTAGGTAAAACTTGTTTAAATACATAAGCAAGTTCAGTTGGATTTCCTGCAACATAAAGTTTTGTGAAGTTACTTTCAAGATTTATAACTCTAATTTTATGACCAAATAAAGTTTGATTTTTCTTTGGTGAAAATGAATGTTTTGTAATTCTTCTATAATTTTTTCCAACCAATATTTGCTTTTCAAATTCAAGCATTTCTGGAGAATTCACACATAATGCAAGTTGTGTTGTTTTTTCTAGTTTTGAATAACTGCCTTGAGACGATACACAAGCAGAAAGGAAGAATAGCCCACTTAATAAAGTAGGCATTAATATTTTTTTGCTTTTAATCATAATTTTACTCCTCAAGTCCAGCCATAGCAGTTGTATTAAATCCAGCATCAACATATAAAATCTCACCAGTAATCCCAGAAGCTAAATCAGATGCTAAAAATGCAGAAGCATTTCCAACTTCATCAGTATTTACACACCTTTTTAAAGGAGCTGCTTTTTCAAATTCTTTAAGCATTGCTCTAAAACCAGAAATTCCAGAAGCTGCCAAAGTTCTAATTGGACCTGCTGAAATCGCATTAACACGAACTCCATCTTTACCCATTGCACTTGCCAAATATCTAACATTTGCTTCAAGAGCTGCTTTTGCAACACCCATCAAGTTATAATTTGGAATTACTTTTACCGCTCCCAAATAAGTCATAGCAATGATTGAACCATTATTTTTATTAAGCATTTCTCTAGCACCTTTAGCAAGCGCAACAAGTGAATAAGCACTTATATCATTTGCCAAAGCGAAGTTTTCTCTAGTTACGCCATCAAGAAAATTTCCTTCTAACGCCTCTCTTGGAGCAAAAGCAACTGAATGAACAAGCCCGTCCAAGCCGTCCCAAGTTTTACCAAGCTCTTTAAAAACTGCTGTGATTTCATCATCAGAAGTTACTTCACAAGGAAAAATTAAACTAGGATCGCATTCTAATTGTGCTGACATTTTTTCTACTCTTGCTTTTAATTTTTCATTTTGATATGTAAATGCAAGCTCAGCACCTTCGCGTTTCATAGCTTTGGCAACGCCCCAAGCAATTGAAAGATTTGATGCTAAACCAACGATAAGTATTTTTTTACCTTTTAAAAAACCCATATTTCATTCCTCTTAAATTATTCTTAATGTTTAATACAAATTTGTAATAAGTGATTAATTATAACATAATGCAAACAGCTTTATTTATCAAAAAATAATTTACCAAACTTTTAATTCATTTTTAAATCAAAATAGCAAAAAAATATGCAAAAAATAATAAATAAAAAAATATTTCTATACTCACTTTGGCTTATCGTAACAAGCTCTTTTATATTTGGTGTTATTTTACCTATCGCAACAATTAAGAAGTTTTTCATTCTAAAAAATAGTTTTTCACTAGCTGGCTCTCTAAAAGAATTAGCAATTAATCCAAGTATGCAAAATACAACTTTATTTATAATAATTTTTGTTTTTACCATAGTTTTCCCAGTCGCAAAGCTAATTACAATGTTTTTACAAATTAAAAATAAAGGTGAAAATTGGCAAAATAAAATGACAAAACTTGTAGAAACAATAGGACATTTTTCAATGCTTGATGTTTTTATTTTAGCACTTATGGTTTTATTACTTAAAATACGGGTGCTTGTAAATGTAAATATCCACTTTGGGTTTTACATTTTCTCCTTTTCTATAATTTTGAGCATAATTCTAAGTGCAATTATTAAACACAATAGAAATTCACAGCAGTTGAAAAAATAATAAAAACCACCATTTACTTATTCAATACTTATAAAATCACAAACTAAAAATACTTAAAATGAAAAAATCTATATATTTAATAATTACAGCAATTTGGTTAATAGTTGACCAATGGACAAAAAAATTAGCAGTTTCAGAGCTTAAAGAAGGCTTGAGTAATTCTATTGAAGTAAACTCCATTTTGAATTGGACTTATGCAGAAAACCATGGAGCGGCGTTTAGTTTTTTAGCAAATCAACCAGGTTGGCAAAAGTGGTTTTTCCTTTCAATTGGCTTAGTAATTATTAGTGTTTTATTAGTAATAATTCTAAAACCCACTGATAAAAAACAAGGAAAGCTTGAATTATTTGCTTTTGCTTGTGTTTTAGGTGGTGCTATTGGGAATGTTTATGACCGAGCTAATTTGGGCTATGTTATTGATATGATTGATGTTCATTATAGACCTTGGGAATTTCAGTATGCTATTTTTAATATTGCTGATGTTGCAATTTCTGTTGGAGTTGGGCTGCTAATTCTTGATTGGATTATTGGCGCAATAAAATCTAAAAAAGGAAATAGTAAGAATGACTAAATCAAAAATAACTCTTGCTAGCCCACGCGGATTTTGTGCTGGAGTTGATAGAGCTATCACAATAGTTGAAAAGGTTTTGGAAATAAAAGGCACACCTGTTTATGTTCGTAATGAAGTTGTTCATAATAAATTTGTAGTTAATCAGCTCAAAGAAAAAGGAGCTATTTTTATTGAGAAAATAGCACAAGTTCCTGATAATTGCGTTGTTATTTTTTCAGCTCATGGAGTTTCAAAAAATGTTGTTCAGCAGGCAAAAAATAAAAATTTGGAAATATTTGATGCAACTTGTCCATTAGTAACCAAAGTTCATAATGAGGTTATTCGTTACGCAAAAAATAATTTTGAAGTTATCTTAATAGGACACAAAGGACATCCTGAAGTTGAAGGAACTATGGGGCAATACAGTAATGAAAAAGCTGGTATTTATTTAGTTGAAAATACAAATTGCATTCAAAATTTAGAAATTAAAAATCCAAATAAATTAGCTCTTGTAACTCAAACAACCTTATCTGTAGATGACTCAAAAGATATTATTTTGGAACTAAAAAATAAATACCCAAATATAAACACTCCTAAAAAAAGTGATATTTGTTATGCAACCCAAAACCGCCAAAATGCAACAAAAAAATTAGCCAAAAATTGTGATATTATTTTTGTAGTTGGTTCAACTAATTCATCAAATTCCAATCGCTTAAAAGAATTAGCCCAAAAACACAAAGTTAACTCATTTTTAATTGATAACTACAGAGAAATAGATATTAATTTAATTAAAGGCAAAAAAAATATTGGGGTTACCGCTGGAGCGTCTGCTCCAGATATCCTTGTTCAGCAAGTAATTGATAAATTAAAACAGGCTACTGATTTTGATGTTGTAGAGCTAAAAGATTGTGAAGAAACCATTCATTTCGCTCTTCCTGATGAAATTAGAAAAAGAGAAAAAGGGAATAATTAATAATGAGTGAAAATAATGAGTAAAATCATACCTTATTTAGTTCTATTTGTTTTTGGCTTTTTTTCAGGTAAATGGCTTGGTGGACTTACCTTTTGTTTTATATACTTCTTCCTAATCAAAAATGTAAAAGTAACATTTCAAAAATATACAAGTGAAGATGAGCAATATTCAAACGAAGACAGGTATCAAAGACCATATAATCAGTTAGAAAATGCTTATAAAATATTAGGTCTTGAAAATAATGCGAGCTTAGACGAAGTTAAAAAAGCAAGGAATAGAATGATTAAAAAATACCACCCAGATAAGCTAGCACAAGCTAATGAAACAACAAAAAAGCAGGCTAATGAGAGAATTATTTTAATAAATGAAGCTTATGAGCTGATAAGATTTAACTTTGATAGTTAAATTATAAAAAACAAAACTATTTTACTATTTGTTAATAAATTTATTAGTAATAATTATTTATAATTATTATGAGGTTCATTGATAATAACTTTAATCAATAGAATCAAAAGGTAAAGAGACGCAAACGGTTGTTCCTTGTTTGTATTTGCTTTTTATAATTAGCTTCCCTTTGTGCGCAGAAACTATAAGTTTTATAAGATATAAACCAATTCCAAAACCTCCTGTTGACCGATGGCGAGAATAATCTTCACGGTAAAAAGGCTCTGTTATTTTTTCTATATTTTCTTTTTTAATTCCAATCCCATAGTCTTTTACGATTATAAGTAGATTATCATCTTCTATTTTTGTTACTACTTCTATGTTTTTATAAGGTTCACCAGTATTTTGTTGCTTTGCTTTGCTTGCATTTACTGCATTTTTTATTATATTTTTGATAGTTAAGCTCATTCTTGTGGCATCAACATTAACATCTCTTATACTATTATCTAAATCAAAAACTAAGTTTTCATTTGAAAAATAGCGTTTATATGTTTCTTGTATTAATTCATTTATATTATATTTATCAACATCTAAAATGTTATTTTTCTTAAGTCTTTCTGTTTCTAAAAGTTCATTAATTATCACTTCCATTTCAGTCAAATCTTCATCAATACTCTCTTTTGACTCTTCATCTTCAAGCATTGAAGTTGCTATTTTCGCTCTAGTTATTGGAGTTCTTAATTCATGGCTTATTGCTAGCAGAAGTTGTTGTTTTGAAAGAACTATTTGTTCAATATTTCCTGTCATATTGTTAATTGAATTTGCCAAAAATCCAATCTCATCTTTTTGTTTTATATCTAAACGATGTGAGAAATTTCCTTTACCAATTATTTTTATTTCTTTTTCTATTTTTTTTATTGAAGCAAATAATCTATGTATTTGGTAATAAACCATTAGAATAACTAAGAGTGCAAAAACTAGCAAAATCAAAAGCTCTTCTAGATAAATTGCTTTTTTAAACTTTTGTTTAGATATAATTGTTGTTACATAAAATTGATTAAAAGTTTTTAAAACAAACCTGCTTTTATAGAAACCTATCTGTGAAAAAACTCCTTTTCCTTGAATTTTATGATTTTTAAGCTCTAAATAATTAGTATCAATTATTTCATCACTTGATGCCCATTGAACAATTGGGTTTTCAATAAATATTGATACAGATTTATTTTTAGTTATTTCTTGAGCTTTGGATATATCTGGCGGATAGCCAATTTTAGTTTGAATTCCTTGTAAATATTTGACTATGTATAAATTATCACTATCATTTATATGCCTTTTTGAGCTAAAACCTAAGGCCAACCAACTTGAAAACCCCAAGATTACAATAGCAAATAAGAATATAAGCAAAAGCTTTGATGATAATGAAATTTTCACTTATTTATTTGCTTATATTTTTTAATTATTGATTTATTTTACTTTTCCAAATCTTCTTTTATTTCAAATTTGTAACCACTTCCCCAAGCTGTTTTTATGTATTTTAGTGGTTTTATTTTATTTCTAAGCCTACTTACTAAAATATCAACTGAGCGTGAGAATATTTCAGTTTCAATTCCTGCAAGCTCATTCATAATATTATCTCTTGAGAAAATTTTGCTAGGGTTTCTCGCAAACATTAATAAAAGCGTATATTCTTTGATTGTTAGAGATATTTGTTTATCTAAAACATAGACATCGTGAGTATCAACATTTATATTTATACCCCCAAAAGTTTCAATGTTTTTTTCCTCAGATTCTGAGTTAATACTAGATCTCTCTAATATTGCCAAAATCCTTGCTACAAGCTCTTTAGGTTCAAAAGGTTTTGGTAAATAATCATCAGCACCAGCCTTTAATCCAGTAACTCTATCATTTACATCTCCTCTTGCTGTAAGCATCAAAATTGGAATATTTGAATTTTCTCTAATTTTTTCACAAAGTTCAAACCCATTCATTTCGGGCATCATAACATCTAAAATAAGCAAATCAGGATTTTGTGTTTTTATTGCTTTCAAACCTTTACTAGGCAAGTCTTCACTAACCAAATCTATTCCAGATTTTTTGAGGAAAGTTTTAAGTAACTTTGCTAATTTTAAATCATCGTCTATTAGTAATACTTTATATTTCATAGTTTTTTTAATGTTGTGTTTAATTGCAATTATTATACGCTAAATAGGTTAAATAGTTTAATTCTTAGATTAAATTAATAGTATAATTCAAATTATGTATATAAAAGAAATTTTGCTAGAAAACTTTAGAAGTTTAGAGCATAAAAAAATTGAATTTTCACCAAAAATAAACCTTATAACTGGTAAAAATGGCAGCGGAAAAACTTCTCTTTTAGAAGCAATTTACTATTTAGGCAGACTAAAGTCATTTAGAACAAGTAAATTTAAGGAAATGATTAAACACAATCATTCTTATATGCGTGTTATTGCAAAAGTAGAAAATCCACAAACTCAAATTGGAATAGAAAAAAAATTAGACTCAAGTTTTAAACTTAGAATAAACAACTCAACAGGAAAACCAAATCTATTAATTAAAACTGTTCCATCAGTTGCAATAACTTCTGATAGCTTTATGTTAATAAATTCAGGTCCAATTAATAGACGCCAATTTATGGATTATGGAGTTTTTTATTTTGATAATAGTTTCTATAAATATTTGAAATATTATCAAAAAGCACTTAAAAATCGTAACGCTGGGTTAAAACAAAAAATGGCAAAAAGTGTAATAAATAGTTTTACACCAACTTTGATAAAATACGGAATAGAAATAACTAAACTTAGAAGTGATTACTTTGAGAAACTAAGTGAATTATTACAAAAATATTTAAAAATCCTTAATTTTGAAGAACAAATATCTATAAAATATCAAGTAGGTTGGAATGCTGAATTTAGCTTAGAGCAAGCTTTGGAAAATAATTTTCTAAATGATACAAAAGTTGGTCATACAAGATACGGACCTCATCGTGCCGATATAAAATTTTCCACAAAAGATGGTGGAGCTGATGCAAATTTATCAAGAGGACAACAAAAAACTTTAATAATTGCACTTTATTTGGCACAAATTGAATTAATAAGTTTTTATGCTGAATGCAAACCAATTTTAATTATTGATGATATATCTTCAGAATTAGATAAAGTACGAAGAAACCATATATTAAAACACTTAACAAGCTTAAACTGTCAAATGTTTTTCTCGGCAACTGAAGAAAATTTATTTGAAGAAAATATACAAAATGAAATAAATATAATTAAACTAACCAAAATATAAAATACAAACAAATAATTATGAATACAAAAAATATGAAAAACACAAAAAGCAATCCAAAAGAACTTTATTACTCAGCTCAAGCTGATGAGGAAACCTTATTTAACTATGCTGCCAAGCTTAATTTACCAGTTCTGATAAAAGGTCCAACAGGATGTGGAAAAACTAGATTTATTGAATATATGGGGCAAAAATTAAACCGCAAAGTCTATACAATCGCTTGCCATGATGATTTGACAGCCGCAGATTTAGTTGGGCGTTATTTGATAGGTGATAAAGAAACATATTGGCAAGACGGTCCTCTCACAAAAGCAGTGCGTGAGGGTGGAATTTGTTATTTAGATGAAGTGGTTGAAGCTAGAAAAGATACAACTGTTGTAATTCACCCACTTGCTGATTATAGAAGAATTTTACCAATTGATAAAACTGGGGAGATGATAGAAGCACACCCTGATTTTATGCTAGTTTTATCATATAACCCAGGTTATCAAAATTTACTAAAAGGAATGAAACCAAGCACGAAACAAAGGTTTATAGCTATGAGTTTTGATTACCCAAGTATGGAAAAAGAAGCCGAAATTATTATAAAAGAAGCAAGCGTAGAGCCAGAACTAGCCAAAAAACTAGCACAAATTGGACAAGAAATCCGCCGTTTAAGTGATATTGACATTGAAGAATCCATCTCTACTAGATTATTGATTTATACAGCTTTATTAATAAAACAGGGATTGACTGCAAAATCCGCCTGCAGATATTGCTTAATTGAAACAATAACTGATGATAAGGATACTATTTTAGCTTTAGAAGAACTTATAAATTTACAGTTTTAATTTATTTTAAAATTCTATTTTTAAACTTTAAGCAATAAAAAAGCAGTCATAAAGACTGCTTTTTTATTGGAAACTTACAAATATTTAACGCAAGATAAGTACAGAGCAATTAGAATTCCTTGCTACTCTTGCAACATTAGGTCCAAATCCACCATTATTATTGCTGGAGTTTGATGCCATTGTTATTATCAAGTTAATATCAAGTTTCTCAGCAGCAAGAGTTATTTTTTCATAAACTCTGCCGTGAGTTACAATATGTTTAACATTTTCTATATTTGGAAGCTTGTCTTTTGTGAAATTATGTAGTTCTTCACTTGCCTTATCTACAATTTTTTTATCATAGTTTTTAGGCAAGAAAGTGCTTACAATTCCACCTGCATCCAAAGATGGTAGGACTGAAATTATATAAAGCTTACTTCCTTCTTCTGCATATTTCTTAGCAGCTTCTAGCACTGCTATATGCTTTTCTTTATTATCTAAATCAATAGTTATTAATACATTTTTAAACATAATTTCCTCCTAAGCTGTTACTGAATTATTGATACCAACTTCTCTCTTCTTTTTTCTACGAATTTGGTTCATTGCTATCAATACTAATAAAATTAATGCTGGAATAAATAGTAGCTGTTTTGGAATATAGCTACTTTTAGGAATTCTAGCTTCAATAATTTCTTGGTCAAAATCAAGTCCAGCTTTTTTAGCTGAGCTATCAAATGCAACATCATCAATCATCATTTTACCATCAGTCATAACAATATCTAAACCTACTTTCTCTAATTTTTCTTTTGCAGTTTTACCTTCAATTGGTAAATTCACATAAAAACTTATAGCTTCGCCAATATCACTTTCACCATTTACTTTTATCTGCATTTCTCTTCCCTCTGGTGCTTTTTCTAACTCAGCCATAAATGAGCTAGGAGTAGCTGTAATATAAGGAGGTGCAAATTTATTCATAAAGTAACCAGGTCTAAACAAGGTGAATGCTATTAAAATTAATAAACCAACTTCTAACCAATTACACTTATCAAAGAAAAATTTCTGTGTTGCTGCTGTAAATACTAAAATTGCAACTGTTGAAATAACAAATACTGTCATACCTTCAAACCAATTAACATCTATAAGTAACAAATCTGTATTATAAATAAATAGGAATGGAAGAATCGCTGTTCTTAAACTATAGAAAAATGCAACAAAACCAGTTTTTATTGGATCACCACCAGAAATAGCGGCAGCAGCAAATGATGCCAGCCCAACAGGCGGAGTTACATCAGCCATTATTCCAAAATAAAATACAAATAAATGAACTGCTATTAATGGAACAACTAATCCATTTTGACGACCAACTTCAACTATAACCCCTGCAAGTAAAGCAGAAACTACAATATAATTTGCTGTTGTTGGTAAGCCCATTCCAAGAATAAGACTTAAAACACCAACCATAACTAGCATAACTAAGATATTTCCACCAGATACTGTTTCAACAATTGCAGCAAGAGGAGCACCAACATTAGTAAGAGCAACAACTCCTACTATAATTCCTGCTGTTGCAGTTGCAATACCAATACCAATCATATTTTTAGCTCCTATTTCTAAGCCTTCAAAAACATCTTTAACTCCTGATTTCAATTGTTCAGCAAGTTTTAATTCACCTCTAAAAAATGCAAAAACAGCTTTTTGAGTAAGTAAAATAAATATTAAAACCATAGTTCCATAAAAAGCTGAAAGCCCTGGAGACATTCTTTCTACCATTAGACAATAAATTAGAACAATTACTGGAAGTATAAAGTGAAGTCCAGAGTTTACAGTTTCTTTAACTGGAGGTAATTTAGTAACAGGAGCATTTGGATCATCTAACTCTAAAGTTGGATACTTTGCACACCACCAAGCTACTGAAAAATACGAAACAACAACTAATCCAGATACTATATAAGCAGTAGAATCTCCTGCAAATTTTTTCACAGTTCCTAAAACAATATGTATAAGGTATGACAAAATAATAACTCCACTTAGGATAATAACAGCTCGCATTATTCTAATCATTGCTTTTGGTGGTTGACGATATTGCTCAAGTCCTTCCATTCCAAGCTTAACAGCCTCTAAGTGAACTATATAAACTAATGCTATATAAGAAATAATTGCAGGAATAATTGCATGAGTTACAACTTCAAAGTAAGTAATCCCAACATATTCAACCATCAAAAATGCAGCCGCTCCCATAACAGGTGGCATTATCTGACCATTTACCGAAGATGCAACCTCAACAGCTCCTGATTTTTCTGCTGAAAATCCAACTTTTTTCATCATTGGAATTGTGAATGTTCCTGTTGTTACAACATTAGCTATTGAAGAACCTGATATTAAACCTGTAAGACCTGATGCTATAACAGCTGCTTTTGCAGGTCCACCACGAAGATGACCTAATAAAGAAAATGCTGTTTGAATAAAATAATTACCAGCACCAGCTTTATCAAGCAAAGCACCAAAAAGAACAAATAAGAAAACAAATTTGGTAGAAACTCCTAAAGCAATTCCAAAGACCCCTTCTGTAGTTATCCATTGTTGATTAACTATTGTGGTTAGTTTATTTGCATTATGTGCTATTAATTGAGGTAAATGAGGTCCAATAAAGTTAAATATTAAAAATATAATAGCTATAATTGCAAGAGGTAATCCTAAACTTCTTCTGGTAGCTTCCAATAAAACTAAAACACCAGCAACACCAGCAACAAGATCCATTGTATTTGGAGCTCCTAATCTTTCAATTATTCCTTGATAAAAAATAAAATAATAACTACCTAAAACAGCTCCTGCAAGTGCTAGTGCCCAATCTGATATTGGAATACGATTTTTAGGTGATTTAGAAAATGCAGGATATGATAAAAATGCTAAAAATAAAGCAAAAGCTAAATGAATTGACCTAGCTTTTGTATCATCAATTGTTACTCTTAAATTTTCTAAACCAATAGCTCTAACAAGCTCTTGGAATTTAAACATAAATCCAGCAAAATAAATTTGAAATAATGACCATGCAATTGCAGTTATCGTTATTAATTTTCTTACATTTGCACTTGGAGATCTACCACCTGTATCACTTGAGGCGACTAAATCTTGTAGTTCATCCTCATTCATTTTATCTATTTGTTCACTCATAAAATCACCTACAGTTAAAATTTAATTAAAATAAAAAAGAGCTAACACAAACTTTGTATTAGCTCTTCTTAAAAGTAATACTAAATAAGTTTTATTTAGTTACTTTCTCCATTGCACTTCCTGCAGCATCTTTAACTGCGTCAACTGCTTTAGTTGTAGTTTCTTTAACGGCTTCTACTGCTTTGTCTTTAACCATTTTAGTAACATCAGATACCTTATTAGTTGCATCTTTTGCCATTTCTTTAGTTGAATCCACAGCCTTAGTTGTAGTTTCTTTAACTGCATCAGCTGCTTTAGTCATAGCTGTTTCTTTTTTAGTTCCATCAGCATTTAACCAACCTTTCTCAACATAATACTTAAGAGCACCATCATGTAAAGGAGCAGATAAAGCATTAGTTACCATATCAATTTCTTTCAAGTTAGCAAAAGCTGGGTGTAATTTTTTGAAACGCTTGAAGTTTTCAAAAACTGCTTTTACAACTTGGTAAATTGTTTCAGAATCAGTTTTAGTAGAACTAACAAAAGTTGCTGCTACACCAAAAGTATTAGTATCAGCGTCTGTTCCTTTATACATTTTACCTGGAATCATTGCTTTAGCATAAAAAGGATTGTCAGCTATTAACTTATCAATCTCAGGACCTGAAACATCAACTATAACTGAATCACAAGAAGTTGTTGCTTCTTTGATAGCTCCAGATGGATGACCAACTACATAAACCATAGCATCAACATTATTATCACAAAGTGCTGCGGCTTGCTCTGATGATTTTAACTCAGAAGGAGAAAAATCTTTCATATCAACGCCTAAAGCCTTCATTGCTACTTTCATAGTTGCATTACTTCCTGAATCAGGACTATTTACATTTACTCTTTTACCTTTAATATCAGTAAATTTAGTAATTCCTGAATCCTTTCTAGCTACCATAGTGAATGGTTCGCCATGAACTGAAAATACAGCTCTTAATTCTTTATTAGCTTTTCCTTCAAATTTACTTGTTCCATTATATGCATGATACTGCCAATCAGATTGAGCAACACCCATATCTTGTTCACCAGCTGCTATTGCATTAATATTTGCAATAGAACCACCTGTTGATGGTGCATTACACTTAATACCATGAGTTTTTATATTACGATTAACTAATTTACAAATTGATTGACCAACAACATAATAAACACCTGTTTGTCCACCAGTTCCTATTGTTACGAATTTTTGATCTCCAGCAGAAGCTAAAGTTACAGAAGCTATAGTAGCTGCAATCAAAGTAGTTTTAAAAATTTTTCTCATATTTAATCTCCTTAGTTTGTTATACAAATTTGAGTTTAAAATTCACTTAATTAAATATTTAGTTAAAAAATATCTAATATAAAATAAACTTATAACTTAACCGTATTATATACACAAAACGGATTAAATCTATAAAAAACATTTATAGGTTAGATTAGGTTTGGTTATGTAAGAATTCAATTCTTACAATTACACCTTTTTTATTTGAGTTATTATTAATTTCTATTTTTGCGTTATGGTCTTTAATTATTTTTTTAACTATTGATAATCCAAGCCCTGTTCCCTTAGGTTTTGAGCTTACATAAGGATCAAATATACTTTTTTTGTAATCAAATCCTTCGCCATTATCAATAATTTCTAATATTATTTTATTTTCTAAGTTAAAAGTTTTTATTTCAATCAAACCATTTTTATTTTCATTATTTGATTTAATTGATTCAATTGCATTTTTTATAAGATTATGCAAAACCTGTCTTAATGAATTTTTATCACCTTTGATTAAAAAGTTATTTGCTACTAGTTTATTTGTAAAAATAATATTTTCATAATGTCCTTGATATAATTTAAAAACATTATTTATAAGGCTATGTAAATTAAGATTTATATTATCATCTTTGTTTTTCATTTTTGAAAAATTACTAAAATCATTAACCATATTTTTCATTGCTTGAACTTGGTTAATAATTACGCTTACAGTTTTATTTAGTATTTCTTTTTCTTTTTCTGGGAGATACTTTTTAAGTTTAATTTCCATTCTTTCGGCTGAAAGTTGAATAGGTGTTAATGGATTTTTGATTTCATGAGCAAGTCTTTTAGATACTTCTTCCCAAGCTGCACTTTTTTGTTTTTCCCAATATTTTGTAAGATCATCAAATATAACTACAAATCCACTTCTATTATTATTTTCTGGAAGTTTGGTTAATCTAACTACAAATTGTTTTTCTAAATTAGTTTTTGAAACTTTTATTTTTACTTCTTTTTCAAAATAATTATTTTTTAAATTATTAACTTCAAGTTGATTTATAAAATCAATATATTGTTCTTTTTCTAAGTTAATTGATTGAATATCAGTGAATAATAATTCTTTTAAATTAGAATTTAGTAGTTTTTCTGCATAAGTATTAAAAGTTAAAAGTCTTTTTTTATAGTCCAAAGTTATAACAGCTGAAGTCATATTTTCAATAATAGTTTCTAAATAACTTCTTTCATTTTCAACTCTTTGTTTACTATAGGTTGCTTCTTTTGTTGCTTTTTTTAGTGATAAATTCATCTCATTAAATGAATTTATCAAATGTCCAAAATCATCATCTCGTTTTAAATCTAAAGGTTCTTTAAAGCTTCCTTCAGAAACTGCGTCTAAAGCAAAAACTAATTTTTTGATAGGCTTACCCATATAGTTTGCCAAACTTATTGAAGAAAGAACTATTAGAGCTAATGAAAGTAGTAAAACAAGTATTAAAACTAAAGTAAAACTATCATTTATTTTAGGTTTGAAAAAGTTAAGATTATCTCGTTCTTCAATTGTTTTAGTTATTTGGTTTACTAATTCTGAAATATTACTTGGAACTTTGTAAGTTGATTTTAAATAATAATTTGGTGAATATATTTTGTTAATTTTTGTAAGAATAATTATTTCAAATCCTGATTCTATTTTTTTAAGATTAAATGAGCTTTGATTTCTAGAGGCTTCTGCAAAGTTACTATGTATTGGAATTGTTGGAAATATAGTTGTTAAGTCTTCACTTGAATAAGATTGAACAAAACCTTTTTCATCAAATATTGTTAATTCATAAATATTGTTATTTTTTCTTATTCTTTGAATTTCATAAGGTAAATCAATATAATCTAATGGTGCTAACTGCCTTGAAATATTTAAACTTTTATTTATTGCAACTGTTATTCGGTTATTTAAAGTTTTTTTACTTAGTTCTAATGAATTATTTAAAGCCTTGTTTACACGATTATCAAAACTTAATTTAAAATCATAATTTAAAAATCTAAATGAAAAAAATGAAATAAATAAAATTGGTATAAATGCTAAAAGTAGTGTTTTACTTAAAATATTAACCGATAAAGATGAGCCTGGTATTTGTTTATAGTTATTTCTAATTAATTTGTATAAAAAATAAAATATGAAAATAAATAATAAAACAATTCCTATAACTGATATATAAAAAAGTTTATTATAATATTTCTCAAACTGATAACTGTTTTCACTTACTTTCAGTAATAAGAATATAGTTATAAAAACAATCAAAATTATTATATAACCTAGTTTAATGATTTTCTTTTGCATGCTCTTTTTTATTCTTTATATATACTCTATATATTATTTATTATTATTAACTTTGCTATTTTGTTAATATCTATTTATCTATCTGTTTTATTAAATAATAAAATCTAACAAAAATGTTAATTAAATCTATGATAACTTCTTAATAAATCACAAAGTGAGTTATCAACAGTTATTAACTTTTTATTAACAACTGAGTTTTTAGTCTTTTAAATAATAATCCCTAATATTCTTTGCGTTTTCAAAAATATTCTTTAATTCGTTTGCATCTTCGTTTGCAATTAAATTTCTTATATTTAGTAAGTTTTCTTGGTAATTATCTAACCAATGCAAGATTTCATCTTTATTATTCAAACAAATATCACGCCACATAATAGGGTTTGAAGAAGCTGTTCTTGTAAGTGATTTAAAACCACCTGCAGTAAATTTGAATATCTCTTCTTTAGTAATTTCAGAACTGCTATTAGTTAAACTATTTACCAAACTATAAGCTAAAATATGCGGTAAATGTGAAGTAGCAGCAAGTATTCTATCATGAACATCTGCTTGCATAATATTTACAGTTGAACCACAAGCTTCCCATAATTTTTTAATTTTTTCTAAAGCTTGTGGACAAGTATTTTTATGAGGTGTAATTATTGCTTTATAGTTATTAAACATATCTTTTTCAGCATACTCTATTCCAATATATTCTTTCCCAGCAATTGGGTGGCTTGGAACAAAATTAGCAGGTAAAAATCCAAGCTCTTTTTCAGCAGATTTAATAATAGATTGTTTGGTGCTTCCTACATCTGTAATTGTTACATTTTTAATAAAAGATTTGTTTTTTAGTTTTACAAAAATACTACTTATTGCTCCAACAGGAGTTGCAATTATAATCAAATCAACTTCTTTTAGACTTTTAACAGTTGATTTTTCATCAATAATTTTAAGTTCTAAAGCTTTATCTAAACATTCATCACAAGTGTCTATTCCAGTTATATGATTAATAATTCCAGCTTCTTTTAAAGCTAAAATAAAAGATCCACCAATCATACCAACGCCAATTAGTGCAACTTTATCAAATAACACTTTATCTAATGTTTTGTTAAGTTTTTTATTGTTCATTTTTTAAATTATACACAATAAAAAAGCAGTATTTAGAAACTAATCAAATACTGCTCTTTTATTTTAAATTTTATGAAAAATTATTTTTCAAATTCTTCTTTTATAGCTTGTCCTAAATCAGCAGGTGAATTAACAGTTCTAACACCAGCAGCTTCAAGAGCTTTAAATTTATCAGCAGCAGTTCCTTTGCCACCAGCTATAATTGCACCAGCGTGTCCCATTCTCTTTCCTGGAGGAGCTGTAACACCTGCAATATAAGCAACAACTGGTTTAGAAACATTTGCTTTGATATATTCCGCCGCTTCTTCTTCTGCAGTTCCACCAATTTCTCCAACCATAATTATTGATTTAGTCTGCTCATCAGCTTCAAAAGCAGATATTACATCAATAAAATTAGTTCCATTAATAGGATCTCCACCAATTCCAACACAAGTTGATTGACCAAGACCTATTTTTGTAGTTTGGTGAACAGCTTCATAAGTTAAAGTTCCAGAACGAGAAACAACTCCAACAGAACCTTTTAAGTGAATATGTCCAGGCATAATTCCAATTTTACATTCGCCAGGAGTGATAACACCAGGACAGTTAGGTCCAACTAAGCGAACATCAGAGCCTGTAAGTGCTGCTTTTACTTTAAGCATATCAAGAACTGGAATTCCTTCAGTTATACAAATTATATTTTTTATTCCAGCATCAGCTGCTTCCAAAATTGCATCGGCTGCAAATGGAGGAGGAACAAAAATCATTGAAGCATTAGCTCCAGCTTCTGAAACTGCTTCAAAACAACTATTATAAACAGGTCTATCTAAGTGAACTTGTCCGCCTTTACCAGGAGTAACACCACCAACTATTTGTGTTCCATAATCAATTGCTTGTTCTGAGTGAAAAGTTCCTTGTGAACCAGTAAATCCTTGAACTATTACTTTTGTGTTTTTATCTATAAAAATACTCATATTTTCCTCCTAGAATTAACTGTTTACTGATGCTACAACTTTTTTTGCTGCATCTGTTAAATTTTCTTCAGCTATTAAATTTAGCCCTGAATCTTGAATCATTTGTCTGCCTTTTTCTACATTTGTTCCTTGTAAACGAACAACAACAGGAATACTAAGACCAACTTCTTTAGCCGCCGCAATAACACCTTCTGCAATCAAATCACAACGAACAATTCCGCCAAAAATATTTACAAAAATAGCTTCAACTTTTTCAGAAGATAATATTAATTTGAAAGCTTGAGTAACTCTTTCTGCAGTAGCACCACCACCAACATCTAAGAAGTTTGCAGGCTCGCCACCATGTAGTTTAACGATATCCATTGTCGCCATAGCAAGTCCAGCACCATTAACCATACAGCCAATATTTCCATCAAGTGCAACATAGTTTAATTCATGTTTTGCAGCTTCTGCTTCACGACCATCTTCTTGAGTTGGATCTCTTAATACTTCAATATCAGGGTGTCTGTAAAGTGCATTTTCATCAAAACCAACTTTTCCATCAAGTGCAAGTAAATTGCCTTCAGCTGTTACAATTAGTGGATTGATTTCAACAAGAGAAACATCTTTGCTCACAATCATATTATAAAGACCATGCATAATTTTTACTAATTGTGAAGTTTGAACTTTATCAAGACCAATAGCAAAACCCATTTTACGACCAACATAAGGTTGGAAACCTGCTGCTGGCTCAACACCAACTTTGATAATTTTTTCAGGAGTAGCTTCTGCAACTTCCTCAATATTCATTCCACCTTCTTGCGAACCAATAAAAGTAACGCGTCCAGTATCTCTATCAATTAAAGCTGAAAGATATAATTCATTAGCGATATTTAATCCTTGCTCAACCAAAACTGTATTGATTGGAAGTGCAACACCACCAGATTGGAAAGTAGTTAAAGTATTTCCAAGCATATCATTTGTAAATTGTTTTACTTCATCTAATGATTTAGCAACCTTAACACCACCAGCTTTACCACGCCCACCAGCGTGAACTTGTGCTTTTACAACAGCAATTTCGCCACCTAGTTCTTTATAAGCATTAATAGCTTCATCTAGCGTATTTGCAGGAAATCCTTGGGGAGTTTTTACCCCAAAACTGCGAAAAAGTTCTTTTGCTTGATACTCATGTATATTCATATTCCACCTTACTAAGTTTGTTAAAAATATTAGAATCTAATAAAAAATTCTAAACTCATAAATGTAACATTATCCTTGATTTTTAGGCTAATGTCTAATGCTTTAAAATGATTGAATTTATTTTAGTTATATTTACTATTTTTATTTCTAATAGGTTAAACTTATTTTAATTACAACTATTCAAAACTAATTCAAATTATTTGAGGAAATTATGAACACTAAAAATATAAAAACTAACATTAAAACCGATATTGAAATAGCAAGAAATACAAATAAAAAACATATAAAAGAAGTTGTTGAAACTCTTGGAATTAAAGAGCAAGATATTTCACAATATGGAAATGATAAAGCAAAATTATCTCAAGACTTTATAAATTCAATCCAAGATAATAAAAATGGAAAATTAATTTTAGTTACAGCAATTAGCCCAACTCCAGCAGGAGAAGGGAAAACCACAACCTCTGTTGGTTTAAATGATGGCTTAAATATTGTTTTGAATAAAGCTGGCAAAAAATCAGTTGTTTGTTTACGAGAGCCATCTTTGGGACCTTGTTTTGGAATGAAAGGAGGTGCTGCAGGTGGTGGATTAGCTCAAGTTATTCCAATGGAAGATATAAATTTACATTTCACAGGTGATTTTCATGCGATTTCAGCCGCACATAATTTACTAGCTGCAATGATTGATAATCATATTAACTGGGAAAATAAATTAAATATAGATGTTCGTCGGATAAGTTTTGGGCGAGTTGTTGATATGAATGATAGAGCTTTGCGTAAAATTGTATGTTCTATGGGTGGTGCTGGGAATGGTTTTCCAAGGGAAACTGGTTATGATATAACTGTTGCCTCTGAAATTATGGCAATATTTTGTTTGGCAGATAGCCTAAAAGATTTAGAAAATAGAATAGGAAATATAATAATAGGTTACACAAAAGATAAGAAAGCGGTAACTGCTAGAGATTTGAAGGCTGATGGAGCAATGACTGTTCTTTTAAAAGATGCCTTTATGCCAAATATTGTTCAAACTTTAGAAAATAACCCAGCATTTATTCATGGCGGTCCTTTTGCAAATATCGCTCATGGTTGTAATTCTGTAATTTCTACAAAAACAGCTTTGAAATTAAGTGATTTTGTTATTACAGAAGCTGGATTTGGAGCAGATTTGGGGGCAGAAAAATTCTTTGATATAAAATGTAGAAAAGCAAACTTAAAACCTGATGCAGTTATTTTAGTTGCAACAATCAGAGCTTTAAAAATGCATGGTGGAATTAGTAAAGATAATTTGGTGGAAGAAAATGTTGAAGCCGTTAAAAAAGGCTGTGCAAATTTAATTAAACATATTGATAATATTAGAAAATTTAAAGTAAATGTGGTGGTTGCGATTAATCATTTTATAACAGATTCTCAAGCTGAAATGGAAGTGGTTAAACAGGTTGCAAAGCAACAAAATACTAAAGCAATTGTTTGCAAACATTGGAGTGAAGGTGGTGCAGGAACAATTGAAATGGCTGGAGAAATTTTATCTATAACTGAAAATAACCCAATTTCTAATTTTAAACCAATTTATCAACTTGAACTACCACTTTTAGAAAAAGTAGAAATTGTTGCAAAAGAGCTATATGGAGCGTCTGAAGTTAGTGCGGATGCTAAAATAATAGCTCAATTAAAACAATGGGAAATAGATGGTTTTGGGAATTTACCAGTTTGCATTGCAAAAACACAATATAGTTTTTCAACTGACCCAAGTCTAATGGGTGCACCAAAAAACCACAAAATTGATATTCGCGAAGTAAAACTATCAGCAGGAGCAGAATTTGTAGTAATTATTTGCGGTACTGTGATGACTATGCCTGGATTACCTAGGAAACCAGCCGCAAATAATATTAAACTAGATGATAATGGACTTATCCAAGGGTTGTTTTAGAAATAATTCCTAGGTTTATAAATTAGAAATATTTAGAATCCTAGTTTCTAAATCGAAGTGCAACTAAATTTTATTTTCTGGTTTTAATTTGGAACTAGTTGTTTTTATTTTTATTAACTAAGATAATAACATTATGAAAAAATACACACAATTAACCAGAACTGATATGACAAAAATTGAAACATTGCTTGAGGAGAATTATAATCCTTGTGAAATAGCGATAAAGTTAGGCAAAAATAAGACTACAATATACCGCTGCATAAAAAATAATAAAAACGCAGAAACCTTTATTGGTGAAGAGGCGTGGGAGAAAGTTTCCAAGAGGAAATCTATTGCAAATAAGCATGTTAGGATATTACCTGATAGTATTTTAGAGAAATATATTTTGATAAAAATAGAGCAACATTGGTCGCCAGAACAAATTTCTGGAAAGTGGCGAGAGGAGGCGCAAGAATCGATTTGCCACGAGACTATTTATCAATTTGTTTATAAGTATCACCCAAAATTAGTTAAGATGTATTTTAGAAGAAAAGGTAAGAAATATCAACATGATAGAAAAGAAAAATATCAAATAAAAGATCGTAGAATGATTGATGAAAGACCGCAAAATATTGAGCTTAGAGAAGAAGTTGGACATTGGGAAGGAGACACAATTGTCGGTAAAAATCACCAAGGCGCGATAGTTACAAATGTTGAAAGAAAAAGTGGTAAATTAATAGCTTCCAAAGTGAAAAAATCAACCGCAAAAGCTATTTTAGAAGCTACAGTTAAAGATTTCAAGGACTTACCAAATGAGTTACGAATAAGCATGACATACGATAATGGCAAAGAGTTTTCTTTACACCAAGAGATTGAAAAACAAGTAAAAATGAATGTTTATTTTGCACACGCTTACTCACCTTGGGAAAGAGGAACTAATGAAAATACCAACGGTTTGCTCCGAGAATTTATCCCCAAAGGCACTGATTTTAATAATGTTTCTGATGAAGACCTTGCTTATTTTGTAGAACTTATTAATAATAGACCACGAAAACGACTAGGATTTAAAACCCCAAATGAAGTCTTTCAAGCTGAACTTGAAAAGTTGCACTTGTAGGTAGAATCTAGCAATAAACCCACCCAAGCAACTAAAATTCCTTAGGATACTTATTTTTAGTTAGCTTTATGTTATTATAGAAAAATTATTGTATAAAACTAACGAACAGAGGAAAAAATGGCAACATATTCAACAAGTGAATTCAAAGGTGGGTTAAAAATCCTTATAGACGGCGAACCATACTCAATCATAGATAATGATATTGTTAAGCCTGGTAAAGGGCAAGCGTTTAATCGTGTGAAAATTAAAAATCTCAAAAATGGAAGAGTTATAGAAAGAACATACAAATCTGGTGAAAAAGTAGAAGCTGCTGATGTTATGGAAACTGATATGGAATATTCTTACTTTGATGGTGATGGTTATGTTTTTATGCACCCAGAGACTTTTGACCAAGTAATTGCACCTGAATCGGCTGTTGAAGATGCTAAAAAATGGATGAAAGAGCAAGATGTTTGCACAGTTGTTTTATGGAATGATAATCCAATTCTAGTTACACCTCCTAATTTTGTGGAATTAGAAGTTACAGATACTGACCCAGGTCTTAAAGGAGATACCGCTGGAACTGGTGGTAAGCCAGCAACATTATCAACAGGGGCAGTTGTTCGCGTTCCTTTGTTTATAGAAATTGGTGAAGTTATTAAAGTTGATACTAGAAATGGTGAATATAGCTCACGCGTTAAATAAAATTAAATTATTATTAATAAAATTAAATATATAAAGAGAAAATTATGAAATTAGACTTATCAAAAAAAGAAACAAAATTAATGTTAGAAATGCTTAGTATGGTTGGTTATATGCTTGGTGATATTAGCCAAGGTTTATTAGCAAAATCAGAAGAAATGCATGAATTAATTCAAAAAACATACTCAAAAGCTGTTGAAGATGACAATATGGAAGATTATTTTGAGAAAAATGAAGAGGTTGATATGTTATTCCCTGGGGAAAAAATTATGGTGGCTGGAGATGACAGCCCTATTGAAATGCTACATATTTTTACTGAATCAACTTCTTTTGAAAGTATTGCTCAAAAACTAGCAATCAGAGATACTCTAAAACAAATTGGTTTTGCTGGTGAAGAGTTTAATCCAGAAGAATTACCAGAAGAATTACTAGAAGAATTTTTTGTAAGCTTCCCTAAAAAACAAGAAGAATACCTTGAGGAATTCTCAGAAAATGGCTTTAAAACTTAAGGTTAACTAAGCTTCAACTTATAACTTAAGCAAACAAATAAAAATGTTAGAGCAACTAAATAAAGATATATTCTTTTTTATTAATAACTTTGCAACTAAAGCAGATTGGTCTGATAAATTAGGAATTATTAGTGCGGAATATATGCCTTATTTATTTATATTGGTTGAAGTTCTATTATATTTTGTTTTTAAAAAGAAAAACTTAGCAGTTTTTGCTTTCTTTACTATGGTTTTAGCAATTGGTTTTAACCATTTAATTGGTTTTTTCTATGAGCATAATCGTCCATTTATGGATGGAATTGGACACAATCTATACTCACACAAGGCAGAAAATTCATTTCCATCAGATCACTCTACATTTTTATTTGCAATTGCCTGCTTCTTATTCATTAGTTTAAAGAATAAGTTTGCAGGATTTACACTGATATTTTTAGCTTTGATTGGAAGCTTTGCTAGAGTTTTTATAGGAGTTCATTACCCTTTTGATGTATTTGGATCTATTGTTGTTTCTATAATTTCTAGTGGATTTATTTTTGCTTTAAAAGCTAAGCTTCAGCCTATAAATAATTTTGTATTTAAAATAGAAAATAAGATATTTCCCTCAAAAACCAAAAATAGTTAAAGATTTATTTATTGTTATCAAATATTTAATCAAGTAAACCTAAATAAATTCATACAAATTTGCACAATTTTTATTAATCATCAAAATAAAAGAGAAAATTATGAAAAAGATAATAGTTTTAGTTTCATTTAAGCTAAATAACAAAGAGTTAATATCTGACTGGCTAGAAATATCAAATATGATAAATAATGAATTAAGTAGTATTGATGGATTTATATCAAGAGACTCTGGTGTTGATGAAAATGGTTGCGTTGATTGTATTGCTAAGTGGGAAAGTTTGGATAAACAAAAAGAATTCAGAGCAAATTTTGAGCAAGATGTTAATTTTGCTAAAAAAATGGAAGAAATGGCAAGAGTTGTAAATATGGAAACAATGACACAAAAAATAATTGAACTAAACTAATAAACTTTTCTAAAATGACAGACTTAATCAAACAAATAAATAATTACTCACAAAAAGCAAAAAAAGCAGCTGCAGAAATGCTTGGCAAAAAGGCAGGAGATAGAAAACAAGCGTTATTATTAATTGCCAAAAATATTGCAGAAAATGCAAAACAAATTATTCAAGAAAATAAAATAGATTTAGCAAATGGTATAAAAAATAATTTATCAGAAGCTTTGTTAGATAGATTAGAGTTAAATCAAGAAAGAATTGATGCAATGGTTGCTGGAACTAAACAAATTGCTAAACAAGAAGACCCAATAGGAAGTATTTCTGATTTAAAAACTCAAGCAAGAGGATTTAAAGTTGGGAAAATGCGAACTCCAATTGGTGTAATTGGAATGATTTACGAATCTCGCCCAAATGTAACTCTTGATGCTGCAGCAATATGTATTAAATCTGGAAATTCAGTTATTTTGCGTGGTGGAAGTGAAGCTTTTTATTCAAATATGGAAATTGCTAAAATTATTAGACAAGCTCTTGAAAAATCTAATATTTCAAAAGATACAGTTCAACTTATAAACACAACTGATAGAGAAGCCGTTAATTTACTTATTGGCACACCTGATTTGATTGATGTGATAATTCCTCGCGGTGGAAAAAGTTTGGTTAAGTTAATTAGTGAAAAGGCAAAAGTTCCTGTTATCAAACACTTAGAAGGAATTTGTCATGTTTACATTGATAAATTTGCAGATAATGAAAAATCTATAAAAGTTGCTTTTAATTCAAAAACTTACAGGTATGGAATTTGTGGAGCTATGGAAACCTTACTAGTTCATAAGGATAAAGTTACCGAAGTTATGTCAGTTTTAATAAATATGTTTAACAAAAAAGGGATTTTACTTGTTGGTTGTGAGGAAGTTAGATATAAATTTCCAGAAATAAAAAAAGCAACATTAGAAGATTGGCAAACTGAATATTTATCAGCAAAACTTTCAATTAAGGTAGTTGATAATATTGAGCAAGCAATTAAACATATAAATCAATATGGTAGCCATCATACAGATTCAATAATTACTGAAAATATTGAAAGCCAAAATAAATTCTTAAATTTAGTAGATTCCTCTTCAGTTATGCTAAATACTTCAACTTGCTTTGCTGATGGTTTTGAATACGGACTTGGGGCAGAAATTGGAATTAGTACCGATAAATTACATGTCCGCGGACCTGTTGGGGTTGTTGGACTTACCACTGAAAAGTACATAGTTCTTGGCGATGGCGAGATTAGGGACTAAAGAAGAAAATAATATTGAACTAAATAAATCTATAAAGATTATTGCCGTAGCATATCAACCTGATATAAATAATGATTTGCTTTTTACAATCTTTCTTAAGTAAGATTAAAGCTTATCTATTTCAGATTTAAACTCTGTAATTCTGTGGCAAACATAAGATTGGAACTCGCTTAACTCAGACATAAGTTCTTTTTTTCTATCCTTGTTACTTTTATCTTTATCCAGAATATCATCTAATTCTGCTACAGCTTTTTTAAGAGTTGGAGAGACTTCAGTCATATTATCAATATTTATTCCTGGCATTTTTCTTTTTGGGAATGTGAATTTTTTGGCAACAGGAAGGAGTGAGCCTTTTTTGCGAGTATATTTTATTCGTAAAATATCGGTGCTATCGTTACAGTTATAAGATAGTGAGTAGTTTGATATTTCATTGGGTCTTTTTATTCCTAGGTCGCTAAGTGTTTTATATTCCATTTATATTCTCCTTTATAAATTTTATTTCTTAAATCATAGCATATTTTATTTTAGCTTCTTCTAATTAATACAATATTTGAGTTATAATAGTTTTTTATTAAAATTTTTAAAAGAATTCATATGCCATACGATATTGTAATCGGATTAGAAATCCATGTTCAGTTAAACACTAAATCTAAATTATTTTCAAGCTCGCCAACCAAATTTGGAGCAGAGCCAAACACCCAAGCAAATATAGTTGACCTTGCTTTACCCGGTGTGTTACCAGTTTTGAATAAAGAAGCTGTTAGAAAAGCTGCTATTTTTGGAATGGCTGTAAATGCAGAAGTTGCTAAAAAATCTGTATTTGACAGGAAAAACTATTTTTATCCAGATTTACCAAAAGGTTATCAAATTTCACAAATGGATTATCCAATTGTTTTAAATGGTTCTATTGATATTGAATTAGAAAATGGTGAAACTAAAAATATTTACATAGAAAGGGCGCATTTAGAAGAAGATGCAGGAAAATCATTGCATGATAATTTTGAAGCAATGACTGGAATTGACTTAAACAGAGCGGGAACTCCACTAATTGAAATTGTAACTGGACCAGTTATGGCAAATGCAAAAGAGGCGGTTGCTTATATGAAAAAAATCCACTCTCTTGTGCGTTATTTAGAAATATCTGATGCAAATATGCAAGAAGGTTCTTTTCGTTGTGATGCAAATGTTTCAATAAAGCCAAAAGGGCAAAAGGAATTAGGAACTAGGGCTGAGATTAAAAACTTAAATTCATTCAAATTCATAGAGTTAGCAATTAACCACGAAGTAGAACGCCAAAGAGAAATAATAGAAAGCGGTGGGAAAGTTATTCAGCAAACTAGGCTTTACGACCCAAATGCAGATGAAACCAGAGCAATGCGAAGCAAAGAAGAAGCTAATGATTATAGATATTTTCCAGACCCTGATTTAGCACCTGTTATATTATCTGATGAATATTTGGCAGATATAAAAAGTAAAATACCTGAGCTTCAAGATGAAAAAATTAAACGCTATAAAACAGAGTTTAATATTAATAAAGATGATGCGGTTTTATTAGTTGAGACTGTTGAAATGGCAAACTTTTTTGAAGATGTTACTAAACTCTCAAATGATGGTAAATTATCTGCAAATATAATAATAAATGATTTATTACCTGCTCTAAAATCAGAAAGTATAACTATAAAAAATAGTCCTGTTAGCTCCAAAATATTAGCTGATTTAATTACTAAAATTAAAGATGGAACAATTTCTGCCAAAGCAGGAAAAACAGTTTTTGCAGAGTTATACAAAGGTCAAGAAAGCGTAGAGCAAATCATTAAAGACAAAGGTTTAGCCCAAATGTCTGACACTGGAGAAATGCTTAATTTAGTGAAAGAACTTATTGCTGAAAATCCAACTCAAGCAGAAGATTTTAGAAATGGAAATATGAAAATTATGGCATTTTTTGTAGGTCAAATGATGAAAAAAACAGGTGGAAAAGCAAATCCAAAATTGGTTAATGAATTAATCAAAAAAGAACTCTCATAAATGGAAAACAAAGAATAAAAACCAAAGTTAAAAACAATGAATGATATATTTTACTTAATACTTAGTAGTATTTTTATAAATAACTTAATTTTAGGGCAATTCCTTGGACTTTGCCCTTTTATGGGTGTTTCAAATAAAATGCAAACTGCTTTTGGAATGGGTCTTGCAACTGCTTTCGTGCTTACTTTGTCAGCAAGTAGTTCTTATATTATTGATAAATATTTATTAGTTGCTTTTGATATTGAATACTTACGGACAATTACTTATATAACTGTGATTGCAACACTTGTAGGACTTACTGAAATTATCGTCCACAAAACTTCTCCGCTACTTCATAAAATATTAGGAATTTATTTACCACTTATAACAACTAATTGTGCAGTTTTGGGGGTTATGTTAATTAATAGTAGAAAAGATTTTGGTTTAGTTGACTCTGTATTTTTTGGAATTGGCTCATCAATTGGTTTTAGCTTAGTTTTAATACTTTTTGCAAGTATCAGAGAACGCTTGGAAAATGCAGATGTTCCAATACCTTTCAAAGGTGCGCCAATAGCTTTAATTACAGCAGGTATAATGGCGGTTGCTTTTACTGGATTTTCTGGTCTTTGACAAACAAACTAACTAATATAGAATAAGCAACTTAATACATTAAGAACAATTTCAAATACAGATTTATATGCAAAACAAATTAAATAAACAAATCATAAAATTAGTAACAACTAGTTTGGCTCTATTACTTTTAGCTTCTTGCTCAAGTGCAGGTTTAGAAAAATATAACCGTGGAATGTATAAGGTTAATAAAGTTGTTGATAAATATACTTTAAAACCTATTGCAAAAGTATATAAAAAGATCACACCAGACCCTGTTGAAAGAGGTGTTACTAATTTTTTCAGTAATTTATCTGAAATACCAACCTTTACAAATAGCTTGCTACAAGGAAAACTTAAAAATGCAACTTTGACAAGTGCAAGGTTCGTTTGGAATTCAACTATTGGAATTGGTGGAATATTTGATGTTGCTAGTAGTATGAAAATTTACGCAAATAAAGAAGATTTTGGACAAACTCTTAGATATTGGGGAACTGGTGAAGGTCCTTATGTTATTCTTCCAGTTTTAGGACCAAGCACAACAACAGATATGATAGGCAGAGTTGGTGATTATGCAATGTCGCCTCTTAGAAAGTGGGACTGGACGGACCATAAAGCAAAAACAGGGCAAGCAGTATTAAGTGGTATAGATACTAGGGCTAGAATTTTAAAGCTTGAAGATTTAGCAGCAGGTGCATCAACGGATGAATATGAATTTGTTAAAAATATTTACCTACAAAAAAGACGCACAATGACCAGAGATAATAAAGTTGATAAAACAGAAGATGATAAGATGGAAGATGAGTTTGATGACTTATTTGAAGATGATAAATAGCTAAAAATGAAAGAAAAAGTGAAAGTAGAAAATAATAAAAACTATATTGAATATTTAGAGTTTGCAGAATTTTTAGCAGACAAAGCAAGACAAGTTACACTTTCTTACTTTAGGAAGAACTTAATGTCAGAATCTAAATCTGATAATAGCCCTGTAACCATTGCAGATAAAGAAACAGAACAGCTTTTGCGTGATTTAATTTCCAGAAAATATCCTAAACATAGTATTTTAGGAGAAGAGCAAGAAGAAAAAATTACCGAAAGTGATTTTAATTGGATTTTAGATCCTATTGATGGAACAAAAAACTTTATTGCAGGAGTTCCTTTATATGGAACTTTAATAGCTCTTTTACACAAAGAAGAACCTATTTTAAGCATAATAGATGCACCAGCTTTGGATGAACGCTGGGTTGCGGTTTTGGGTGGTAAAACCAAATATAAAAATATAGATGAAACTCAAATTGTAGAAACAAAAACAAATATTTCTATTTCAAACTCAATTCTTTGCTCAACTGATTATTCAATGTTCACAGAAGCAGAGCACAATCAAGCAAATAAACTCCGTGAAAAAGTAAATATTATTCGTTATAACGGCGATTGCTATTTATATGGAATGTTAGCAAGTGGCTTGATTGATATTGTTTTAGAAGCCGATTTGAAAGCTTATGATTTCCTACCGTTAATCAGAATTGTAGAACAGGCTGGCGGTGTTATAACTGATTGGCAAGGAAACAAGTTAACCAAAACATCTTCACAGGTTATCGCTTGTGCAAACAAAGAATTACACCAAAAATCCATCAAATTACTTAATTAGAGTTTAATTATTTAATAACTTAGCTTTCTTAAATTGCCATAAATTATTGAAATACTTATACTACATATAAAATAAACTTATAAAAATCATTTGCAGTTTTGAGCATATGTTTATATTATAAATATTAGGTCTTTTCATTTATTTACAAACCAAGAGGAAATATGAGAAAAAAAATAATTTTAACATTAGTAGCTTTAGCAGCTTTAACTTCTGCAAATGCAGGTGAAAAACTAGATGCAATCAGAAAAAATGGAATAGTAAAATGCGGTGTTGCTGGTGGTTTACCAGGATTTTCAGAAATTGACAAAGAAAATAATTGGAATGGTCTTGATGCAGATTACTGTAAAGCACTTGCTGTTGCATTATTTAATGATCCAACAAAGGTAAATTATGCGCCATTGTCTTCAAAACAACGATTTATAGCTCTTCAGTCAGGGGAAGTTGATATTTTAGCAAGAGTAACAACTGAAACTTTATCACGCGATGGTCTTGGAATTAATTTTTTAGCAGTTAATTATTATGACGGTCAAGGATTTATGGTTCCTAAAAGTTTAGGTATTAAGTCAGCAAAAGAGTTGGATGGAGCTTCACTTTGTTCAAATACTGGGACAACTACAGAAATAAATATGGCCGATTATTTCAAAGCAAATGGAATGACTTTCAAAACAGTTATATTCGAAAGGTCTGATGAAGTAAAAAGTGCTTATGAAAGTGGTCGTTGTGATGTTTATTCATCTGATGCTTCAGGATTATATATTCAAAGAATGAAAATGAAAAATCCAGAAAGTCATGTAATTCTTCCAGAAGTTATCTCAAAAGAACCTTTAGCTTTTGCAGTTGCAGAAGGTGATAGTAAATTTGCAGCCATTGCTAAATGGACTCACTATTGTATGGTAAATGCTGAAGAAATGGGAGTTACTAAAGCTAATGTTGCATCAAAAGTAACTTCAAAAGACCCAAAAGTTAAGCGACTATTAGGAGTGGGTAGCACTTTAGGCTCTAAATCGTTAGGAATTGATGATAAATGGTGTGCAAATATTATTTCTAAAGTTGGTAATTATGGTGAAATTTTTGATAAATATTTAGGTAAAAACTCTCCTTTAAAAATCAACCGTGGTTTAAACAAGCTTTGGAATAAAGGTGGTATAATGTATGCTCCACCAATTCGTTAATATATTAAGTTATTAAATTAATATATGAATTAAAGGCTACTTCGGTAGCCTTTTTTGTTTTAGAAATAATATAATAATAAAAATTTCAATAAATAGGTTATAAAAAATGACATTTAGCATAATTGCACGAGATAAGAAAACTGGGAAAATAGGTATAGGAGTTTGCACAGGACATTTTGCAATAGGTGCTTTAGTTCCTCATATTCGTGCAAAAGTTGGTGCAATTACAACTCAAGCTTATCTTAGTCCTATTTTGGGGAAATTAGGATTAGACTATTTAGAAAAAACAAATAGTTGCGAGCAAACGCTTAGATATTTACAGGAAATTGACCCAGAATATCAAAAAAGACAGCTTCAAATAATGGACTGGAAAGGTGATGCTGTTAGTTTTACAGGAAACAAATCTTCTGATTCTGCAAATAATCTTAGTTGTGAAAATTTATCTGTTGCTGGAAATATACTTTTGAATGATAAAGTTATCCCCAAAATGTATGAAAAAGCAAAACTTGCTCAAAATGAATATAAAAGCTTAGACGAAGTTATAATGTTAGCTCTTGAAACTGCATTAGCAGAAGGAGGCGATAAACGCGGACATGAGTCGGCTGCAATGATTATTTATGGTGATGAAAATTGGGCAGAGTTAGACTTGAGGGTTGATAGCTCAAAAACCCCAATAAAACATCTAAGAAAGCTTCTAAATGAATGGCAAACAGATAGAGTTCAACAGTATTGGTCAACTTGCCCTAAAAAAGCAGATTTAGACTTATAGTAATATTAAAATATAATATTTAATAATTATAATAAAAGACAAAGGTGAGAGAAAAATGAAAGTGAAAATAGTAGATTTCAAAGAAACAAAAATTGCAGTTTTAGAACATCGTGGAGATCCAAAGCTTCTAAATAATTCAATTCAAAAGTTTATAAAATGGAGAAAAGAAACAGGGATTTCACCCATAAATAGTAGCAATTCTTATAGTCTTGTTTACGATGACCCAAATAATACAAAACCAGAGGATTTTAGGTTTGATCTTTGCGGTTCAATCATATCTGAAATACCTGAAAATAAATATGGTATTATTAATAAAGCTATTCCAGCAGGCAGGTGTGCTGTATTACGCCACAAAGGTTCTCATGATTTACTTCCCAGTAAAATTTATGATTTATATGGAAAATGGCTACCAGCAAGCAAGGAAAAACTTAGAGATTTCCCAATGTTTTTTCATTATGTAAATTTAACTCCTGATGTTTTGGAAGATGAACTAATAACTGATATTTATATTCCTTTAAAGTAGGTTTAAATGTAGCAAAAACCAATCTAAAATATATTTATAAATAAGTTATAATAATTTATTTATAAATATATTTCAGTGATATGAAAATTGAGCAAAATCCAGTAACAGTAATAAACCCAAAGGGGAAAAGTGAATGGATATTTATTTGTGAGCATGCTTCAAATTTTATACCTAATAAATATAAAGACCTAGGGTTGACTAAAGAGCAACTAGAAAAGCACATTGCTTATGATATTGGTGCCAAAAATATTGCGTTAAAATTAGCTAGCAAACTTGATGCAACAGTTATTATTTGCAATATTTCTAGGTTAGTTATAGATTGTAATAGACCATTAATTCATAAAGAATTAATTCCAGAAAGCTCTGATGGAATTCTTATAGCAGGAAATCAAAGCCTAACAAATATTCAGAAGTTAGAAAGAATTAATGATTTCTATTTACCATTTCACAAAGAAGTAGCAAATATAATCGCACAAAAAGTAATTAAAAATAAAGCCATTAAAATAGCTAATATTCATAGCTTTACAGCTATGCTTGCCATTGAAAATATTCCACGAGATTGGGATATTAGTTTTATTCATAAAGGTGATAAATTAACAGATAAAATTATGAAAGAAATATCTAGCCAAAATGAGGACATAAAAATTGGTGATAACAAGCCATATTCAGGATTTATCTTTAGAGGCTATACTATAGAAACCCATGCAAAAGCTAATGAAATTCCTGCTTTTTTGGTTGAGTTTAGGCAAGATAATATTAAAAATGATGGTGGCATTAATTTATGGGCTAATAGATTGTTACAAGCATTAATTAATGTTTAATTAAAATATTGAAAATAACTTTCTTTACTTGGTAGAAGGGTTGCTACTGTATAAATTTAGCAACCCTTTTAATAATTCATTCAAGGCAACGACCTTTAAATGCTAACAGTTTATATCTCTAAAAATGTTCAACGCGTATTCGTTTAACAGTTCCAGAAACTGCGGTTAATTCTTCAATTTTCTTAATTGCCTCTTGTAAATCTTTTTCTACAACAACTTGAGTAAGTATAATAATTGGGACCTGTGAAGCCTCTGCTTCTTTTTGGATTAAAGCTTCAATACTAATGCTTTCTTGGGCTAAAATTCTAGTAATATTTGCCATTGCACCAACTTCATCATCAACAATAATTCTTAGGTAATTAGCTGTTTTGTGTTTGCTTGAAGGTAATATTACTAAATTATCAGAATTATTTTTACTTGTATAACCAACAGGGCTTATGCGTTGTTTTGAAATAGTTCTAACTAATTCTAAAATATCAGCCATAACCGCAGAAGCAGTTGGAAGTGATCCAGCACCAGCACCATAAAATAAAGTCTCACCAACAGAGTTACCATCAACACGAACAGCATTCATAACACCTTCAACATTCGCAATCAAAGCATCTTTTGGAACTAAAACTGGGTGAACTCTTAGCTCAATTTCATCTTTTGAATTTTTAACTTTATGACGAATAGCCATACCAAAATGTTTGATTCTATAGCCTAAGTCTTGAGCGTATAAAACATCATTTGTTGTTATTTCTCTAATTCCTTCAACAACTAATTTTGAATAATCTAGTTTAATTCCAAATGCAATTGAAGCCAAAATTGTAAGCTTGTGAGCTGCATCAACACCATCAACATCAAAACTTGGATCAGCTTCAGCATAACCAAGTTTTTGAGCTTCATCTAAAACATCAAGGAAAGCTCTACCTGTATTTTTCATAGTGCTTAAAATATAATTACTTGTTCCATTTATAATTCCAGCGATTAAGTTTATTTCATTAGCAACTAAGCCTTCTTTCAAAGATTTTAAAATTGGAATTCCACCAGCAACACTTGCTTCAAATGATATTTTTTTGCCTTTTTCTTTAGCAAGAGCAAATAATTCTTCACCACGATGAGCAATAAGTGCTTTATTTGCAGTAATTATATGTTTATCGTTATTTAATGCAGTTTTAATTAAATTATATGCAACATCTTCGCCACCAATTAATTCTACAATTGTATCAATATCATCTCTGCAAACTATGCTTGAAGCATCTGTAACACACTCAATTCCTTTAGGTTTTTCAATGCCGTCCCAATTGCGTTTTGCAATTGCAACAACTGATATTTCATAGCCACTTCTATCTGATAATAAGCTTTTATTTTTATTCAAAAGCTCTATCAGACCTTGCCCAACAGTTCCATAACCTAATATTCCTAATCTTAATTGTTTCATTTATTTACCTTTTTATGATTTATTTGTAATTTATATTTACTTATATTTTATTTTGTTTTTTAGTTGCTGCCAAAGTATTATTAAGCAAACAAGCTATTGTCATCGGACCAACTCCTCCAGGAACTGGTGTAATTGCTTTAACATAGCCCATAACACTTTCAAAATCAACATCTCCAACTAATTTATTTTTACCATCTTTTTCAATTCTATTTATTCCAACATCAATAACAACTGCATTTTCATTTAACCAATCTTTTTTTACAATCATTGGTTTACCAATTGCTGCAATAACAATATCTGCTTGTTTACAAATTTGTTTGATATTTTCAGTTTTAGAATGTGCAATTGTAACTGTGCAACTTTCCTTTAATAAAAGTGCTGCCATTGGCTTACCAACTATATTTGAACGCCCTAGAACTACTGCATTTTTACCTGTCAAATCACCTTCAAATAAATCTTTCAACATCATAATACAGCCAAAAGGAGTGCATGGAACTAGAGAATTTTCACCAATGCTTAATTTTCCAACATTAATTGTTGTAAACCCATCAACATCTTTTTCACTTGCAATTGTATTTATGATTTTTTTGTCATTTATATGTTGTGGAAGCGGTAATTGAACTAAAATCCCATTAACATTTTCATCAGAATTTAATTTTTCAATTAATTTAAGCAAACTTTCTTCAGAAGCAGTTTCTTCTAATTTATATTCAAATGAATTAAATCCAACCTCTAAAGCTTGTTTTCTTTTATTTCTAACATAAATTTCTGATGCTGGATCTTGCCCAACTAAAATAACTGCCAAGCCTGGTGTTATGTCTTTTTCTTTAAGCTTGCCAGTTTCAATTTTTATAGATTTTCTTAGCTTCTCTGCAAATTTTTTACCATCAATAATTTTTGTCATATATTTATTTTGTATTTTATTAGTTAATCAATATTTGTATCAATATTCAAGTCATTATAAAACATTCTTGCATCAATAGCGTTAGCAATTTCATCTGCGGACTTTAGAGTTTGAATAATCACAGGAATTATCATTGCAAATATATTTTTATTTAACCCACGAACTTTTTGTGCTTCTTTTACTTGTTTTATGGTTCTTAAAATTTGTGGAATAAATCTAATTGCAAGTGAAATTGAAAGGCTTACTTTTTTATAATTTACACCAAGTTTAGAAAGAGGTTTTAATAGATTTTCAATTGTTTCAACTATATCAGAACTCTTGCTAGTAAAGGTAAATAACAGACCTAAGCAAAAAATCGCAATCAATCTAAAACTAATATTAAAAGCATCAAGCAAAGAGTTAAAATAGTATTGAAATACAAAAATTAGAGCTAATGAAATATATAAAAGCTTAAACTGTGAAAGTAATTTTTTAATATTTATTTTTGCAAAAATAAAAAGCAAAACAACTGAACAACAGCAAAATAAAGAAAACCAAATATTATTAATAATGAAAATTAAAGAACTTATAAAAATAAGCCCGATTAATTTAGATAAAACAGAGGCTTTATGAATAAATGAATTACCATCTAAATACATAAAAATATTCATAAACTTTCCAACATTTTAGTTTTATAAATACTAATAACTTGCTTTGGATTATCATCAGCTAAAATTTTTCCTTTATCAAAAGCAATAACTCTATCAAAGTTTTTTATCAAATCTAAATCGTGTGTTATTAAAATAACTTGTTGTTTTAAATCATTAATCATTTGGGCTACCAAATGCTTATTTTTTAAATCTAAAAGTGTGGTTGGCTCATCAAAAATAATTATTTGAGGCTGCATTAATAAAACCCCACAAATTGCAATTAACTGTTTTTCCCCACCACTCAACTCATAAGTAAAGCGTTTTTTAAGGTGGGAAATATTATATTTTTCTAGAATTACACTTATTTTTTCAGATATTATTTTTTTATCTAACTTTAAGTTCTTTAAACCAAAAGCTAAGTCTTCTTCAACAATAGGATAAACTATTTGATTATCAGGGTTTTGAAAAATAAAACCTACTTTTCTAAGTGCGTTTTTTCTATCTTTTTTTGTTGAAACATCATCAACCAAAACCTCGCCAGAACTAGGTTCTAAAAGCCCATTTAACATTCTTGCAAATGTGCTTTTTCCAGAACCATTGGCACCAATAATTGCAATTTGCTTTTGGTTGAGTTCTAAATTTATATCATCTAAAACTAAGTTTCCAGCAAAATAATGCTTTAAATTACTTATCTTTATCAATTTTCATCAACTTATTAACTTTATTAAAATTAATAGGTTTATACTAGATTAAGTTATTTTATTCCGCTTCAGTTTGCTTTTTATCTTCTGGTTTAATTGGTTGCCAAAGCTTTTCTAATTCAAATCTTTCTCTGATTTCTGGACGCATTATATGAATAATCACATTTCCCAAATCAACCAAAACCCAGTCTCTGGATTCTTTTCCTTCTGTTGAAATAGGCGGAACTCCTGCATTTTTCGCATCTACATGAATTTGATTCCCCATTGCTTTCAAATGTCTATCCGAAGTCCCACTGGCTATAATCATATAGTCTGTAAAACTTGCAATTTCTCTAACATCAAGAACAACTAAGTCCTTTGCTTTTAAATCTTCTAACGAATTTATCGCTAACTCTTTTAACTTTTCTGGTTTCATATTTTTAATTTGTTTGTTTTTAATATATGTTTAATGTATCTAAATATTGTACTCTCTGAGCATACACTTATTAATACCTAACTAGTTATTGTAACACCTCTTTTATAAAAGGTTTGAAAAACTAATTAAGTTTTTATGCAAACTTTAATTTAATTTACATAAATCTTATTTTTTATTACATATGCTCTTTGCTTTATCTTTATACAAATGCTGTCTTTGGATTTTTCTAGGTAAGTATTTAATATGTTCAGGATATAATTTTGAGTTTGATTGGCTTAAAATTCAGGTTCTTCGAATAAAACTTTTACTGCTTACTATTTGTGTTGAGTGCTAATTAACTAATTTTATTTTTATTTATCTGTTATCAAATATTCTATACGCTATAATTAAAAAACTATTAAATTTAACTAACTAAACAAAGAGGATATATGGACGATAATCGTAAAAAAGCACTAGCTGCAGCACTTTCACAAATAGATAAGCAGTTTGGAAAAGGAACTGTTATGAGAATGGGCGATGGACAAAATAATGATATTGAGTCAATTTCTACAGGTTCATTAGGAATTGATATTGCATTAGGAATTGGTGGCGTTCCAAAAGGAAGAGTTATAGAAATATATGGTCCAGAATCTTCAGGTAAAACAACTTTAACTCTTCATATTATTGCTGAAGCTCAAAAGCAAGGTGGAACAGCAGCATTTGTTGATGCAGAGCACGCTTTAGATCCTGAATATGCAAAAAAATTAGGAGTGAATATTGATGATTTACTAATTTCTCAACCTGATACTGGTGAGCAAGCTTTGGAAGTTACCGATATGCTTGTTCGTTCTGGTGGGGTTGATGTTGTTGTTATTGATTCAGTTGCAGCTTTGACACCAAGAGCAGAAATTGAAGGGGATATGGGAGATTCACATATGGGACTTCAAGCTAGGCTTATGTCTCAAGCACTTCGTAAATTAACTGCAAATATAAAACGCTCAAATACTTTAGTTATATTTATCAATCAAATTAGAATGAAAATTGGTGTAATGTTTGGTAGCCCTGAAACAACAACAGGTGGGAATGCATTGAAATTTTACTCCTCTGTTCGTATGGATATTAGACGAATTGGTGCGATTAAAAAAGGTGATGAAATTATTGGAAATGAAACTAGAGTTAAAGTCATAAAAAACAAAGTAGCACCTCCTTTTAGACAAGCTGAATTTGAAATAATTTATGGGAAAGGTATTTCAAAATTAGGCGAAATATTATCACTTGGTGTGCAAATTGGAGAAGTGGAAAAATCTGGAGCTTGGTATGCTTATGATGGTAAAAAAATTGGACAAGGTAAAGAAAAAGCAAAACTATTTTTAGAAGAAAATCCAGATATTGCAAAAATAATTGAAGATAAAATCCGTGCAAAATTATTAGCAAAACCAAGCTCTTCTAGCGAAGCTGAACCTAAAAAAACTAAAAAATAGTTTAGAAATAACAAAAAGATAGATAATAAATGAGTTATAAAATACTAAAAACTGTAAAAATAAACTTTACAAAAAATATTTTAAAACTATAATTGTTTTTTCCAACTGCCGACGTAGCTCAGTTGGTAGAGCAACTGACTTGTAATCAGTAGGTCGTAAGTTCGATTCTTATCGTCGGCTCCAAATACTTAAAATGCTGTTAGAGAAACTAACAGCATTTTTTTATAAATTTTAAAAAGGTAATTTTTATGTCAAATATATATGAAAAGCCAAGTGCAGACTTAGCTATAAATACAAATAAGGGCTCAGAAGTAACGCAAGCAATGATTGATGGAGTTTACAAAGGAAAAGGCTGGGCTAAGTTCATAGCTATTCTATTGTTTATATATGTTGGATTTATAGGGTTATTTTTAGTAGGTTCTCTTTTAGGTGCTTCCAAATCCTCATTAAGTTCAATGTCAACGCCTTGGCTAATTATTTTTGCTTTATTTTGCTTATTTATGGTTTATATCATATTTAGATTTGGGAAGTTATTCTTAAATTATAATACTAGCGTAAAATCTCTTGCAGAGACATCTTCAATAGAAGACCTCGATGATTGCTTTTCAAACTTTGCTAAAATACATAAAATGATGGCGATTCTAATTATTTCTATAATTTGCATAGGAATAATAGGAATACTTTTTGTCGTTTCATTATCTAGGATAACGGGCTAAACTTAATCATTAATTTATTAACACTTAACTTTAAAATATAAAACTATGGACTATTTAAACGAAAATATAAAAAAATCAAAATTTTGGGCACAATTTGCAGCAATAATGTTTCTAATTTGGGTAGCGCTGTCTTTTTTAGGAAGTATATTAGGCTTAAACTCAGGAGCTTATAACCAAGTAGCAACTGGTGGAGTTATTTTCAACCTAATAATTACTGTAATAACAATTGTAATACCTTGTATAATTCTACTTAAATTTTCATCAAGGTGTAAAAATTATTTAAATACAGACGATGAAGAGTCATTAGAAATGGCTTGTGCAAGCCAAGGGTTATTTGTGAAATATATAGGAATTATGTATTTGGTTTTTATTATTCTTGGAGTTCTTGGTGTTATCGCTACTATAGCACTAGCTAGCCGCTATTAGATTTTAAGAATATAAAGAAATATCGATAAAAAAGGCTGTTAGTTTTCTAACAGCCCTTTTTATTTATAATAAGATATATGACAAATATATATAAAAAGCCACAAGCTGAGATATCTATAAAAGTAGGAAAAGACTCAAAAGTTACCTATGAAGCTATTGATAGCGTTTGTAAAGCAAAAGGCTGGGCAAATTTTATTGCTATTTTAGTGTTTATTTTATTCTTAGTTCATATTGCCATTGCAATAATTGTGTTCATTAAAAATAAGGAAAAGCTAGTTGAGGTTGAGATATACCTTTCAATTTTATTTTTTATTTTGATGTCCTTTGTTTTATTTGGAATTTGCACTTCATTTTTCAAATACAACTCAAGTATAAAATCACTAATTAAAACAGAGTCAATACAAGACTTTAGTAATTGCTTTCTCTATTTCAAAAAAATGCATAAATTTATTTTTATTTACATAATGCTTTCTATAATTGATGAAATTTTTTCATTCTTTAAGTTCAATTTATATTTTTCTTAAGTTATATGGAAGAATTAAATAGAAATATAAAAAAATCAATGTTTTGGGCAAAAGCAACTAGTATCATTGCTTTAGTATGGTTTTTTGTAAGTATTTTATCTAGTATATTTAGTGCCAATCATTTTAATAGCATTTACATTATTAAGTTTCTGGTTCCAAATTCATTTTACTTCTTTTTTATGGTTCTTATTCCAACCATAATTTTATTAAAGTTTTCATCAAGGTGCAAAATATATTTATCTACAGAGGATATGAGTTTTTTGGAGAAAGCATGTGCAAGCCAAGGGTTATTTATTAAGTATATCGGTATATCACAGTTAATATCAATAACTATTTTCTTAGTAATTATGCTGTTAATGTTTATGCTAGGTGGTAAGTTTGAATACAACATAAGTTTTTAATTCAACTAAAACTAACCTTTCAATATATCAGTCAAAGAATGCAAAGCTTCATCTATTTTACTAATATCATTTCCGCCAGCTTGTGCGAAATCAGGTCTTCCTCCGCCTCATTTAGTCCAATTTTGATAAATTTTATTAGACTACCTTGCCTCAAAAAAAGCCAAAACACTTTGTTTTGTGCGTCTGTCAAGCTATCACCTTGGTATAGAACAAACCTTAGGTCTTTATTCAAATCTATAAAAATTATTGCCGTAGGATTTAACCCTGATATAAATAGATAATTTACTTGCTGATTAAACTATTTGAAGTGTTTATTTAATATGCTATTGTTAAATACCTAATTCAAAAAATAAACCAAATAAATGACTAAAAATATAAAACTAATCTTTTTAATATTATTATCAATATTAATCTCTTGTGATAAAAAAGAAGCAGAGAAAGTAGAAATTGATAAGCGAAGCAAAGAGTATATAAATTTTGTTGCTATTGGTGACCAAGGGACTGGTGGTGCTTTTCAGAAAATCATCCGTGATAGAATGGAGTTTGTTTGTAATGAAGATAACTTTAATTTTTATCTTTTATTGGGTGATAATTTTTATTGGAATGGTGTTGCAAATGCTAAGGACAAAAAGTTTAAAAGTATGTTTGAAGATATTTATAATACGAAGTGCCTTAAAACAAAAAAACTATATGCAGTTCTAGGAAATCATGATTATAAGCAAAATCCACAAGCTCAAATTGACTATTCTAAGTTAAATATTGGCACTGGAATTTGGAATATGCCAAATAATTATTATACGAAATCATTTGGTGGCACCAAGGATAAGCCTTTGTTACAGATTGTATTTTTAGATACAAATATTGATTTAAAAGAACAGATACCTTTTTTAAAAAATAGCTTTAAAAATTCAAAAGCTATTTGGAGAGCAGTTGCTGCTCATCACCATATTAGAAGTTTTAGCAAAAAATATGGAGACGATGCAAATTTAGTAAAACAACTTTTACCAACTTTAAAAGATTTAAATATTGATTTATATATAAGCGGTCATTCTCATAGCCTGCAACTAATTGAGAAACCTAATGAACCTTTGTATATTGTCTCAGGTTCTGGTGGTAAAGGGCATAGACCACTGACAAAAGCAGACAAAAGCTTGATATATGGTGAGGCTCAGTATGGATTCTCTGAAATTATTTTAAATGAAGATGAGTTGCAAATAGAGTTTTATACCATATATGAAGAAAAGGAATTTTTTGAGACCAAAAGAATCTTTAAGAAAAAAGTAGAGGTTAAATAATGTTAATTGTAATATCGCCAGCAAAAACACTAGATTTTAAAACAAAATCAACAACCAATAAATTTTCAATTCCAGAATTTATCAACGATTCTAAGAGCTTAATTAACCAAGCAAAAAATCTAAAACCTGAAGATATCTCTACTTTAATGAAAATAAGTGAAAAGCTAGCAATTCTGAATTTTGAAAGATTTCAAGATTGGGAAACACCATTTGATTTAGATAACTCTAAACAATCAATCCTTGCTTTTAAAGGAGATGTTTATACAGGGCTTGATGCACAAACTATTTCCAAAGCAGACTTAGATTGGGTAAATAATCATTTAAGAATTCTTTCTGGATTATATGGCTTATTGCGTCCATTAGACTTGATGCAGGCTTATAGATTAGAGATGGGTGTTAAATTTGAGAATACAAATGGTAAAAATTTGTATGAGTTTTGGGGTGATAAAATAACAAATTCACTGAATAAAGATTTGGAGAATCTTGAAGAACCTATTTTATTAAATTTGGCGTCAAATGAATATTTTAAGTCTATAAAAATAAAATCACTTGCAGCAAATATAATCACACCAGTTTTTAAAGATTTTAAATCTGGAAAATACAAAATAATTAGCTTTTATGCAAAAAAAGCTCGTGGAACAATGGTGAGATGGATAATTGATAACAAAATAACTAATCACCGTGAATTAATCAATTTTAATATTGATGGTTATAAATATTGCGAAGATGAATCTATACACAATGAACTTATTTTTAAAAGAGACTTGGCTAAATAGATAAATTCAAAAAATAGAGAAACTCGTATAAATTACCAAAGGGTTGTTTAATAAGATAATTAGGGTATTTTTTATTTAAAGTTCTTTGTTTATTATATTATTTAAATAGAAATTAAATTGAGCATTTCCTTCTTCATCTTTAGCCTTATGAAGCTGCCAAAACAAGCCAAATTCTTGATTGATTTTATCAAATATCTCTTTGGTTGGTTTACTATCAGAAGTATCTTTTAGCATTAGAATTGGGTGGCAACCATTATATTTATTTTGATTGAAACCTACTCTAACAGCTAAGAAGCCTTGAGCTTCCCAAAATAAAATATTTTTTTGTATTGCACTAAATGAAGTTGTTACGGCTTCATACCTTCTTTGTTTTGCTATTTGAATTGTTTTACTTATAAGTTTGGTTGCGTTTTTATTACGCCTATAGTTTTTATCTGTTGCTATTCTTATTATTCTTAAATACTTGTGGTTTATTATTTCTAAAATCCCATATGAATTTATTAGACTTTGAATGCTTAAAGCACCTTTGGGACGCCTTGTTCCATTGAAAATATCCTCAGCAATACTTTTATCTTCACACTCTTCATCAACAGATACACAAGCACTTATAACCATATTTAGTTCTATAACAACAGAAAAAACTAAGTTTTTATTATTATAAAAGTTTGCCAAATCATTAGGTGTTGTCTTATAGTGAGCTTCTGCAAGGAGCTTATAACAAGGAAAAAGTAAGCCTAGTTTAACCATTTCTTTATTTCCATATGTGAAAACACCATCAGAATGGTTTAAATCTGTCTTTTTAAGGATATTTTGAAAACATAAGTCTGAAATGATTTTTTCAATTGGGTCAAGCTCTGAGAATCTAAAAGGTATTTTTAACTCAATTACCTTTATACTTGAAGAAGCATCGTTTTCTATATATTCTAGCCTATAGGACTGACCTTTACTTTCATAGCCTTCTATGGTGGTTGCTAAATAGACGGAGATGTCACTGTCCTTAGCCTTTTGCAAAGCATTATTTACAGTGCCAAAGGGTAAAGATGCTGCTTCATCTATTATTAAAACATCATAATTAGAGATTTTAGAAAGTATTTTCTCAGGAGGTAAAAAATGAAATGTTTCACGTGAAACATCTTTATTCTTATCTATTAAATTATATGCTGCTTTTTTACTTGGTGCGGTGCAGATAATTCTCTTGCCTTTTTTTAGTAATAGTGAGGCTATTTCACCAAGTAAAGTGCTTTTTCCTCTCCCTCTTTGTCCAATTATATGCGTTACTCTTTGCTCATTTGATGTTTTTGTGAGTGATTTGGAAGCTGTATGACTTGTTTTTTTTGTTTTACTATCTTTGGCGTTTACTATAGATGTTTGCTTTGGGTAATCTTTTGATGCTTGTTGTGAAAATCTATTTTCACACTTTTTGAGCTTAGGAATGAAGTAATCTTCTAAAAACAAATTATCTTCTTTAGATTCTACATATATAAAGAATATTAAACTACCACCTTTTATAGTTCCAAAAAGAGCACACAATAAATTAACAGGAGTATTTTTATCAGCTATAACGATACAGCTATTATATTCACAACCTAAATGCTTTTGTTGATTTTTGTCTTTTATTGTATTAAATATATTGTTTATATCATACTTTTCACTTATCTTATTTGAAAGCGTAACTGCCTCCAGCTCTGTTTTTATACTATCTATAACAACAGGAAGTCTAATGAAATTTTCCTGTGAAACTGTTATTAAGGTATCTACACTTGTAGAGTTCAAATAATCATTCATTTTACAATTAGATTTTTAATAGCTTCTTTTATTTCATCAGAGTTTTTCAAGTTATTTATTAAGTTATGTCTAATAGCAAATTCAATAATAACAAGTTCACTATTAAATTTAAAGTCAGTTGTTTTCTGTATTCTTTCAAGTATTTCATCAATACACATCAACTCAAAGCTTTCAACCTCACCATCATTAGGAATTGGTTTGAAATCAACTGGTAACTCTAAATCATAATTAAAAATAGTATCTGGTCTAACTCCTATTTTAAGCTCTTTCCAATATTGCATAGTTGAAACAAATTTTGCATTTACTGCGATTTCCTTTGGTATTTTTGCCTCTTCATCGCATTCTTTGATTACATTATCAAATACCGAGATATCATGAGGAATACCTCCTGCTGCGATTTGATCTAGCTTACCAGGCTCTGTTTGTTTATTTTTGGAGCGTTTGGCAATCCACATATACAAAGTACCATTTTTCTTGCAAAACCCATTTATATGCACTCCATAGCCTGTTATTCCAAGATATGAAAGGGTTGAGCGTTCAATGGCTAATAACTCCTTTAATTTATGATTTTTAGAAACTGAATAAAGCTCATCTCTCCATTTATCTAATTTACCAATTTTTTTAAAGTAATCTTTAAAGAAAGAATTTATCTGTTTCTCTTTGGCTTTTTTTAATGTTTCTTTAAATAATATTGAGACTGTTTTTTGTTTGGTGTTTATTGTAAAAATATCATTTCTTTTTTCTAAATCATCTAAAAATAAAGTATCAACAAACCCAACATTTATACCATTCACATCAAGTATAAAATACTTTTTATTTAAGCTGTTACCATCTGCTTTTTTAATCCTATCTAATAGATTCATCTTATAAGTCTAATATTTTTTTATAGTTAGTGAAAATAGGGCTATCTTTCTCAAAATACTCCAAAATAGTTTCTGCATAACGGTCAAATGGATTACTGATTTTAAGTAATTCAAACCTTCTTTTGTAAGAAATATCATAACTATTTAGAACGCTAGTGAAAGGCACAGGGTAATCAGTTGCAAAGAGCAATTTATCATGTATTTGCGTTTGTTTACTCAAATGCGGTAGTGTTTTTGCTCGCATAGGCGTGAGAATTGCTGAAATATCTGCATATAAATTATCATATTTTTCTAACATTTCTAGAGCAGTAAAATATCCTTTATTAAAACTTTTGGGATTTTTTGAAAAGATTGAGTAGAATTTTTTCAAATCATAATCTATCGCCATATGTGCACAGACTGTTTTTACTCCAATTTGCACAGGAATATCAAGCATAGATATGTTTTCGCATTCTGGGTATGATTTTATACTACTTTCACTACCCACATGAATAATAAGCGGAATATTATATTTTTTAAGTTTTTCAAAATAAGGAATATATCGCTCATCTTTAGTATTTACATTCCAATAATTTTGCAAAAACTTAGCTCCTTTAAAACCAAGTTCTACATATTTATCAACCAAATCAAGTGCATCTGGGCGTTTAGGATTAATAGAAAAAAAAGGCACAATAATATCTTTATTATCATTATAAAGTTCTAGCAAATCTTCATTTGTTGCACAAACTGTTTTATCTCTATGGGTTACTTTTCCTTTATCATCAACTTTAGCATCAACACCAAATAAAACTATTTTATCTAAATATTTAGATTCTCTAACTAAATTAGTTATAGTTTTTTTATATGCTGAATAAGGGTTTTCAATTAACTCTTTTGGTTTTATTCCAAGTTTTTTTGCAAAAAATCTAATAGCTAACTTATCATAAAATCTGTTGAAGCTAACTTCAGAGCTTAATAGGTGCGTATGGAAATCTACAGTTTTCATTATATTTTATTCTCCTTCTTTTCCAGCTTCTGCTTTATTTTTAGCTCCTGCAAGAATTTTCCCTCGCACAACTTGTATTATAAATTCATCTGTTAGGATTTTTATTGGCGTTGATAAAACATAGGAGTTACTTTGTTTATCAGTGCAAATAATAACTTTATTATCTCTGAATATTTGAATAACTGAAAATACTTGCATATAAGATAAGTTAGTTTTATTTATCAAATCTATTATTGAAAGCTCTCCTTTTTGCCCTTCAAAGTAATTTATAAATTCATTTTTAATCATAACTGAAAAATACTCAATCTCAGAAGGATTTAAATCTCTTGAAGAGTGCGGTCTTAACAGCTTTGGATATTGAATAAAATAACTAACCAAAGCACCATATAAAAATAATAGCCAAAGTATATTTATCCAAATAAGTAATAAAATTATACTTATAAAACCTGCATAAATTATTGAAATACTTGAGCTTAAGTTAATTATTTTGGTAAAAATAGAAGTTAAAGGAATCCAAGAAATAGCAACAAATAACCCACCACTATAAGCACTAGAAAATTTCACAAAAGTATTTGGAATTGATTTATAAAGGGTTGCTAATAAAAAAGCAGCCAAAAGTATAGAAATTACTTTAAGAAAATAAAAAAATACCTTTCCTAAAAAAGGTGTGAAATGAGTGTCAATACCAGAAAGATAAAGCTTTAGTGAAAAAGTTGCAGCAATAATAATTATAGTTAATAAAACTGTTCCTAAGTATCCTATGACTTGATTTTTAAGCTTTCTTTTATTCTCCACCAGCCAAATATGATTAAGTGAAACCTCAATTTTGGATAACAGTGTAAATGCCGAATAAAATAAAAATGCAACACTAATTCCACTAAGCAAACTAGTTTGAGTATTACTTACAAAACTAGATAAATATTTACTTACTTCAATGCCTGAATCACCCATTGGAATTAAGATTTTATCAACTGCTTTTTGCAAATATTTAGAAAGCCCAAATGACTTTAAAACAGCAAATGAAATCGCCATAATTGGAACGATAGTAAGCAAAGTTGTATGAGTTAATGATGAAGCATGAAGCTTTAAGCGAGAGCCAAAAACAATCCTAAGAATTGCCAAAGAGGCTCTTATAATTCTAAGAGAAGGGCTTGCATTTCCATCTTTCCAAAGTTTTAGTTCTAATTTAGATAATAAATTCATAGTATTTTTTGCTTATTCGCTAAAGTTATTCATTTGATGAAGCTTATAATAGTGTGCCTTTTTTGCTAACAAACTTGTATGAGTTCCCTGTTCCACGATTTTCCCTGCTTTCATAACTATTATTCTATCTGCGTTTGCAACAGTTGAAAGTCTGTGGGCGATAATGATTGAAGTTTTATCTTTCATAAGCTCAGTTAAAGCTGTTTGAACTTTGCTTTCAGATTCGCTATCAAGGGCAGAAGTTGCCTCGTCTAAAATAAAAATAGGAGAGTCTTTGTAAATTGCTCTAGCTATTGAAATTCTTTGTTTTTGCCCACCTGATAACTGTTGCCCATCACTTCCGATAATAGTTTCAAAACCTTTATCAAGTTTATCAATAAACTCTGTTGCAAAAGCTAATTTGGCAGATTTTTTTACTTTTTCCAAATCAATTTCCCTATCAGTTTCCGCATAAGCAATATTTTTAATCACAGTATCATTGAATAAAACATTATCTTGGCTAATAAATGAAATCTGCTCTCGTAAAGTCTGCAAATTCATTTCTGAAATATTCATATTATCTAAATTTATTTGTCCTTTTTGAATGTTATAAAACCTTGGGATTAATGAAACTAAAGAAGATTTACCACTTCCAGATGCACCAACTATTGCAATGGTTTCTTTTGGTTTTATTGTGAGGTTTATATTTTCTAGAACTGTTTCTTTTAAGTATTTAAAATTGACATTTTTAAACTCTAAATTACCACTAAATTTAACTTTAGTTTCAATTTCTGGTTTTTCATTACTTTCCTTTTCAATGTCTAAGAAACCAAAAATTGACTCACTTCCTGCTAATCCTTTTTGGACTATTTCATTGATTTTAGTTAATTTTTTGATTGGTGTAAATAACATCGCCATCATTCCAATGTATGTTATAAAGCCACCAGAACTAAGTGTTCCTGCTGAGGATTGTTTTGCCATAATAATAATTACAATACTTAAAACTATAGTTATTATTAGCTCAATTGTTGGTGTTGTAATTGCTGAAACTGTTTCACTTTTGACGGCTGCATTTCGCATTTTTTTAACTGTTTTGTTAAATTTATCAGATTCATAATCATATGAATTATGGATTTTGACTAATTTTTGACCTTTTATATTTTCATCTAAAATATGATTCATTTCACCCATATTTGACTGTACACTTTTTGCAAGTTTTCTTAGGCGTTTGCTCACAAAAGAAATAATAACTCCAACAATTGGTGCAATAAATATTATTAACATTGTAAGCTTCCAGTTTTGCCAAAGTAAAAAACTAAGCAAAACAATAACCGTAACACCTTCTCTAATTAAAGTGATTATTGCATTTGTAGCAGCTCCTGTTACTTGTAAAACATCATAATTAAACTTTGACAAAATTTCTCCACTTGTGGTGGTGTCATAAAACTTATGTGGTAAAAGCTGTAAATGTGCAAACATTTCTTTCCTAATATCCAAAACAACACTGGTTGAAATATATCTGGAATAATAAGCGCCAATAAAAAAACTTATTCCACGAACAATAGTAATTAAAACCAAAGTTATTACGGCGGAGTAAATTGCAGACATATTTTGTTTTACAAAACCTTCGTCAATCATTGGTTTCATCGTTTTAACTAATAACGCACTGGTTGATGCGTAAACAATTACTGCAAGTAACATTATTCCTACAAATTTAAAGTAAGGAAAAACATAATTTATTAATCTCTTATAAAGGGTTATACTTTGCATATCAAATTAATTTTTATAATAAAATAAGGAGTTTACAGTGAGATCACTAAATATTCAAATCCCAGACTATAAAAACGCAAAGGTTTTAGTTATTGGAGATGTAGTTCTTGATTGTTATTGGCATGGAAAAGCAAGTAAAATATCGCCTGAAGCACCTGTCCCAGTTATAAATCACCAAAAACAAGAAATAAGAGCTGGAGGAGCAGCAAATGTTGCAATGAATTTGGCAACTCTTGGTGCTAGCGTTGAAATAATTGGGGTTGTTGGTAATGATGATGAAGCAAATAAATTAAAAAACATTTTATTAGAAAAAAATATAACTGTAGATTTTTGTATAAATAATAATCCAACAATAACTAAAACTAGAATAACCAGCCAAAATCAACAGTTACTAAGAGTTGATAATGAAATCTTACCAAATTCAAGTGATGAAGTAGTTAATAAAACTAAGCAAAAAATAACTAATTATGATTATATAATTTTATCTGATTATGGAAAAGGTGCACTTTTAGAGGTTGAGAAAATAATTAACTTGGCTTGTGAGAATAATAAAAATATTTTAGTTGACCCCAAAGGAAATGATTTTAATAAGTATAAAAATTCATTTTTATTAACGCCAAATCTTTTGGAATTCAAACAAATAGTTGGAGAGTTTTCAACAGAAAAAGAGCTTGAAGAAAAAGCCTTAGGTTTAATAAATGATTTAAATTTGAATGCATTATTAGTTACAAGAAGTGAAAATGGAATGTCTTTGTTTTTTAAAGAAGGATATAAATTAATTCACAAGCAACACCAAACAAAAGCCAAAGAAATATTTGATGTTACAGGTGCAGGCGATACAGTTATTGCAACACTTGCTGGAAGTTTGTCTGCTGGAAGTAGTTTAGATGATTCGGTGGAACTTTCAAACCTGGCAGCAGGCGTTGTTGTTGCAAAATTAGGAACTTCAACTTTAACTATGCGTGAACTTAGAAAAGCAAGTTATCAATCAAGATTTATCCGCCAAGGCTTGGTAACACAAGAGCAATTGTTAATTGAATTAGATACAGCTAGATTTAATGATGAAAAAATAGTTATGACAAATGGATGTTTTGATATTTTGCACACAGGGCATGTTAATTATTTAGAACAGGCAAGTAAACTTGGCGATAGATTGGTTGTTGCAATAAATACTGATGAGTCTGTTGCAAGACTAAAAGGACCAAGCCGTCCTGCAAATACTTTGAAAAGTAGAGCTAGTGTTTTGGCTTCATTGCGTTGTGTAGACTGGGTTGTTGAATTCACAGAAGATACTCCACTTAATATAATTAAAGCTTGTAAACCTGATTTCTTAGTAAAAGGTGGTGATAATAATCCTGAAAATATTGTTGGTGCTAAAGAAGTAAAACAAAATGGTGGCGAAGTTTGTGTTATGCCTTATGTTGATGGATTTTCTACCACTAGAACTATTAACAAAATTCAGGAAAATAAATAAAAAATCAAACAGAAAAGTAAATAGAAATTTCTAAACTAGAGAACAATCCTGTATAATTTGTGTGGATTTGTGTGCAGTTGTTTTTAATCTTTAGTAAATAAAGAAATAGCTATTGAAATTAAAGCTTGAAAACAAAATATTAATAGTAAATTAAGAAGAGTTAAAAATGGAAAATAAACAGGAATTAGAAAGAAAATATGGATTTTGGACTGCAACTGCTATGGTTGTTGGAATTGTTATTGGTTCAGGAGTGTTTTTTAAAGCAGATGATGTATTAAAAGCAGCTGGTGGATCGCTACCTAAAACAATACTATCTTGGGTAATTGGTGGTGTTATTATGATTGCAACGGCTTATGTATTTGCAAAAATGGCTGGAAAAATTTCAAAATCAAATGGAATTGCTGATTATTTTGAAGAAGCTTATGGTGAAACTGCAGGTTATCTTATTGCTTGGTTTATAACTATAGTCTATTATCCGACTTTGGTTGCAGTTTTAGGTTGGATTGCTTCAAAATACACCGTTACCTTAATAGGTTATCCCGATTTTCTTTGGCCTTTAGCTTTTGTATATATTGTAGTATTTTTTGCTATAAATTTATTATCCCCTTGGTTAGCTGGTGTTTTTCAAGTTTCCGCAACTGTAATAAAGCTTATACCATTGGTGTTAGTTGCTATTATTGGTGGTTATTTGGGAATGAAAACAGGTCAATCCGTTGAAAGCTTCACAAATGTAGCAAAAAGTGTTTCTAGTGGTGGTGGAATTGCAGTTGCAACTTTAGCAACTGCTTTTGCTTATGAGGGCTGGGTTGTTGCTACTTCTATAAATGCAGAAATCAAAGACTCTAAAAAGAATTTACCAAGAGCACTGGTTACAGGAACAATTATTATTGCAATAATTTATATTGTTTATTACTTAGGTATCTCAGGTGTTTTGTCAAATGAAGAAGTTATTAAAGCAGGCGATGATGCTCCAGTTTTAGTTATTTCTAAAGTATTTGGTAATGTTGCTGGTTCTTTACTCAGTGTTTTTGTTATAATTTCTTGCCTAGGAACTTTAAACGGTCTAAGTATGGGGTCGTCAAGAGGACTTTATTCTATGGCAATTCGTAACTTAGGTCCGTCCCCCCAAACATTTAAAAAAATCAATTTAAAAACTAATAGTCCAATAAATTCTGGCATCTTTGGATTTGTTATATCTGTTATTTGGCTTGCTGTTTGGTATGGTAATTTCCATGGTTGGTGGGGAGGTAAGTTTATGGATGTTTCTGAGCTTCCTATTGCTTACCTTTATGTTTTTTATACACTGCTTCATATTTGGGTTATAAGAAAATTCACAGATTTAAATATATTTTCTAGGTTTATAGTTCCATTTTGTGCAATATTAGGCTCTGCTTTTATTATTTATGGTGGAGTCCAAAAGGACTTGTTTATTGTATTTTCAGTGCTTTTAGCAGTAATTTTAGGTGCAGGGTTTTTACTTATGAAGTCAAATAAGCATAATTGATTTGTTTAATGTATAATGAGAGTTTATTTGATTTTTTATGATGTTTAATAATTTTTGGAGAGTTAATTTATGAGATTTTTATTTTTAATAGTTTTTGTGTTTTTATCATCTTGTGCAACCTTAGAAAAGGATAAAACTGTTGGCTGGTCTGACCAGAAGTTATATGAAGAAGCTAAAGCTTCTATGAACTCTGGTACACTTATTACTGCAAAGAAATTATATCAAAAAATTCTTGCTAGATATCCATTTGGCAAATACGCGCAGCAAACAGGTTTGGATTTAATTGTGCTAAATTATAGAGATAAAGAATATGACAAAGCTATTGCGGCTGCAGATAGATTTATTCAACTTTATCCAAATCATAAAAGCGTTGATTATGCGAGATATATGAAAGGTGTAGTAAATTATTCAAGAGATGTAAATATTATTGAAAAATTAGTTCCAACAAATATTGCACAATCTGATCAATCAAGATTATATAAATCTTTTGCAGATTTCAAAACATTAGTTGAAATTAGTCCAAATGGCGAATATACAGAAGATGCTAAAAAGAGAATGACTTTCCTTAGAAATGTTATTGCTGAGCATGAAATCCATGTTGCTGAATATTATTTGCGTAGAAAAGCTTACTTAGCTGCTGTTAATAGAGGTAAGTTTGTTTTAGAGAATCATTCAAAAACACCATCAGTTGCACTTGCTTTGGCTGTTTTAACACGAGGATATCAAGAGCTTGGTTTGCAAAAATTATCAGCTGATAGCAAAAGAGTTTTGGAGAAAAACTTTGCAGATGAAATAAAAACTAATGGAAGGCTAAAATATATTTTAACTGGAAACATTCATAAAAAACGCGGTTTCTTCTCTAAAATTAGACAAACATTAGCTAATTAAGAGGAATTTATTCATTATTTTTTATGCTTGATAAAATACATATTAAGAACTTTGCAATTATAGATAGTTCAGTCATCAGTTTTGAGAAAGGTTTTAATGTGATTTCTGGAGAAACTGGCGCAGGTAAATCTATCTTAATTGATGCGTTAGGTCTTCAGTTAGGCGATAGAGCGGATAGTAGCTTGGTTAGAAATGGTGAAAAACGCAGTGAAATTTTATCAGAATTTACTTTAAAAAATAATAGCAAGCCCCAAGATTGGTTGCAAGAAAATGATTTTGATGAAGATTTGGACTGCCAGTTAAGGCGAACTTTAACTGCAAACGGAAAGTCAAAATGTTTTATAAATTCTGTCCCAACAACCGTTAGTAACACAAAAATAATTGGTGAAATGTTAGTTGATATTCATGGTCAACATTCACATCAATCATTAACTAGCACAGCTGAGCAAATCAATATTTTAGATGATTATGCAAATCACAATGAGCTTTTGAATAAGATTTCAAATTCATTTTCAGTGCTTCAGGAACTAATAAAAAAACAGCAAAAATTACAATCAGAAAGTGACACTTTAGTTGATAGACTTGATTTACTTAAATATAAACTAACTGAATTAAAACAATTAAATTTGGAAGAAAGTGAGTTTAAAAATTTAGAAGAGCAGCATAAAACACTAACTAATAGTAAAGAAATTCTTGAGGAAGCACAAAAAATAATAGAGCTAACTTCAGAATCTGAGCATAGCTTGGAGAATAATATCTCTCAAGTAATGAATTGTGCAAGTAAACTAAATGATTTTGATAGTAATTCAGCAGATATTTTCACATTAGTTGAGCAAGCTCAAATAAATATAAATGAGCTACAATCAACTTTGGATTTATATTTGCAAACCATAGATATTTCACCAGAACACTTGCAACAAGTTGATGAGAGAATGTCTGAAATATATTCTTTTGCTAGAAAATATAGAATTGAGCCGTCTGATTTATTAAGCTTTAAAGAAGATTTAATCAAAGAAATAGAAGTTATAGAAAGTGATATAAATTTATTCCAAAAACTAGATGAAAAAATCATAAACCAGCAGTTAGATTATAAAAAACTAGCTGAAAAACTAAGTAAAAGCAGAGAAAATTCAGCTAAAAAATTAACTAAAAAAGTAAATTCAAAACTAGCAGAATTAAATATGTCTGGGGCAGTTTTTAGTGTGCAAATAACTGAAACTAAACTGTTTGGAAAAAAGGGTTTAGATAAAATTATCTTTATGTTTGCTCCAAATGTTGGGCAAGGGGAAAAACCATTACACAAAATAGCTTCTGGTGGAGAACTTTCTAGAATTAGCCTTGCGATACAGGTTGCAAGCGTCAATGAAAAAACTGATAAAACACTTATTTTTGATGAGGTTGATAGTGGAATTGGTGGTGCAACAGCTGAGGTTGTCGCAAGAATGTTAAAACAATTATCATGTTATAATCAAATAATATGTATTACACATTTACCACAAGTTGCTGCGTTTTCAGACCAGCATTTACTTATTGAAAAACAAAGTAAAGGAAATAATACTTTTACAAAATTTAAGATTCTAAATCATAACGATAAAGTTATGGAAATTGCAAGAATGAGTGGTGGAATTAATATAAATAACGAAACCATAGATTATGCAAAAAATATGATAAACAACGCTACTATTTATTCAAAAACTATAAAAGAGGATATATTATGAATACAAAGAAAATTTTAACAAACTTAACTGCAATTAGCTTAACAATGGGGCTTTACGCTTGTAATATTCCATATAAAATAGATGTTGAGCAAGGACATAATATAACTGCAAATGAGCTTTCACGAGTTAGTGTGGGAATGACTAAAACAAAGGTTCAATTGATTTTGGGCAATCCATTATTAAAAGATTCTTTTAATAAAAATCGTTGGGACTATGTTCAATATTATATTAGTGGAAAACGCAAACCTAAAAAAGAAAATATAATCTCGTTATACTTTAAAAATAACTTACTTTCTAATATTGACGGGCAAGTTATTGAAATAAAAAAAGATAAGTTAGAGTACTAAATTTATAAAAAGTGAAATAAATGATAAAAATTGCAATAACTGGTATTTGTGGGCGAATGGGTTCAAGTATTTATAATTGTTTGTTTGAAGATGATGCTAAAAAAGATGGACTTATTTTATCTTGTGCAACTAGCCTGCCCTCTGATAAAAATATTGGTGAAAAAGTAAAAGATATTTTAGGGCAAAATTCAGAAGTCATAATAACTGATAAACTTAACTCTGATTTTGATATTTTAATTGATTTTACTAGTATTAAATCAACTTTTTCAAATTTAGAATTTTGCAAAAAACATAATAAGGCAATTGTAATTGGAACAACTGGATTTTCAGAGCAGGAAATTACCAAGGTAAACGAATTTGCCCAAAATATTCCAGTTTTTATGTCTTTTAATATGAGCTTAGGTGTTAATGTTATGCAACGATTAGTCGCTTTAGCTACAAAAAACTTATATCAAAAATCTGATGTGGAAATTGTAGAAACTCATCATAAACATAAAGTTGACGCTCCTTCTGGAACAGCAATGATGTTAGGAAATACAGTTGCAGATGCAGCTAATATTAACTTATCAGAGAAAGGTGTGTTTTCACGCCACGGAATTATTGGTGAAAGAGAGGCTGGAGAAATCGGCTTTTCAACTATTCGTGGTGGTGATGTGGTTGGTGAGCATACCGTTAGCTTTTATATGGCTGGTGAAAGAGTTGAAATAACTCATAAAGCAACTGATAGAAAGATTTTCGCACGCGGTGCGTTATTTGCAGCGAAGTTTATGTCTGAAAATAAAGCAGGTTTTTATAATATGAATGATGCACTTTCAAAATAGTTATTCTAAATAATAAATAAGTTACGGAGCAAAAAAATGAAAAAAATAATATCTACAAATAAAGCACCTGAAGCAATAGGAACTTATTCACAAGCAGTAGCTTTTGGTGATTTAGTATTTATTTCTGGACAAATTCCATTAGACCCTAAAACAATGCAACTAAAACAAGGTTTTGTTGAACAAACTCACCAAGTTTTTAAAAATATTCAAGCAATCATTGAAGAAGCTGGTGGAACAATGAATGATGTGATTAAGTTGAATATTTCAGTTGTAAATTTAGATAATTTTGCAACATTAAATGAAATAATGGGACAATATTTTACTAAACCATATCCAGCAAGAGCTGCTGTCCAAGTTGTAGCATTACCAAAAAACTCTGAAATAGAAATAGAAACTATTTTAGGTCTAAAATCTTAGTTTATTTGTAAGGTATTAGTAAAATATCTAAACTAAAACAAAGTCTTAGAAATAACTAAGTTAAAGTCTCTTGAAAAAACTGATAACTTTCAAATTTTATTTTTTATTTAGCGATATTTGCATATTTATTTAAAAATGATTGGTTTATTGTTACCTTTTTTAAGTGTTTTATTTTTTTTAGAGGTATTTCAAAAGCTTTAGTTTTTCCATTTTTATCTTTAGCCACAACATAAAACATAAGGTTTTTTAACTTTCTATACTTAGATAAGCTAATTGTCTCTTTCTTTTTAAACATTAAGTATTTTAATTTAGGTGCGTTTTTAAGAGTGTAGTAATTAGATATTTTATTCCCTTCTAAGTATAATATTTTTAGGTGCTTTAGTTTAGAAATTGGGCTAATATCAGCAACTAAGTTGCTACCTAATTCTAAAGCCCATAATGAATCTAAACCAACAAGTGGTTTAATATCTGTAATTTCATTTTTATTCAACATCAAAAAGAATGTTTTAGTTAAGTTACTAAGAGGGCTAATATTTTTTATTTTATTATTAGTTAAATCCAAACTAAATAAGTTTTTTAAATTTTTAAGTGGAGTAATATCTACTATTTCATTACCGCTTAAATCAATATCAACTAACTTAGTTAAATTCCTAATAGGTCTAATGTCTTTTATTTTAATACCCGCTAACCTTAATTGCTTTAGATTAACTAAGTCTTTAAGGGGGCTAATATCACTTACTTTATCAAACAATATACAAAAATTAACCCTTCTAGTGATTTAAAGTTTTGAATTCCTTCTATTGAATGCACATCTTTCATTAGTATTATTAAACTAGTGATTTTAGATACATCAGAGTAAACAATATCTCCTTTAGGCTTTCTGATTTTTTTTCTAATAACTTTTTCAAAATTTTCATCAGGAAAGTTTATAACTTTACTATCATTTGTTCCTTTTACTGTTGAGCAGCTAAATGTTAGTGCAATAAGTAAAAGGCTAATTATTTTTGTTACTTTGTTTAGTTTCTTCATTTAATTTTCCTTTTAATCGTTATTTGCAGAAAACATTTCTTCTAAATAAGAGATGATATCACTAGATTCATACATCCATTTAACTTTACCATCTTGTTCTATTCTTAAACAAGGAACTGTTGTTTTACCACCTTTTTCTTTTAATTCTGTGCGGAATTCTTGGTTGTTTTGAGCATCACGATATTCAATTGGTAGGTTTAGTTGGTAAATTTTCCTGCGGACTTTTATACAAAATGGACAAGCTGAAAATTGATACAAAGATAATTTTTCACAATCTTCATCTACTTGTTTTTGTAGCTCTTCACTTCGCTCTAACTTTTTCCCGCTGGTTAAAAAACTAATTAATGCAATTAATCTACCAACACTTTCTCTTAAAATTTTTAAAATCATTTTTTACCTTTTTATTTAATAATTATATTTCAAACTATAATAGCAGATTAGTAAATATAAGCACTGAACTCATTATATTTAAACAAAATCAACTTGAATTTTCTGAATTTAACCACAAATATAAAGGTAATAATAACTAAAATAAAAAAGGTGTTAACTTATGTCACAGTGGGTAGAGGAATTTAATAATCATGATTTTCATGTTAATTGGTCAGACTTAAAAATAGTATTAGAAAATGTTGAGCTTGATAAAAGTGCAAGTAGTGAAGAGAAAGAAAATCTAGCTAGATTAAAGAAGGTCGTTAAGTTTATAGATGGCATTTTAGAAAATATTGATCCTGATTTATTTCCTAAAGATTTGTTAGATAATTTAAATGGTTATGCAAATAGTTGTATTAGTCAAATTCAAACTTTTAACTCTAACAGAAATATAACATATCTTAATGATTCTCATTTGTACATTGATAATATATTAAAAGAGATAAAGCCTTATATTTTTTATGGTGCTAAGCTTAAAAGATCACTAAGAGCTGCTATTTCTTCTTATATCGGTGAAATAGATAAACATTTAGAGAATATTGCTAATACTCAAAGTGAATATGATAAAGCAAAAGAGTATAGAGAAGAGATAGAAGAGTATCACAATGCTCTTTTTGAAGATGAGGAAGAAGAGTCTATAAAAACTAAAATTGCTACGATGTTAGAAACAGCAGAGAGTCAATCGGAGTCTTTAGATGGAATTTATACTAATATTTTGGTTGATGATGATAAGAAATCTACCAAAACGGTTATAGAAGAAGCAAAAAAAGATATTTTAAGAGATGCAAAAGAGACTAATGAAAAACGAGTAGAAGTATTAAATAAGATAGAAGAGTTAGATAAATTTCACACTAAAATTTTTGGTGAATATGATGAAGAAAAAGAGGCAAGAGTTGGAGGGTTAGATAAAATACTTAATCAACTGAAAGTTGACTTGGAAGTTCATATGAAAGATCAGAAGAACAAGCATCAAAAACTTCATGAAAAAATAGAAAGTTTACTTCCTGGTGCGACAAGCGCTGGATTGGCAAAAGCTTATCAAGAAGTAAAAGCTAGATTCTACCTACAAGTGCAACTTTTCAAGTTCAGCTTGAAAGACTTCATTTGGGGTTTTAAATCCTAGTCGTTTTCGTGGTCTATTATTAATAAGTTCCACAAAATAAGCAAGTTCTTCATCAGAAACATTATTAAAATCAGTGCCTTTGGGAATAAATTCTCGGAGCAAACCGTTGGTATTTTCATTAGTTCCTCTTTCCCAAGGTGAGTAAGCGTGTGCAAAATAAACATTCATTTTCACTTGTTTTTCAATCTCTTGGTGTAAAGAAAACTCTTTGCCATTATCGTATGTCATGCTTATTCGTAACTCATTTGGTAAGTCTTTGAAATCTTTAACTGTAGCTTCTAAAATAGCTTTTGCAGTTGATTTTTTCACTTTGGAAGCAATTAATTTACCACTTTTTCTTTCAACATTTGTAACTATCGCGCCTTGGTGATTTTTACCGACAATTGTGTCTCCTTCCCAGTGTCCAACTTCTTTTCTAAGCTCAATATTTTGCGGTCTTTCATCAATCATTCTACGATCTTTTATTTGATATTTTTCCTTTCTATTATGTTGATATTTCTTACCTTTTCTTCTGAAATACATCTTAACTAATTTTGGGTGATACTTATAAACAAATTGATAAATAGTCTCGTGGCAAATCGATTCTTGCGCCTCCTCTCGCCACTTTCCAGAAATTTGTTCTGGCGACCAATGTTGCTCTATTTTTATCAAAATATATTTCTCTAAAATACTATCAGGTAATATCCTAACATGCTTATTTGCAATAGATTTCCTCTTGGAAACTTTCTCCCATGCCTCTTCACCAACAAAGGTTTCTGCGTTTTTATTATTTTTTATGCAGCGGTATATTGTAGTCTTATTTTTGCCTAGTTTTATCGCTATTTCACAAGGATTATAATTCTCCTCAAGCAATGTTTCAATTTTTGTCATATCAGTTCTGGTTAATTGTGTGTATTTTTTCATAATGTTATTATCTTAGTTAATAAAAATAAAAATAACTAGTTCCAAATTAAAACCTAAAAAATAAAATTTAGTTGCACTTCGGTTTAGAAACCAGGAAAGAGTCATTTATTGTACCTACAAGGGTGTGGAATGGTATTTTTATTATTGCATTGGTCGGAATGTTCATAGGTGCTTATAAAACACTTGAAGCTAGTCAAACTCTTGAAGAAACTTTTAGACATTTGCTTCAGTATGCACCTTTATATATCCCTGCTGTATGGCTTGCTATCTTTGCTAGTAAAAGACGGAGTGAGAATCAAAGGTTGATACAAGAGTATGCTCATAAAGAAGCATTGGCAAAATCATACACAAGCTATAAAAAACAGATAGATGAGTTAGAGGAAGAGGATCAAAAGTTATTAGTGAAATTATTAGATAGTGCGATAGATACTATTTCTAGCAATCCTAGTAAAACACTAGATAAAAAACATGACCATGAGATGCCTGTAAAGGAACTTGTTCAACCTTTACTAGATAAGCTAAAGGGTAAATAGATTGTTATATGACTTTACTTTTAGTTTAACTTAGAGCCTTAACTTGAACTATAGATTTTTACTGTTCACTTTAGAGTTTCTTCAATAACTGCTATAATCTGCAAATTATTTAACAAAAACACAAAAAATAACGATGGATAAAACATACTCACCAAAAGACATAGAGCAAAAACATTATAACAACTGGGAAGAGCAAGGATTTTTTAAGCCTTGTGGGGCAGAAAATAGCAATGGGGAAAACTTCAGTATTGCAATTCCACCACCAAATGTAACTGGTAGTTTGCATATGGGGCATGCGTTTCAAGATACAATTATGGACTGTCTTATTCGTTATAATCGTATGCTTGGTAAAAACACTTTGTGGCAACCAGGCACCGATCATGCTGGAATTGCAACGCAAATGGTGGTTGAGCGAAAACTTGCTAAAGAAGAAAATAAAACCAAACACGATTTGGGCAGAGATAAATTTATAGAAAAAATCTGGGAATGGAAAGAAGAATCTGGAGGGAATATTTCTAGCCAACTTAGACGCTTAGGAGCTTCAGCGGACTGGTCGCGTGAAAGATTTACTATGGACGAAGGTTTATCAAATGCAGTTCAAGAAGTATTTGTTAATTTATTCGATGAGGGTTTGATTTATCGTGGAAAACGCTTAGTAAACTGGGATCCTGTTTTAAAAACTGCAATTTCAGATTTGGAAGTTATTAATGAAGAAGAAAGCGGACATATGTATCATGTTCGTTATCCTTTTGTGAAAGGGCAGGGGGTTGATGGCAAATTTATGCATATTGCAACAACCAGACCAGAAACTATTTTGGCAGATGGTGCTTTGGCGGTTCACCCAAGTGATGAAAGATACATAGATTTAATTGGTAAAATGGTTCATGTTCCAATGACTGAGCGAACTATTGCAATTATTACTGATGAATATCCAGATCCTGAATTTGGAACAGGTTGTGTGAAAATAACTCCAGCACATGATTTTAATGATTATGAAGTTGAGCAACGCCACGAAATGGAAATTATTAATCTATTAAATGACGATGCAACAATGAATGATAACGCTCCAGAAAAATATCGTGGACTTGATAGATTTGATGCTAGAAAAGCAATTGTAGCAGATTTGAAAGAAGCTGAATTATTAGAAAAAATAGAACCACACAAATTAATGCGACCAAGAGGAGACCGAACTAACTCAGTTGTAGAGCCTTATTTGACAGATCAATGGTATGTGAAAACTGCACCGCTTGCAAAAGATGCAATAGCCGCTGTTGAAAAAGGTAATATTAAATTTGTTCCAAAACAATACGAAAATATGTATTTTTCTTGGATGCGTGATTTACAAGATTGGTGTATTTCTCGTCAGTTATGGTGGGGTCATAGGATTCCAGCTTGGTATGATGAAAATGGAAATATTTTTGTGGGTAGAAATGAAATTGAAATTCGCAAAAAATATAATTTAGCAGACAATATTTCATTACGCCAAGATGAAGATGTTTTGGATACTTGGTTTAGCTCTGGGCTTTGGACTTTCTCAACTCTTGGCTGGCCTGAAAACACAGAAGATTTAAAACAATTTCACCCAACTAGCACGCTAGTTACTGGTTTTGATATTATATTTTTCTGGGTTGCGAGAATGATTATGATGACTATGCATCAGTTAAAAGATGATAATCAAAAGCCTGTTATTCCGTTTGAAACCGTTTATGTTACTGGTTTAATTCGTGATGAAAATGGACAGAAAATGTCAAAATCAAAAGGTAATGTTTTGGATCCAATTGATATGATTGATGGAATTGGTTTGGAAGAATTAGTTACAAAACGAACCAGCAATATGATGAATCCACAAGAAGCTGAGAAAATTGAAAAAGCAACTAGAAAGAATTTCCCAAATGGTATAGAACAGCATGGAACTGATGCTCTAAGATTTACTTTGGCAGCACTTGCTTCAACTGGGCGAGATATAAATTGGGATATGAAACGATTGGAAGGTTATCGTAATTTTTGTAATAAAATTTGGAATGCTGCTAGATTTGTTTTGATGAAAACCGAAGACTTTTCAATAAATAATGAAATTGAATATTCAACTTTTGATAACTGGATAAAAGCAGAATTTAATAAAACTGCCAAAAATGTAAATAAAGCAATAATTGATTATCGGTTTGATTTTGCTGCAAAAGAGTTATATGAATTTATTTGGAATACTTATTGTGATTGGTATTTGGAACTTACCAAACCAATATTATTTTCTGATAACAAGGCACTAATTGCAGGAACTCAAAAAACACTTTTGGAAGTTTTAGAAGCATCACTTCGCCTTGCACACCCAATTATGCCTTTTATAACAGAAGAAATTTGGCAAACAATAAAAACTAAGTTAGATATAACTGGTGAAAGTATAATGGTTGCTAGTTTTCCAAAAGAAAACGAGTTTGAGTTTGAAGCAAAATCTAGCGAAAATGTAGAATGGATTAAGCAAGTTTTGATAGGAATTAGAACAATCAAAAGTGAAATGGATATAGCTCCAAGCAAACAAATTCCAATTCTAATAGAAAATACTAGTGAATTTGATAAACAAAATTTGGAAATTTATAAAGAAATACTACCAAAACTTGGAAAACTAGAATCAATTGAACTAATAGATAAAAATAATACTGAAACTGCAGTTACACTGGTTGGAAATATGAAAATCCATATTCCACTAGCAGGTCTAATCGATAAAGATGCAGAGTTAGAACGATTAAATCGTGAAATAACAAAACTTCAAACAAGTGTTGATAGATTAAATGGACAACTAAATAATGAAAAATATGTTGCAAATGCTCCAGAGCAATTAGTTGCCAAATCAAAATCCCAACGCGACGAACAACAATTAGCAATTGATAATTTATTAGAGCAAAAAACTAAAATTGAGATGATGTAGGTTTTAAGGTGATTATTTGAGTGCTTTTAGTGTGTGATTTAACCATTTTCGCGTACGATTTAACTAATTTATTGAGTTATCTAAGTGAAGTATTGCATAAAAGCTTCACTTTTAAAAATCACTTTATAATTATTAAACCACTTAGTAGTAATCCACCATAAGAATACATTTAGAAAAAGATTAAAAGAACTATTTAATAAATCTGAGTTGTCTGAATTAGAACTTTTGGATTATGGGTTTGATTTAAATTGCTTAAATTAATTAATAAGATTGTGGGCTTGTTTATTTAATTTGTTTGCAAATTGTATTTTTATTGCTATTATTGAACTTAACTAAAGAGAGAAATCAGTAAGCTAAGAGTTAATAGAAAAATAACATAAGAAATAAAAAAGTAATTAATAATAACTAAAACAATACAATAGTAATAATCAAATAAAAATTATAACCTAGTTTCTAAATCGAAGTGCAACTAAATTTTATTTTCTGGTTTTAATTTGGAACTAGTTGTTTTTATTTTTATTAACTAAGATAATAACATTATGAAAAAATACACACAATTAACCAGAACTGATATGACAAAAATTGAAACATTGCTTGAGGAGAATTATAATCCTTGTGAAATAGCGATAAAGTTAGGCAAAAATAAGACTACAATATACCGCTGCATAAAAAATAATAAAAACGCAGAAACCTTTATTGGTGAAGAGGCGTGGGAGAAAGTTTCCAAGAGGAAATCTATTGCAAATAAGCATGTTAGGATATTACCTGATAGTATTTTAGAGAAATATATTTTGATAAAAATAGAGCAACATTGGTCGCCAGAACAAATTTCTGGAAAGTGGCGAGAGGAGGCGCAAGAATCGATTTGCCACGAGACTATTTATCAATTTGTTTATAAGTATCACCCAAAATTAGTTAAGATGTATTTTAGAAGAAAAGGTAAGAAATATCAACATGATAGAAAAGAAAAATATCAAATAAAAGATCGTAGAATGATTGATGAAAGACCGCAAAATATTGAGCTTAGAGAAGAAGTTGGACATTGGGAAGGAGACACAATTGTCGGTAAAAATCACCAAGGCGCGATAGTTACAAATGTTGAAAGAAAAAGTGGTAAATTAATAGCTTCCAAAGTGAAAAAATCAACCGCAAAAGCTATTTTAGAAGCTACAGTTAAAGATTTCAAGGACTTACCAAATGAGTTACGAATAAGCATGACATACGATAATGGCAAAGAGTTTTCTTTACACCAAGAGATTGAAAAACAAGTAAAAATGAATGTTTATTTTGCACACGCTTACTCACCTTGGGAAAGAGGAACTAATGAAAATACCAACGGTTTGCTCCGAGAATTTATCCCCAAAGGCACTGATTTTAATAATGTTTCTGATGAAGACCTTGCTTATTTTGTAGAACTTATTAATAATAGACCACGAAAACGACTAGGATTTAAAACCCCAAATGAAGTCTTTCAAGCTGAACTTGAAAAGTTGCACTTGTAGGTAGAATCTAGCAAATAAGCAGTCCCCCAACAGATATTATATTAGATGGAAAGGCGACAGCCATTTCATCAGATATAGCAAAAGATACAGTTGATGAAAATCGCTTGATAGGTTCAGTAGTAAGCTATTTGACGACAGAAGATTTAGATTTAATTGAAAAAGGAACCTTTAATAATGGTTCTGTAATACCAGATATACATAGTTATACGATAGTTGGTGGAGCAGATGCAGCTATGTTTAAAATAGTAGGTAATGAATTGCAGCTGAATACAAATCAACCAGATTATGAAAACCCTAATGATGCTGATGCAAATGGAATTTATGAGATAATAATTAGAACGACAGATTTAACAGGAAAAGTATTTGATAAGAATGTAGAGATAAGCTTGGTTGACATAACAAAAGAAGATACTGTTTTAGATAGTTATAAGATCAGTAAGTTAGATATTGCAGGTAATTATACTATGTCAGATACTAATCTAATAGAAGGGTGTAGCACGACTAAAAAACCAATTTACATCAAGAGATATATCACTAGATTTAGGTAATTCAAGAGGTGTAACTTCAGGTGATATTAATGGGGATGGTTATGCAGACATATATGTTGCAAATGATTTTGATCAACAGAATAAGCTATGGATAAATGATGGGAATGGTGGGTTTACAGAAAAAAATATAGCAGGAGATTTAGGTAAATCTCGTGGGGCAGTGATGGTAGATATTGATGGTGATAAAGATATAGATATCTATGTCGTAAATCAAAGAGGCCAGCAAAATAGACTATGGATAAATGATGGTACAGGTAGCTTCACAAGTAAGGATATTTCAGGAGATACTAGTGATTCTGCAGGAGTGTCAATAGGAGATGTTAATGGAGATGGAAATTTAGATATATATGTATCTACTCAAGATGATGGGCTAAATAAACTATGGATAAATGATGGGTATGGCAACTTTGTGGGTAAAAATATTCCTGGGAATTATTCAAACTCATCAGGATCAGCAATGGCTGATATAGATAATGATGGGGATTTAGATATATTTGTAACCAATCGAGGTGGACAAAATATACTATGGTTAAATGATGGTAGCGGGGTCTTCACTAAAAAAATAATACCAGGCGATAATTATAATGCTTGGGGAGTTAGTATTGGAGATATAGATAGTGATGGTGACTTAGATATATATTTAGCAGTCAATCCTGGTCAAAATATATTATTGATAAATGATGGAAATGATGGGTTTACTGAAAAAAATATTATAGGTGATGTGGATAATTCTATATCCTCATCAATGAGTGATATAGATGGCGATGGAGATTTAGATATATATGTAGTTAATTATGGTCAACAGAATAGATTGTGGATAAATGATGGGTCTGGTAATTTTACTTCTAGTGATATTTCTGGAGATAAAGGCAATACTCATGGTGGAAAAATATTAGATATAGATGGGGATGGTAAATTAGAATTATACGCCGCTAACTCTAATGGTCAGCAAAATAGGTTATGGGTAAATGGGTATAGTGATGCAAAACCATATGTAGAGTCAAATTCAATGACTACTTTTGTCAAATTAAGTGGATTTAAAGAAACTCTTTCACAGAATAGCGAAGGAACAGTATCATATCAAGTTTCAATAGATAATGGAACAACTTGGCAGTATTGGAATGGAACAGCATGGGCAGTAACAACTCAATTAGACGGTACTGAGACTACAAAGGCAGTAGATATTGATACAAATATTCACTTTTTAGATGATGGTTTGATTGGAAAAGGGCAATTTAAGTGGAGAGCGTATTTAGAGTCAGATGGCAATCAAATAGTAGAGCTTGACCGAGTTGAGTTGGGATATGATTCGAATCTACCACCAACAGACATTATATTAGATGGAGTGGCAACAGCAACACCAACAGATAAGGCAACAGATACAGTTGATGAAAATCGTTTGATTGGATCTGTGATTAGTTATCTATCAACAGTTGATGGAGATAATCCAAATCCACCTATCAATTCAAGTCCAAATGGATTAACAACAGACATACATACATATAGCATAATCGCTGGGGCAGATTTGGGTATGTTTGAGATAGAGGGCAATAAATTAATATTAAATACAAATCAACCAGACTTTGAGAATCCAAATGATGATGATGCAGATAGAGTCTATGAGATAGTGATTAGAACAACAGATCTGAGAGGCAAAACATTTGATAAAAATGTTGAGATAAGCTTAGTTGATATTGTAAAAGAGGATACAGTTGTAGATAATTATAAGGTCAATAGGTTGGATGCAGTAGGAGAATACATAGTATCTGATTCTAATATATTAAAAGTTGACGATACAGGTGTAGCTAGACTAAAAAACCAATTCATATCAAGAGATATAGCAGGAGATTTAGGTAAGAGAGCCTCAGTAGGAGATGTTAATAATGATGGTTATATAGATATATATGTGGTTAATGATGGGAATAATCAAAATAAACTATGGATAAACGATGGGGCAGGTAATTTTGTTGCAAAGGATATTGCTGGAGATTTAGGTGAGAGTATTGGTTCATCAATAGGAGATCTAAATAATGATGGTTATTTAGATATCTATGTAGCTAATAATAGGGGGCAAAATAAGTTATGGATAAATGATGGAGCAGGTAATTTTATTGCAAAAGATATTACAGGAGATTTTGGAGATAGTCGTAAAGCAGTAATAGGAGATTTAAATAATGATGGTTATTTCCTAGTTTCTAAATCGAAGTGCAACTAAATTTTATTTTCTGGTTTTAATTTGGAACTAGTTGTTTTTATTTTTATTAACTAAGATAATAACATTATGAAAAAATACACACAATTAACCAGAACTGATATGACAAAAATTGAAACATTGCTTGAGGAGAATTATAATCCTTGTGAAATAGCGATAAAGTTAGGCAAAAATAAGACTACAATATACCGCTGCATAAAAAATAATAAAAACGCAGAAACCTTTATTGGTGAAGAGGCGTGGGAGAAAGTTTCCAAGAGGAAATCTATTGCAAATAAGCATGTTAGGATATTACCTGATAGTATTTTAGAGAAATATATTTTGATAAAAATAGAGCAACATTGGTCGCCAGAACAAATTTCTGGAAAGTGGCGAGAGGAGGCGCAAGAATCGATTTGCCACGAGACTATTTATCAATTTGTTTATAAGTATCACCCAAAATTAGTTAAGATGTATTTTAGAAGAAAAGGTAAGAAATATCAACATGATAGAAAAGAAAAATATCAAATAAAAGATCGTAGAATGATTGATGAAAGACCGCAAAATATTGAGCTTAGAGAAGAAGTTGGACATTGGGAAGGAGACACAATTGTCGGTAAAAATCACCAAGGCGCGATAGTTACAAATGTTGAAAGAAAAAGTGGTAAATTAATAGCTTCCAAAGTGAAAAAATCAACCGCAAAAGCTATTTTAGAAGCTACAGTTAAAGATTTCAAGGACTTACCAAATGAGTTACGAATAAGCATGACATACGATAATGGCAAAGAGTTTTCTTTACACCAAGAGATTGAAAAACAAGTAAAAATGAATGTTTATTTTGCACACGCTTACTCACCTTGGGAAAGAGGAACTAATGAAAATACCAACGGTTTGCTCCGAGAATTTATCCCCAAAGGCACTGATTTTAATAATGTTTCTGATGAAGACCTTGCTTATTTTGTAGAACTTATTAATAATAGACCACGAAAACGACTAGGATTTAAAACCCCAAATGAAGTCTTTCAAGCTGAACTTGAAAAGTTGCACTTGTAGGTAGAATCTAGCTTTAGATATTTATGTAGCTAACTATGATCAACAAAATAAAGTATGGATAAATGATGGGGTAGGTAATTTTGTTGCAAAGGATATTGCGGGAGATTCAGGAAATAGCTTTGACACATCAATAGGAGATTTAAATAATGATGGTTATTTAGATATATATGTAGTCAGTGATGGTGGACAAAATAAAGTATGGATAAATGACGGAGCAGGTGATTTTACTGCGAAAGACATATCAGGAGATGTTGGTAATAGTCGTAAATCATCAATAGGAGATTTAAATAATGATGGCTATTTAGATATATATGTAGTTAATTCTGGTGATCAACAAAATAAATTATGGATAAATGACGGAGTAGGTAACTTTGTTGCAAAGGATATTGTAGGAGATTTAGGTAGTAGTTTTGGTTTATCAACAGGAGACATCAATAATGATGGCTATTTAGATATCTATGTTGGTAATTATGGTCAACAAAATAAGTTATGGCTAAATGATGGATTTGGTGATTTTGTTGCAGAGGATATAGCAGGAGATTTAGGAAATAGTATTGGGACATTAATGGTAGATTTAAATAACGATGGCAAATTAGATTTATACGTTTCAAATGGTGGGGGTACGCAAAATAAACTTTGGATAAATGGTTACAGTGATACAAAACCATATGTAGAGCAAAAAAATGCAATTAACTTTAGTAAACTGTTAGGTTTCAAAGAAGTATTGTCACAGAATAATGAGGGGACAGTATCTTATCAAGTGTCATCAGATGATGGAACAACTTGGAAATATTGGAATGGAACAGCTTGGACAGCGACAACTCAGTTAGATGGGGCAGAAACAACAAGTGCTACAGATATTAATACAAATATCAAAACACTAGCTACATCAGGCAAGTTCAAGTGGAGAGCATATTTGGAGTCAGATGGCAATCAAATAGTAGAGCTTGACCAAGTTGAATTGGATTACAATTATGCAACAGTAGAGCTTTTATCAGATACTTCAGAAAAAGAAGGGACAGCTTTAGTATCAGGTACAACAACGCCACAAATTTTTGTGAAAGGAGTTTTAACAGATGATGCAACTATAACTTTATCAGTTTCTGGAACGGCAATAGAAGGAAAAGATTATGATATTGATTCTAAAGTATCTATAACGGTTGTAGCGGGTGATTACTCAGCGGGTAAAGCTATTGATATACCAGGATTTGCTGTTATAGATGATAGTACTATTGAAGCGGATGAGACTCTAACATTCAAAATATCAAATGTAGTAGGTGGTGGAATAACAGTAGCAGATGCAAATGGTGATAGCTCTGTAGATAAAGAACTAACTCACACTATATTAAATGATGATTCTGCAGAACTTTCAATAAAGGCAAATACTACTACAATAAATGAAAACCCTATTGATAAAGGAGTATTTACCGTAAGCCTTGACAAGGTAACAACTAAAGATACAGTAATAAATTATTCAATAACAGGAACAACAAAGAATGGTAGTGACTATACAAATTTAGCAGGAACAGTAACAATTTTAGCAGGAAAAACTACAGCAACAATTGATGTTGATACAGTTGATGATGTGTTGGTTGAGGGAGATGAGAAATTAATAATAACTATTGACTCAACAAATAATTCTAATGTGATAATTGATACAAATAATGCTAGTGTAATGGTCTAATTTTATGGAACACTTTTTAAGCGACATTTATCATTCTATTAAATTTTTCATTTGGTGTCATGTAATTTATTGCGGAATTTAACCTCTTATAATTATAAAAATATATATAACTATCTACTTCTTCAGTAACTTCTTGATGGTTTTTAAAACTTAAATAATTTAATCTTTCAGACTTTAGACTCCTAAAAAATCTTTCCATTACAGCATTATCCCAACAGTTTCCTTTTCTGCTAACACTCTTTGTTATATGCAAATTTTCACAATAATTAACAAATAAATTAGAAGTATATTGCACCCCACGATCTGAATGAAATAATAATTTACTTGTGTCTGGCTGTTTTCTTCTAATTGCGTTTTGAAGTGCTTTTTTTGCAAGTTTTGCATTCGGTTTTTGCGACAAACTCCAGCCCACAATTTCTTTTGTTGCAAGGTCAAGAACCGTCGCTAAATAGCTCCAGCCTTGATGATTTCGGATATAAGTTATATCGCCAACCCAATGTGTATTTGGTGTTTTTTGATTAAATTCTCTATTTAAAATATTATCAGAAATAATTTTAGACACTCGTTCTTTGGGGTAATAGTGTTTTTTTCTTGGTGTAATTGCTTGAATATTAGCAAGTTTCATCAATGACGCTACTTTAAAAATACCAATCTTAATACCGTAAAGTTGAAGTTCTTTTTGCATTCTTCTTTTCCCATAACTGTGTTTTGTTTCTATAGAAATTTTCTTTAATAAAGATATTATTTCAGAAGATTTTCTATTAATTTTCCTAGTGTTAGTTTTTCTATAAAATGTGTTTTTAGGAACTCCATAAGCAGTGCATAATTCAGTTATTGAGTAATTTTTATTTGCCATTTTTATTTTCATAATAACTTCGGTTTTTAGTTTTTTTGAATAAAAATGGCAGCAGCCTTTTTTAAAATTTCATTGTCTCTTTTTGCCCTCCAAAGCTGTTTCCTAAGGTCTTGAATTTCCTGTTGTTGAGCCGTCAACGCTCTTTTGCCATCTGGAGTTTTTCCGCCTAATTCATCAATATGTAATGGTCTAATTTTATGGAACACTTTTTAAGCGACATTTATCATTCTATTAAATTTTTCATTTGGTGTCATGTAATTTATTGCGGAATTTAACCTCTTATAATTATAAAAATATATATAACTATCTACTTCTTCAGTAACTTCTTGATGACTTTTAAAACTTAAATAATTTAATCTTTCAGACTTTAGACTCCTAAAAAACCTTTCCATTACAGCATTATCCCAACAGTTTCCTTTTCTGCTAACACTCTTTGTTATATGCAAATTTACACAAAAATCAACAAATAAATTAGACGTATATTGCACGCCACGATCTGAGTGAAATAATAATTTGCTTGTATCTGGATGTTTTCTTCTAATTGCGTTTTGAAGTGCTTTTTTTGCAAGTTTTGCATTCGGTTTTTGCGACAAACTCCAGCCCACAATTTCTTTTGTTGCAAGGTCAAGAACCGTCGCTAAATAGCTCCAGCCTTGATGATTTCGGATATAAGTTATATCGCCAACCCAATGTGTATTTGGTGTTTTTTGATTAAATTCTCTATTTAAAATATTATCAGAAATAATTTTAGACACTCGTTCTTTGGGGTAATAGTGTTTTTTTCTTGGTGTAATTGCTTGAATATTAGCAAGTTTCATCAATGAAGCTACTTTAAAAATACCAATCTTAATACCGTAAAGTTGGAGTTCTTTTTGCATTCTTCTTTTCCCATAACTGTGTTTTGTTTCTATAGAAATTTTCTTTAATAAAGATATTATTTCAGAAGATTTTCTATTAATTTTCCTAGTGTTAGTCTTTTTATAAAATGTATTTTTAGGAACCCCATAAGCAGTGCATAATTCAGTTATTGAGTAATTTTTATTTGCCATTTTTATTTTCATAATAACTTCAGTTTTTAGTTTTTTTGAATAAAAATGGCAGCAGCCTTTTTTAAAATTTCATTGTCTCTTTTAGCCCTCCAAAGCTGTTTCCTAAGGTCTTGAATCTCCTGCTGCTGAGCTGTCAACGCTCTTTTGCCATCTGGAGTTTTCCCACCTAATTCGTCAATATATTGTTTTTTCCAACGCGCAACAGCTGATTTTCCTGCACCAGAAATTTCTTGAATTTGACTATTTGTATAATTTTCATGCACCATAAGCTTTGCATAATCAAGCTTTTGCTCTACAGTCCAAGTTTTTCTTTGTTTGTTAATTTTTGACATAATTTTTTCCTCTTAAAAGTGTATTATAGGCTAAAAATCTGTCCCATAAAACTGAACCACTTCACCTTCCCAGTGTCCAACTTCTTTTCTAAGCTCAATATTTTGCGGTCTTTCATCAATCATTCTACGATCTTTTATTTGATATTTTTCCTTTCTATTATGTTGATATTTCTTACCTTTTCTTCTGAAATACATCTTAACTAATTTTGGGTGATACTTATAAACAAATTGATAAATAGTCTCGTGGCAAATCGATTCTTGCGCCTCCTCTCGCCACTTTCCAGAAATTTGTTCTGGCGACCAATGTTGCTCTATTTTTATCAAAATATATTTCTCTAAAATACTATCAGGTAATATCCTAACATGCTTATTTGCAATAGATTTCCTCTTGGAAACTTTCTCCCATGCCTCTTCACCAACAAAGGTTTCTGCGTTTTTATTATTTTTTATGCAGCGGTATATTGTAGTCTTATTTTTGCCTAGTTTTATCGCTATTTCACAAGGATTATAATTCTCCTCAAGCAATGTTTCAATTTTTGTCATATCAGTTCTGGTTAATTGTGTGTATTTTTTCATAATGTTATTATCTTAGTTAATAAAAATAAAAATAACTAGTTCCAAATTAAAACCTAAAAATAAAATTTAGTTGCACTTCGGTTTAGAAACCAGGATTCAACATATATTTTGGAAATGGCAGAGAAAAATGGCACGATAATTGTTAATAGTCCAAGTGCATTAAGGAAAGTTAATGAAAAATTCTTTATTAACTATTTTCCAGAATGCACCCCAAAAACAATGGTCTCAAGGAATTTAGAAGATATTAGAAGATTTATCAATAAATATAATAATGCTGTGCTAAAACCAATGGACGGAATGGGCGGAAGCGGAATATTTAAAGTCTCCAAAGATGACCCTAATTTAAATGTTATTTTAGAAACTCTAGGTGATTTTGGCAAAAATACAATAATGGCACAGGAATATATTGACGATGTTACATTAGGAGATAAACGAATATTATTAGTAGATGGAGAGCCAGCAACTCACGGGCTTGCAAGAATTCCTCAAGGAAATGAATTTAGAGCAAATATTGCAGCAGGAGGAAAAGGAGTTGTTGAAAAACTTACCAAAAGAGATTTATGGATCTGTGAACAAATTAAACCAACCTTAAAAGAATTAGGTTTATTGTTTGTGGGAATAGATGTTATTGCAGGTTTTATGACTGAAATTAATGTAACTAGCCCAACTTGTATAAGAGAAATTGAAGCAGAAACTGATAACCAAATAGCCAGAAAATTAATATCAGTGATTGAAGATAATATTTCTAAAAGGAATAACTAACAAAAAAAGGGTAGCTTTTCAGCTACCCTTTTTTATTTGCTTGGATTATCTAAACTCCAAACATTGGTTTTTGTTAGTTTCTAATTTAACTTACTACAAAACTAATTTTCTCTTAAAGCTTCTGGTTAGCAATAATTCTTTTTAGAACAGCCTTTGGATCTTGCATTTTTGCATCTCTTGTTGTTAGCTCTGCACCAAGTTCACTTAAATTATGTGAAGATACACTTTTATTCATCGGGAATAGTCCTAAAGTTTTATACAAATTAGACTTTGCATCTTGTAAATCTGCAAACATTAATGCACTAGAATAGTGTGATTTTAAAGCTTTCATTTGTGCGCTTATCAAATCAACACTTGCTGCAATTCCCACACTAGCTTCTCGTTTCTTGCTTAAAGCTAATTTTCTATGTGTATTAGATAGCTTATATGCAAATTTATAGCTTGATAATAAATTATTATATTTATCTATTGAAACATGTAAGCTTGCAAGCATATTCATCATAACAGCCAATCTATTTGAATTCGATGTAAGTATTTTTGATTTTCCTAATCTTTTAACTGATGGATATTTAACTAATTTAAATAAGTCAAATGCAAAATTTATTGCCCAAGTTTGGTAAGTTGAATTAACTAAAAAACTATTATTACTATAGTGTGCTGATAGAGTTGGTTTTAGGCTAGGCATTAATGCAAGTAGATCTTTTTTGGCTTCTTTTGATGTAATTAAAACATTATAATCAGTTAAATGAAGGTCATGCGAATGTTCAAACATAAATCTTTCTAGTTTCTCAGCACTGACTTCATTCACATTTACACTATGTAAGCTTGTTGATTTTGGTTTTACAACCTTAAATGGAATTCCAGGTTTTATGTTAATTAATGTATTTAATTCTTGAATAGTATTATTTGCATTTCTATCTAATTCTGCGACTTCTTTTTGTGTTCTTAATAAACTTCTTTTATTTTTTAAAAGTTGTAAAGCTTCTTGTGAGCCAACATATTTCAGAGATTTATCAATTTTAAATAGTTGGTGGTCTATTTTAGAATTTAGTCCTACAATTCCTTTAACCACTTCTTTTGAAGCAATAGCACGCCAATATGAATAACGCACATCTCTGATTATTCTTTCTATTGCTTGTTGTTTTTTTATTTTTGTTACTTGGATTTTATTTTTTTGAATTTCAACTCTTGCAATACCAACTGCTAGATCTAAAATATCCCAAGAAAAGTCCATATTTGCAGCTTTAACATCTTTGTTTGAAGAATTATAACTATCTCCTGTCGTCCCTGTTGCTAAGTTTCTAGAAAATGATGCAGAGTCATTATTCCTTCGGCTATAGCCTGCTTTTACCATTAATTCTGGTAACAAATTTACTCTTTCTATATCTAGCTGACCAGATTCTACCGCGATTTCCATTTGTTTTATGCGTTCATCCAAATTATAAAGCAAAGCTCTTGCCATTGATTCGCCAAGTGTTATTTTTTGATTTGCTTTAAAGTCTGGTTGGTCTTTAAAAAAGTTTTGTTGTGTTTTTGTAACTCGTGCGTTTAGTTCTTCATTTGTTAATTGTTTTGTGGTGCCACAGGCAGACAAAAAAGTAACTAATGACATTGCACAAACTAGTTTTGTCTTCTTGAATTTTTCAAAAATCATATTTGACCTCTATTTATATTTTGCGTTACTTATCTGTAAAACTCATTGTGCTTTGCTCTTTATCTAAAAGAGTGTAGCCTGCATTTTTTTGTTCTTTATAAGTCTTTGAAGTTATTTCTTTATCAAATTTTTCTAAAGTTATTGCTTTTGCACTTTTGTTAATTTTTGCTTTCGCTTTAACTTTAGTTTGCATTTTAATTGCTTTTTTAGAAGTTTGAGAAACATTTGAGCAGCTAACATTTGCTGTTTGTTTTAAGTATTTATTAAAGTTACGCATTTGATTTACTCTTCTTTTTATATCTACTTTCAAATTCTTCAAAGCTTGAGTTGCTTCTGACTTATTCATTTTGGCAGATAACATTGTCAAGTTAACAGGTGAGCTTATTTCTTCACCCAAACTAACATAAACTCGTCCCAAAGCATTTTGTAAATCAGCATATAAAATATGGTCTGAAATATGTGTTTGAATTGAGTTTAATCTAGAAATTATAACTTCTATATTTCTTTTAACTTCTCTTTCTGAAAGTCCATTTGCACGAGCTTCGTCTTTTTGGTGTTTTAGAATTTTGAAGTTTACATTTTTAAGTTTTGTTGAGTATTTCATCTCTCTATAAATTGAATTATAGTCTGCAATTGATACATGAAGTTGCGTTAATGCAGCCAAACTAAAGGCTAATCTGCGTTGTTCTTCTAATGCTAATCTTGCATTTGCAGCTCTTTTGTGAGCTGGATATTTGAACAAATTAAATATATTAAAATTAACACTTAAACCAAGCTGGCTAAATTTATTATTTACTGCAAAAGAGTTATTTGTATAGTTATGTGAAAAATCAATTCCAACTCCTGGAAGCATTGATATAAGAACTTTTTTCAATTCTTTTTGGCGAATTCTAACATTATAGTCTGAAATTCTAAGCTCTGGTCTTGATAATAATGTTCTTCTTTCTAAACTTTCAATAAAGCTTTCATTTGAACAAAGCTTATATTTACTTGAATTTGAAATCCTAAGTCTTGCCAAAGATGGTTTATGCTTTGCAACTATATGTAACTTTTTACCTGGTTTTATATTTATCAAAGCAGCTAATTTATAAGGTGATTTCTCTATATTTCTTTTAAGTTGTAAAAGCTTTTGTAGAGTTTCAAGTAGCTCTGCTTGTGATTGTAATGCTAGCGTTGGAAACTCTCTTTCTAATTTAGATATTTGTGATAATGCTATTTTTGTATCTTTTATCACCGAATTAACATCTGATAAAGCATGCTGGCCTGCATAAGCTTGCCAAAATGCTAATCTAACATCTGAAATTATATTCTGCATCGTTTGACGACGGCGTTCTTGAGCAATTAATACATTATCAGATTGTTGTTGTGATTTAAGATAAGCTTGTCCAAAATCCAAAATATTCCAAGTTAAACCTAAACTCGCTGTAGTTAACTTTTTGTCCGTTGAGGTTGAAGCATCAGCTGACACTGTATTTGTTATAAGGTTTTTACTATATGAAGCTGATTGTTTGCTTCGCACACTATAACCTGCTTTTGCAGTTAATTGTGGTAACATTTCCAAATTCTCAACGCTTAGCTGACCTAATTCAACTGCCTGCTCCATTGCCTTTGTGCGAACATCCATGTTAAATAACAAAGCTCGTGCTATCGCATCTGGAAGCGTTAACTTCATTCCAACTAAGTCGGGCTGGTTCTTTTCCAATAGACTTAAATTCTTTGTTATTATCTTATTTCTAGCATCTTTATCCAAAACTGAGTTTGTCGCACAGCCAGATAAAACCAAAGCACCTAGTGCAAGAGGATATATTATTTTATTTTTAATCATTACTTAAACCTTTCTTTGTTAATTGTTAAATTTTAATGTCACTGTATTTATCATAATCAATACTACAAGCTAATAACTAACCTGCTTTGCGACCTACTGCTTTAATTATATTCGCAAGATTATCTGCCTCTTTCTCTTGCTTATTTACTATATTATTTATTGCTTTTGCAAAACCTTGCTTGCCTTCACTTGCAAAGTAATTATTTATAGAACTCAAACTATCTAAGCCTTTTAACTGACCCAAATTTATATCTAAATCCTTAGAATTACTATCTATTGTTACATTATCTTCAACTGCATCTACTGCATCAACAGCTTCTGCTTCTGCTTCATTTAACTTTTGTTGTGCTAAAGCTAATTTCTCTTTTGCTAATAACTCTTGTGTTATTGGAAGATCATTTATATCAAACTCTAAATCTTGAGTATTCATAATACTCTCAACTGCACTTGTTACAACTAATCCACTTGCATACATTCGTTGAGAATTATTGCTGTAAATAGGGTCTTCAAGCATAATCTCTCTGCGGTAAATAATATTCCCTGAATTTGATACGCCATCTACAGTTTCATAAAGATTACTATCATCCAAACTTAGTGGACTGCTTGCTGTTCCTGTTAAGCTAGAACCTCCTGCCCAAGAACCTCCATCTCCAAACCCTCCTAAACCAGAACCTCCTATTCCGAAACTACCATTGCCAGAACTTAAACCACCTTTATTTGAACCTGTTAAACCTGAACCACTTCCATTAGAGCCTTTCCCTAAATCTCCTGTTGGAGCAAATCCTGAACCTGTTGCAACAAATTCTGAGTTTTTATCTACAGTTAAGATTTGTTCACCTGTTTCTATATTCCCATGAACTATTCCATCATCTCCAGGTGTTGGGATATTAATTGTTGAAGTTGTATCATCTGTATTATCTCCTGGGGTTCCATTATCTTTATGAACTGATATTTGTGGGAATGGACC
>CBDCEG010000017.1:0-100129 GCA_965215775.1 Cardiobacteriales bacterium
CAGGTTTGCCAAAATGCTCTTCAACAATATATCTTTCATGTTCTGATTGTAAATCAATTCCCCATTCAACTTTGTATTCAAATTTTTTATTAGAATTTAGTAAAATATCAATAGCTTGAGTGTAAGTAATGCGTTCAAATCCAGTATTTGCCAAGGTTTTAACTCTATCTAAAACACCCTTTTCTACAAATTTATTAAAGAAATCCATATCTTCGCTATGATTATCAAGTAAATCTTTACAAATAAATTTGAGCATATTTTCTGCCAAATCAGCACAGCCAGCCAAATCAGTAAAAGCAATTTCAGGCTCAACCATCCAAAATTCTGCCAAGTGTCTGCTAGTATTAGAATTTTCCGCTCTAAAAGTTGGTCCAAATGTATAAACTTTAGACATAGATTGTGCAAAAGATTCAACATTTAATTGCCCAGAAACAGCCAAAAATGCTTCTTTACCAAAAAAATCTTTAGTGAAATCAGCTTTACCCAAATCATTAAGTGGTGGATTTACTGCATCAAGAGTTGAAACTCTAAATAAATCACCAGCTCCCTCACAATCAGAAGCTGTAATAATTGGCGTGTGAATCCAGTAATATCCATTTTCATTCATAAAATTATGCACAGACATTGAAACAGCATGGCGAATTCTAGTTACCGCAGCCATTATATTGGTCCTTGGGCGTAAGTGTGCAACGGTTCTTAGGAATTCCATTGTGTGGCGTTTTGGTTGAACTGGGTAAGTTTCTGGGTTTTCTACTTCACCAATAATTTCCACTTTATTTGCTTGAACTTCAACAGTTTGCCCTTTTCCTTGTGATTCTACTAATTTACCAGTTACTTCAACTGAAAACCCACTAGAAATTGATTTAATAGCTTCATAATTAGAAATATCACTATCAATAACCGCTTGAATTCCAGCCAAATCACTGCCGTCATAAAGAGCCAAAAAAGTAATTCCTGCATTTGAAGAGCGTGCAGTTCTAACCCAGCCTTTCAAAGTTACCTCTGAGTTAATTAATGATTTATCTAGTTTTATTTGTTTGAATGTTTGGTTCATAGCGTCCTCGTTAGTTTTAAATATGCTAAAATAAGCAGGTTTCAATTTAATTATTTTTAATGATTTTTATTATATCTATGAGTTAGTAAATTATCTATTTTTATATTATTTTTGAGGGTTAAAAATGCAACAATTAACTGATTTAAAAGCAATTCTTCACTCTAAAAGAGCAAACATTTACTATTTGGACAAATGCAGAGTAATGCAAAAAGATGGTAGAGTTTTATATCTAGTAGAAAAAGAAGAACAAAAACAATACTTTAATATTCCAATTGCAAATACAACTTGTATTTTATTAGGAAATGGAACTTCAATAACTCAAGCTGCTATGCGAATGCTTGCTCAAGCTGGTGTTTTAGTTGGATTTAGTGGTGGTGGAGGCACACCTTTGTTGATGGCAACTGAAATCGAATGGTTCACCCCGCAAAGTGAATATAGACCAACTGAATATGTTCAAGCATGGATGAAATTTTGGTTTGATGATTCAAAACGCCTACATTTTGCCAAAAAATTACAGCTTCTAAGAATTGATTTTTTGGAAACTATTTGGCAAAAAGACAAAGATTTAAGGTTAGAAGGCTTTACTCCTGATAATGTTTTATTAAATAGTTTTAGAGATAAAATTAAAAATGCAAAAACTATAAATAAATTATTAACTGATGAAATGTTATTAACTAAATATTTATACAAATTTGCGGCACAAAATACAGGTGCTAAAGGTTTTGTTAGAGAGCGAACAAATACAAATTTGGCAAATGACTTTCTAAATCATGGTAATTATTTAGCATATGGGTTGGCTGCAACTACTCTTTGGGTTCTGGGAATTCCCCATGGTTTTGCATTAATGCATGGTAAAACAAGGCGTGGTGCTTTGGTTTTTGATATTGCGGATTTAATAAAAGATACGCTAATTCTTCCTTGGGCATTTATTTGTGCCAAAGAAAAAGCTACAGAACAAGAGTTTCGCCAACAATGTTTACAAAATTTCACCAAACATAAAGCGCTTGATTTTATGTTTAACTCAATAAAAAATATTTGTGAGGAGGCAAAAAATGAGTAAAAAACAAGCTATAAAGTTATACAAATATTTAGATAGTAATAAATATTCCAAAACTCTTAATGAGATTTTAGAAGCTTTGGATATTAAAAGCTCAACTTTTTATAATGCAATAAATATTCTTAGAGAAGAGTTACTAGTTACTATTTATGAACCTCCAAAAGGTTATCTTTTGGACGATAAAAGTAGAAATAAAAATATTGGAGGGGAATTCTCTCAAAATGAATTAACTTCATTATTAATCGCTTATGATTTGTTACAAACTCTAATAAGTAATGATTTTTATACTGATAAATTACAAAATATAAAGCAAAAAATAACTTCATTATTAACAACTTCAAAAAATAAACATATTGATTTTATAGAGGTTTTTCAAACGGGAAATAGGAAAACTTCAACCACAAACTTAACAAATATATTTAGTTGTTTGGATAATAATTTACAATTTAAAGCAATATATCAACCAAGAACCAAGCCGTTAAAACAAAAAGCAAGAATAATCTCTCCACAAAGATTAGTTTTATATAAAAATAATTGGTATTTAATGGCTTGGTGTCATCAAAGTAACAATATTAGAAGCTTTGCTGTTGAAAAGTTCCAAGAAATTCAACAAACAAATAAAATTATCAAAAAAATATCTAAAAAACAAATAAGTGATAATTATAAAAAAACTTATGGAATAATTAGTGGCGAAAAAACAGACACTGCTATTCTTTTGTTTGATAGTAAAGTTAGCCAATGGATAAATGATGAAATATGGCACCCAAATCAAAAACTTACCAAACTAGAAAATAGTACAACTCAATTAGAAGTCCCAATAAATAAAAATCATACACAAGAAATTGAGCTAGATATTATGAAATATGGTGATGGAGTTAAAGTTATTGAGCCAAATTATTTAAAAGAGAAGATAAAAACCGCCCACAAAAATGCTTATAAACAGTATTGTTTATGAAGTTATGTGCGGAATATTTGAAATCTTTGAAAATAAAAAACTAGAGTCCAATTTTTTTGGAGTCTAATTTGATAATATGTATTAAATAATATGTATAAAATGAAAAAACTAAACAACTAAACAACTAAACAACTAAAATAATGATAGTAACTTTTATAAGCGAATGTGAGAAAAAATCCTTAGCAAAAACAAGGAGAGTATTAGATGCTTTTGCCAATCGCATCGGAAATAATACTTGGCAAACACCAATAACCCAAGAGGGATTAGATGCTGTTAGGAAATTACTCAAAAAGACTGCTAGCAAAAATACAGCAGTTAGTTGCCACCAACTAAAATCAAGAGTTAGAACAGAATTGTTATGGATTGTTGGAAACCGTGATAAATTCAATGGTCAAGGGATTGTGGCAGTTAATTATACAGAACAAGATAAATTTATAGGGGAAAAATCAAATATGCTAACAATAAATACCATTGCATCGGCAGCAGAAATTGCAGGACTGTTCCATGATTTTGGAAAGGCAAATGTTTTGTTTCAAAAGAAGTTATGCCCAAATAAAAAGAAAGGACAGAAAAATTACGAGCCTTACCGCCACGAATGGATTTCTTTACGATTATTTCAAGCCTTTGTTGGCGAATGTAAAACTGATAAAGATTGGTTGGATAGGCTGGGTAATATTAAAAATATTGATTTTAAAGATTGTTTTAAAGACGGTATCAATGATAGAACAAGCACCAATCATCCAATAAAAAACTCCCCTCCTTTTGCACAATTAGTGGCTTGGTTAGTTATCTCTCACCATAGATTAGCTCTTTATCCAAATTGGCTACAAAATGCGAACAGTAAACCTGAATTACAAAATATTGGTAATTGGATTAACAGTCTTGAGCCATTTTGGAATTCTTATAATTGTAAAAATGAAGACCTAAAAGACTTAATTAAAGATAATTGGACATTTAATGACTTACCTTATAAAAGTGCTATTTGGCGTGCTAATGCTAGAGAAATAGTCAAAAAAATCTCAATAAATAACAATGCTAACTATTTAAAAAATCAATTTTTCACCATGCATTTATCTAGGCTTTGTTTGATTTTGGCAGATCATTATTATTCATCTTTAAAGTTATCAGAAATTACAGAACAATGGCGTGATGATGGTTATGCTATTTGGGCAAATACAGATAAAGAAACCAAACAATACAAGCAAAAATTAGACGAGCATTTAATTGGTGTTGCCTATAATTCTGGGAAAATTGCCAAAGCATTACCAAAATTAAATAACACATTACCTCAATTAAAAATCAATAATAAAATCAGTAATGATGTTGCCAAAGAACACAAGGTAAAATTTGGCTGGCAAGATAAAGCCAAAAATTTAGCTGAAAAAATTGGTAAACAAACTATTGAAAATGGTTTTTTTGGTATCAACATGGCTTCAACAGGAAAAGGCAAAACACTAGCTAACGCTAAAATCATGGCAACGATTGGCAATAAGGTTGGCAGAGTTCGTTTTAGTGTTGCTTTAGGTTTAAGAACACTCACATTACAAACTGGCAAGGTATATCGCGATGAACTAGATTTGCAAAATGATTTGGCGATTATGGTTGGTGGTATTGCGGTTAAAGAATTATTTATTAACGATCAACAAGGTGAAACTAAGCAAGATGATACAGGAAGTGAATCAGACGATAATAGTTTTAATGATTTTCATATGGATTATCAAGGCACTTTATCAGAACACACTTTAAGCAACTGGACTAAAAATAAAGATAATTTACAAAAATTAATTCAAGCCCCTATTTTGGTTAGTACAATTGACCATTTAATCCCAGCAACCGAAGGCACAAGAGGTGATAAACATATTCCTGCAATGCTTAGATTATTCACCTCAGATTTAGTGCTTGATGAGCCAGATGATTTTGGCTTAGATGATTTGCCTGCTTTGTGTCGTTTGGTTAATTGGGCGGGAATGATGGGAAGTAGGGTTTTATTATCAACAGCAACAATGCCTCCAGCACTTAGTTATGCATTATTTCAGGCTTATCAATATGGGTGGGGCAAATATGCCAAAGCCAATCTTGAAAATGACAGTGGAGAAATTACTTGTGCATGGTTTGATGAATTTGATACCCAAAATAAAAATATTAAAACAATGGGAAAATCAGAAAAAGGAAGTTTTAAAAATGAGCATAATAAATTTGTTAAAAAGCGTATAAAGCAAATACAAAAAAATAACAAACCAAAGCATTTTGGTGAGATTGTTGATATTACTGGTAATGAAAATAAAAATGCTATTAAAAATATTGCAAATACTATAAAAGCATCAATTGAAAAACTACACAATCACCACAAAATAACCAGTAAAAATCAAAACATTTCTATTGGCTTGGTAAGAATGGCAAACATCAAACCTTTGGTTGCAGTTTCCAAAGAGTTATTAAAAATAGAAACTCCTGATAATACATGTATTCATTATTGTGTTTACCATTCCAAATTTCCTTTAGCTTTGCGTTCTCATATTGAGAATAAATTAGATAAGATTTTAAGCAGAAAAGATGAGAAAGTCATTTGGCAACAAGAGGAAGTTAAAGAAAAATTTAAAAACTCAACAATTAAAAATCATATTTTTGTAGTTTTAGCATCACCTGTTGCCGAAGTTGGACGAGATCATGATTACGATTGGGCTGTTATTGAACCAAGCTCTATGCGTTCAATTATTCAAATTGCGGGGCGAGTTTTAAGACATAGGGATAAAACTCCAACTAAGCCTAATATTTTATTGCTTAATAAAAATTATAAGGCATTAAAAGGCAAAACACCGTGTTTTGTTTACCCAGGATTTGAAAAGAATAATATCCAAATGAATGATTATGATTTAAATAACATTTTAAAGGAAAATCAATATAAAAATATTACTGCTATTGAGAGAATCACCTTGCCAAAACAATATGAGAAAATAGGTGATAAATATAAATATCTGGTAGATTTAGAGCATAGATCATTGGTAAACAAATTATTTTCACTAAAATTTGGTGCAAAATTATGGTGGCAAGAAAATCCAACTTGGTGTGGAGAAATGCAAAGACAACAGCCTTTCCGCAAATCCAAAAAGGACACTCCATATTATTTATGTTTAAGAAATGAATATGAAAATATATCTTGGCTGTCTAAAAATGAAGATGTTTGTCCAGCAAAATGGGTTGATGATATTGGAAATGCAATTACCGATGATAAAGAATTAGGAATCGCCAAAGGTAATGATTTTTGGTTTGATATTAATATAAAAAAAATCTATAAAAAACTTAAAAAATACTCTAATATTGAGTTGAATGAGGTAGGTAAAAAATTTGGCGAAGTGCGTTTGGTGAAATATGATAATACTACATCGGAATACAGGTTTAACCCTAATTTAGGGGTTTATGAAATTATTGGAGAGGAGGAATAACATGAATGATATGAGCAACGCTATTAGGAAGTTTATTGCCAATAGAAAGGATAAAAAAATTGAAAGTTTATTTAAAACTAAATTTTTAAAAGATAAAGATAAAGGCGTAAATCAATATTTAATAGAAAAAATAGATGCAAATAATGAAACCTTGCAAAAAATAAATAATTTAAAAAAAGATAAGAAGCAAACATCGTTAGTTTTTCAGAAAAATAAATACGATAGTCTTATTAAATTAATCAACGACTTAGATGTTGATGTGTCAAATATTACTCAACAATATCAAGAAAAAATACAGCAATTAAATGTAGACCATGAAATTGAAAAATGGCTTGATGATAACTGTAAAAATGCAGATAAGATTAGTATAGCAACTCATGTCGCAAAACTCACCCATTCATCTAACAAAGGAACTTGTTTTTATGATGATCTAAAAGATTCAAATGACAAATATTTAACAACCTCTCAAATAAAACATATTACTGCCGATGCCGCTTATGAAAATGCACGGTATTCTCCAGTGGCAAATTTATTACTAGTAAAAGACAGTAATAAAAAACATTTTTATCAAATGATTATTAATAATGATTTTGATGCACTCAAAGAATTATCAAACAATGATAGTTATAAGGCTAAGAATTGGTTTAGTTATTTAAAAAAAGCATTCAATAAGAATAAAAAATATAGTGATTCATTATCAAAACAATTTTATTTCCCATATAGAGAAAACTATCATCTATTATCTTTGTTAAAGTCATCATCGTTAATGCAGGAAATTTTTGAAAAAGTTAATAAAAAAACAAATAACATAATTACTAATAAAAAAAAGAAAGGAAAATATTCAGTAGAAAAATTTATATTTTATCCAAATAAAGCAGTATTAAGTATTACTAAGAGCTTTCATCAAAATTCATCTATGCTAAATGGAAAAAGAAGCGGAAGGTTGTTTTTATTCTCAGCCCAGCCACCAACTTGGCAAAGCCAATTAAAACCACCAATTAGCAAAAAATCAATGTTTGATAATTATCGCTACCAAGAAAATACTAAAGAAAATATAAAATATTTAACAGAGTTTTTATTGCGTAATGAAAATATTGGCTTGAGTATAAAAAATCCTAAAAAATTAAAATGGATAGAAAAAATGGCAAACCATATTATCAATGATTTTTTATATTTCATTTCCACTATTCATACCTTGCCATCTGGCTGGTCAGCAGGAAAAGAGGTTAAATTAAAAATTGAACACCAATATTTATTAGACCCTTATAGAAAAGATGAAAAGTTTCAAGCCAGCAAAAAAGAAGTTGATTGGCAAACAATTATCAATGCTGATTTTTCAACTTGGTTAAATAGGCAATTAAAATACAAGGATAAAAAGTTCACACCACAAAGAGAATATAGCAAAATTTGGAAAGAATTGATGGAGCGAGAATTAAGAGAATACAGCCAAATAATTATGGCTAATAATGAGGCAGAACAATGAATAAATATATTTTAATCAATCACATTCAAGTGCAAAATGCTAATGCTATTGCAGGATTTACTTGGGGGTTTCCTGCCATTACGCACTTTTTAGGTTTTAGCCATAATTTATCACGCAAATTAAGTAAACAAGAAGATTTTAACGATATTAAATTGTCGGGTTGTGCGGTTATTAGTCACACTCATCAGGTGCATACTTACGGTGATTATGAGCAACAATTTACTCAAACTCGCAACTCTCCTTATTTAAGCTCTCATAAGAAAGACGCAACGCCACCGATTATTGAAGAGGGCAAAATGAATATGACAGTTTCTTTGCTCATTAAATATGATGGCGATATTGGCAATCGGAACGATGATTTTGTGGAGTGGCTAGAAAATATTTGTTATCTGCAACGCCTAGCAGGAGGCACGATTTTAGATATTAAAGCCATTCAATTATTTACCGTAAATAATGAAAACATCCATACATTAAAACGACTTTTATTGCCAGGGTTTGTGCTTATGGATAAATCAGATTATTTGCAAGAGCATTATCAAACTTTGCAAAAGGAAAATCAAAACAAGGAATTATTTAATGCTTGGTTAGATTTTCTTGCCCTAAAACAAGGTGCAAGACCAAAATATGATTTAATCGCCAAACATTTTACGAAGTTAAGTAAAGATAGTGAAGATAATGTGATAATCCAAATTTGGCGCAAACATTTAGAGCAAAAGCCTTATGTAAAAGAAAATATTCCACAACAATTAAAAGAATATTTTAGCAATAATGAAAATAGTTTTGATAAAAAACTATTAATCCAATGGCAAGAATATTGTCAACCAAACGAAAAAACCGATGCAAACTGGGAATATTTACCAAAACCAAAACCGGGTTATTTAGTGCCGATTATGACAGGTTATAAAGCCATCTCAAAAGTCTATAAAAATGATGAAGTGGAAAACACCAGAGATAATGAAACCGATATTTGTTTTGTGGAATCGGTGCATAGTATTGGCGAATGGTTAAGTGCTCACAGATTAACCGTTGACTTATTAAAAAATAGTCTGTGGCATTATGATTATGAAGAAAATTGGTATTTATGCTCTCAAAGCAAACAAATACTAGAAAACGAAGATGAAATATCTTTTGAAGATTCTGATGATGGAATGAATTAATTTTTTTAACCAAGGAGTAAATTATGAGTAATAAAGAAAAAACAAAAAAAATAGCTTTGCCAAGCCTATTGGCATTTGAAAGAAAATTGGAAATATCTGATGGTTTGATGTATGCAGGAATTTTTGATAATCGTGGATTGGATTATGCTAAAAAGGATAAGAAAAAAGAAAAAAAGTTGTGGGTTAAAATCCCGATTGTCAAAAGGCAAAATCGCTCAACTCAAAGTGCCGAAGGAATAAAAGATATTAAGAAAACCGCACCAAACCCAGTAGCATCTGGCGATGACCAGGCTGTTATTCCAAGCGGCTGCGATACCTTAAAAGTCAGTTGGACAATGCGAATTATTGGTAATGTCGGCAAGCCATTTGCCTGTAATAATCAAGATTTTGAAGGAAAAATTATTGAAAAAACTTCTGAATTTAAACAAGAAGGCTTAAAAGATTTAGCTTTCCGTTATGCTTATAATATTGTTAATGGACGGTTTTTATGGCGTAATCGTGTTTGTGCCGAAAATGTGGAAATACAAGTTTTAATTAAAGATGAAACATTAATTTTTAATGCCTATGATTTTTCTTTATCTGATTTTGATACAAAGGCAGATAATAAAAATCTTAAAAAAATAGCAGATATTATTTATGAAGGCTTAATGGACGAAACAGGAGAGAAATTTACCTCTATTAAAGTAAACGCTTTTGTAAAATTAGATGAATCACAGCAAATATTCCCATCGCAAGAAATGAATATGGGCGAAGCAGGTAAAACCTTGTTTCAGTTAAATAAATGTGCCGCAATGCATAATGTCAAAATTGGTAACGCCATTCGCACAATTGATACTTGGTATAGCGATAAAGCGATTGCAAAAGCAGATGGTAAAGATAACATCGAGTCTGTAATAATTACCGATAAATACCCAATTGCAATAGAACCTTACGGATCAGTTACACAGAGAGGCACTGCACATCGACCAAGTAATGATGATTTATATACTTTAGTGCTAAACTGGTTAAATGAAAAAGACATCAGCGATGACAGTAAAAAATATGTCCTAGCTAATTTAATCCGTGGAGGTGTTTTTGGAGAGAGTTCAAAATGACACATTACCAAGACCTAAAAATATTTCCAGACTCAGAGATTGATATTGCATTTTTACGCAATAAAATATTTCAAAAACTCCATAAGGCAATATTTGATTTAGGAGCTAATGATATTGGAGTTAGCTTTCCAAAAGCTGATAGCAAGCTAGGAGATACTATCCGCATTCATTCAGATAAAGCCCAGTTAATTAAACTAGCTGAATCAAATTGGCTGGGTGGTTTATCAGGATATTGTGAAGTTAATGAGGTATTGCCTGTTCCAAATAATATAAAAGGCTACCAAACTATTTCTCGCATTCGTCAAAATATGAGTCTTTTAAGAATGCAAAAGAAAATTGCCTATCAGCAAAACAAAGGTTACATTAAAACAGAAGAAGATATAAATACTTATAAAAAAAACTATAAGGAAAAAATGTTTAAAAGTGGTTTAAATAACCCTTACTTAGAATTGCAAAGTGCCTCAACTGGAAATCTTTATCGCTTGTATATTGAGTTTGGTGATATGCAAAAACAAGGAACCGCTGGGGAATTTAACCGTTTCGGGTTTAGTAAAGTAGCTACTGTTCCAATTTTTTAACCTATAAAATAGGAATGGTTTTTACGCTCTTTAAAAATTCGTTATAAATCAAAGTTTTAAAAGATGAGGTTTTTTTAATGGTTTTTTCTATCAAATCATTACTAAAACCTTATTGCAATTATATCTACATAAACTAAAATACTATTAACCACCACATAGGTGGCTTAGAAAAGTTTATATAATCTGCCGCCTTTTGATTGAATTATTAACCAAATTAACCACCACATAGGTGGCTTAGAAAAAAAAGAAGTCCCCGTGTCTTTTAAAAGTGTTATTAACCACCACATAGGTGGCTTAGAAAGATTAGATGTCTCAGCCTCATCACCAGCCTATATTAACCACCACATAGGTGGCTTAGAAAAATTGCCAAAAAAATTGGGTTAGCCATCAGGAATTAACCACCACATAGGTGGCTTAGAAACATTGCATATCGGAGATTGGACAGTTACAGAAATTAACCACCACATAGGTGGCTTAGAAAATTAAAAAAATCACTTTTTTTAAACATATGTTATTAACCACCACATAGGTGGCTTAGAAACACATTAACAAAAACCTATCAAACAAGTAAAAATTAACCACCACATAGGTGGCTTAGAAAAACCCCACCTTTATTATTTGTTATTGTTAATAATTAACCACCACATAGGTGGCTTAGAAAGTAAAAATCAACAAAAGGAACTGTGAGCTGCTATTAACCACCACATAGGTGGCTTAGAAAGATTGGCGACCACATCACAATCGGCTTGACCCATTAACCACCACATAGGTGGCTTAGAAATAGCCTTGCTTTTGCACTAAATAGTGCTTGCAATTAACCACCACATAGGTGGCTTAGAAAAATCGCTTGTCCAAGCAATTCAAATTTTTGAGATTAACCACCACATAGGTGGCTTAGAAAAAATGGATGGAGTAATGTTTCAGAATGTAAACATTAACCACCACATAGGTGGCTTAGAAATCAAAAGTCTATTCATATCTCATTTTCCTTAAATTAACCACCACATAGGTGGCTTAGAAACTTTAAAATGCTCAATTATTGTAGAAATAGGCATTAACCACCACATAGGTGGCTTAGAAACTAGTCCTGTGGTCTCTGTGTCTAAAATTACAATTAACCACCACATAGGTGGCTTAGAAATTTAAAAGATACTGATGGCGTGTATGAGCCAAATTAACCACCACATAGGTGGCTTAGAAACCAAAAAGCACCCAAAAAACCGTTTGAATTTGATTAACCACCACATAGGTGGCTTAGAAAAAAGAGTTATCTTTTTTTAAGTGAATGTGCTGATTAACCACCACATAGGTGGCTTAGAAATCTTTGCTATGTGTTCTATTATATACAATTTAATTAACCACCACATAGGTGGCTTAGAAACCCTAAATTCTTATCTTTCTTACCAAAAATATATTAACCACCACATAGGTGGCTTAGAAATGTGAATATTGGTAGCTTTACAAGTGTTAGAGATTAACCACCACATAGGTGGCTTAGAAAATCTCTGAAAAATTCCGTTTTTGTTTCACTAAATTAACCACCACATAGGTGGCTTAGAAACTGCTATTTTCTGATGGACTTTTGACTCTAGTATTAACCACCACATAGGTGGCTTAGAAAAGGCGGAAGTGTTGCTGGTTGTTTTGATTTAGATTAACCACCACATAGGTGGCTTAGAAAAACAGAAAACTGTTGAGCTGTTTGAATTGAATATTAACCACCACATAGGTGGCTTAGAAAATAATATTCTTTTGGGTATGGATAGTAGTCTTATTAACCACCACATAGGTGGCTTAGAAAAGTAAGTCTCTTCTGCACACATATTTATGATTATTAACCACCACATAGGTGGCTTAGAAATCCGCACTTGTTAGAGCAGTTGCAATCTTGGAATTAACCACCACATAGGTGGCTTAGAAAAAAGTAAGTGGTTTTTAAGTGTATCAAAACTAATTAACCACCACATAGGTGGCTTAGAAAAACTTCTGCTTTACCACCGCAATCAGGACAAGATTAACCACCACATAGGTGGCTTAGAAACCCATAATTTGAGGTGGTACTCGGTGAGCAGCATTAACCACCACATAGGTGGCTTAGAAAATCACTATCATCAAGTGTAATCACTAGATTATATTAACCACCACATAGGTGGCTTAGAAAGTGGAATGCAATCAAAGCACTATTTGATTGGTATTAACCACCACATAGGTGGCTTAGAAATTATTTTTAATAAAATCTAAGTAACTTTTAGCATTAACCACCACATAGGTGGCTTAGAAAAATAAAAATTGACATCTTCTTTTTTCTCAAATATTAACCACCACATAGGTGGCTTAGAAACCAAGGGATAAAAGACTTTCCTTAGGGATTGCATTAACCACCACATAGGTGGCTTAGAAAACGCTATAAACACAGATGCAGGATTGAATTTTATTAACCACCACATAGGTGGCTTAGAAATTATTTTTATCAGATTATTACTTTGATGAGGAATTAACCACCACATAGGTGGCTTAGAAATTATTTTTATCAGATTATTACTTTGATGAGGAATTAACCACCACATAGGTGGCTTAGAAATAAGCTATCATTTATATCTACCATTTCATTTAATTAACCACCACATAGGTGGCTTAGAAATGGTCAAAATTCATTTAAAGATGGATATGCAAATTAACCACCACATAGGTGGCTTAGAAAGATTGTTATTGCTAATGAAGATAAGTTTAAAGATTAACCACCACATAGGTGGCTTAGAAAGCCAGAAATATATTTTTTACTTATTGAAAATCATTAACCACCACATAGGTGGCTTAGAAAATTTTCTCTAATTTAAATATCTTTTTAACTAAATTAACCACCACATAGGTGGCTTAGAAATCTCTATCACAATCAGTAGCTATTATTACATTATTAACCACCACATAGGTGGCTTAGAAAGTGAAACACCGTGAAACAATTTGCCTGTTTTCATTAACCACCACATAGGTGGCTTAGAAAAACCCCTTATGAAGCTATAGCTAAACATATAAATTTACCCTTTTAAAGTATATACCCTAGCTACTCAAAGAAATTATTATGAAGCTCAAGTTCTTCATCAGAAACTTTAACTTTGTGGATATTATATTCAATTAGCTCAGAACCATCTGATTGGTTTGATAAGTTTGATTGAGTAGATGGAGAGGAGAAATCAAGGGTGCTTTGTTTGACGGTCATTTTCAAATAGACTTGAGCAAGTATTTGAGAATCTAATAAAGCTCCGTGAAGTTCACGATTAAAGTTTTCTATCGCAAATCTTTTCACAAGTGCATCAAGTGTTGCTCTTGCTCCTGGGAACTGTTTTCTTGCCATTACAAGTGTATCAATAATGCTACATTTATCCTCAATAATAATTTTCTTTTTAGATAATTTTAGCTCATTATTTAAAAACCCCAAATCAAATTTTGCATTATGAATTATCAGCTCACTATCACCGATATAATCTAGAAAATCACCTATTACATCTTTAATTTTTGGCTTATCTAGTAAAAATTCATTACTAATTCCATGCACTCTAAACGCACCTTCATCAACTTCTCGTTGTGGATTTATATATTGATGATAATGATTATCAGTGATTTCTCGGTTAATCATTTCAACGCAACCAATTTCAATAATTCTATGTCCATCGCTAAATGGCATCCCTGTTGTTTCTGTATCTAAAACTATTTGTCTCATTTTATTTGTTTATTTGTTTTTTAATTTAAATATCTTCTTAAGTATTTGTTTAAGAGTTTAGGTTTTTAATTGTTTTATAACTTTTACGGTAAAGGTTATCTAATATACCAAATTTCTGTAAAGCTTTGGTATGTGCTTTTGTTGGATAACCTTTATGTTTAGCAAAACCATAATTTGGATATTTTTTATCTAATTCAATAAGTTGATTATCACGGTAAGTTTTTGCAAGTATTGAAGCTGCTGAAATACAACTATGCAAACTATCTCCTTTTATAAAAGTTTTAGTTATGAAGTTTAATTCTGGTGCAAATTTACCATCAACCCAAACCTCATCAGTCTTTGAAAGCTTATAATTCAAACCAGTAACAGCGCGTTTCATTGCCAAAAGTGTGGCGTGATGGATATTCAACTTATCAATTTCTTGTGGGCTCGCCTGCCCTATTTCGTAAGCCAATGCTATTTCTTTAATATATTTAGCAGAATCATTTCTTTTTTTCTCACTAATTGATTTTGAGTCAACTAATAAACTAGCATCAAAATCATTTGGGAGAATTACCGCTGCTGCAACAACATTACCAATTAAAGCCCCTCTTCCAGCTTCATCAACTCCAATTATTAATTTAGAAATCATAATAAATACAAAGACTAAGCGAATAAAGTTGGTTTATTAATTTTCTCAACTGATACAAATTCTCCTAATAGTGAATTTTTATAAGCTATTATTATTTTAATATCTGCAAATTTACCAATAATATCTCTGTCTTCATCAAATTCAAAATTAACAACTCTATTGTTTTCTGTTCGCCCTGTAAGCTGCCCACCTTGTTTAGATTTGCCTTCAACAAGTATTTTTTGAGTTGTTCCAACCATACTATGGCTTATTTTTTTAGTTTGTGAATTTACTTGCTCTTGTAACTCTGCAAGCCTTTGTTTTTTAGTTTCCAGTGAAACATCATCTGGGTAAAAAGCAGCAGGCGTGCCTGGTCTTGGCGAATAGATAAAGCTAAACGACATATCAAAACCAATTTCTTTAATTAAATCCATTGTTTGCTGATGGTCAAAATCAGTTTCTCCAGGAAAACCAACTATAAAATCTGATGAGAATGAAATATCTGGTCTTATCTTTTTAATTTTCCTAAGTTTTGATTTATATTCCAAAACTGTATGCCCTCGTTTCATTTGAGCCAAAATTCTATCAGAACCAGACTGAACTGGTAAATGTAAATGTGAAGCTAATTCTGGAACTTTGGCAAATGTTTCTACTAGTTCATCTGTAAACTCAATTGGGTGTGAAGTTGTAAAACGAATTCTATCAATTCCCTTAATTTGTGCGACAATTTCTATCAAAAAGGATAAATCTGCAATTTCTCCATCATCCATTTGTCCACGATAAGCATTTACATTTTGCCCTAATAAATTAATTTCACGGACTCCTTGAATTGCCAAATTAGCACACTCAGCAATAACATCATCAAATGGTCTTGAAACCTCTTCACCACGAGTATAAGGGACAACACAATAAGTGCAATATTTAGAACAACCCTCCATAATTGAAACAAAAGCTGTTGCTTTACTAGTTTCGTGAGTTGGTAAATAGTCAAATTTCTCAATTTCTGGAAAAGAAACATCCATTATTTTAGTGTTTCCAGCATCTAATTCAGAAAGTAAATTAGGTAACCTATGCAAAGTTTGTGGACCAAAAACTATATCAACAACTGGCGCTCTTTTTTGTAATGCTTCTCCTTCTTGGCTAGCAACACAACCACCTATTGCAATTATTGTTTGTTTGCCTTTTTTACTGTTTTTATCTTTTATTTTTCTCCAACGCCCTATTTGTGAAAACACTTTATCTTGAGCTTTTTCACGAATTGAGCAAGTATTTAAAATCAAAATATCTGCATCAGCCTCTTCAGAGCTTTCAACTTTATAAACAGTTTTTAAAATATCTATGATTTTTGTAGAGTCATATTCATTCATTTGACAGCCATGAGTTTTTATAAATATTCTTTTTACAGGCTTTTCTAAGCCAAGATCCTTTTGTATTATATTATTCATCTCTATATTTTTTGATTATTCTAGTGATTTTCTGATACTAAATTTATTGTATATTTAGGGATTTCCACAACCAAATCTTTCTCCCCAATAATTGTTTGGCAAGAAAGTCTTGAGTCAGGGTCAAGCCCCCAAGCTTTATCCAGCTGGTCATCTTCTAGTTCTGTTGCATCTTCTAACGAATTAAAACCTTCACGAATATGAACATGACAAGTTGTGCAAGCACATACTTTTTCACAAGCATGCTCAATATCAATTCCATTTTTCAAAGCTACTTCTATTAAATTATCTCCAGAATTTGCTTTGAAAACCGCTCCATCTGGACACTTTTCTTCATTTGGTAAAAATATTATTTTTGGCATAGTTTTATTTAAGTTTTATTGTGTGTTTATGAAAAAAATTACTAAACAATCTCATCAATTGTTTTATTAGCCATCGCTTTCATAACAGCGTTATTCATTCTTTTTTCTATAAATGTTTCAGATGATTTTTCTAAGTCTTTTATATTATTCTTTATTGCTTTAAAGTCAGTTTTTTTCATACTAATTTCTAACTTATGAATTGATTTAGTTATTTCATCAGCTTCCTTTTCACTCATCAGCTTTCCATCTTCAGAAATAGCCTGAGATAACGCATCTAAAACTCTAGTTGCTTCAATTTGTTGTTCTTGAAGCTGTCTATAAGCAAAATCATTTTCCGCATCATTCATAGAATTAGTTAAAATTTGCATTATTTGATTTTCAGAAAGCCCATAACTTGGAACTACATTTATTTCTGCTTTTTTATTAGTTGTTTGTTCCGTTGCACTTACACTCAATAAACCGTCTGCATCCATATTAAAGTTTATTCTAATTCTCGCAACGCCAGCAGACATTGGTGGAATTCCTTTCAAACTAAACTTAGCAAGACTTCTACATTTTTGAGTATTATCACTTTCACCTTGTAAAATATGAATACTCATAGCTGTTTGACCATTTTTATAAGTAGTGAAATCTTGTGATTTGCTTATTGGAATTGGTGTATTTCGTGGAATAATTATCTCCATCAACTCTCCTGCAGTTTCAACTCCAAGAGAAAGAGGTGTTATATCTAAAAGTAGTGTATCTGTTTTATTTTTAGTTATATTTTCAGCTGTAATTGCTGCCCCAATTGCAACAACTTTATCAGGATTCACTTCATTTAATAAGTCTCTGTTAAATAATTTTTTTAGTCTATTTTGAATTTCAACAACCCTTGTAGAACCACCAACAGCAACAATATGTTTAATATCAGAACTAGATATTCCAGCATCTTTTAGTGCATTTTGGGTGCAAATTATCGTTTTATCAATTAAATCTGATATTAAAGCATTGAATTTTTCTCTAGTTAAAAGCAATTCTTTCCCTGCAACTTTTATAATTGTTTTTTCGTTAGTCGCAAGCAATTCTTTGGCTGATTTAACGATTGGTTTTAGAGCAATTTCTAAAGTTTTATCTTTATCAACTTGAGTATAAATCCACTCAATAATTCTATTATCAAAATCATCTCCGCCTAATAAAATATCTCCTGCACTTGCTTTTACTTGAAAAACATTCCCAACTAAATTCAAAACAGAAACATCAAAAGTTCCACCACCCAAATCATAAACCAAAACATAACCACTAGCACTATTATCCAAACCATAAGCAAGAGCGGCGGCGGTTGGTTCGTTGATTAATCTAAGAACTTTTATTCCAGCAATTTTGGCTGCATCTTTTATTGCCTTTCTTCTTGCATCATCAAAATATGCAGGGACTGTTATAACTGATGCTGTTACTTGTTGATCTAATCTATTTTCAACTCGTAACTTTAATTTTTTTAGAATATGTGCTGAAATTTCTATTGGATTTATATCACCAGCTATCGTTTTGATAAAAGGGATTTTTTCAATATTTTTAGTTTTATAATCTAGTGAAAAAGTCTGACTTTCTAATTCATCAGACTGATAACCTAATATTCTTTTTATTGAACTTATTTTTTGATAATCATCTGAAGCAGTTATTGCCTCGTTACCAATTAAAATATCTTTTTCTGTATTAATTGCAAAAACTGATGGAAGCATAAATTTATCATTTTCATCAGTAACAACATCAACCCTACCATTTATATATGTTGCTATTAATGAATTTGTAGTTCCAAAATCAATCCCAACAACAGTTTCTTCTTGGTGTGGCTTATTTGCTTGCCCTGGTTCTGATATTTGTAATAAAGCCATTATTAAATATTACTTTTATTTTGTTATTTTTATTCGCTCTCTTCCTTTTTGCCAACAATCTTACGGATAACCATAATTGCAGGGCAAATTCCAGCAATAGCAGCGAATGAAAGCATAGCCGCTGGAATAAATAAAATCCAACAAGCATTAGTTAAACCAGTTAGAAATATTCCCAACCATATAAATAAAGCTTGAACTGCAAAAAATATTCTTAACTCTAAACCTAATTTTTTAAATTTCATAATAATCTCCTATTTTATATTTTTAACTAACTACTTAGCTACACTTAACTAAAATCATTTTGACCAGATATTTCACCTACTTTTGGCTTATCTTCTTTTGGATCGTCTGAACTTTTATCATCAGAATTATTCAAATCTTCATCATTTGGTTTATCTTCTGTTTTCTTTTCTTCTTTATCATCAGCTTTCAAACCATTATCAAAGTCAGAACCATCAACATCATCATCTAAATCTTCATAATCATCTGCTGGTTGCACTTGTTTTCTGGCCATTAAATCATCAATTTGCTGTGCATTTATAGTTTCATACTTAACCAAAGCTTCTGCCATTTTATGAAGAACATCTTTATTTTTTTCCAAAATATCTTCAGCAATTTTATAGTTTTCATCAAGTATTCTATCAACTTCTTCATCTATAGTCTTTAGAGTAGTTGCTGATGCTCTTTTTAGAGTATCTTCATATTCATTTTCAGCAAAAAGCTGTGGTCCAAGAGATGAAAAACCCCAACGAACAACCATATTCTTAGCTAAACTAGTTGCTCTTGCTATATCATTTGATGCACCAGTTGTAATTTCTTCTACACCATAGATTATTTCTTCAGCAATTCTTCCACCAAAAAGAGTAGAAATATTACAATCTAAATATGATTTTGACATAGATAACCTATCTTGCTCAGGTAAAAACATAGTAACCCCCAAAGCTCTACCACGAGGAATTATAGTAACTTTATAAACAGGATCGTGTTTTGGAAGAGATTTACCAACTATGGCATGCCCTGCTTCGTGATAAGCTGTCATTAGCTTTTCTTCTTCTGTCATTACCATTGAACGGCGTTCTGCACCCATTAAAATTTTATCTTTTGCTTTTTCAAAATGTTGCATATTTACAGTTTTGCTTTCAAATCTTGCTGCAAAAAGTGCTGCTTCATTTACTAAGTTTGCTAAGTCTGCCCCTGAAAAACCTGGAGTTCCCCTTGCTAAAATTTTAGGTTTTACATTTGCGTCCAAAGGAACTTTTTTCATATGAACTTTTAATATTTCAAACCTACCTTTTATATCTGGTAATGGAACCATAACTTGTCTATCAAATCTACCAGGTCTCAAAAGTGCTTTATCTAAAACATCTGCTCTATTGGTTGCTGCAATTACAATAACGCCTTCATTTCCTTCAAAACCATCCATCTCAACTAATAATTGGTTTAGTGTTTGCTCTCTTTCATCATTTCCGCCGCCCATTCCAGCACCACGATGGCGTCCAACTGCATCAATTTCATCTATAAAAATAATACAAGGTGCATTCTTTTTTGCTTCGGTAAACATATCTCTAACCCTAGCTGCACCAACACCAACAAACATTTCCACAAAATCAGAACCAGATATTGAATAAAAAGGAACTCTTGCTTCTCCAGCAACTGCCTTAGCAAGAAGTGTTTTACCCGTTCCAGGATCACCAACCATTAAAACACCACGAGGAATTTTTCCACCTAATCTATTAAATCGTGAAGGATCTTTTAAATAATCAACCATTTCAACAAGATCTTCTTTTACTTCATCAATTCCAGCTACATCTTTAAATGTTACTTTTGATTTACCAGGTTCTGTAAGTTTTGCTTTGCTTTTACCAAAAGATAATGGTCCGCCGCCACCTTTTCCGCCTTGCATTTGACGCATAAAATAAAGATAAACTCCAACAATTAACAATATAGGTAAAAGACTGAAAAATATTCTTGAAAGAATACCTTCTTCTTCAATTTCTTTACTAGAAATAACTACTTTATTTGCTCTTAAAACTGATATAAGTTCTTGATTATCAAATCCTTCTGGGTTATTGGAGAAATATTTAGAACCATCAGTTTTATCATAATTGATTCTTATGTTTTGTAAGTCTATTTCTGCTTTAGAAACATTACCACTCTCAACACCGTCCAAAAACACGCTGTAATTGGTTTCTGTTCTTTTTCCACCAGCTGTTAAATTCCCTAAGCTATTTACAATAGATAAAATAACCAAGCCAGCTATTACAAATATAAATATATTATTTTTTTTGTTCAAAGTAGTTCCTCTTTTTATTCTAAATTTTAATTGTCTAATCTCTTATTATGGGGGCTTTTTATTTTTTAAAAACCCCAAGTTATAAATTTATTTATAGCCTATATTTGAAAATTTAAAATGATTGTTAAAATAGTTTCTAAAGTATCTTTTAAGGTTATTAATTAAGACGGTCTTTTCAAATTAAACAAATATGTATAAAGTAATTTATAAGACTTAGTTGGTTTATTATCAACTTTTTGACCTTGAAATATTCTTTTTTGATTGTCTTTATCACGCTTAACCAATTCTTTTTTTATATTTCTAACTAGCTGTCTAATATACTGAATTTCTAAATTAGGAAATAAATCAGAAAGTTTACTAAGAGACTCTTTTACTTTTTTACCATCATCAACTAATATTTCATCACAATATCCCCTAGTTTGTGCTGCTCTATCAATACTCGTCAAATACTGTCCAGAAATTTTATTGTAACCATCTAATATTTCATCATATCCACTTTTACAAATTAACTTACTAATGAATGAAATATGTCTTTTTACAGCATTATAGTTTGTAATTCTTTTACCTTCTACCAAAGCACTATGCAAATCTTTAGTAAATCCAAGCTCGTCATACTTTGCTTTTGGAATTTCTATTAAATTTTTTGCTAAATTTTTGGCTTCTTGCCGTTCTCTTTTTAATTGCTCTTTATTAGGACGAACAACTAAACCATCTTCACCAATTTCTTTTTCTTTTTTTATCATAAAACTTTTTTTAATATTATATAAATCTATAAAAACCAAATCAAATTATCCAAACCACCACTGTGAATTTCAGCATTAACAGCTTTTCTAACTATTGGTTTTCCTTGATAGGCAACCCCTAAGCCTGCGTGGTTCAGCATAAATAAATCATTTGCACCATCACCAACTGCAACTGTTTGTTCTGGTTCAATGTTAGTTGTTTCAATCATATATTCAAGCGTTTCTAATTTGGTTTCAGCTGTAACCAACCCTCCCAAAAATTTACCACTTAATAAATCATTTTCATCAAAAGCTAATTCATTAGAAAGATGATTTCTAAAACCTAGCTCTTCACTAACTATATCAGTAAAAATAGTAAAGCCACCAGATATAAGAAAACTATCCATATTTCTAGCATTAACTTCTTTTAATAATTTCCTTGCACCTGTTGCAAATTTAACATTTTTGGCAATTTCTATTATCTTACTTTTAGGAGTTCCTTTTAATAAGCTCAATCTTTTATCAATAGCTTCATGATAATTTATTTTGCCAAGCATTGCTTGCTCAGTTATTTTGCTTATTTGCTCTGTTACTCCCAAAACCTCTGCCATTTCATCAATAGTTTCACCAACTACAACTGTTGCATCCATATCAGACATTAATAATTTTCGCTCAGGTTTATTTGCAGACTGTAAAGCAAAATCTATTTTTTGTGCATAAAAAAATTCTTTCACAATTGAGCTAAGCTGAGATTTGCTAGAACAAGTTAAATCCCAAACCCTTTCAGTTTTAATATCTTTATTTAATATCTCAAAGTGATTTGATAGAAATTCTAAAATAGAGTTATTAATTTCTTTTTCAGCACATATTGTTAATAATTTATTCATTAGTTTATTGTCTATTAGCTATTAATTTTATTCACAGCGTTTGTTATATTGTTATTTAACAAATAATCACCCATTTGTTGTGCAATTTGAATTGCAACATTTGCTTGAGCTTCAGCTGTTGAAGCTGCAATATGCGGAGTTAAAACGACATTTGGATTATTGTGTAAAATATGCTCAGTAACTGGTTCTTTTTCATAAACATCTAAAGCTGCTCCTGCTACAATCCCATCATCAATTGCTTTTTTAAGTGCTTGCTCATTTACCAAACCACCTCGTGCTGCATTTATAATATAAACACCTTTTTTCATTTGGGCAAATTCTGCAGAATCAATTATATTTCTGGTGTCTTTAGTCATTGGCGTGTGCAAAGTTATAAAATCAGCGGTTTTAACTAACTCTTGGAGTGAAACTTTTTCTACATTTATTTGTTTAGCTTTTTCATCAGTTAAAAATGGGTCATAAACCTTAACTTTCATTTTAAGACCTTGAGCACGGTCAGCAACTATTTGCCCAATATTTCCACAACCAATCATTCCTAGTGTTTTATTAAATAACTCAACTCCTTTAAATAGTGGTTTTTCCCACTTGCCTGAATGCGTGCTTGCACTTGCTTGAGGAATTTGCCTAGAAACTGCAAACATTAAACCAATAGCATGTTCAGCTGTGCTAACTGCGTTTGCAAGTGGTGTATTCATAGCTAAAATATTTCTAGAAGTAGCTTCTGCCAAATCTATATTATCAACTCCAATTCCAGCTCTACCAACTGCTTTTAGCTTAGTTGCTTTTGCCATTAATTCTGGAGTTACTGTTGTTGCTGAGCGGATTAAAAGACCGTCTGCATCAGCAATTACTTCATTTAACTCAATCTCTCCATTTGCAGGACGACTATCAACTTTTAGCCCCATTTCTTTAAGAATAACTTCTGCTTGGGTATCCATTTTATCTGCTATAACTACTTTCATTATTTTCACCGTATTTGTTTAAGTTATTAAAATTTACTAAAGTTTAAATATATCTTGAATTATATTATCTAAAGGCGTTTCCTTTAAATCAAGGTAATTTATTTGTTTATTTATTTTCTCACGATAAATATCTGCTTGCTTTCTTGCTTCTTTCAAACCAAGCAAACTTACATAAGTTGACTTGTTATTTTCTATATCTGAATTACTTGGCTTACCAAGTTCCTCATCAGTTTTTGTTACATCTAAAATATCATCTTGAATTTGATAGTAAATTCCAATAAAATTTGATAGCTCAATCAACTTAGAAGCTACCTTTTCATCATAATTAATTACTTCAACATAAGGCATTAATAAGCAAGCTTGAATTATTTTTGCAGTTTTTAGTTTATGAATTTCTTTCAATTCATCTAATGAAATGATGTTATTTTCAGCATACAAATCATAATCTTGCCCCAAAATCATTCCATAAATTCCAGAGCAATTTGCTAAAATCTTAATTTGCTTCAGCCTATTTTTAGAGTATTTATCATCTGAGCTTAAAACCTCAAAAGCATAAGTGTTTAAAGCATCTCCAACTAAAATAGCCGTTGCTTCATCATATTGAATATGACAAGCGGGTTTACCACGCCTCAAATCATCATCATCCATTGCAGGCAAATCATCATGAACCAAAGAGTAAGTATGCATACATTCAATTGCAAAAGCAATATCATCAACTCTTTTTAAATCAATTGAAAATGAATCAGCCAAAGCATACACCAAGGCAGGTCTAATTCGTTTGCCACCTACTTGCATACTATAATTTATCGCCGCACTAGCATCTCCAAAGTTGACTGCAACTTTTGGGAGTTTTTGGTCTAATATGCTATTAAACCTTGCTGTGTATTGTTCTAAATTCATTTCAGATATTTATAAATATTTATAGTTATATAACTTCAATCACTCAAAAGCATTGCTATCATCAGACAAAAGACCTTTTACTTTCTGCTCTGTTGTTTCTAATATTTTTTGGCAATGTTTACTTAACAAAACACCTTCTTCAAAAACTTTAATTGACTCTTCTAGCTCCAAATTATTATTTTCCAAACTATTTAAAATCACTTCTAGTTTTTCACTAGCTTGTTCATAATTAAGCTTTTCTATTTGTTTTTTATCGCTCATTTTTTACCTCACTTATTATCTGCATAAAGCTTTTATAACGCGACTCACTTATGTCTTCATTTTTAACCGCTTCTATTATACTACAACCTTTTTCTTGAATATGAGAGCAGTTAGAAAACTTACAAGTTCCAACAAAAGGATATATTTCAACAAAACCTTTCATTATATCTTCAATATCAAAGTGATAAGTATCAAAACTTCTAACTCCAGGTGTATCAATTAAAAAGCTATTTTCGTCTAAATGATACAAAGTTGAATTAGTTGTGCTGTGCTTACCTAGTCCTGATGCCTTTGAAATTTCCATCGTTTGAATATTTAAATCTGGAATAAGAGTATTTATAAGAGTTGATTTTCCTACTCCTGACTGCCCTGTTATTACAGTTTTTTTATTATTTAAAAGCTTTGTTAATTCATCTAAACCATTTTTATTATAAGTGCTTCCTTTTACCCAAGTTATACTTTCTAAGTTATTGTATATTTGTTGGAATTTGTTTATTTTATTAATTGTTTCAGACTCAGTAAAAGTATCCACTTTATTAAAAAATATAATGCAATCAATCCCTACTTTTTCTGCCGTAATCAAATACCTATCTAATAAAGACGGTTGAAACATTGGACTATGTGTTATAACAATTAAAACTTGATCAATGTTTGAAGCAAATGGTTTTGCTCCACGATAAACATTTTGCTTTTCAATAAAGTTTTTCCTAGGCAAAATAACTTCAATAACTGGTTTATTATTATCTTCATCACTAATTAAAACAATATCTCCAGCACAAATATAGCCTATGTTTTGCTTCCAATCACAAGCTACAAGACCCAAACCTGCTTTATTTTCAGTTTCTGTCTCTTCATATTTCACAGGCTCAACAACAATATCGTAGCCCAAATGAGTAATAACCCTGCACTCTTTTGCCCCAGATTCCTGTAAAGATTTTATACGCTTTTCTATATTAAGTTTTACTGTGTTTTCTTGTTTCTTTGTTAGTTTTTTGATAGTTATCTCGTTTTAATTTGTTTATACAATAACTAATCCAAGCTTATTTCTATATATGATTTTAATAAATTAATATCTTTTAATTTTATATTATTCTTTTTTATTTCTACCAATCCATCTTTGGAAAGTTGTTTTAAAATTCTAGAAAATGTTTCAGGTTTTACAGAAATTCTTGATGCAATAACATGCTTAGGAACTGATAATTGAACACTACCATCAGACTTTTTAGCTTGCTCTAAAAGATAAGAAACTAATCTATAAGAAGCATTATGTAATGTTAATTTATCCACTTCGCCTATTAAAAAATGTAGTTTTTGGGATAATTTAGCAATCATTTTTAAGCAAAGTTCTGGAAAAGTCAAAAGTAACTGACGAAAAGCACAACTATCAATACAAATAATTTGTGCATCTTGAACAACCTCTGCATTAACTGGATAACCTGTTGCATTATTTAAAATAGTTGCTTCTGCAAATAATCGGTTAGGTTCCATTATTGCAATAACTTTTTCATTTCCACCTGGTGATAATCTTGATAACTTAATTTGTCCAGAAAGTATCAAGTAAAAACATTTAGCTTTATCACCTTGGTTAAAAATAAGTTGATTTGATGATATTTTCTTTAATCTTGAACTCATCGATATCTTCTCAATAAGATCTTTTGGAAAGCTTTCAAAAAAATCATTCTTAATAATTGCCGCTTTTATTATTTCATTATTTGTTTCAGGCATTATCCTAATATCTCTTGTGATATTCTTACAAATGTTTTTCTATTTAGAAATAACTGTAACTTATTTCCGCCATTATGGCGAAAAAATGAAATACCACGAAAAGCAGCAAGAAGTAATGCTCGAATTTGATTTGCACAAACTTCATTCTGCAAATATCTACTATCTCCCTTAACCATTACCTTAGGAGTCATATTACTTATCGTAGTTTTATAAATAAATGCAAATTTGGCTATAATGTCATCGTTTATTAGTGATGTTGTCATATCATTTTGCTTTTGAATTCTTATCTCATTAATACTACTATGAATAGTTATTAATTTGTTTTTATCTCTAGCAAGTTTAATCTCAATATTTGCAATATTTGATAAATAAAGTGCAATATCTCTATTTACTTGACCAGATAATAAGGCAATAAATATTTCCAAACCATCGTGAATATTATCCCAATCATCTCCATAAGCTTCAAGAGCATTTGCTGGGTTATATTTCAAAAGACCAGACAAAACTGATTCAGCAAGACCAACATCAAGACTTCCTGTTGTCGCAACCTTATTAACTAAATTAATTGCTTGTGTTGCCGCTGCCAATCCTACTAACTGTTGTTTTTCTTTTATCATTTTAATACTTTAATATTTTATATGTTTTATATAATTTAGATTGCTTAGATTTTTATCTTCAACCAACTAACCAATTATAACACCACCGCCCAAACACTCATTACCATCATAAAAAACCACATATTGCCCAAGTGTTATTGCTCGTTGTGGTTTCTCAAACTCAACTAATAAATCATCACCTTTGAAATAAATTGTGCATTTTTGATCATCTTGGCGATACCTAACTTTGGCAAATAAAGTTTGTTTATCTTTCGGTTTTTGCCTTAACCAATTTAACTCAGAGGCAATTAAATTACTTTTAAATAACAAAGGATTATTAGTTCCTTGTGCAACTATTAATATATTGTTATTCAAATCTTTTTCAACAACAAACCAAGGTGTCTCATCATAATTAGAAAGCCCCCCTATTCCCAAACCTTGCCTTTGTCCTATAGTATAATACATAAGCCCAGAATGTTCGCCTATTTTTTCACCTGTTATTGTTGTTATTTCCCCAGGTTTTGCTGGTAAATAATTTTGCAAAAAATCCTTAAATTTGCGTTCTCCAATAAAACAAATCCCTGTTGAATCTTTTTTATTATAAGTTATTAAGTCAGATCTTTCTGCAATTTTCCTAACCTCTGGTTTAGCAATATCTGCAAGAGGGAAAACTGCAGTTTTTAACTGGTTTGAAGTTATTGCATTTAAAAAATATGTCTGATCTTTATTTTGATCAACAGCTTTGAATAAAGCTGGTTTTCCGTTAATATCAACTCGTTTACAATAATGCCCTGTTGCAACATAATCAGAACCCAACTGTTTAGCGTAATTAGCTAGTTCTGAGAATTTAATTTCACGATTACACAAAACATCAGGATTTGGGGTCCTCCCAGCTTTATATTCTTTTAAGAAATATTTAAAAACTTTATCTTGGTATTGCTCTACAAAACTAACAGTATGCAAATGAATTCCAATCGACTCACAAACATCTTTTGCATCAAAAACATCATCTTCCAAAGTGCAATAACCAGGTGAAAATGTTTCCTCCCAGTTTTTCATAAAAACACCATGAACATCATAACCAGCTTCTTTTAATAGGTATGCTGTAACTGAAGAATCAACTCCTCCTGATATTCCAACAACTACTCTTGATTTTGGTTTAGGTAGAAAATTTTCCATTTAATCAACTAACTTAGTTCGTGTGCTAAAAGCATGCCCCAAAGTATTTCTATCAATATACTCAAGCTCACCGCCCATTGGAACACCATAAGTAATTCTACTTACAATTGTATTAAATTCACTAGCCATTTCAGATATATAATAAGCTGTCGCATCACCTTCGGCTGTTATATTAGTTGCTAGAATTAATTCTTTAACTCCTTGCTCTTGTAATTTTTTTTGTAACAAATCCAAACCAATTTCTTCAGGTCCAATTCCATCTAATGGAGAAATATGCCCCATTAAAACAAAGTATTTACCTTTAAAATTAGTTGATTGCTCAACAGCGATCACATCTATTGGATTTTCAACAACACAAATAACCTCGTCATCTCTGGCTGAGTTTGAGCAAATTTCACAAATATTATTTTCTGTCAAATTACGACAAGATGAGCAATTCCCAATATTTGTTATCGCATCTTGCAAAGCATTTGCAATAATGAGACCTGACTCCCTATCATTTTGCAATAAATGAATTGCAAGTCTTTGAGCTGTTTTTGTTCCAATACTTGGAAATCTTGTTAGCGATTTAACTAAATTATCTAATTTTAAAGAGAACATTTCAATAAATTTTAATAGCTAATATTTACTAAAATGGCATTTTAAATCCTGGAGGAAGTTGCATTCCACCAGTTATTGAGCCCATATGCTCAGCTGTTTTCGCTTCAACTTTACGAAGTGTATCATTAAGAGCAGCGGCAATTAAGTCTTCCAGCATATCTCTGTCTTCTGTAAGCAAACTATCATCTATACTAACTCGTTTAATCACATGTTTACAAGTTGATGTTATTTTAACCAAACCTGCGGCTGCCTCACCACTAACTTCAATTGCTTCAAGCTCTTTTTGTGCTTTTTCCATATTTTTTTGCATATCTTGAACTTTCTTCATCATTCCAGCCATATTTCCACCTAACATAATTTCACCTATATTTTTATTTATTAATTACAGAATTTGGAACTATTGTAGCCCCAAAAACATCCTTTAGTTTCTTTACTATTTTATCATCATCAAAGTTAGAGATTAATTTATTTTCCTCTTCAACTTCTTGTTCTTCTTCTAAGCTAGAAGGTGTATTTGAGACTTCACCCAAAACAATTTCCAACTTAGAAATACCTAATTTAGTCTGCAAAGCTTTTTCTAATTCATCTACTGCTTTAGGTGTTTTTAAAACTTCATTTTGTGCATTCATTGTAAAGGTTGCTTTGTTATTGCTAACAGTAACAACACCCAAACTTGCAAAACCTCTAGTAAAACTAGATAATTCCAAACTATTAAAAACTTCTATCCAATTAAAATCCTCAATTACCTTTTGAGTTATTAATTCAACTTTATTTTCCTCTAAATCCGAAGAAATAATTTTTTGTGATTCTTCAAGCTCACTCTCTTTTTTCCTAACCGTTTCTTTTTCATCAGCTTGGTTAGAATAATCCATCAAACCTTTACTTGGTAAAGTAGAACTCTCTATTTCTTCCCAAGGTGGTGGTATATTTTGATAACTATCATCATTAGTTTTTTCAACAGTTTCAAGTTCTGTAATGCTCTTATCTGTTAAGTTATTTATACTTTTAGAACTACCTTTTTCTTTAGTTTGCGTTTCTTCATTTGTAATAGTGTCATTTATTAAAGAAAATTTAACACTTGGTTTTAGTTCATTTTCTTGCACATCAGTTTCTACTAACTCTAATGCCTCCTTTTCTGTTAAAACACTTTCAGTTTTTTCCTCAGGAACTTTAACTTTATTAACAACTTTTTCAGAATTAGAATTATTTAAATTAAGCTCTTCTTCATGGGTTTCATTTTCACTAATAAGTTCTACAGATATCTCTTCCATAGCCACTTGTTCTTTTATATCTTCTTCAATAGCTTTCTCTTTTGTGAATGATTTTTTCTCTTCAACATTTTCTTTCTCTTCAACATTTTTTGGTTGTTTAATGCTTTGAGGTCTTTCACTTTCTAACTCTAACATACCATTAGTATCTTGTTTTTTCACAATATTTGTTGGAATAAAAGCAACCATTCTTAATAAAATCATCTCCAAAGACTGCTTTTGTTCTAAGTTTGAATCTAATCCAGCTAAACCTTTTTGAATAATTTCATACCATAGCTGAATTAATTCTCTTGGTATTTTATTTAGTTTAGTTTCTATTTGTTTTGATATTTCAACTAGAACTCCTTCCTTGCACCAAGCTATATCTTTTATTTTTGTCAAAAGTGCATTTAAGAAACTTCTTACATCAATATCATAATCATCAAATTTATTAATTTCACTATGGAGTTTGCTAGGATTATTTTCTAAAATAGATACTAGAATACAATCAATATCTGTTGGATTTATGCTTCCAAGAACCTCTGAAACAGTTTCAAACTCAAGTTTTCCTTGCCCAAACGCAATAGCTTGATCAGTAATACTAAGAGCATCACGCATACTTCCATTCCCAGCTTTTGCTAATAATTTTAAAGCTTTTTGTTCAAATTCAATATTTTCAACTTTACAAATCTTCTCTAAATAATTGGCAATTTCTACTTCACGAATAGATTTTAAATTAAACTGTAAACATCTTGATAAAATTGTTGACGGTAATTTTTCTGGATCTGTTGTTGCCAAAATGAATTTTACATGTTTGGGTGGTTCTTCTAAGGTTTTTAAAAGTGCATTAAAACTACTTTTTGAAAACATATGAACTTCATCGATTATATAAACCTTATACTTAGCTTTGGTTGGTAAGTAAGAAACACTTTCAATAAGGTCTCTAGTTTCATCAACGCCTGTTCTTGAAGCAGCATCAACTTCTATTAAATCAACAAATTTACCTTTCTCAATATCTACACAATTTGAACAACTGCCACAAGGATTGGCTGAAACACCATTAGTTTCACAGTTTAGAGACTTTGCAAATATCCTTGCTATTGAAGTTTTACCAACTCCACGAGTTCCTGTAAATAAATATGCATGATGAATATTATCACTTTCTAATGCATAAGATAATGCTTTGACAACATGATTTTGACCAACAAGGTCAGAAAATAAATTAGGTCGCCATTTTCTGGCTAAAACAAGATAAGACATTTAATAAGGTTCTATTTTAAATTAAGGTTTAAATTATACATTCTATATCAATATACATTTTGCATAAAGTTTAAATATTCAAACTATTTTTGTTCCAATACTATTATTTAAGAAACTTTCAATCAAAGTCCCTGTTTTTGCACCATTTATAATAGTTACTTGCTTAACCCTGTCCAAAGAATTTAGAGCCGCTAGAGTTTTTGGAATCATTCCATCAGATATTACTTTTTCATCAATAAGAGTTCTTACTTGTTGTGCTGAAATTTTATAAATTGGTTTTTTATTTTCATCCAAAATATTATCAATATTAGTCATCATTATAAAATAATCCGCCTCTAAAGCTCTCGCAACTGATGCAGCAACACAATCTGCATTTATATTTAAAGTTACACCAAGTTTATCTAACGCAACTGGTGCTAAAACAGGAATTATTTTCTTGGATAAAAGTATATTCAATAAATCAGTATTTATTTTATCTACCTCACCAACAAAACCTAAGTCAATTGTATTACCATTATACTTTACTTTCTTTTTTGCTAAAATAGTTGAGGCATCTTTTCCAGATAAAGATATTGATTTAATGCCCAAACTACTAAAGCTATCAACAAAAAAATTCCCAACTTTACCAGTCAAAACCATTTCAACAACTTCCATAGTTTTAGCATCAGTAAATCTAAAGCCTTCTATGAATTTAGATTTTATTTTAAATTTCTCTAATATTTCATTTATCTGTGGACCACCACCATGAACTACTACTATTTTCGCACCTAATAAAATTAATTGATTAATATCATTTGAAAAACTTTTTAATGCTTCAATATTCAATGCATTTCCACCAAATTTTATAACAATTACTTTATTTAATACTTTTTGCTCTAACACTTTCATTTAATATTCTTTTTCATTTATTTACAGGTATAAAAAAAGCGTGAAGAATATCTCCACGCTTTTTTGTTCTTTCTAATTTAAGAATTAATTTCTTAAGTTAGAGAACTTGTCATTTGTTGTAAAACGATTATCAACAATCTTAGGAGTTACAAAGATTAATAACTCACTTTTTTCATTTCTAACTGAATCACTTCTAAATGCTTTTCCAATAATTGGTAAACTTCCAAAGAAAGGAACTTTTCTTTGTGTATGCTCTTTAGTTTGCTCATAAACACCACCAAGAACAACCGTCTCACCATTTTCAACTAGCACTTTTGATTTAACTTCACTTGTATCAATTGGAGCTGATCCCGTTGCGTCACCTGGTTGCAAGGTATCTTTAGTTATAACTAATTCCATATCAACCATATTATTAGGTGTTATCTTAGGTTTCACCTCTAATACAAGCTCAACCTGTTTAAATTCAGTTTTAGTGCCTTTATCACTCGTTGTTGCATAAGCAACCTCTGAACCTTGACTTATTTTAGCTTCAGCTCCATCTTGAGTAAGTATTCTTGGGCTAGAAACAATTTCAATTCTACCATCAGTTTCAGCCGCAGAAAGCTCAAGATTAAGAAGGAAGTTATCAGCCAAAAATCCAAAGGCAATTCCTCCAATAGTATTTTTAGAAGCGGCATCAACAACCCCAATCCTATTACCAAAGCCACCTCCAGATACTCCAGGTTGATTTCCAGTCCCAACTATTCCAGTTGTTCCTAAGTCATTTGAGGCAGAGTACTTATGCCCTCTAATTCCACCACCCCATTTAACACCCATATCATAAGTAAAGTCATCAGAAGCAGATACAATTCTAGCATCTATTAAAACTTGTTTAACAGGTTTATCTAGTTTATTAATAACAGCTCTCACTTCATTTATTCTACTACGAACATCTTGAATAACTAGACTATTAGTTCTTTCATCAACAGTTAATGAACCTCTAGCTGATAAAAAACCACAGTTTTGATTACTATTACTTTTATTCACAGCACTACGACAGCCTTCTTTAACTATTATTTTTTCTAAAGCTTCTGCTCTAGCATATTGAATAGGTATAATTTCAACAACTGTTGGAGCTAAGTCTATTTTTTGGGTTAACGCTCCTAGTTCTTGACGTTCTCCTTTTGCTATAGCTTCTGTTGTTGATATGAAAATAACACCACTACTTTCTCGTTTAGATAGTCCTTTTGATTTCAAAATAATATCTAAAGCTTGATCCCAAGGAGTATTATTAAGTCTAAGAGTTATACTGCCCTTAACTTCATCACTAATAACCATATTAGTATTGGTGAAATCAGCTATTAACTGTATTACAGATCTAACACCGATATCTTGGAAATTTAAAGATAAAGTCTCTCCAGCATATTTTTTATTTGAATCAAATGCTATTAACTTTGATGAATCCTCATCTTTTGCTTTTTTAGAAAACTCTAAACTAAAAAGTTTTTCATTTTGGTAAGATATGTATTCAAAATCTTCACCTATTGTCTCTATAACAATTTTATTTGATAAAACATCTATGCTTTTAACTGGTGTTCCAAAATCTGTTACTTTAAGTCTTTTTCTTATATTTTTAGGAATCCCTGCATTAGTTGAAAGAATTACTTTACTACCTTCTGTCTTAACATCTACAACAGAGGTATCTTTATTTAGACTTAAACGCACTATTCCTTGCTGCTCTTTACCTGATTTAAAAGTAACTTTTTTAATAATACTTTTCCCAACTTGAGCTGTTTTTCTTGTTACCGATAATGATTTTTTACCTGTAACATTTAAAACTATGGCTACACCAGCATCAGTTTCATTTGCGGAAAATGAAACTACTTCTTTCAAATTAACCGTTACTCTAGTTTTATTGTCTCCCTGGATTATAACAATATCATTAATAACACCTCGACCTATTTTTATATTATTATTACCTAAACTTGACTTAGCCTTAGGGATATCAACAACAATTCTAGCTGGATTATTAAGGCTAAATGACTTAATTCCTTTTAGTGAACTACCAACAATCTGTATTTCAAATTTACCATTCTCATTTTTACCAAAATCCACTTTATTAATATTTCCAGCGAAAACTGAAAAACTTAGCAAAGACATCACTAGCAAACTTAACTTTCTTAATATATATTTTTTCATAATTATTTACCTTTTATTATTAAAACTTTTTCTTTTATTTAAATTACTTTAACGATACAGCCGTGGATAAATCAACCCACCGACAACCTTGACGAACTTTTTCAACAACAACCATCTTTCGTTGGGCAACATGAGAAAGAATACCATCTTTATTACCTATATAATCTCCTATCTTCACAGAAACAACACCATGATTTGGTGTTCTAACTAAAGCGACTGGCTCTTTTTGCCCAATCATACCGACAAAACTCAAAGCACTCAAGCTATAATCCTCTAAGTAAGAACGCTTATGAGGCACAGGCGGAGCAACACCATTAACACAAGTTCCCTTCGATGCTTCTGGTATAGAAGGGTTTATGAAATTTTTAATTTTAAAAGGGTCATTAAGACCTGCTAAAACCTTATCATCGATTAGATTACCTATATCTCCTATACTCTCCACTACAGTTGATTTATATTTCTTATTCGTTATTTTCGCTAAATTCTCAGCTTTTATTACCTCTGCCTTTGCTTCATCATACGCTGAATTAAAACAACCTGTTAAAAACAATATTGGAGTAATTATTACTAATTTTATTTTGTTCATTTATTTGCCCCCATTAAATATATAAGTTTTAAGAGTAGCACTTACTTCCAAAGGCGCATCTGATGTACCGTCATATATTTTTTTGTTTTTTAAGTGCTCCATTGCTATGCTATCAAAGTGCATTATTTGTTCTAAAGAAGATATATCATGAACAAAAGAGGTCATTGCTAAATAACCAGCTTTTGTTTTCAACTTAAAAGTTTTAACTGTATAAAATGCACTCTCTTTTTTACTGTCAATACCTTTTTCAAATAATGTTATATTTATACCATTTTCAACACCCTTTTTATACAATGTTTCAATCAAGTTATTAATATCACTTTCTGCTGGCAGATATTTTTTTAAAATATTAAGTTTTTTTTCAAGTTTTTTTGCATCCGACCTTATCCCTGATAAATTTGCTACTATATTTTGATCTTTTATAAAAACACCCTTCTTTTTTATTAAAGCTGCCTGAGATGAGGCAACCTCATCTTCAAGTTTGCTAACAAAGAAAAATCTTAAAGCCATAAATATAACAAAACCTAACAAAACAGCCATTAACAACCTTAGCCACATTGGCCACTTTGACAAATCATTTATATCATTCATTTCAAAACTACTTCTTGCCATTTTTACCACCTTTTATTATTTTTTTGTTATCAGTAATTTTTGTCGTGTAAGTAAACTCCTTAATTGAGTCTTTTTTATTTTTTCCCTGCGAGTAGCTCGGCGTCCCTATTCCAAAAATAGAGCTAGATTCTAAAGACCTCGTCATTTTAGTCATTTCCTCTTCATTAACAGCTATTCCTTTCATAACGAACCGATTTTTATCTAACGATATATCCCTTAAAAATAAGTTTTCAGGAGAGCTTTCAGATACTTGCTTTAGAATTTCTGTTGTTATTACCCTTCTACCTCTTAGTTTTTCAATAGAGTCTATTTGCTCTAAAACCATCTTCTTGGACTTTTCCAAATCATCTTTTTCTTTTTTTGCTTTAGCTAAACCTAATATTTTACTTTCATAGTAGCTTTTTGCTCTTGCATTATCCTCAAGTTTTAAATCACAATAATAATAAAATCCAACTACTGCAATAAGACCACAAACAGCTCCTATACCAAGTACAATTTTTGTATTTTTCTCTCTTGCAAACCTTAGTTCATCTCGCCAAGGTAGTAAATTAAATTGAATAGCCATATTCTTATTTCCTCATTGATAAACTAATAGCCATAGAGCCTGATGCCATTAAATGCTCTAATGAAAAATCTGAAGTTGCTTTCTTGCCTATTTTTATTGGACCACCTGTCGGTAAATCCTCAAATTTAATATTAGGTATATTATCTGACAAAATCTCATTCAAGCCAGGAACTAATGATCCCCCACCTACAACATAAGCAACAGCAACATCTGAGACACTTTGATCAAAGAACTCAAAACTTTCATTCAATTGCTCAGCCAAAGAGTTTAAATATTCAGGAAGAACAGTATCTTTAAACTCAGAAAGCGAGTTAATTTTTCTTTTCTCTGCATCTTCTAAGGAAATACCCGCAAGCTCACTAATTAACTCTGTTAACTGTTGACCGCCTATTTGCTGCTCTCTAGAAAAAATCATCTCAACACTATTATAAATATAAACATTTGTTGTTTTATAACCAACATCAATTATAGCAAAATTATCTTGATATTTTTTACCTTTAATCTTTTCCATAACTTGACCATAAGCAAAACCTTCCACGTCAACCTCAACTTCTTTCACTAACTTATAATTCAAACTCTGAACCTTTTTCTCAACTAAATCCCGTCTCGTAGCAGCAAGCAATACGCGCTGCATTCCAACATTTGTTGACTTACCTAAAGACACAAAATCATAATATGTATTCTCAGAAGGAAAGGGAACAAAGCTTGTTAATTGAGTAATAACCTCACCTTCCAGCGAATCACCAGACAAATCAGAATCAACCTCTGTAGTTTTTATTATTGCAGAAGATGTTGAAATACCTAAGCAAACTTTCTCTTGAGTCTTCCCTATTTTCTTTAACAACCTTGTTATTATTTGTTGAGCAGAAGCCTCATCCAAAGCTCCGCCTCGTAGCTCAGGAGGTAAAACCTCACTAACTACTCTTTCTACTACAGCCTTTCTACCTGATAACCTTGATAAAGCTATTTTGATAGAATAGCTACCTATATCTATTCCTAACACGATGACCTCCGTATTACTATTTTAATTATATTATTTTACTTAACTTAACTTACTTCAAATCTCTTTTCGCATAACCAGTGTAAAGTTGCCTTGGTCTTCCTATTTTATAAGAGTTAGTTACTAATTCATTCCAATGAGCGACCCAACCTGCTGTTCTAGCTACTGCAAACATAACTGTAAACATACTAACAGGTATATTTAACGCACTATATATTATTCCTGAGTAAAAATCTACATTTGGATATAAATTTCTTTTAATAAAGTAATCATCTTTCAAAGCAATCTCCTCTAGCTTTATTGCCAAATCCATTCTTGAGTCCGTCCCATATTTAGCTAAAATTTCATGGCAAAGCCCTCTAATTATGGTTGCACGAGGATCGAAGTTTTTATAAACCCTATGACCAAACCCCATCAATCTAAAAGAATCATTTTTATCTTTTGCTTTCTCTATATATTTGTCAACATTAGAAATATCACCTATTTCGTCAAGCATTTTTAAAACTGCTTCATTTGCACCACCATGAGCAGGACCCCACAAAGAAGCAATACCCGCAGAAACTGCAGCATAAGGATTGGTTCCAGTGCTTCCCGCCAATCTAACTGTTGAAGTTGACGCATTTTGCTCATGATCAGCATGTAAAACAAACAAAACATCCAAAGCTTTAGCTGCCAAAGGATCAACCTTATAACCTTGATTTGGACGAGAAAACATCATATTAAGAAAGTTTTCTGCATAACCCATACTTGGATCAGGGTAAACAAATGGTTCACCAATACTATGTTTGTAAGCTGCCGCTGCAATAACTGGCATTTTAGCAATTAACCTAAGAGCTGTTCTTCGTCTTCTTGAATCATCAGCCAAATTCAAAGCACTTGGGTAAAAAGCAGCTAAAGATCCTACAACTCCAGTAAGCATTGCCATTGGGTGAGCATCATGATTAAAACCATCAAAAAACTTTTTAAGATTTTCATTGATTAAAGTATAGTCTGCTATTTCATCTTTGTATGTTTTTCGCTCTTCCTCAGAAGGGATTTCACCATAAAGCAACAAATAAGCAATATCTATAAATTTATATTTATCAGCTAATTGCTCAATTGGATAACCTCTATAAAGAAGCTCACCTTTACCACCGTCAATAAAAGTAATTTTACTTTCACAACTTGAAGTTGCTGTAAATCCAGGATCGTGGGTAAAAAGGTCAGTTTGTTTTGTTAAAGATGATATATCAATAACAGACTTACCAAGAACTGGGTCTAGAATTGGCAATTCTACTTCCCCACCTTCAAAATCCCCAACTAACTTAACTATTTTCCCCATTTTCATCTCCTTTTAAAAAATTAAGAAACCTAATATTTAAACAACTTCACCAATAAAAAAAACTATTTTTTATTGCCGTATCTTTGTTTAAACTTATCTACTCTACCTGCTGTATCAACTATATTTTGTTTACCAGTATAAAAAGGGTGTGATTTGCTTGAAATCTCAATTTTAGCAAGTGGATATTCCTGCCCATCTTCCCACTCTATTGTTTCCTTTGTATGTATTGTTGACTTTGTTAAAAAAGCAAAGTCTGCTGCTGTATCTTTAAAAACCACATCTCTATAATTTGGGTGAATATCTTTTTTCATTTTTTATCCCTATAACTTTATTCATTTCAAAAAAGAACAAACCAAGCTCTACACTTTAGTTCATTACCAATAACTTTTCAATTCTACCTCAATAAAGATTATTATCAATATTATTTAAGTAAAATTACACAAAATAACATAATTATATAAGTGGTTATGTAACTTTAATTTAAGATAGATAAGTATTTCGGTATAGAAAAAGATTCTTTTATAAACACAAACTTCAAACAATAACTTTAAAAAGCATTAAGTTATATTTGGTAGTTATTTTTATCTCCAATATCAAAATGCAATGGCATTGACCATTTTTTTATACATAACCACAAGTAAATAATACCAACTAAACATAAGGCATATGAATCATTTACTTCAAAAAATATTGCCATAACTACATAAATAAGCAATGGAGGAACAAGAAATAATGATTTTATTTTAAAACAAAAATATTCTTTTATTGCAAGCATACTTGCGGTTGCATAAAAAAAACCAAAGCTAAACACTTCAACAATTTGTTTAGCTGATTGATTTTCAATAAGGGTTGAAACAACAAAGGTAATAAAACCTAACCAACAAATAAAAGGAACTAACCACCTTAAAAAAGCAACATAAAGGTGAATATTAGCACAGCTAAGACCTATAGATAAGCTAACAAATAAAAAATAACTCTCCCCAAAAATACTCAAATCAAATAAACTTTCAATTGATTTTAAAATACAGCTTATTGCAAAAATAGTCAGCCCAACTCTATAAAGAATAACGGTTATATTATCCAAATTATTCATATTCGGTTTATGTTCTGGATTTGCCATTTATTTACCTTTTTTAATCATATATTTTTCATAAGTATTTAATCACCAAAAAGAATATGTCTTTCATTATTAAACACATGAATATCAGTTTCTTTTGCTTTTAGTTTTATTTCTTGCCCTTGTTCTATATCAATATTACCAGCTAATTTAACAACAACTTGTTCTTTTTGCCCTTCTATATCAGTATAAATAAGCTGTATTTCTCCAAGATTTTCTATATAAGAAACTTTACCCATAAACATTGGAGTTTCAGCATTAGCTTTATCAATCATAATAAAATCTTCTGGTCTTATTCCTAGCTGGATTTTATTGCAACTTATATTATTAGGAAAATCAACAGTCATAGTATAAAGCTCAGAAATTTTCACATTCAAATCACTACCATTTACTTCTGCAGTCGCATCTAATATATTCATAGATGGACTTCCTATAAATTTAGCAACAAATAAATTTGCAGGTTTGTGATAAATTTCCATTGGTGTTCCTATTTGCTCAACTCTACCATCACGCAAAACCACAACTTTATCAGCTAAAGTCATTGCTTCAACTTGATCATGAGTTACATAAATCATAGTTCTATTTTCTAAATGTTTATGTAGCTGGGCAATTTCAATTCTAGTTTGCACTCTAAGAGCGGCATCTAAATTAGATAATGGTTCATCAAATAAAAATATATCAGAATCTCTAACTATTGCTCTTCCTATAGCAACCCTTTGTCTTTGTCCGCCTGAGAGATTTTTAGGTAATCTATCTAAATATTCAGTTAGCTGAAGCATTTCTGCTGCTTTTTCAACTTTTTCTTTTATTGAAAGCTTATCCGCTTTAGCTAGCTTCATTCCAAACGCCATATTTTCATAAACCGTCATATGTGGATACAAAGCATAAGATTGGAAAACCATTGAAATTCCTCTTTCCGACGGAGATAAACTATTAACAACCTTATCATCAAAAGATAAAGTTCCAGAAGTTATATCCTCAAGCCCAGCGATAACTCTAAGTAAAGTTGATTTACCACAACCTGATGGACCAACAAAAACTATAAACTCTCCAGAGTTAATGCTAAATGAAATATCTTTCAAAACCTTTACAGGACCAAAATCTTTACAAACCTTATTAAATTCTAAAGATGCCATTTTTATTCTCCAATTATTTTAGTTTCAGTAAGCCATACTCCATAAGGAGCTAACTTAACTACAAAATTCTCATTATTATAAATACTGTTGTATTTCAACTCTGAAATTGTTTTATATTTATATTCTTCTGACATTACTAACCTTTGCTCTTGATCAGAAAAATTAAATACACAAAGCAATCGTTCTTTATTTCTTACGCGGTAAAATGATAAAACATCTGGATTTAAGTTAATAAACTCAATTTCTCCAAGCTGTAAACTTTTGTATGTTTTTCTAATATTTATTAGATTTTTATAATATTCTAACAAACTATCTTGTTTGTTTTTTTGCTTGCTTACACTACTAGATAAATGACCATCATCAACAGGCAACCAGCACTTATCTGCAGTTGAAAACCCTGCATTTTTAGCCAAACTATCCCAAACCATAGGAGTTCTACAACCATCCCTGCTTTTTATTTTTGGCCAGAACTCTATTCCATAAGGGTCTTGTAAGTCTTTAAACTTAACATCTACATCTTTTAACCCAAGCTCCTCTCCTTGATATAAACAAGGTGTTCCTTTTATAGTTAAAAGAATTGTAGCTAACATTTTCAACCAATTTTGTTGTGAGTTCCCATCTTTTTCCCACCTTGTTGCATACCTTGCAGTATCGTGATTTGAAAAAGACCAAGATGCCCAAGATTCTTTTGCAACTTCTATATATTTAGTTACTGTTTTTTGAATATAATCTGGCGTTGGAGTATTTTTATTTAAAAAATCAAAGCCATAACACATATGAATCTTATCAGTTCCCGCTGTATAATCCGCCATTATTTCCAACCCACGATGAGAATCTCCAACCTCTCCAACAGAAGTTATGCAATCATAAGTATCTAAAAGCTTTCTAAATCTTTTTAAAAAATCTATATTCTCAGGTCTGGTTTTATCATAAAGGTGAAGTTGATAAGTATATGGATTAGCTATATCTGAAGCTATTTCAATGCGTTTATCTTCATCAAGCCCTGGGTTATCTCGTAATAAATTATCATGAAAATAAAAATTAACCGTATCTAACCTAAAACCATCAACTCCCAAATCTAACCAAAACTTAGTTATATCTAAAAGTGCATCTTGCACTTCTATATTATGAAAATTAAGATCTGGCTGTGAAGTTAAAAAATTATGTAAATAATACTGTTTTCTAGTTGTATTCCAATGCCAAGCACTCCCACCAAAAATAGATAACCAATTATTTGGTGGAGTTCCATCTTTTTTAGGATCGGCCCAAACATACCAATCAGATTTGGAGTTATTTTTACTTTCCTTACTCTCAACAAACCAAGGGTGAATGTCAGCAGTATGAGAAATAACTAAATCAATAATAACTTTTATATTTAGTTTATGAGCTTTATCTAATAACTCTTTAAAATCATCTAAAGTTCCAAATATAGGATCTACATTTTTATAGTTTTCAACATCATAACCAAAATCATTCATTGGAGATTTAAAAAAAGGAGAAATCCAAATAGCATCAATACCTAATTCAGAAATATAATCAAGCCTACTAATGACACCTTTTATATCCCCTATTCCATCACCGTTACTATCTTGGTAAGATCTAAGGTATATTTGGTAAATAACAGCTTCTTTCCACCAATCTTTATTATTTATTTTTATCATTGTATTTTGCAATTAACCTTTTACGCCACCAGCAGTTAGACCTGATATTATTTTTCTTTGGAAAATAAGAACCAAGATAACCAGTGGAACCGTTACAATTACAGAGGCTGCCATTAATGGACCCCAAGGAAGTTCATGTTCTGAAGCCCCAGATATCATTGCAATTGCAACAGGAACCGTTCTAACTTCCTCACCTTGTATAAATGTAAAAGCAAATAAGAATTCATTCCAAGCAACAATAAAGGCTAATAAACCTGTAGTAACCATAGCTGGCCACATAATTGGCATAAATACTTTAGTAATTATTTGCCAACTAGAAGCACCATCAACAATAGCTGCTTCCTCTAATTCAACTGGTATTTCTCTCATAAATGTTGTTAAAACCCATACTGTGAAAGGAAGTGTGAAAATCATATATGTAAGAACTAATGACCACAAAGAATTATATAAACCCAAATTTCTAACAAGTTCAAAAAGACCAGCAAGAACTGCAACTTGAGGAAACATTGATACAGAAAGTATAGTAAGCAATATCAAACCTCTGCCTTTGAAATCAATTCTAGCCAAAGCAAAAGATGCAGTAACTGAAAGCAACAAAGATATAATAACCACTGCCGTTGCAACAAATAAAGAGTTTCCTAAGTTCCTAAGGAAGTTACCTTCCGTTAAAACAGAGAAATAGTTTTTTAAGTCAAATGAAGTTGGTAAATAACTTACTTCAAATATTTCTTTTCCAGACTTAAAGCTAGTGATTATTGCGTAATAAAAAGGAAATACTGCAAAAACAAATATTGTTAATATAATTAAGTAAAATATAATTTTTTTCACTATTTTTTTAACTTTAGTATCCATAACTACTTACCTCCTGAGAGATTAACTCTTGAAATTTTTATATAAAGTATTGTAACCAAACCTATTATCAAAAATAACATTGTTGCAGCGGCCGAACCATATGCAAACTTATCAAATTGAAATAGATTTTCTTGAACAATAATACTCATGGTTTTTGTTTGTTCATTATTTGCTAAAATATAAATCAAATCAAATATCCGCAAAGAATCTAACATTCTAAAAATAACTGCAACCGTAAGAGTTGGCATAAGTAATGGTAGAGTTATCTTAAAGTAAACTTTTACTGGATGAACACCATCAATTTTAGCAGCTTCATAAATATCATTTGATATTGTTTGCATTCCAGCAAGTAATAGTAGAACCATAAATGGAGTGGTTTTCCAAATATCAACCATAAGAACAGCCATCATTGCGGTATCTGATGAAGCTGTCCAAGCAACAGGATTATCGATAACCCCTATATACATTAACATATCGTTTATGATACCAAACTGATCATTTAACATCCACGCCCACATTTTTGCAGAAACTATAGTCGGTATTGCCCAAGGTATTAATATGGAAGCTCTAATTAGACCTCTAAATTTAAACTTCATATTTAAAACATAAGCTATCATAAGCCCAAAAATAAGCTCAAAACTAACTGAAAATATAGAAAAATAAACTGTATTCCAAACTGCTTTCCACCAAGCCGCATCTACTAGCAACCCAACCCATTCACCATCGCCCTCTCCATAGTCCACATACTCTAGATAATTTTTAAAGCCTATGAATTTAGCTTCATCAAGACCATCTAGTGAAGCATCTGTAAAGCCAAACCAAATTGATTTAATAAGTGGCCAACCAGCAACAGCAAATAAAACTATTAACATCGGTGCTAAGAAAATTTTGGCATTTTTCAGTCTTTCTTTTTTTAAATTTGATTTTAATGGAGTTATCACTAAATCATTGGGAGAAATATTAACTGCCTCTGTTTTTTGCGAAGACATACTGGCCTCTTTTTGTATTTTTAATTGTTTTTTATAATTTATAAGTGCTAAAAGTTATTTCTAAATATTTCTTAGTATTTCTTGGTATTTCTTAGCATTTCTACTTATAGAGCTTTAACACATAGCTTTGCAATAAGTAAACAAATAAGTGAACCTATACTAACTATAAGTCCACCTATCTTATTTTTATTACTTATTGGTTTTTATTTCCAACCAGAACCTTTAAGTCTTTTTAGTTTTGCATCTAATTTTTTAAAGTTTTTATCAACAGTTCCTTCACCAGCTAAAGTATTATGAACTGCAGTCCAAAATTCTTTTGAAACTTCATTATAGCTTTTCATAGTAGGAGCTGATGGTCTTGGCACTGCATTTAGGAAAATATTTTTCCAGCTTGCAACAACAGGAGCTTTTTCTTTAACTTCTGCATCATCATAAAGAGCCATTAAAGTTGGTAGTTTAGAGCTTTTTATAGCTTGTTGCTTTTGAACTTCAGGAGAAACTAAAAACTTAACTAACTCAATTGAAGCTTCTTGATTTTTAGAATATTTAGAAATTACCCAATTCCAACCACCAAGAGTTGCAGCAGAACCTTCACCACCAGATGGAAGAGGAACTAATCCAAACTTATTAGCAATTGCAGATTTCTCACCTTGACCAAGTGAATAAGCATAAGGCCAGTTACGCATAAACGCTGCATTTCCAAGTTGCCAAATACCACGAGACTCTTCCTCTGTATAAGCTAAAACACCTTTTGGAGAAATATCACCAATCCAGCTTTTAACCATAGTTATAGCCGCTTTTGCTTTTTCATTATTGATTGAAATTGAACCATCAGCCTCAACTATTTGACCACCACCTGCACTTTTCACCCATTCAAGAGCATCACAAGTTAGACCTTCATAAGCAGACGCTTGAAAAACAAAACCATAAAACTTTTTATTTCCAGCTTTTCTTTCACCTTCTTGAATTATTTTTGCAGACTTAGCCATCTCTTCCCAAGTTTTTGGAATTGGCTGTTTGTATTTTTCTAACAAATCTTTACGATAATAAAGACCTGGTGCATCAGTATACCAAGGCATACCAACTAACTTACCATTTACAGTTTGTGATTCAATTATTGATGGAAAGAAATTTTTAACAATATCTTTAGTATAAGGAGTTAAATCAACTAAATGCTTGGCAATTTGTGGCGCCCATATAACATCAGATTTATAAATATCTATATCTGAGCTTTTTGACGATAACCAAAGTTTATATTGACCAAATTGATCTGTTGTTGATTTTGGCATTCCAGTTATTTTCACTGTATGCCCAGTTTTCTTTTCAAATGTATCTAAAAAGCCTCTAAGTGTTTTCAGGTCGTCCCCAACAGCACCACTAACAATTGATATTTTTGCGGCTGATGCCGAAGATATCAAAGCTGCTCCAGCTACTGCTGCGATTAATGTTTTTAATTTAAATTTCATAGTAAGTCCTCATAGTTATTTATTAATAAATTTGACTCTAAACAAATATTTAACACAAACAAACTAATAAGTATATTATTAGCTCACTTAATCAAATACAGCAAAGATTATAACAGTTATTAATAGTTAAGTTTGCAATTATCATCATTAATAACCAAGTAAACAACTAGGTTATAACTACTGCTTAGCGGTAGCATTAGCTTAATGCTTTATTGCTTGATACTTTATTGTTTAAATGATTTTTTAGTAACTATTGATATTACCTAAGAAACGATAAAACACAGACAAAAATCAAACTAATTTTCAGCCTCAAAGCTATCACCACAACACCATCCAGATGACCAAGCCCATTGTAAATTATAACCACCAAGCCAGCCAGTTACATCAACAGCCTCACCTATAAAATATAAGCCTTTTTGTTTTTTTACTTGCATTGTTTTAGAAGATAATTCATCAGTTGAAACTCCACCCAAGCAAACTTCTGCTTTTTTCATTCCCTCAGTTGAGGCTGGTGTTATTTGCCAGTTACTTAAAAACTCTGAAACTTGTTTTAGAACCTTATCTGAATATGTTTGAATTGCTTTATTTTCAAAGTATAAACTAGTTATCTTATCTGCTAATTTTTGTGGAATGTAAGTTGATATTACTGTTGATAATAGTTTATTTGAATTATCTTGCTTTGCTTTTTGCAAAACTGAATAAACATCAACATTTCCCACCAAATTTATACTCAAAGTATCTCCTTTTTTCCAATATGAGGAAATTTGCAAAATAACAGGACCGCTTAAACCACGATGAGTAAAAAGCATACTCTCACTAAAGCTAATACCATTACAGCTAACAGTTACTTTATGAGAGACCCCTTCTAAGCCTTTATTTAATGTTTGAAGAATTTCAGGCATCAAAGTAAAAGGAACTAATGCAGGAGAAAAAGGAATATTTTTAACCTTAAACTGTTTAGCAATTCTTAATGCAAAATCAGTTGCACCAATTTTAGGAATAGATGAACCACCTGTTGCTATAACTAAATTTGCACAAGTTATCATTTGTTCGTTTGCAGTAATTGAATATAAATTATCTGAGTATTCTATTTTCTCTATATTTTGTTCTAAAATAGCATCAACGCCTGCTTTTTCTGCTTCACTAACTAACATTTCTATTATTAATTCTGACCTTTCATCACAAAACAATTGCCCCAAATTTCTTTCTTCATAGCTTATTTCATACTTATTTAAAAGCTCAATAAAATGCCATTGTGTATAGCGTGAAAGTGCAGATTTACAAAAGTGTTCATTTTGTGATAAATAATTTTCAGAGGTGATATCCAAATTACTAAAATTACAACGACCACCACCTGATATTAGTATTTTATTACCTATTTTATCGTTTTTTTCCAAAACCAAAACCGAGTTACCTTTTTGAGCAGCTCTTGTTGCACACATTAATCCAGCTGCCCCAGCCCCTATAATTACCACATCATAATTTATCATTTAATTCTCTTTTTTTATTTTATCTAGTATTTTTGAAACCACAAAAAACGAGCCAAAGCATACAATCAAATCATTATCTTTTGCTTCATTCTTTACAGCCATTAAAGCTTGATTTACACTGTCAAACGACTTTGCTTTTTTATTGCTTATTTTTTTTAGTTCTTCCTTCAAATCTTTTGCTAAAGCTGTTCTATCACTATCTAGCTTTGCTAAAAAATATTTCGCATCAATATTTACAAATGAATTTAAAATTTCACTTATATTTTTATCTTTTAAAATTCCTATCACAAAGTAAATTTGATTATATTTTTCAGATATTTTGCGTATATATTCAGCCAAATTATTGGCTGCCCCTTGATTATGTGCAACATCAACTATAATATCAGGTTTACTTGATACTTTTTGCAACCTTCCTATCAGATTAAAATCTTGAAAACATTCTGTTATGTTTTCTATATTCTCTAACAAACTAAAACTATCCAAAACTTGCAAAATCCCAGCCAAATTTCGTTGCTGGTGTTTACCTTTTGAGATTATAGAATTTGGGATTTGCAAAACCTTCCCAGATTTAAGCTTAACAATTTCATCATACGATATTTGATAGTCATAACCTAACCTATTTAAAGTTATTTTATTATCCTTACAATAACTAATTAATTTTCTGCTAATCTGCTCATCTGCATAAACTGAAACTTGATTTTCTCTAAAAACACCTGCTTTTTCAATTGCAATATTATCAATATTATTTCCCAAAAAGTTAGTATGATCTACACTTATACCTGTGATGATAGCAGCATCAGCATTGATTATATTAGTTGAATCAAGTCTTCCACCAAGCCCAACCTCAAGAATTGCAAAATCAACTTTTTGTTGGGCAAATATAATAAAAGATGCAAGTGTTGCAACCTCAAAATAACTAAGAGTTGTCTCTCCCCTAGCCTTTTCAATGATTTTAAACGCATTTATTATTTGCTCATCGGAACTATTTAAATCATTTATTTGAATTCTTTCGTTATATTTCAAAATATGCGGTGAAGTAAAACACCCAACCTTATAACCTAATTTTTTAAGTATCAAAACTAACATTTTACAGCTAGAACCTTTTCCGTTAGTTCCAGCAACAGTTATTATTTTTTCTTTTGCTATTTTAGTTATATTATTTTGCTCACAAACCCTCTCCCAAACCTCCAAAACCCTTTTAAGCCCCATATCTATCTCAAGATTATGTAAGTTTTCATAATATGAAAGCCATTGTTCTAAGCTTTTATTGTTTTCTATTTTTTTCATCATAAATGTTATTAATTTAAGTTTAGCTAACTACTTGTTCACAAGCCTTAACTTTTATAAACTGATTATTTTTTTCTAATGCAAACCAAATGTCTATCACCATAAACATTATCTATACGGTTAACAGGGGTGAAATATTTACTTTGTTTTTGCTCTTCATTTAAGAAAATAGCTTGTTCTTGGCTATATGGTTTATCCCAGTTTTGGGTTAAATCATAAACAGTATGCGGTGCGTTTATTAGTGGGTTATTTTCTTTTGTGAACTTACCTTTTTTAATATCTTGAATTTCATTATAAATTTGTTCCATAGCATCACAAAATCTATCTAACTCTTGTTTATCTTCGGACTCTGTTGGCTCAATCATCAAAGTGCCAGCAACTGGAAAAGACATAGTTGGTGCATGAAAACCAAAGTCCATTAACCTTTTTGCAATATCATCAACAGTAACATAATCATCAAATACTCTTGTATCAACAATGCATTCATGAGCAACAAGGTTATTTTTATCTGAATATAAAATTTCATAACCTATATTTCTTAATTTTTGGGCGATATAATTTGCATTTAGTATTGAGCTAACTGTTGCTTTTCGTAAACCTTTCGCACCCATCATTTTCATATACGACCAAGTAATCGGTAGAATTGACGCACTTCCCCAAGCACTTGCGGAAACAACATCTCCTTTCAAATTTAAATCTGTTACACAATGATTTGGTAGAAATTTGGTCAGATGAGACTTAACACCTATAGGACCAACACCAGGTCCACCACCACCATGAGGTATTGCAAATGTTTTATGTAAATTTAAATGAGAAACATCTGCACCAAATTTACCAGGGGCGGAAAGTCCAACTTGAGCCTGTAAATTTGCTCCATCAAGATAAATTTGCCCACCATTTTTATGAATTATCTCACAAACCTCAACAACTGAAGTTTCAAACACCCCATGCGTTGATGGATAAGTTATCATTATTGCTGATAAGGTATCTTTATACTCTTCTGCTTTTTGTTTTAAATCTACAATATCAATATTTCCATAATTATCACACAAAACTGTTATAACTTTCATACCTGCAAGTGTTGCAGAAGCTGGATTTGTCCCATGAGCAGAATTTGGAATTAAACAAATATTTCTTTGCTCATCTCCCCTACTCTTATGGTAATTTTTAATTGCTAGTAAACCTGCATATTCTCCTTGCGCACCAGAGTTTGGCTGTAGTGAAATAGCATCATAACCTGTTGCTTCACAAAGCATTTGTTCTAAGTCCTTGAATAATTCAATGTATCCTTGATATTGTGATTTGGGTGCAAATGGGTGAATATTATTAAACTTTGCCCAGCTTACAGGAGCCATTGCCGTTGCTGGGTTAAGCTTCATCGTGCAAGAACCTAGAGGTATCATTGTTCTATCCAAAGCCAAGTCAAAATCTGCTAATTTTCGTAAATAACGCATCATTGAAGTTTCACTATGATACGAGTTAAAAACAGGATGTGTTAAGTATTTAGATGTTCTAACCAGTTGTTTTGGAATTGAATTATTTACATTTGCACTTTCATCATTAGAATTAGTTTTCAACCCAAAAATATCAATTAACTTATTTATCTCTTTGCAAGTTGTAACTTCATCAAGTGAAATTGAAATAATATTACTATTATTTTTCTTTCTAATTCTAAAGTTTATCTTTTCTTTTTTTGCATTTTCTATAATTTGTGCAAATTCATCTTTACAATTAATAGTTAAAGTATCAAAAAAAGTTTTATTTATAACTTTAAAACCACCTTTTTCTAAGCTTGATTTTAGTGAATTTGTATAATTATTTATTCTTTGAGCTAATTCTTTCAATTTTTCAGCTCCATGATAAACAGCATATGCTCCTGCCATAATCGCAAGTAATGCTTGAGCTGTGCAGATATTTGAACTAGCTTTTTCACGGCGAATATGTTGTTCCCTTGTTTGTAAAGCTAAGCGGTAAGCTGGTTTCCCATTACTATCAACAGAAACACCAACTATTCTTCCTGGTATATTTCTTTTTTCTTTAGCTGTTGTTGCCATATAAGCAGCGTGAGGACCTCCAAACCCAAGTGGAACACCAAATCGTTGTGTATTTCCAACAGCAATATCAGCACCTAATTCAGCAGGTGGAGTTATTAAAGTAAGTGCTAAAATATCTGCAATCATTGCTACTTTTACTTTGTTTTTGTGTAAGTTATCAATTATATTATTATAATCAATAATTGCTCCATCAGAATTTGGATATTGAAATATTGCTCCAAAAACATTAGTTTCATCAAGCTTATCTAAAGAACCAATAATTAAGTTAATATCTTGGTGTTTAGCTCTTGTTTTTATAACTGATATTGTTTGTGGGAATATATTTTCACAAACAAAAAAGTTATTAGATTTAGATTTAGATGATCTTTTACAAAAAGTCATTGCCTCAGCCGCCGCTGTTGCTTCATCAAGCATTGAAGCATTTGCAACATCAAACCCAGTTAAATCACAAACCATTGTTTGGAAATTAATCAAAGCTTCTAATCGACCTTGTGATATTTCAGGCTGATAAGGGGTGTAAGAAGTGTACCAAGCTGGGTTTTCAAATAGATTTCGTAAAATTACAGCTGGCGTATGTGTTCCATAATATCCTTGCCCAATTAATGAACGGAAATTTTGATTTTTTTCAGCGATTTTTTTTAATTCTAAAGTTGCCTCAACTTCACTATAACCAACATCTGAGCTTATTTTATAATTTTCACCAAGGTAGATATTTTCTGGAACAACTTTTTGGACTAATTCTTCAGTTGTTTTAACTCCTAGAAACTCTAAAATAGCTTCTTGCTGATGGTTTCTATTACCAATATGACGCCTTGTAAATGTATCTATTGTCCCATTTTCATTTGTAACATTATTTTTATTCATAATCGCACCATTTCTTTATTATCTGTAACTTAAAGTTATCTCTAATATTAACATTTATTATAAAAAGAGTTATTATAATATAATATTAAAGACAACTTGAAAATGAATAATGAAAAAAGAAAACTTCAAAAAAATGAATATCGCAATTGTCGCTCATGATGCAAGGAAAAAGGATTTATTAGAATGGGCTATAAAAAACTCTAGCAAATTACAACCTCATAATATTTTTTGCACAGGGACAACTGGAAAAGTGCTTAAAAAAGAGCTGGCTGGTGATATGAATATAACTGCCCTGAAATCTGGACCTCTAGGTGGTGATCAGGAAATTGGTGTGAAAATCGCAAATAAAGAAATAGACTTTCTAATATTTATGATTGATGGATTATCTATTCAGCCACATGATAGTGATGTCCGAGCATTACAACGCTTGGCTGTTATTTATAATGTTCCAACCGCTAACAACCAAGCGACTGCTGAAATATGTATTAACTCCCCATTATTTGCAAATAAAAACTTTAATCCACAGTCTAATAACTTTGATAATTACATTAATAGAAAAATATAAAATAGCAAAGATAAATGATTAAGCGTATAATTATAGATTATGACTATTACAGAATTAAAATATATTATCGCACTTGATCGCGAACGACATTTTGGCAAAGCTGCTCAAAAATGTTTTGTTAGCCAACCAACGCTCAGTATTGGAATTAAAAAGCTAGAAGAAGAACTTGGTATAAGTATTTTTGAAAGGTTAAATAATAAAGTAATTCCAACTCAAGCTGGCTTTGAAATTATTGAAGCGGCTAAAAAAACCATAATGCAAACCGAAGTTATTAAAGCAATAGCTTCTAAAAAAGATGACTTAAGTGGGAAAATAAATCTGGGGGCTATTTACACAATCGCACCTTATTTATTACCTAAATTAATTCCTCAGCTAAAAAAACAAGCACCAAATTTAGATGTATATTTAGAAGAAAATTACACAAATAATCTAATTAGTAAATTAAAAGATGGAACACTAGATGTAGCAATTTTATCTTTACCAATCCAAGATTCTAACTTACTTTATATAGAAGAAGTTTATGAGGAAGATTTTGTCGCATTGGTTCCTATAAATAATAAATTAGCTGATAAAAAAACAATTGATACTGATGATTTTAAAGATGAAAAAGTTTTTCTTTTAGGTGGTGGGAATTGCTTTCGTGATCAAGTTCTGTCAGCTTGCCCTAATTGTTTGCCTATTGATATTTTTGAGCAAGAATTACTTAAAAGTTCCTCTCTTGAAACAATTAGAATGATGATTGCGGGTGGGCTTGGTGTTTCTATTTTCCCAAGAATGGGAATAATTAAAACAAAGAATATTGTTGAAAAAGAATTTACCTCACCAAAACCAAAAAGAAAAATTGCACTTTGTTGGAGAAAAAGTTTCTTACAAACAGAAACAATCAATCTAATCAAAAAAACAATTTTAGCTAACAAAAACAACTAACTAATAAAACAATGGCACTAGCAACCGTATTATCTCGCTCACAAGCAGGAATGGAATCTCACCAAGTAATCATTGAAGTTCATTTATCAAACGGACTTCCTGCTTTTGCAGTTGTTGGTTTACCTGAAGCTTCTGTGCGTGAAAGTAAAGACCGAGTTCGTGGAGCAATTCTAAATGCAGGATTTGAATTTCCGAATAGAAGAATTACTGTAAATTTAGCCCCAGCGGATGTCCCAAAAGATGGGACAAGGTATGACTTAGCAATCGCTGTAGGAATTTTAGTTGCAACAGAACAGCTTAATAAAAGCATTTTAAAGAATACTGAATTCATTGGAGAGCTTGCCTTGTCTGGGAAAATTCGTGGTGTTCGTGGAATTTTACCTTCAGCACTTGCATGTTCGGAAGAAAAGAATAAGTTAATATTACCCGAAGAAAATGAACAAGAAGCTGCTTTAATACAAAATTTACAAGGATTTAAAGCCAAACATATTTTAGATATTTTAGCTCATACGCATGGTAAAAATTTACAAGCTATAAATCTTATAAAAAAAGAAGAGTTTAAACAATTTCAAAAAGATTTCTCAGAAGTCCGTGGACAAGAACACGCCAAAAGGGTTTTAGTTATTGCAGCTGCTGGTGAGCATAATGTTTTGATGATTGGTCCACCAGGAACTGGTAAAAGTATGCTTGCTTCAAGAATACCAACAATACTACCAAAAATGACTGAAAAAGAATCTTTAGAAACTGCTTCTGTTTATTCTATTTCCCATCACGGTTTTCAAGTTGAAAATTGGTCAAAACGACCTTTTAGAAGCCCTCATCACACTTCATCATCTCCTGCAATTGTTGGTGGTGGAAGTATTCCAAAACCTGGTGAAATATCACTTGCACATAATGGAGTTTTATTTTTAGATGAACTTCCAGAATTTAGTAAAAATGTTTTAGAAGTTCTGCGTGAACCACTTGAAACAGGTAATATTTCAATTTCAAGAGCAACTAGACAAACAGAATATCCAGCTAATTTTCAGCTTATTGCTGCTATGAACCCCTGCCCTTGTGGATATTTGGGTGATACAAAAAGAAGGTGTAAAGATAGTCCAGACCAAGTTTCAAGATATAGAAATAAAATTTCAGGTCCGTTAATTGATAGGATTGATATAATTACTGAAGTTTCACGAATTGATCACAAAAAACTATCTGACGAACCAAACCCTCAATATTCTAGCGAATTTATGCTACAACAAGTTGAACAAGCAAGGAACATTCAATATAAAAGACAAGGAGTTACTAATGCAAGACTAACTCCAACAATGATAAATGATATTTGCAAATTAGATGAAACCTGCACAAATATGCTAAATAAAGCAGCAACTTCACTTGATTTATCTATGCGAAGCTATCATCGTGTGCAAAAACTAGCTAGAACAATAGCAGACCTTGATAATTCAACAGATATTAAGCTAAATCATTTGGCTGAAGCTATACAATTACGCCGAATGGCTTGGGGAGAATGAGTTTTTAGTTATAATTTGCTTAATAATTTCACCAGCCATCATAACCCCAAAAATCGCGGGCATATATGAAATTGTGCCGTTTATTGCTTTTGACTCATATAATTCACTGCAAACTGTTTCTACAAAAGGTGGCCGGCGTGGTTCATCAGAAAATATAACTTTGTAATTCAAACTTCCACCAAGAGTTCTTAATCTGCGTCTTATTTCTCTTGCTAATGGACAGTTACTTGTTTGATTTAAACTACAAATTCTAACTTTAGAAATATCTATTCGGTTTCCAGCTCCCATTGCAGAAATTATTGGAATATTTAATTTTTGAGCTTGGTAAATAAGCTCAGATTTACAAGCAACACTATCTATACAATCTGCGATAAAGTCATATTTATCAATTGTGATTGTTTTTAGAACCTTTGCTGTTGTCATAAAATCATCAATTATATTTATTTTCAAATCTGGATTTATATCTAATAATCTTTTTTTCATAACTTCAACTTTTCTTTGTCCAACTGTTGAATTTAGCGCAAGTATTTGACGATTAATATTTGATGAGTCAATTTTATCTCCGTCCAAAATAGTTATTTGAGCAACTCCTGCACGAACAATATTTTCAGCAACATATCCACCTACTCCGCCGACTCCTGCCACAAAAATATGTGCATTTTCAAGTAGGTTAAATTCATTTTCTGATAATAAAATTTTTGTTCTTGTATTATTTTTCATTTTTTGCCCTTAATCATTTCCATTTTGTATAAACTTATAAAATAAAGCACCAATAATTAAGTATAATAACCTATAATATTTCAATTCAAAAACAACTATAAAGCTAATGCAATTTAAATTAAATAAAACTTTGGAAAAAGACACTTATCTTATAAAAGAAACTGATAAATATTTATTATTACTAAATAAAAACTCATTAGTCACTTGGTTAATTTTAGTTCCAAAAACAAATGAAACTCAGTTATTTGAATGTTCACAAGAGTTTAAAATAGATATACTTAAGGCTATTGATTTATATGCTAATAAATTAAATAACAAATTAAATCCTGATAAAATAAATGTTGCAACAATTGGCAATATAGTTTCACAATTACATATTCATATTATTGCTAGATTTACAGATGATTATGCTTGGCCATCACCTGTTTGGGGGAATTCTGATTTTAAAAAATATAATCAAAATCAATTAGATAAAATTATTAATTTATTCAACAAATAAAAATGTCCGATTTTACAAACAAAACATTTTCAGTAGCACCAATGATGGCTTGGACAACAAGGCATTGCCGTGCATTTCATAGACAAATAACCCAAAAAGCAATTTTATACACCGAAATGGTTACAACTGGTGCAATTATTTATGGAGAATATGATAGATATTTACAATTCAGTGATTTAGAGCACCCAATTGCATTACAAATTGGTGGTGGCGATCCTTTGGATTTGGCGAAATCTGTAAAAATCACAAACCAATATAATTATGACGAAATAAATTTAAATGTTGGCTGTCCATCAGATAGAGTCCAAAAAGGTAAAATCGGTGCAGTATTAATGGCAGAGCCTAATTTGGTTGCAGATTGTTTCAAAGCGATGCAAGGTGAAACTGACAAAAAAGTAACAATCAAAAATAGATTATCTATTGATGATATGGCTGAAGAAACAGTTTTTAATTTTGTTGAAACCGTTGCAAATGCAGGCTGTAAAACTTTTATAATTCATGCTAGAAAAGCTTTCCTAAAAGGCTTAGACCCTAAAAAAAACCGTGATATTCCACCGCTTCGTTATGATTTGGTTTATCAAGTAAAAGAAAAGTTCCCAGAACTAGAAATAATTATAAATGGTGGAATTAAAACAATTGAACAATGCAAACAACATTATGAATTTGTAGATGGTGTAATGATGGGCAGAGAAGCGTATCAAAACCCTTGGGTTATGTCAAAAATTGATGAAATGCTTGGTGGTGAAATTAATACAAAATCAAGACAAGATATTATTGAGCAAATGGTAGGTTATATAGATTTAGAAATTAGCAAAGGCAACCATATAAAACATATCGCAAGACACTGGATGGGACTATTCCACGGTCAAAGAAACGCAAAAGCATTCAAACAACATATAAATGATAATATCAAAAACCGAAATGATATTGATATTATTTATGAAGCATTGGCTAAACTAGAAAGTCATAAATCATAGATCAGTAGGGATAAGGAGTGCCTTTGTCTTGAATCTGTTCTATTTTATGGGGTTATTTTAGCTTTTAATAAACTTTTGAAAGGAAAAGGTTATTAAAAATAAAGTATTGGCTAATATATGCCATTAGAAAACCTTTTGTCGGAAAACATTACAAAATTGTAACGCTACATTTCAAATACATTACAAATAAAATAAAATAAAACATATAATTTACAACAACTTATTTTGAAAAGAAAATTGATATTTATTGGTAGGATAGCGTCAAAGGAAGTCGCTTATTGCAAAACATTCTTGTAATTGTTAGTATTTGCCTGTCGTTCAGTAAAAAAACAAGAATTACTTTAATAATTAATAAATAACAAAACTTAAAAAAAGGTAAAAATATGAAAATAAATAATAAACAGAAGTTGATAGCCGTTGCGATATCAACTATTCTTTCGGGGCAAGCATATGCAGATTGTAGCTCCTTTTTTACAGAAGGAGATGATGGAACACTAGCAAGTCCTGTGATTTGCACAGGTAATAATATTATTATATTTGCTGATGAGCATGACTTACGACTTGATACTGATACTGCATCCGCTCAAAACGCTGGTACTGACATTGTAACTTTTGATGGATTTGATAGAACTAAAGCTAATGTCTATGCAGATACTTTCCGCGGAGTTAATGGTGCTGTTGGTGCTGATAATGTGATTAAATTTATTAATAGTAAAACTCAAAGACTTATTGGTGGTGTCTCTGATAGCTCCACAAACTCTAAGATGGGTGCTAATAAGATTTCACTAAGCAACAAATCCGTAATTTTGGAAGACCTTATTGGAAATAGAATATATTTAGGAGACGGAAGCTCTTCTGGCAGTAATACAATCATTGTTGACGATAGCACTATTGCTAAAACTATAAAAGGAGCAACGATACTATCTACTAACAGCACAAAAATACAAGGGAACACTATAACTGTAACTGGTGGAACTAAAATAACATCTACTACTGATGGTGGTATATTTGGTGTTTTCATGAAAGATTCAAATAAAAACACAGTTAAAACTGCAAATATTATATCTGTAACAGATAGTAGTTCTATTACTGTTAAAGGAGTTTCTGACCTAAATGGTGACGATAATACAATAGTAGGAAATGAGCTAACTATTACAAATTCTCAAGTTGATAATATCTATGGAACTGATCTTGAAAAAACAGAAAACACAAAAGTAGGTGGAAACACAATAACAATAGATGGACTTGATAATCTTGCAAAAGGAGATATTCGTGGACTTAGAATTAATGATTCTACAAACATAACTACAACTTCAAGAAATACAATTTCTGTCAAAAATAGTAAAGCATCCTTTATTATGGGGAGTCAAGTAGCTGGTATATCATCTATAACTAAAATTACAAATGCAGGAAGTGATATAACAGTAGATAATACTGAAGTTAGTAGATTATTTGCAAGTAACTTTAACAATGTTACAGGTGATGTGGAAGGAAATACAGTTACTGTTCAAAACAATTCTAAAGTTACAGGTGGATTAAGAGCTGTAAATATTGATAATACAGGTTCAAAAGATGTTACTGTTGCTCGTAATACAATAACTGTAAATGATAGTGAGGTTGGGACAATTTACTCTACAGTATTTACTGGTTCTAATATGACTGGAAGTGGTTCTGATATTTCAATTACTAAATCTACAGTTGCCGCAGATGTTTATGGTGATTTCTTTCAGAGTGAAGTGGTTCAGTTTTATGGGACAGATTTTTAGCCTATAATACACTTTTAAGAGGAAAAAATTATGTCAAAAATTAACAAACAAAGAAAAACTTGGACTGTAGAGCAAAAGCTTGATTATGCAAAGCTTATGGTGCATGAAAATTATACAAATAGTCAAATTCAAGAAATTTCTGGTGCAGGAAAATCAGCTGTTGCGCGTTGGAAAAAACAATATATTGACGAATTAGGTGGGAAAACTCCAGATGGCAAAAGAGCGTTGACAGCTCAGCAGCAGGAGATTCAAGACCTTAGGAAACAGCTTTGGTGTAATGGTCTAATTTTATGGATAAAAATACTTAATGGTTTACTTCTAATCTTCTTCTACCTTAGTATTTATTTCTTTTTTCACCCCCATATTTTCAACCCAAGCATCTAAGATTGACTTAACAACAGTTGCTATTGGAATTGCAAAAAATACTCCCCAAAAACCCCAAATTCCACCAAAAAATAGAACTGCAACTAATATTCCAACAGGGTTTATATTTACCGCTTCAGAAAAAATCAATGGAACTAAAACATTTCCATCAAGTATTTGAATTATAAAGTAAGTAATTGATAGTCCATAAAAAGTTCCAGTCAAACCCCATTGCGTATAAGCAACTAACACAACTGGTAAAGTAACAACAGTTGCACCAATATAAGGAACTAAAACTGAAAGACCAACAACAACTGAAAGTAACATTGCATAATCTAGACCAAACAGAGTAAATGCTACAAAAGAAACAAACCATAAAATAAGTATTTCAGTAAATTTACCACGAATATAATTACCTATTTGCACATCAACATCTTCCCAAACAGACTTTAGAAGAGGATTGTTTAATGGTAAGTATTTTTGTAAACCTTTTATTATTAAAGTTTTATCTTTCAATAAAAAGAAAATCATAACTGGCACCAAAACCAAATACACAGCTAAAGTAATTATTCCAAGTATTTTAGAAATAACACCTGAAGTTATGCTTTGTGCAAAATTCGTTACTTGGCTGTTTAAACTAGATATAACTTGATTTGCTTGCTCTTGAGTTATTGTATCAGGGTATTTTTCTGGAAGTTTCATTATTAACTGCTGACCCAGCCCAATATATGTTGGAATATCTTTCACAAACTCTTTAACCTGCAGAACTATTAAAGGAAAAGCGAAAAATAAAACTGATAAAAAGAATAATAAAAAACCACTAAAAACTAAACCTACAGCAAAACCTCTTGATATTTTTTTAGAAGTTATAAATTTCACAACCCCTTCAAGTAAATATGCAAAAACAACTGCACCCAAAAATGGAGCCATTATTTTTCCAAAATAAATTATTAAAACAGTTGCTAACACGAAGAAAAATAGCATTCCTGCAAACTGGCGATTAATAAGTATTTTTTTGAATGGGTTAAATATATTTGTCATTTGTTTATGTTTTATTTATGTTTTGTTTAGGTTTTGAGTATTGTTTTTTCTGATTATTTTTTTGTGATTTAACCTTTATATAACTTTAAAAGTCATAACCTGGAATAATTTGATCTAATAAAGATGTTGTATCATTTCCAATTTTCCCTAGTCCTTTTAGATTAAACTCTAAATAAACTGCTGTTTCTGAGGCAATTTCATCTTTATTTTCTTTAAAGAAGCCAGTTCGGTGATCTCTTGCCAAAAGACGAACCGACCAACAACAGTCTGAATACTCAATACCAGCCATAATATCAATCGGCTCATCATAACGCAGTGAGTAATTTAAACGCCAAAATGTTCTCCAATAGTCGTTTATTTTCCAAACACCTGCAAAATCAACTTGCTCATAATAATTTTTATCATATAAATAAGTTAGACCTAAAACAGTTCCTTCAGATGGTGAATACTGTAAACCTAACATTGATTTTTCAGTTTTATTTATATCAATATCTTGATGAATTAAGCCTCTTATTTTATATTTATCACTTATATTTAGGCTTCCTTCAGCAATTAAATTTGACCTTGATTTTTTGGCTACACTATCTAATAAAGAAACTTTTCTATCGGTAAAATACTGAATTTGTCCAATTGAGAATTTCGCAAGCTCCTTGCCTGTTTCATTACTTGTAATTACCGTGCTTAATGCTGTTGTAAGTTGATTTGCATCACCAACTCTATCTTTTCCATTAAACCTATTTCGCAAGAATAACCAATCATAAGAGCTATCAACTCGTGAAGTATCAAAATCTGGAATATCAGATTGATCTACATAAGGTGTGTATAAGTAAAATAATCTAGGTTCAAGTGTTTGCGTGCTTTCATTACCAAACCAATTTATTTGCTTATCAAAATAAAGCCCTGTATCAATACTAAAATTAGGAATTGAGCGAGATATAACATCTCTTTTACCTTTTGCTTGGTTTTCCAAGTCATAATAAGTAAATCTATAACCTGCTTTAGGATTTATGTAAGCAAATGAATTTTCTGCATAATATGAAAAAACTAAATCTTGGTCTAAACGAATTCCAGAAACGACATCTTCTTTTTGGAAATTTGTTAGCTCAGTTTTACTAGAAAAACTAAAGTTATCATTCAAAAACCACTCTCCTATCCCACTAACTCTTGGTAGTCTGCTGTATGGTTTGCTTTTTTCTGAATAATTACTATTTGCAACTTGAAAATCTTGAATTTGTGCAAAAACCTTATAATTATCAGAAACTTTAAGGTTCATATTCAAATGACTTTCTAAAAAACTTGCAGAAGATAAATCCAAAGTGCTGGTAAAATCTCTTATATAATCAGGATCTGAAACTCGTTGATAAAGTAAGTCAAAACTTAAGCCATCAACTGGTTTATAAGTGTGCTGTGTATGAAGTGACCAACGGTTTGACTCGCCAGCTTTGTGGTCATTTGTAATATAATTAGAGCTTATTGTTCCATTTAGCGTTGGTAATAAATATCTATATTCACTTCCAAGCATAAATCCCCTTTTGGTCATAAACCTTGGGTAAAGTGTCAAATCTTGGTTTGGTGCAATATTTATATAATAAGGTGTTGTTATATCAACGCCTCTACCCTCTGATAAATTACCTGATGGAAATAGAAAGCCAGTTTTTCTTTTATCAGTTAAAGGGAAACTTAAATAAGGTAAATAAAGGACTGGCGTATCTTTAATATAAAAAGTATTTCCCCAAGACTGCCCCACTTCAGATTCATGATCTAAGTGTAATTTTTTGGATTTCAAATGCCAACTAGGATTTTCTCTAGCACAGGTTGAAAAAGTTGCTTGCTCTAAATCTTCAATATTCTTAATTCTATCAACTGATAATTTCTCAGCACTTCCGATAAACTCACCATCTGAAATGTAATAATCTACCATTTCAAATTTGCCTCGTTTTTTATCTATATTGAAGTTTGACTTTTTTGAAGTTAGTGCGAAATCAGGATTTCCATAAGTTAGATTTCCATCTGATTGAAGTGATGAATTTTGGCGATTGTAACTTACTTTGCTACTTCTAACTTTTTCTTGGTCTTTACTCACAATAACATTGCCATAAAGGTTTATTATTTTTTTGGTGGCATCACCAGAATCTGCTTCAATATGCACCAAAGAATCAACAGCATCATTTCCCAAGGTAAAAGGCACTAGCCTATCAACTGGGCAATTATCAGCAAAACTTATGATTGGAATTAAAACTAAAAGACTAAAAAATTTCATTCAAGTATTTTAACCTAGTCCGTAAAAAAAGCATATTGCTTTATAGTTAATTTATTTTCGCAGACTGAATAAGTTGTTTAATACTTGGTAATCCTTGAAGCCTATGATTTTTTAGTTCTTTATTATTGTCAAAAAACATTAAAACTGGTGGTCCAACTAAATTATATTTTTTCATAAACACTTTATGTTCGTCATTTGTTTTAGTGATATCTAGTTTTAATAATTTAAATTCTGATAACTTTTCAATAACTTTTTCATCAAAAAACATTATATTTTCAAGCTCTTTACAAGAAACACACCAATCCGCATACAAGTCTAACATAATTGGTTTATTAGAGTTTTTTAACTCTGCAATTAATTCTGCTTCATTATTTATATATTTAAATTTTAATACTGATTGTGAAAATGGTTTCAAAATATTTTTATGCCCTGTAACTCCACCTGCAATCCAAGTAATACTTAATGAAATAAGTAAAATCACTAATATATTTTTAAATATTTTTATAGTTTTTAATTTATACTTTGGCTTTGCAATAACAAAAGCCAAGCCAAATAAGTAAATTCCCCAAATAACCATATTTAAAGAAGATGGTAATAATCTAGAAAGTAGCCAGAAAGCAACACCCAAAATTATAGTTGCTAAAAATTTAGAAACAAATTTAGAAAACTCACCAGTTTTTGGAATAAGTGTAGAGAAAACAGCAAAGAAAATAAGTGGCGCACCCATTCCAAGACCTAAAACAAACAAATAAACCCCACCTAAAATATAATTATCCGTTGTGCTAATAAATGCTAAAACAGCAAGTAAAGGTGGTGCAATACAAGGACCCACAACTAATGCAGATAAAGCACCCATTATAAATAAGTTAAATAAACTAGTATTTTTCACTTTATTTTGTAAGTTATTTATTTTTGTTTGTAAAAATGAAGGCATAGAAATACTAAAAACCCCAAACATCGCCAAAGACATAACCAAAAACAATCCAGCAAATATAATTAAAAATAGTGGCTTTTGAAATATTATCTGTAAATTTATATTAAAACTAGCAACGATTAAACCAAACACAGCCATCATTGTAGCCATTCCTAAAACATAAACAGATGAAAGAAGTGCTGAGCGAGGTTTGGTTATATTTTGTTGATTATTAATTATTGCCAAAATAATTGGAACCATTGGTAAAACACAGACTGTAAAAGCAAGTAACAAACCTAAACTAAACAACCATATAATTGAGAATACTCTTTTGTTTAGTAATATTTTAGTTAGTTTATCTTGTTCATTTACTATAGTTTGTGATTTATTATTTTCTGTATTTTCAGAGCCTGTTGCCAAATCCAGTTTCAAACTTGCAGACCTATTATTATAAACTTCCAAAGTCGTATCTAACTCAGTATTTTTATAAACTATAGGATAACAAATTTTACTATCAGAACAACCTTGATATTCTAAATTTAACTTTAATCTTTTATTAGCTTTTTTTAAATAAATTATAGACTTACCTTGGTTCTGCCTATAAATTTGCTGTTTACCAAAATATTCATCATTATGCTCCAAACCTTGCGTATGAATAATATTTGCAATATCTTTTGATTGCGATTTGATTACTATTTTATCTCTGTAAAGGTAATAATCATCAGCAACTTTCCAATTTATTATAATTTCTGTTGGTGAGCTTAACTCTACAAAAAAAGAAAATGCATCATCTGCTTCTAATAAAGTTTTCTCTCCAAACAAATTAACTTTTTTATCTTTTGATATTAATGAAGATAAGGAGCTTTTTTCATCATTTTTTTTATTTATAACTTTAGTAAATGAAACTGGAACATCAAAAACCTCAGGTGGATAACATATAGCACCATCAATACAGGCTTGTAGTTTTAGTTTTAAATTAGTTTTTAAGATATTTTTAGGATTTTTATACTTTGCAGTAATTTTCGCATTTTGTTTTCCACCATACCAAACATCTTGCTTCCCAAAAAACCTATCTTCTTTTAGATAACCTTTTGATAAAATTAATTTTTCAATTATTAAATCTTTATTTTGGAAATTTAATTCAAAAGAACGATTTTTATAGATATAGTAATTATCTGGAATATCTATTTCTATAACTATTTCCTTTGAGCTAACCAAAGTTACTTGCGGAGAAAACACTTCAGAAGCTGGCAATATGTTTTTTTCCTGCTCAGCAAATACTGTAAAAGTAAATAAGCAAGCCATTACAACCGCCATAAATTTAGTTATTTGATTAGTTCTATTTTTCATAGTATTTGTTTTATATTAGTTTAATATCTAATTAATTTTACGAATTTATATTAATTATAGTTGCAACTTATTAGTTATTTATAACTTTTAACCACTTTTGCATATTTATTGATAAACTCATCATCCAAAGTTATTTTACCTAAATGTTTAATTTTATCTAATTCAACAACCCACCCTTGGAACTTTTTACTATTATCTTCACTAAAAATAACAAAAGTTAGATTTTTAAGTTTAGAATAATTTCTCACATCAACTGATTCTCCTTTTCCAAATATAATATAACTAAGACTTGATAATAAATTAATAGCAGAATAATCAGTTATATTATTTTTGCTAATATCTAACCACTTAAGCTTGGTTAAATTTTTAAGATACGAAATATCTATTATTTTATTCTTTTTGAGGTTTAAGCCACCTAACTTAACTAAGTGTCTAAGCTCTCCAATATCAGTTATATGATTATTCATAAGGTTTAAATCCTTCAAATTAGTTAGACCTCCAATACCAGTGATACCTGTTATTTCATTATCATCAAGCCCAAGCAATTCTAATTTACTTAAATTCTTAAGTGCCATAATATTAGTTATTTTATTATTTCTCATTCTCAATCTAACTAAGTTAGTCAAGTTAGCAAGAGAGTCAATATTACTTATATTATTTTTAAATAGAGTTAATTTCTCTAGTTTATTTAAATATTTAAGTGAAGAAATGTCTGATATGTTATTGCCATATAAGTCCAACTCTTTTAAATTTGTTAAATTTTCTAATGAATTAATATTCAATATTTTATTATTTTGCAGATTTAGTTTTTTTAAATCATTTAACTTTTTAAGTGATGAAATATTTATAATTCTATTGTTGTGCAGAGCTAAGTCTTTTAGTTTAGTTAAGTTCTCAAGAGAATCTACATTATTAACTTTATTTTCGTCTAAATATAGTTTTTCTAAGTAAATCATATTTTTAAGTGATGAAATATCAGTTATTTTATTTTCATATAGATATAATTCTTTTAGTTTAGTCAATCCGCTCAACGAACTAATATCAGATATTTTATTTTTACTCAAATATAGTTTTTCTAACTTAGTTAAGTTTTTCAATGAATTAATATCAGTTATTTTATTGTCATATAGATATAGTCCTTTTATTTTAATTAATTCACTCAACGAACTAATATCTGATATTTTATTCTCTGCCAAAGATAAATATTCTAAGTTAGTTAATTTACTAAGAGCAATAATCTCAGTTATTTTATTGGCTGCTACATATAGTCCTTTTAATTTTTTTAGATTACTAATTGCATTAATATCAATAATTTTATTCTCTGAAATCCCTATTATTTCTAGATTTCCCAAGTTTTTAAGAGGATTTATATTAATTATTTGATTTGCATCTAATCCAATTTTTTCTAAATAAATTAATCCATTAATTTTGCTAATATCTGATATTTCATTATCTTGCAAATATAAAGCATTTAATGATGTAAAATACTGAATTCCCTCTATTGATTTTATCTTTTTTTTATTAAAAGAAATTTTTTTTAGATAAGAAATATCTGAATATAAAATATCTCCTGTTCGTTTATGAATTTTCTCACGAATAGCCTTTTCAAAATTTTTGTCGGGGAAATTTATCACATAATTTGGTTGTATTTGCTTACGAACAGATTTTTTAAAGCTTTTGTCATGTAAATTTATTACATCATTTAGTTTTATTTCCTTGGTATTTGCAAAGCTTAAACCAACAGATAAGGTAATTAATAATCCTCCTAGGATTCTTACTATCTTATGTATTTTCATATTGTCCTCTTTATTACTTATAACTTTTAACAACCAAATCTTTTAGTAAAGCTTTATCAGTTATAATTTGTGTTTTTGAGTCTTTAGTTCCAAATATTGCGATTGGTTCAAAATCATTTTTAGCAAGAGCCATATCAAGTAAATCTTCAGCACTAAAGGTAAGTCGCCCTGCTCTTTCAATAAGGTTGAATTTAATCCCACCAATTCCATCAAATGCACGATAAATAACTTCAGAACAGACTAATTTATCACTTCTTGCAAAGTCAAAATCAAAACTATAATCTTTTCCAATATGTGGCATAACTTGCTCAAGAGCTTGTTTTATTTCATTATTATTTAGTTTAGGTCTAAGAATTATAAAATTATCAACTTTTAGCATTTCTTTTAATGGTTTTAATTTGACCCCAGTTTTTAGAGCTTCTAAGATATCAATTTTAAACTTTCCATTTTCAGAGCTTGGATTTTTGGAGCTTAGTAGTTTCTGTGCGTTTTCATCAAGTTTTACACCCAAATTCTCACAACTTTCTAAATCTCCAAAATAAAGCGCACAATGTGGCCAAAATCCAGGTATAAAATAATTTGTTAAAGTTAAATCATGGCGTGAAACGATAATATCACCAGCTTTAACGATATTTTTTACTTGTTCAATTATTTTGGGCGTTACTCTTTTGGTTTTATTTAAATTAATCTCTGAAATAACTTTACCTGATAATTCCAAAGCTTTAAACATTGTAAGTTTTCGTGCTGAATAAACTCTTCTTTTAAAAGAAAAAAACCTATACCTCAACCAATATATTGCATATTCAAAATAACCTATATTTATAGATTTCTCCAATTTATGGACTAACTCCAAAATTTCTTTAGAAGTTTTTATTTGAGAAGTTACTTTATTCAAATTTTTCCGCACCAAATTCCTAACATCTTTTAATAACAAAGCATTCATAGGGTTTGTAAGCTCTTTATAAACTTTCGCAAACTCTTTTTTACCCAAATTATATTCAACGGCGGGCTCATTAAATTTATTTTTTATTAATTTAGAAAAGGCAACTTCATCAATCATTCGCCTGCTCATAGTTACTAATAAACAAGCACTTGCATAACCAATTATAAATAACTCCCAGTCTTTATTAGTTTTTATTTGTTTAATATCTGAATCAAAACTACTTTCAATTTCATCAACAATTTCCCACAAATTAGCTCTCAAAGTCAAAAACTTAGCAAACCAATATTTTAAACTTATATCCTCTTTTGGGGTCAAATGGTTTCTTTTAATTACCTCATCTAAATCCACTTTGCTTATCACTTCCTCAAATAAATTTAAATATTCACCATAAATATTTAAAAATGCTTTTTGATAATCTAATATATTATTTTTATTCATTTAATTCTCTTTATTTTTCACAGTTTTTTATATTTTGCTTTTTTTAACAACCTTTCCATTATTCACTCAGATTTCTCCAATACTTCCAAATAGACACCTTCTTTTTCCTCAAGCTGTTGTTGTAACTCAAACGCTCCATATTTATCTTGGAAAATTGCAGATTTTTTTCTTCTTCATTCATTTTAATATCTAGTTATTTTGGCTCAGCATACTTATTTATAAACTCACTATTGAAAGTTATTTTTTTCAAATGTCTTATTTTATCTAGTTTAATCATTCTATTTTCAAACTCTCCTTTTGATTCCTCCCAAAAAATTTGAAAAGTTATTTTTTTTAGCTTAGAATAATTTCTAATATCAACAGCACTCCCTTTTTTCAATTTAAACCATTGTATCTTTGGCAATGAATAAATAACTGAGTAATTTTTTATATTATTATTATTTAAACTTAATGTGATTATTTTTTTTAGATTTTTAAGTGGTGAAATATCTGTTATTTTATTATTCCCAACTTCTAACCGCTCTAAACTGACTAAATTATTAAGTACAGAAATATCAATTATTAAATTATTATTCAAAGTCAAATCAGTTAAAGATTTAAAATACTGTATCCCATCAATTGATTTTATTTCCAAAGCATTAGCTGATAATGAGTCAATATTTGAAATATCAGAATACAAAATATCTCCTTTTTGTTTTTCAATCTCTTTACGAACCACCTTTTCAAAGTTTTTGTCTGGGAAATGTATCACATCATTAGGTTGCATTTCTTTTGCATTTGCAAAACTAAAACTCATTATTAAAGTAATTAGTAAAGCTTCTAAAATTCTTACTATACTTTGTTTTTTCATAATTTCCTGTTTTTATATTTCCTATTATTATTTCTTATTTCTTACTTTTTTCACCCTAAGCGTTTGATTTTTAAAGTAATACTTAGGTAGAGCAACAAAAAGAAACTACAAATATTGATTTAATTCATTGGGATAGATATTATTTTAAATAACATCTTAATTTATTTATTCTTTTGGATAATATTTATAGTTAGGTTATAAAAATCAATCCAAACTAATCCCATCAATTTTTGCAATAGTATTTATATCTTTATCACCTCGACCAGATAAGTTCACAATAATAGTTTCGTTTTTACTCATTTGTTTAGCTAATTTTAGTCCATAAGCAACAGCATGAGATGATTCTAGTGCAGGAATTATTCCTTCAACTTTACATAGAGTTCTAAACGCAGCAAGTGCCTCTTGGTCACTAATTCCAACATATTCAGCTCTTTTTGTATCTTGTAAATATGAATGTTCTGGACCAACACCAGGGTAATCCAAGCCTGCAGAAATTGAATAAGGCTCAATGATTTGCCCATAATCATCACACATTAAATAAGTTTTATTTCCGTGTAAAACCCCAACTTTTCCTCGTTGTAGTGCCATTGCATGCTCATCTGTATCAACTCCCATACCCGCTGCTTCTACTCCAAACATTTTGACATCTTTATCGCCTAAAAACTCATGAAAAAGTCCCATTGCATTTGAACCACCGCCTATACAAGCAACTAAAGCATCTGGTAATTTTCCTGTTTGTTCTAGAATTTGCCTTCTTGCTTCACGCCCAATTACAGAGTTAAAATCTCTAACCATTTCAGGGTATGGGTGTGGTCCAGCCACTGTTCCTATTACATAAAAAGTATCATCAACATTTGCAACCCAATCACGAAGTGCTTCGTTTAAAGCATCTTTAAGTGTTTTTGAACCTGATTCTGCTGGAATAACCTTTGCCCCCAAAAGTTTCATTCTATAAATATTCGGGCTTTGTCTAATAATATCTTTTGCACCCATATGAACAACACATTCCAGACCTAACCTTGCAGCGATAGTTGCTGTTGCAACACCGTGCTGCCCAGCTCCAGTTTCTGCTATTATTCTTTTTTTGCCAAGTCTTTTAGCAAGTAAAGCTTGTCCAATTGTATTATTTATTTTATGCGCACCAGTATGATTTAAGTCTTCTCTTTTAAGGTAAATTTTTGCACCACCATTTTCCTTGGAAAGTCTTTTTGCAAAATAAAGAGGACTTGGGCGACCAACATAATGTGCCAAATCATAATCAAATTCCTGCCAAAAAGATTTATCAGTTTTAGCTTTATTATAAGCTTCTTCTAGTTCAATAACTGCTTGCATTAGTGTTTCTGAAATAAATTGTCCACCAAATCTACCAAAAAAACCTTTATCATCAGGTCCAGTTTGAAATTTTCTTTTTTTATCTGAATTATTCATATCTTTACTCTCTATTTTATATTTTATATTTTATATTTTATATTATATTTTTAAACTACTTACTAACTTTTCAAACTCATTTCCACGCACAATATAACTTTCAAACATATCAAAGCTAGCACAGGCAGGAGAAAGCATAACAACATCATTGGGTTTAGCCAACTCTACTGATTTATCAAAAGCTTTTTCCAAACTATCACAAAAATAATAATCAATTATGCCGTCAAAATATTTAGCAATTTTTTTCGCATCAATACCTATCAAAATCAAAGCTTTTATTTTACCTTTTGCAACTTCTAAAAGTGGTGCAAAATCTTGCTCTTTGGCTTGCCCACCTGCAATCAAAATAATAGGCTGGTTAATTCCATTAACAGCAGCAATAGTCGCTCCAACATTAGTTCCCTTGGAATCATTAATAAAAGTTATTCCATTTTTCACCAATACTTTAACACAACGATGGGCTAAACCATTAAAGTTTGCACAAGATTTGGCTATAATATTTTTGTCTATATTAAAATAATTTGCCACCAAAAAAACTGCCATCACATTATCACAATGGTGCAAACCAATTTGTTTATAATTATTCATATCAAACAAACTATTATTATTTAATTTAATTAAGTTTTTATTTGTGTATAAATTAGGTTCTTTTTGCTGTTTAGTTCTTGAAAAACCTACACATTTTATATTATTATCTTTCAAATAATTAGTAATCCAACTATCATCAAAATTTACAATTTTATAGTTTGCTTGTTTAATAACTTGCATTTTCGTTTGTGCATAATCATCAAAATCTTTATATCTATCAAGGTGATCTGGGCTAATATTTAACAAAAGCCCTACTTCCAAATTTAAACTTGGAGATTTTTCCAAATGATAACTAGAAAGCTCAATAATATAACCATCAACTTTATCATCAAAATCAATCAAAGTTTGCAAAACAGGTAAACCTATATTTCCACAAAGTATAAAATTTTTATTTGCATCTTTAAATACTTTATCAATCAAGCTAACAACAGTGGACTTACCGTTTGAGCCAGTTACACCAATAATTGGTTTAGTTGAAAGCTGTGCAAATAGTTCCATATCTGTGATAATTTTATCTAAATTATTCTTAAAACAGTTTTTACGCAAATCAACACCTGGAGAAACTAAAATTGCTTTATAATTACTTAATTTATCTGAAGTTATTTCACCAAGCTCTATAGAGTTTTTGTCTGTTTCAAAATAATTTATTTATATTATTACTTTCGTCCAAAACTGTGCATTTTATATTTGCATTATTAAGCAAATCAAAACAAGATTTACCAGTCAGACCAGCACCAATTATAGCTATTGGAGTTTTTAAATTTAACTGCTGAAGTTTTTTTACTATCATTTTATTAATTTTTTGCTAATTATTTTAAATTAAAACTAGAAATATCAACACTTCCATCATTGAAAACAGTTACAAAACTGCTTTCAGGTATAGCTTGCCAATTTTCTCGCATCTCTGAAAGAGGCTCAGAAACCAAAAGCTTTGCATTATTTGGAAGAATTATATTATTTTTGCTCATCAGAAAGAGCTTGTTTGTTTTTATTTATATAAAGAGTTTTCTGCTGTTCAAAACTTGAATAACGAACCGCATACACTTTGGTTACCATCAGATAAGGCTGCCGTTAGCTTAAATGGTTTTTTAATATTATATTTTTTGCGTAAATCCTCAATAAAACTAACCGCATTTTCTAAAGCTTTTTGGGGATTTTCCTGCAAGCCAAAGCTAATAATTAGATAAAAAAACCATTCTGTATCAGTTGTTCCTTCAATTAAAGGAAATAAATTAGGAGTTATTTTTAAAGCAATATCTCGTTTTAGTTTAGAAAAATCATTAATTTCACCATTATGCTGAAAAACCCAATTATTATAACGAAATGGGTGGCAATTACTTCGTTGAACCAAGCCTTGATAAGCTGCTCGTAAATGCCCAAAAAATAATCCAGACTTAGTTTGTGCAGCAATTGATAAGTAGTTTCTATCATTCCAGGCTGGGCGTAAATCTTTGTAAACCCCTGGGAATTCACGCTGCCCATACCAAGCAATTCCAAAACCATCATCATTTGTTGGAAAAGGACCGTCAGGAATAACAGAGTGTCCTTTTATTATATTTTCTTCCGCAAATCTACTTTGTCTTAATAGAGAATGAGATGGTTTTACCAAAATATCCTCCAAAAAAATAGGCTCACCAATATAAGCTATCCATCTACACATAAAATACCTGTTTATATTTTTTTATTGAAAAATATATTTTTAACATAGCTAAAATACTAACCTACGATATTTTTGAGGATCTTGTTGCAAACCTTTTTAGCCCAAATCCCAAGCTTTAATTTTTTAGCTTGTTTCATTGCTTTAATATATTCTTTGGGAGGTTTGTATCTACTATAAACTCTTGCAAATCCTAGTTTGACTAACTGCAAACCCAAATTAGTTTTTGTTTTATTTTTGTCATAATTATAAACAGTTCCTAAACTACGACCGTAAATATCAGTTCCTATAATTGAAATTAATATTTTTTTATTTATTAATTGTAATAGTTTATTTTTTGCTTTAACCCCCCCAAAATTTTGCCCTAATTCAGGTGTATCAATATTAGAAAACCTAACTCTAATTTTCTTAAAGTTTTGTTTTTTGCTTTCTTTTTGATTTTTTTGCCAAGTTGTTTTTTGTTCTGATTAGTTTGTTTATTTGAAATTAGTGTTTGCTGTTTGCTTTGATTACAATTAGCAATTATGGTATCGCCATCAATAACTTTCACTAACTTACAATAATAAACACCAAGTTTTAATGATTGTTTTTTCTCAGTCTTATTAAAACTATAAATTAATAAAGAAATTAATAAACTAATAAAAATATAACTATATTTTATCAATATAAACTCAATTATGGATTTTGCTTTTGTGAACTACTTACTAAATATAATATATCCTTCTAAATAATTCATAGAGTAAGAATTTATTTAAATTTAAAACTTAAATAAAAAAAGCAGATTTTTCCATCTGCTTTTTTTATTATTATTTAGCCAAATATTTTGCTTTTCTTACGCGCAACATCAACTCTTTCTTTCATATCTTTACCAGCTTTAAACCTTGGTCTTGAGCTTGGAGTTATTTTTAGTTTAGCTCCTGTTTTTGGATTTCTTACATTTGAAGTTCTTCCTTTAATAACTTTAAAGCTTCCAAACCCTCTAACTTCAACTCTTCTACCTTTCTCTAAAGACTCTGACATAGTTTCAAAAAGGCTGAAAACAACATCTCTAACTTCATGCTTTTTAATTGGGCTTGAGTCTTTTGATTTATTTCGTTTTAATTTGATAGTTAAACTATCAATAAGTTCCATCTTTGTCATATTTCTACTCCTTGTTTGCCGTATAGTGCTTTTATAAAGTTACAAAAACACTACACGGATTTAATTAAGATTAATATTAATTAACTAATCTTCTTCTTTTAATGCAGCACTGAAAATATCTCCTAAGCTTGTGCTTGTCGGTTTAGTATCAGAACGCATATAGTCTTTAATAACTTGTTTTTCATCAGACATTTCTTTAGCAATTACAGATAGAGAAACATATTTTGTTTTTCTATCAATATTTGTAATTTGTGCAGTAATATCATCACCAACATTTAAAACTGTTGTCAAATCATCAATTCTATCTTTTGAATAATCACTAGCTCTAAGCTTACCAAAAATCTCATCTCCAAGATCTACTGTTGCAGATGTAGCTGTAACTTCTGAAATTTTACCAGCAACAGAACTTCCTCGAGAACTCTTAGTTAAGAAAATTGCAAATGGGTCTTTATCAAGCTGTTTAACACCTAAAGAAATTCTTTCTTTTTCAGGGTCAATTGCAAGAATAATAGCTTCAACTTCTTGTCCTTTTGTATATTCTCTAATTGCTTGCTCGCCTTGCTGAGTCCAAGAAAGATCAGATAAGTGAACTAAACCATCAATATTTCCCTCTAGTCCAATAAATATACCAAAATCAGTTATAGATCTAATATTTCCTTTTATAACATCATCTTTTTTGAAGTTTTCAGTAAATTCAGCCCAAGGGTTAGGTAAGCATTGTTTCATTCCTAGAGAAATTCTACGGCTTTTTTCGTTAATTTCTAAAATCATAACTTCAACTTCTTGTCCGATAGTTACTAATTTCTTATGATTAACATTTTTATTAGTCCAGTCCATTTCAGAAACATGCACTAATCCTTCAATTCCTTCTTCAACTTCAACAAAACAACCATAATCAGTAATATTTGAAACTTTACCAAATACACGGCTACCAGCTTGTAAGCGTCTAGTTAAGTCTGACCAAGGATCTTCTTTTAACTGTTTAAGACCTAGAGAAACTCTTCCTTTTTCTTTATCAAAAGATAAGATTTTAACTTCTAAATCATCTCCAATATTGATTACTTCAGAAGGATATTTAATTCTTTTCCAAGATATATCTGTAATGTGAAGTAAACCATCTAAACCACCTAAGTCAACGAAAGCACCATAATCAGTTAGATTTTTAACTATACCTTTAACAACATCGCCTTCTTTTAGAGTTGCTAATAATTGCTCTCTTTCAGCTTGGTATTCAGACTCAATAACCGCACGACGAGAAACAACAATATTATTTCTTCTTTCATCAAGAGATACAACTTTAAGTTCTGATTCTTTACCTTCAAGTAAAGATGGATCTTTAATAGGACGAACATCAACTAACGAACCTGGCAAGAATGCTTGAACACCATCAACATCAACACTAAACCCACCTTTGATTCTAGTATTAATATAACCGATAATAGTTTCTTGAGACTCAAGATAACCTTCAAGTTTTTTCCAAGTTTTAATTCTTTTAGCTTTTTCGTGTGATAATTTTGTTTCACCAAAACCATTTTCCACATCTTCTAAAGCAACTTCAACTTCATCGCCAACGGCAACAGTCATTTCGCCAGATGGCTTTGTAAATTCAGCAACAGGGATAAATTCTTCTGACTTTAATCCTGCATTAACTACAACAAAATCTTTTCCGATTTCAGTAACTTTAGCGTTTACAATACTTCCTACTTTTAATTCTATGTTATCTAAACTCTTTTCAAATAACTCTGCAAAACTTTCACTCATAAAATATCTCTAATTAAATTAATAAATTAAACTAATTCAGCCAACAGAATTGTCAAACTGATTTAGTGCAAGGCAAAATGCCTTTTAACTCCACCAAATGCTTAATCAAATCAAACACTTGATGCAATTCAAGATCATCTGTATTAACTACAAATGCATCTTTCGCCGCGATTAGTGGCGAAGTATTTCTTAGTTTATCGCGTTTATCGCGTTCTACTAGTTCGCTGTGAACCTGTTCAATATTAGCACTTTGTTGTTTTCCTTTCAATTGTTTATATCTTCTTTCTGCTCTTTTTTTATCAGAAGCAGTCAAAAAAATCTTCAAATCAGCATTTTTAAAGACCTCACTGCCCATATCTCTGCCATCTGCAACCAATCCAGGGCAAGTTACAAATTCAAACATTAATTTTTGTAACTCTTTTCTTACAAATGGGTGGACTGCTAGTTTTGAAGCTGTTTGCCCACATTTCTCAGTTCTTATTTGTTTTGAAACATCTACTGCATTTAAATATATATAAGGCATTTCAAAGTGAATTTGTGAATTTTCCAGTGCAATCCTAACATCGTCTTCTTTTGTTGGATCCAAATTATTTTGCATAATATATGTTGCTATAATTCGGTATAAAGCTCCACTATCCAACAAATTAAAACCTAAATAAGAAGCTAACAATCCAGCAATACTGCCTTTCCCAACACCACTTGCACCATCAATTGTTATAATTTTTACTTGTTTTTTTACTTGCTCTTTTTCTGTATTTTCAGTCATTTTCTATTTTCACTCCAATTTGTTTTGCAACTTCTAAAAAGTTAGGAAATGAGGTTGCTACATTTTTGCAATTTTTTATTTTTATAAAATTTTGTGAGCGAATTCCTGCAATCGTAAAAGACATTGCAATCCTATGATCATCAAAGCTATCAATTGATTCTGATGATTTAAATATTTGATTTGAATTGCCTTTTATTATAATTCCATCTTCCAAAACTTCACAATTAGCACCTATTTTAATCAACCCCTCAGCCATTGCACTGATTCTATCACTTTCTTTAACTCTTAATTCTTTGGCATTTTTCAGCACAAACTCCCCATCAGCACAAGCGGCAGCAATAAATATTATTGGAAATTCATCAATTGCCAAAGGAACCAAATTTTTACTAACTGATATTGCTTTAAGAATACTTGATTTAACAATAATATCAGCCACAGGTTCTTTTCCAAACGACCTTTTGTTAGTAAATGTTATATCAGCACCCATTTGTTTTAAAATCTCAATAACACCTGTTCTTGTTGGATTTATACCTACATTTTTAATTGTTATTTGAGACCCTTTTGGTGCAATTAAAGTTGCTACAATAAAAAATGCAGCACTTGAAATATCAGCAGGAACTTCTATATTTGTTGCAATTAATTTTCCACCACCATTAATTGTAGTTATTTTAGTTTCATTTTGTATTGTTGCAAAAACCTCATAACCAAAAGCTTCTAACATTCTTTCACTATGATCACGACTAATTCCTGGCTCATGAATTTGGGTTTTACCTTTTGCATAAATTCCTGCAAATAATAATGCAGATTTTATTTGAGCTGATGCTACTTTTTGTTTGTAAGTTATTCCTTTTAGTAGTTTTGAAGCTTTAATTTCTATTGGCGCACAACCATTTTCCAGTGTTTTTATATTCGCCCCAAACTCCAAAAGTGGATCACGAATTCTAGCCATTGGACGCGACATAAGAGAGTCATCACCAATTAAAGTTGAACTGAATTTTTGCCCAGCCAAAACCCCAGCAAGAAGCCTCATAGCAGTTCCAGAGTTACCAACATTTATTGCTTTGCTTGGTTTTTTTAGACCTAAAACCCCAACACCATTTATAATTATTTTCCCATCACTTGTGGAAATATCTACTCCCATATCTGAAAAAGCATTCCTAGTTGCAATACAATCCTCGCCTTCCAAAAAACCAGTTACCTCAGTTTGCCCTTCTGCCAAAGCACCAAGCATTATACTTCTGTGTGAAATTGATTTATCTCCAGCAACTTCAATCACACCTTGTAATTTATTTTCACATTTAAATGATTTGTAATTTGACATATTTTAAATTCCTTTACTTTTTAGTTGGTCTAGCCCAATCACTTATTGAGATTTGCTTTGCTCTAGTTAAAGCCAAATTATTTTCATCAACTTTTTTAGTAATAGTTGAGCCAGCTCCGATTGTAGCACCTTTTCCAATTGTAACAGGAGCTACTAAAGCAGAGTTTGAGCCAATAAATACATCATCTCCAAGGTTTGTTATATGCTTATTTGCACCATCGTAATTACAAGTTATTGTTCCTGCCCCAATATTTACATTTTGCCCCAAAATCGCATCACCTACATAGCTCAAATGGTTTACCTTTGACCCCTTTCCTATTGTTGCATTTTTAAGTTCTACAAAATTACCTGCTTTTGCCCCCTCTAACATTTTTGTTTTTGGTCTAATTCTTGCAAATGGTCCTATCATTGCCTTTTGTCCTATTTCAGAACTTTCAATTATCGAATTTGCATCAATAATTGCACCATCTTCAATTTTTGAATTTTTAATAATACAATTCGCACCTATTTTGACATTATTTCCTAGCTTTACTGTTCCCTCAAATATAGTGTTTATATCAATTTCAACATCTTTACCACAGCTCAAATTTCCACGAATATCAATTCGTGCTGGGTCAATTAAGGTAACTCCTTGTTTTAGTAATTCATTAGCCTGCTGTTTTCTATATATTGTTTCTAATTCAGCAAGTTGAGTTTTGTCATTACAGCCTAATATTTCATCCGCAGAAGAAGCACTAACAGTAACAACTTTTAAATTTTTAGTGTTTGCTATTTCAACAATATCAGTAAAATAATACTCTTGCTGGTTATTATTATTTTTAATTTCATTAACTAATTCTTTTATTAAACAACCTTTGAGAGCAAAAACACCAGAATTTATTTCTCTAACTTTTTTCTCAATTTCTGTAGCATCTTTTTCTTCAGTTATTTTATCAACAAAACCATTACTATTTTTAATAATTCGCCCGTAACCAAAAGGGTTTGCAACGCTTACAGTTAAAATACTAACATCATTTTCTTGGCAAGATTTAATCATTTTATTAAGTGTTTTCGCTTCAATCAAAGGTGCATCACCAAGCAATATAATATATGTTTTATCATCTTTCAAAAAAGGAATGCTCTGTTTAACAGCATGCCCTGTTCCTAATTGTTCTGTTTGTTTTACCCAGTTTATTTTATCATTATTAATTGTATTTTTTAAAGTATCACCTGCAAAACCATAAATAAGAATAGGTTCTTCACAACCAATATTTTCAGAAGTTTCAATAATATGCTGTAAAATGTGTTTACCACCAACTTTATGCAATACTTTTGGGGTATTTGAATACATTCTAGTGCCTTTTCCAGCAGCTAAAATAATTGTTCCAACTTGTGTATTTGATTTTGTAGATTTTGTCATATTAAATATAATAGTAATTTCTAAAAAACTAATTATAACCTATTATTAAGTTGATTAAATCACAAAATATTAGTTATTCTGACAACTATAGCTGTAAGTCTATATATAACTATATGATATATTTATTGCATCAGCATTAGCATTAGCACAAGTATGTTTATGCTTAAGTAAAAAAAACACCATGAAAAATATAAACTTCACATGGTGCTTTTTTGCTTTAAATATATTTATTTATCTTTCAAAATCATCTTTTAAGTATTGGTAGTCTGAAATTTTAGTCCATACTCTAGCTTTCTTCATAAATGCTCTTTGATTTTCAACTATCTCTTTAAATAAAGGGCTTTCTTTTGATTTCTCAATAATTAGCTCATCATTAATTTGTCTTAATTTAGCAATAACTTCTTTAGGGAAAGTTTTTACTTTTATATTTGGATAGTCAGCTTTCATTTTAGCCCAAGCATCTGCACTCATTTTGTAATTCTGTGCATATAAACGCATATTTGAAGATTCCATAGCAGTTTCAACTATTGTTTTTAAATCATCAGGTAACTTATTCCAAGATTTCTTATTAATCAAATACTGCAAATCAGAAGCTGGTTCATGCCAACCAGTGTAATAGTATTCAGCTACTTTATGAAATCCCATGCTAATATCCATTCCAGGTCCAACCCACTCAAGTGCGTCAATCGTTCCTCGCTCCAGAGATGTGTACAACTCCCCAGCTGCAATATTTGTTACAGCAACACCAAGTTTAGACATAACTTCTCCAGCAAAACCTGGTATTCTCATTTTAAGACCTTTTAAATCTTCAACAGAGTTAATTTCTTTTTTAAACCATCCTCCCATTTGATTTCCAAGATTTCCACCTGGATAAGAAAGAACATTGAATTTATCATAAACCTTTGCAGTTAATGCTTTTCCATCACCATTATAATACCAAGAAAGTCTTTCTGCTGCAGTCATTCCAAATGGCATTGTTGTTATTGGAACAGTTGCTAAATCTTTGCCCTTCCAGTAATAAGAACCAGAATGTCCCATATCATACTGCCCAGCTTTAACCATATCTAAAACACCTAATGGAGCTTTATGCTTGTTTTTATCATGAATTTTGATAATTAAACGCCCGTTACTCATAGCTTTTACTTTTTGTGCGAAATTTTTTGGTGCATCACTCATTGGGCTTAGATTTCCAGGCCAACTCGTTGCTAGTTTCCATTTAATGACTTTGGTGTCTTCAGCAAAAGAACTTTGCATTAAAACAGCCATTGCTGATACTAATAAAATTTTTAATGATTTACTTTTCATAATTTCTCCTCGTTTTAAAAATAAAATAATTTATTACTTAATTGAAACATTAATCTTATAACAAAAACCTAAAAAATATAAGCTAAAAATTCTCAACCTGCTTTCTTATAGCCCATAAAATTTAGGGAAGATAACAATAGAAGCTAAAACTAAAATCTGAATTAAAATAAAAGGAAGAACTCCTTTATAAATATCAACAGTTTTAACCTCTGGAGGACAAACACCTTTTAAGTAAAACAAGCTAAATCCAAAAGGAGGAGTTAAGAAAGATGTCTGCAAATTCATAGCTACTAAAATAGCGAACCAAAGAGGGTTTATACCAATTGCTTTGGAAATAGGGATGAGAATTGGCAAAATGATATAAGAAATTTCAATGAAATCAATAAAAAACCCCAAAATCATAATAGCAATCATTGATACTATAACAAACCCCCACTTTTCTCCTGGTATTTTCATCATAATAGCTTCAACAAGTTCATCACCACCAGTATAAGTAAAAACCATAGAAAAAGCAGTTGCACCAATTAAAATAGCAAAAACCATAGCTGTTATTTTTACAGTTTCTTTAGAACTTTCGATTAACATTTTAAAAGAAAACTTCTTATAAATAATTGCTAGAAAAATAGCACCTAAACAACCAATAGAAGCTGATTCTGTAGGAGTTGCCACTCCTTTTAGTATCGAGCCTAATACAAGAATAACTAATGCTAAAGGAGGTATTATTGCTTTAAAAGCATTACTGATAATTTCACTTTTTTTAATATTAGAATCTATTTTTATCGCTGGCGCTATATCCTTTTTTAAAAATGATATTATTAAGATATATAAAATATAAGAACCTACAAGAACAGCACTTGGGATAATAGCAGCTCTAAATAAATCTCCAACAGGTAGCCTAAATACATCACCTAAAATAATTAAAACAATAGATGGTGGGATAATTTGCCCAAGTGTTCCTGAAGCACATATTGTCCCTGTTGCAAGTTGCTTAGAGTAGTTATGTTTTAACATAACAGGAAGTGAAATGACACCCATAGCAACAACTGAAGCACCAACAACCCCTGTTGAAGCAGCAAGCAAAGCACCTACCAAAACAGTACTAACAGCAAGACCACCACGAACACTCCCAAATAATGTTGCCATTGCAACTAATAGTTTTTCAGCAAGTTTTGTCCTTTGTAAAATCATTCCCATAAGTATAAATAAAGGAACTGCAATAAGAATTGTGTTTGTCATAATGCTGAAAATACGATGGGGCATCATTGCAAACATCATTTGTCCATTTTGAATTCCTTCAATTAAAGTCTCACCATCTTCGTAAGACTCTAAAATTCCAGCAAGCATTCCAAAGAAAACTGCAACAGCACCAAAGGTAAAAGCAACAGGAAAACCCCAAAGAAGCATAATAAGCCCAACTAAAAACATAATTATTCCAATCATAGTGATTTGTCTCCAGTAAGTTTAATGCTTTTAAGTTGCTTAAGTGCATTATAGTTTTTAGCGAAAAAACCAATTGAAGCTATGATTAAAACAACAAATGAAATTGGGATTAGGCTTTTTATAATAAATCTATACTTTAGCCCTCCTGGATCCCCACTTTTTTCCATTTGTTGGAAAGAGTCATTCACGAAATCATAAGAGCCTACTATTATTAGCAATGAAATGGGGAGAATAAATAAAAAAACTCCAATCATATTTATAATATACTTTACTCTATTAGGGAACTTTGCAGATATTATATCCACACTAACATGTGCATCTTCTAGTAAAGCATAAGATATTCCAAGTAATGTAATCACAGAAAATAAATGCCATTCCATTTCCTGCATAGCTATATAGTTTACTTTAAATAAATATCGGCTAAGTGTATCAAAAGCAACATTTAGCATCATTAAAAGAAGAATTATTGCAATAACAAAACCTATCCCATCAGATAGTTTTTTTATAATTTGTTCAGTTTTTTTCATTTTCTATAATGTATTTTAATTAAAATTTAACTATAAAAGTCATACTAAATGCAAATAATACCATAACTGGTTTGGATTTATATATTTGAATATAAGTAATTATTAGGTTAGGCAATAACTACAGTTTCAGTAAAAACTATAAATACTTATAAACACTTAGTTTAATTGACTGTCTCTTTTTTTAAGTTTTAGCTATTAACTTTATAAAACTTTATAAGGTGTATCTTTCTGGAATGGTCTTATGAAATGAGGTTTACCCTGCTCTCCTTAATTGATTTCATTATAGGCTGTGATGCACAGTCAATTTGATTTAAACTTTTTGAATAAGTTAAAAATGGCGTCCCGTAGGGGGTTCGAACCCCTGTTGCCGCCGTGAAAGGGCAGTGTCCTAGGCCTCTAGACGAACGGGACATTTTTTATTTTGATAAAGCTTGTCTGTCTAAATAAACAAAACTTAAATTTCTTTATAATTTAAAAACAAATAATTAAATAACTTTTCTATTTTCATCAAAGTCAAATAAAATGGCGTCCCGTAGGGGGTTCGAACCCCTGTTGCCGCCGTGAAAGGGCAGTGTCCTAGGCCTCTAGACGAACGGGACATTTTATTTGTTCTAAATTTGGCTATATGCTTAACCTGGTGGAGCTAAGCGGGATCGAACCGCTGACCTCAACACTGCCAGTGTTGCGCTCTCCCAGCTGAGCTATAGCCCCTTAAGACAAAGTGTATCATGTATCTATATGTCTTAAGGAGTTGTATTATATTGATAGAATTATTCTTGTCAATTAATAATTAGCTAATCTTTGGAACTATTTGTTAGTAATATTATCAAGATAATTAACTATAAATATTTTTCTAATAAAATTTCTGCAATTTGAACCGTATTTAGTGCAGCTCCTTTTCGGATATTATCAGAAACAACCCACAAATTAAGCCCCTTTTCTATGGATATATCTTCTCTAATTCGCCCCACAAAGACAGGGTCAGCACCTGCAGAATCTAAAGTTGGCGTTGGGTAGTCTATTTTTGACAAATCATCAATAACACTAACTCCCTCAGCTTTTGCTAAAATTTCTTTTGCCTCTTTTGCTGTTACTTTCTTTTCTGTTTCTATATTTACAGCTTCAGAGTGTCCGTAAAAAACTGGAACTCTTACTGCCGTTGGATTTACTTTTATAGTTTCATCTTCAAATATTTTTTGAGTTTCCCAAACCATTTTCATTTCTTCTTTTGTGTAACCATTTTCCAAGAAAACATCAATATGAGGAAGCACATTAAATGCAATTTGTTTTGGATAAACTTTTGGATTTATTTCTTTACCTTTTCCATTTAACAAATCTGCAGTTTGAGTAGCCAATTCTTCTATCGCTTCTTTCCCAGAGCCTGAAACTGCTTGGTATGTTGCAACATTAATTCTTTTGATTTTAAACTTATCGTGAATTGGTTTTAGAGCTACTAGCATTTGAATTGTAGAGCAGTTTGGATTTGCAATAATTCCTTTATTTTTATAATCAGCAATCGCATGAGGGTTTACTTCTGGAATTACTAAAGGAATATCTTTATCTCGTCTAAAGTGTGCTGTGTTATCTATTACAACCGCACCAGCTTTGGCAGCAATTGGAGCAAATTTTTCAGAAATATGCCCACCTGCTGAAAAGATAGCTACTTGTACTTTTGAAAAGTCAAATTCTGCAAGATTAATAACTGTTTCATGCTTGCCATTAAATTGTATTTTGCTACCCGCTGATTTAGCAGAGGCTAATGGATAAATTTTATCAACTGGGAAATTTCGTTGCTCAAGAATTTCTAAAACAGTTTCACCAACAGCACCTGTGGCGCCAACAACCGCTACACTTATTTTTTTTGTCATTTTATTTTACCTTTTAAAAGTTACTTTTGTTATTTAAGTCGTTTAAAACAAATTTAATAATATTGAAATATTATTATTTTATTTTCTATATATAGCATACTAGAAGAAAACTACCATATTTTTTTATATTTTTTGCAATTTTGTTTAATCTAAAAAAACAAATTAAAGAATTAAATATTTTTTGAGTTTTTTCATTGCCGCTCCCTCTATTTGCCTAATCCTTTCTGCTGAAATATTGTACTCTTTTGCTAAATCGTGTAGTGTTGTTTTTTTACTTTCATCTAACCATCTCTTTACAACAATTTCCCTACTCCTGCAGTCTAAAGTAGATAATGCTTTTTGAAGTGCAAGCTCATTTTTCTTTTTAATTTGATTTCGTTCCACAATTACTGCAGGATCTTCAGAAACATCCGAAGTCAACCATTGACTAGGATTTATTGCTTGCTCATCATCATCTGAATCAGGACCATCAAAAGAAATATCTTGCCCTGCCAACCTACTTTCCATTTCAAAAACTTGTTTTTCTGGAACATTTAAGTCTTTTGCTATTTGAGTTGCCTCATCTTTTGTCAGCCAATTAAAGCCTTTCTTTTTACTTCTTAAATTAAAGAAAAGCTTTCTTTGTTCTTTTGTTGTTGCTATTTTTAATATTTTCCAATTCTTTATAACAAATTCATTTATTTCAGATTTAATCCAATGAACTGCAAAGGAAGCTAAGCGAACATTCTTACTTGGATCAAAGCTTTTTACCGCTTTCATCAAGCCAATATTTCCCTCTTGAATTAAATCTGAAAGAGGTAATCCATAGCCACGATAGTTTTTAGCAACATAAACAACAAAACGCAAATGATGCGTAACTAACTCTCTTGCAGCACTAACACTATCATTATGATATAACTCATAAGTTAGTTTTTGCTCTTGCTCTTTTGTTAGAACAGGAATCTTTTTTATCCGCTGTAAATAATGAGTTAAATTATCTGTACCTGTGGTTAACCCAGTCTTTTTTGGAACTAATTTATTTGTCATAAGGTTATTAACTATTAACTATTAACTAATTATTATCTAAAAAGTCTTTTAAAATTTCAGAACGATTTGGGTGTCTAAGTTTGCGTAATGCTTTTGCTTCAATTTGACGAATTCTTTCTCTAGTTACATCAAATTGTCGCCCTACTTCTTCCAAAGTATGATCTGTATTTATATTTATACCAAAACGCATTCTAAGAACTTTTTCTTCTCGAGTTGTTAGCTCTGATAAAATATCCTCCATCGCTTCTTGCAAACCAACTTTTGTTGATATATCAAAAGGTGATAAAGCTTTTTCATCTTTCACAAAATCACCTAAACTTGAGTCATCGTCATCACTAACTGGTGTTTCCATTGAAATTGGCTCTTTAGAAATTTTCAAGATATTTCTTATTTTAACTTCCGAAAGATCCATTTCAACAGCAAGCTCTTCTGGAGTTGGCTCTCTTCCCTTTTGCTGAACAAGTTGTCTTGAAATACGGTTTAATTTATTAATAGTTTCAATCATATGCACTGGAATACGAATTGTTCTTGCTTGATCTGCAATAGATCTTGTTATTGCTTGTCTAATCCACCAAGTTGCATAAGTTGAAAACTTAAAACCTCTTCTGTATTCAAATTTATCAACAGCTTTCATCAAACCAATATTACCTTCTTGTATTAAATCCAAAAACTGTAAGCCACGATTTGTATATTTTTTAGCAATAGAAATAACTAAACGAAGGTTTGCTTCAATCATATCTTGCTTAGCATATTTAGTATCAATCCTGCTTTTAGACATTATTTTATTTAAGCGTCTTATTTTTGTAACTGGCACAGAGTAGCTTTTTTCTAACTTAAGTAATTCTTTTTGAAGCTTAATAATTTCTTTTTCATTTTCCTTAAGTGCTTTTGCGTATTTAGTTGAATTTCCCTTTACTACAATTGAAACCCAGTTGGTATTATTTTCATAACCAACGAATTTATTTACAAAAGTTTTAACTGGCATTTTGCATTTATCTACTGTGATTTGTCTGATTTTTCTTTCAATTAAGCGAACTTTTTTGATTGGCTCTTCATAACCTTTAGACATAAGCTCTAAGCCAGGAAGAGTGAAAGAGAATTCCATAAAATCTTCGCGTGCAATTTCTCTAGCTTCTTTCTCTTTTTTAGTATCATAGCCTTTTTCAAGTGCTTTTTTCCAGTTCTTAAATAACACTGCAAAATTATCAATTTTCTCAAAAAGCATTGCCGTAAATTCTGGAGTATTTTTTTCAGGTCTTTTTTCATCCTCATCAGTTTCGGCTTCATCACCTAAACTAATATCTTCATCCTCATCAATTTCAAACTCTTTATCATCGTCTAATTCTTCTGAGTCATCATCGCCAGCTTTTAGTTTACTTTCAAGTGCATTATTTGCTTGAATATTATTAAGCTTTGCGTTCTCATTAGTATCAAGTTGATTTTCAACAACAAAAGCGTAATTTGCAATAAACTCAGTAATTTTTCCTTCACCAGCCCTTGCTTCTTCAACTTTCCCAAGTAATAAATCCACACACATAGGAAGTGCAATTAAAGCTTCTTGAGTTTCACAAAGACTATTTTCAATTCGTTTAGCAATTTCAATTTCACCTTCTCGCGTAAGCAAGTTTATTGAACCCATTTCACGCATATAAAGTCTAACAGGGTCAGTGGTGCTAGTTAATTCACTGCTTAATTCTACATTTTCGTCTGTTGTTTCTTCACGAAGACCCGCACTTTCTGCAATACTTGTTTTCTTAGGCTGATCAATGATTTCAATTTCCATATCAGTTATTGTAATCATAATAGATTCTATTTTCTCAATAGATTCAGTTATTGTCTCTGGCAGAATTTCGTTTATTTCACTGTAAGTTAGGAATCCTTGCTCTTTACCACGAACAATTAATTCTTTAAACTCATTTTCAGTTTCTGTTTCAATAATTTCTTTAAAGCTAGCTTCTTGAGTTAATTCTTGCTCAGTAGTTTCCGCTTGATCTAATTGGTTTGTTTGATTAATTTCAGTCATATTTTTCTCTACAGGTAATTTTTTATAGTTCTTATAATTTTTATAATATATTAACTAACAAATATGGGGGCTATCTTAAATTTTTCAAGAATAATTTTCGTTGCAATTTATTAATTAAACTTTGGTAGTTATCAACAAATTCATTTTTAAACCGTTCTTTTCTTTTTTCAAAATTTTCATCATTATTTATTTGATTAATTATTTTCTCTTGTGTTTCAATCTGCTCTAGTCTTTTCTTTTGGTTTTCTTTAAAAGCATCATATATCTTACTTAAATTTTCTTTATTATTATTTTGGAAAAACTCCAAAGTATTTAATAAAATTAATATATCTGATTCTTGGCTATTTTTTAAAAGATCTAAATGTTTAGCGTATTTTGCAAAATCTGGATATTCCAATAATATTTTTATTAATAAACTATAATTTGTCTTTTGATAGCCATAACTTGTTGTGTCTTCTGAGTAATTAAGCTTAGGAATATTATTTTGTGAATAACTTTGCTCATCATATGAACTTTCAGGATAATCAAATTGTGGTAACGATGGCATATTATAAATATCCAAATCTATTTTTTTGACAAATCCATCATATAAAATACCTTTATAAATAGTTTCAGGCATATTATCAAAAAGTTTTTTGGCTCTACTTGCAACTTCTCCCTTGCCTTCAACGCTTTCTATATTACTACCTTTAATTAGTAAACTATAAACATATTCACTAAAAATAACCCCTTGCTCTAGCAATTTCAAAAAAGCATCTTTACCAATCTTCTTAACCAAAGTATCTGGATCTTCGCCATCAGGTAAAAATGTTATTCGCACTTCATCGTTCAAATCAATTGCTGGCAGAATTGACTCAACAGCTCTTTTAGCTGCTTTTCTTCCAGCATTGTCACCATCAAAACAAATGTGTATTTTAGATGTATATTTTTTAGCCAAGTTTATATGCTCTTTGGTAAAAGCAGTTCCAAGAGAGGCCACAGCACCAAAAATTCCTTGTTGAAACAATGCAATAACATCCATATATCCTTCTACAATGATAAGGCTATCTATTTTTACAGAAGTTTGAAGAGTTTCATATAATCCGTATAAAACAAATCTTTTTTGGAATAGTTCGCTTTCAGCAGAGTTAATATATTTAGGTAGTTTATCTCCAAGAGACCTTGCCCCAAAACCCAAAACTCTACCGCGTGGATCTCTAATTGGAAACATAAGTCTATCTCTAAACTGATCGTAATCTCCTGTTTCTCCACTTGAAATTAAAGTTGAATTTTTCAATTCATCTTTTGTATATTTACCACTAAAATGTTTTTCTAAGTTATTCCCTCTTAGCGAATATCCTAGCCTGAATTTTTTAGATATATCTCCATCTAAATCTCTATTAACTAAGTATTTTTGAGCCTCATCACCAAAATTAGAAAATAAGTTTTTTTCATAAAATGCAGCTGTATCATCTAGTATTTTATAAGTTGAAGTTTTAGTTTTTGCTTTTTCCACATCATAATTTTCATAAATAACTTCTATTGCATTTTCTTGAGCTATTTTTTCAACAGAATCTATAAAGGAAAGGTGTTCGTAATTCATTAGAAAACTTATTGCGTTTCCTTTTGCACCACAACCAAAACAGTAATAAAAGTTTTTTTCAGGGCTTACAGAAAATGAAGGCGTTTTTTCATTATGAAAAGGGCAGCAAGCTTGCATATTTCTGCCAGCTTTTTTAAGAGGAACTCTTTTATTAATTAGTGAAACTATATCAACTTGATTAGTTAAATGTTCAATGAAGCTGTTAGAAATTCTTTTTGACATTGATTGTGCTAGGCTAATAAGTTTAGTTTTTGTGATTTTAAAACGAAAGTGGTCGCACCAGCGACCTAACATGCTTATCGTCCTTGCTACCGCTGCTCCCTTCCAGGCCTGACGGAGTTTACAATTAGATAACACGAAGAACCAGTGCAACCGAGGCTTATTATATCCATTTTAAATGTATTGTCTATTTTTTTGTTTTTGCTAAACTAAAAAATCATTATTAATAATAAATAGAAGGATAGCTATGCTAATATCAAATATAGAAGTTTTACTAGGTGTGAAATTAAAAAAACATTTAGGAATCGTTCAAGGCTCAACTGTTAGAACAAAACCGTGTACCAAGGAAGGCTTATTCAAGATTATAATAGGTGGCGTAGGTAGATCAAAATGATAATAAATTTATTTAAAATACAAATATTAATACTTTTTACTTTTTTTATAGTAGATTTCTTTATTCTAAAAAATAAAAAAACATCTTATTACTATTTATTAGTAGTTTCTTTATTAATTTTATTAATTGTAATAATTAATAGTTACTATGAGCCATTAACTCCTATTGCTGGTTCTAAGAAGATACCTTCTGTTGCTCTTATTTGGCTTACTGTAGATTTATACCTTCGTGAAATGGATTTTGTCTTTTGGGAAACTGCAATAGAAATTTATTTTTATTTTGATATCTATGCTGTTATTGCTCTAAGCACTTCCTTACCTATTTTAGTAATAGTTTTTTTAAATACTGATAAAAAAAATATTTATAAGAACCTTAATAATATCTTTAAATTTAAACTAGATAGAGAAATTATATTTGCTTTAATTATAGGCATATTTATATTTGTGTTCTTTTTTTATAATGATATATCTAAAGGAAAAAGTTTGAATTTTAGACTTGATGTGTTTCCATTAAACTTTTGGATTGTAATTAGTAATGTCATAGATATACTCTTTTACCCATATCTATTTTTTATTTTAAGTAAAAATAAATTAAGCTATTATCTTATTTGTATTTTTAAAATATCAATTATATTTTACAGCTACCGAATTCTTTATAATAATTTTGAAGACTCACTAATTCCTACAATTTTCCCTATATTTTTTATAATGTTTCTAATTATGCTATTACCTGGATTTAATAAAGATAAAAATTATATTTTAATAAAAGCACCTAAGATCTTCTTGATTCTGTATCTAGCGGCTATCTTAATTTTCATATGTTTATTTAACTTAGATTTACTTTATACCAGTAGTCCTTAAAACTAATCATATTACAGATATAAAGATATCTATACCAATCTGTTGTTTTATTTAATTATAACCTGATTTTTATTGCGAATATTTAATTAAATTCTACATCTTCTTAAATTTCACAAAACCCAACAAACTAAGCTATAATAAATATTTAAACATAACAAAAAATAAGATGAAATTTGCAGATCCTAAAAATGATATAGCTTTCAAAAAAGTATTTGGAAACGAGAACCAAAAAGAAGTTTTAATTTCTTTTTTAAATTCAGTTTTAGACTTTAAAGGAGAAGAAAAAATTGCCAAAGTTATAATTGGCACACCTTACCAACTGCCTGATACTAAAGAATTAAAAGAGACTACTTTAGACATAAAAGCAACTAATGAAAAAGGTGAAAAGTTTATTATTGAAATGCAAAAGAATATAAAGAGTTTCTTCTCAAAAGCAATGGAGGGGAACGCTGATTTTACATCAGAAAAATTGAAAATAACCTTTGCACAACAAAATGAATAAGTAATATGATAATATTTAAAGTAATCTCTATAAATATATTTTTTCTTTTTCTACTAGGTATTGATAATTTATTTACTTATTTGAAAATAAAAAATAATGACAATTTATTTGAAACATATACTTTCATTTTTTTATATTTATTGCTTATTATTTATTTGTTTACTTTTATGTTGAGGGTATTTAAGTTACATTTAAGAAGAATAGAACTCTCTATAATATTAAATTTATTTTTAATAATCATAGTTAACTCTATTTTTTTAGTTTATTTTAACTCTTTAATATCTCCAGTAATCAACCCAGTATTAATGATATTAGTATTATTAACACCTTCTTTATTACTAATCTTAGTCTGCTTATTTTTAACTCTAAAAAAGTTATTGAAAACTTTAAATGATGATGATATGAGCAAGATAGATTAACTTGGATAAAAAATAATATAACAATCCTAATAATACCAATGAGTTATCAAGTAGACTGCTCGCTAAATAGAAGAATTGGTAAATTAGTTGCGGATAAACTAAACCTAACTATTTACAAAATAAGTTTATAACCTTTCCATTTGATTTAAACGAAGCTTCACAGCGGTTGTTTTTTGGAAGTGGGTAAAAAGGTTCACACCATTCAATAGGTATCTTTCTACCTTTTATCGAACAACCAACAACTCTACCACCACTTTTTCTAAATACCATTGAACCACGAGCTTCTCTTGAGTTAACTCTAGTTGTTCTTGCAACTTTTTTTGGCTTAGGTGTTGCTTTGGGCTTAGGCTTTGCTTTTGGTTTTCCTTTTATTACAACATCATTTGAAGCGGTTTGCTTAACTTGCTTGCCTTTAGGTTCTTTGGTTTTTGGTTTTCTACCTTTTGGATTGTTTGCTAGTTTAGTAGCTTTTTCTTTCTTTTTCTTATCAGCTGCTCTTTTCGCAGCAATTTTCTTTTTCTTATTTGCTATTTTCTTATCAGCAGCTCTTTTAGCAGCAGCTACTTTATCAGACTTAGCTTTCTTAACAGCTTCAAGTTTTGCTATTTTAGTATCATAAGTATTATCAATGGACTCAACTAATGATGCTGTTATTGAACCTTTTGAAGTTATTTTATTAGCTTTAGCATAAGCTAAAATGGCTTTTTTAGTTTTTCCTCCAGTCATTCCATCTGGCTTTCCTAGCTTATAACCAAGGTATGAAAGCTTTCTTTGGGTCTCTTTTAGAAATGCCCAATCCATCTTCATTTTAGTTTCTTTATTAATTTCTCCTGTTACTTTTAGTTTATACTTTTTCTGAAATTCTTTTAGTGCTTGAAGTGTTCTCCCTCCAACAATTCCATCAACTGCGCCAATTTCATAACCCAAAGTTCTAAGACCTGCTTGTAAATAAGCAATACTTTCTTTTTTCTGAATAATTTCTTTCCTTTCTAAATTTGAGTTTATCGTTCTTATTAATGATGCACTTAAATGTTGATATTCACTATTTGCTAGTTTTTTATCTTTTGAAAACTTAAGTATTGCCAAATTAGTTTTAGGTCCATATATTCCATCTACTCCAAAAGTTTTATAACCTAACTTGGTAAGTTTTTTCTGAGTATCCGCCATTAATTCACGATAAAAAACACCTAGCCAATGTGGTCCCATAGTTCCAGTTTCACTTAAATCGTATTTACTTTGAAAGCTTTTAATTGCTTTTTTTGTATCTTCACCAATAAAGCCATCAACAGTTCCTGCATTATAATTTAATGCATTAAGACCTGCTTGAACTAAGCTGATAGAGGCTTTTCCATATATATGATTTTCTGGTTTATATTCTTTTAACCAAAGCATGATTTCAACATACTTTTGTAAATTTTCTCTATTTCTAGAATCTGCGTGCAAAGCTGCTAATTCATAAGGTATAAACCCTTTTGAATCTGGAATAAATAAGTCTTTAGTTTCAAATCTATAACTTCTAAGCGCATCTAAATCACCTCTTCTTGCTGCATCATATGGTGAAGCTGAAGTTATAAAACTAACAAGTAGTAAACTTGATAATGCTAATTTAATTATTTTTTTGATATTCTTAATCATATGTTTGAATTTTATTTATTTTATTTCTACGCGAATAGAAGTTTCTTCTGTTATAAGTTTTTCAGCTTTTTCGTTGCCAATTGGTATATCATCAAATCTTATTTTATCAGTATTATTTAAAATAATATAGCCATAATCTTGCATAACTGCTCGTTCATCATTTGAGCCTTTGCTAATTTTCCCAGGGGTAACTAAAGTTATATTTTTGATTTCAATAAAAGGAACTTTTTGAACCTCTTTAGCACGAACCACAAATAAGGTTTTACTAGAATAACTAAAGGCAATAATTGGGCGACTATTAATTACAGCAGAAATATCTGTTATTTTTTTAAGTTGTTTGAGTTGAGAATTTTGTGCTTCTTTTTGTTTATAAGCAAAAAAAGCAATTCCTATTGCGATAATAACTGCAACTGCAAATATTTTCATAATTTAACCTTTATCCAAATTATTCATAAAAAAGTATTGCAAAGCAAGGATTGTTGTAGCGTTATCAATGGTTTTATTATCTAACATTTCTCTTACTTTTTCATAACCAAATCTATGCACTTTTATATCTTCGTGTTCTTCTTCTAACCCTGAATATTTAAGAGTTGTATTTGCATCAACGGTTACAAGGAATAAATGATTTCGTGAAGCACTTCCACCAGGGCTTGATTGAAAGCTATGTATTTCTTTAACAGTTAAAGACTTGCAACCTATTTCTTCTTCTATTTCACGAATTATTGTATTTTTTTTGTCTTCATTTTTTTTATCCATAAACCCTGCAACAACCTCTAAAACCCAAGGGTTTTCACCACGAACAGCAGCACCAACTCTAAATTGCTCAATAAGAATTATTTCTTTTAATTTAGGGTCATAAACTAAAGCTGAAACAACATCATTTTTTTTACTACATTCACGATAAACATTTTCAAACTTTTTGCCATTAAACCTTTCATAAGTTACACTGTACTTATATAAATTAAAAAAACCTTCATAACAACTACCATCTAATGTCAATTCATACTCATAATTCATTTATAATTTTCCTTTTTTTAGTCCTGTTTGGAAGCATTTCTAGTGCAAAAGATATCACAATTACACCCACCCAAACTTATAAAGAGAACTATAATCATACCACTTTTATAGGTAAATATAAATTTAAAACTGAACTTGCAATAACTCAAAAAGAACACCAAAAAGGAATGATGTTTCGCCCCAATATTTCTGAAGATGAACAAATGCTTTTTATTTTTACAAAAGAAACACAGCAAAATTTTTGGATGAAAAATACTTTGGTTGCATTAGATATGCTATATTTTGATAAAAATAAAATATTAGTAGAAATCAAAGAGAGTATTCCACCTTGTAAAACTAACCCTTGTAAAATTTACACAACAAAATCTGATAAAATCCAATTTGTTGCAGAAATAAAAGCAGGTGTTATAAAAAAACTTAATATAAAATTAGGAAGTAAATTAGAAGTAAATTAAATTACAAGGGTGAAAAATTGAGAGAATCGTTTAAAAAGAAAATTATTGAAGTTTGCAATAAAAAAATTAAAGCAAAAGGAGAAAATGTAGGTTTGTCATTTTATGCCTTTTTGCTAATAAAAATGATAATCCTGAGTTATTAATGGAAGTCGCAAAATGGTGGATTATAACAAATAAGTTAGACCACTTTGAAAAAGCAATAAAAATAAAGCAAATGGTTGAATAAGGTAAATATTAGTTATTAATTAAATACAAATTATAAATTAAACAAGGAGATTGAAATGATCGTTGATAAAGAATTACAAACACTTTTTAAGTCATATACAAAAAAGTTAGAAAAACATGAAGGGCAAGAAATACTTAGTACCAATTCAAGCCTTGCTATGCTTCATAAAAAAGGACTTTATCCTTATGCAAAAAGACTTTCTTCAAAAAAATATGAGGAAGAGCTGCTAGCTTTACAAATTGAGTTATTAAAACTACAAAGACATACTATAAATACAAAACAAAGAGTTTTAGTTATATTTGAAGGTAGAGATGCAGCTGGGAAAGGTGGAACAATAAAACGATTTATGCAATATCTAAATCCTAGACACGCAAAGGTTGTAGCACTAAGCAAACCAAATGAAGAAGAAAGAACTCAGTGGTATTTTCAAAGATATGTGAAACATTTACCCTCAGCAGGAGAGTTTGCATTTTACGATCGCTCTTGGTATAACCGCTCTGGCGTTGAACGAGTTATGAAATTTTGTAATCAAGAGCAGTTAGATTTATTCTTTAAACAAGCTCCTGAGTTTGAACTTATGTTAGCTCAATCTGGAATAAAAGTTATTAAGTTTTGGTTTTCTGTTTCCCGCTTAGAACAGCTTAGACGCTTCCACGATAGAATGCGTAGCCCACTAAAAAGATGGAAGCTTAGCCCAATAGATATAAAATCTTTAAATAAATGGGAGCAGTATTCAAAAGCAAAAAAAGAAATGTTAGAAAAGACAAGCACTACTGAAAACCCTTGGACAAAAGTTCGCTCTGATGACAAACGAAGAGCTAGAATTGAGGCTATTAGATATTTTTTATCTAACTTTGATTATCCAGAAAAAGATAATAAATTAATAGATAAATTAGATAAAAATATAATTATAACTGATGGTTAGATAATTAAACCACTAAATATATTTTTGTAGCTTTGAATAAACCTGTTTTGTTTTTAGTGGTTTTCCTTCTAATAATTGATTTATTAAAAATGAAGTTATTGGTTTTGCAAGCTTAAAAATACTTTCATCTTCTAAGTTTGCTATTTTCTCTGAGTTTAACTCTTTGTTAATTAATTTACTAAAAGCTATCAAACAACTTCCGTCAACTTTAATATTTCTAGCTATTGCATTTGGTTGTTTTAAAACACCTTTTTCCAAGCAAAAGTAATAACTTAGTTCACTATCCAAAAACTCACCCAAAGAGTTATCTGAATTATTTGAACCGTAAACCATATTAGTTTCTGGTAAGCTCATAAATTCCTCAATTAGACTAATTTCAATAATTCGTAAAGACTGATGGACTTTTTCATTTGTTAAAAATAGTAAGCTTTTTTGGTATGAATTAAAAATATTATTTACAGGGGTTTGCTCTGGAAGTATTTTCAGTAATATTTCGTGAATATACTGAAAAATAATAAAATCACTAAGCTTTGGTCTTTGTGCTATTTCTAAGGTTTCAATTTCTGTTAGTCTTGAGAAATTATTTTTTAAAATATAACTTATTTCTAACATTTGGCAAGGCTGTAACATAGCTGCTTTTTGTGATTTTGCAGATCTTATTCCATTCACAATAAAGCTAAGTTTACCATTTGCAAGGGTTAAAACCTGAACAATTGCACTATTATCACGGTAAGGTTTTGTATGTAAAACAAATCCTTTGTCTTTTTCAAATAACATTATTTGCTCAATAAAATCATAAGGTCATAAAACTAACCTAATCTTTGCACAACAAAATCAGCAATAGTTAAAAGGGCTTGTTTATATTTTGACTCTTCTAAAAAACTTATTGATTGTTTAGCTTTCTCAATTTTAGTTTTAGCAATATTAAGTGAATATTCTATTGAACCCGTTGATTTTAGAATTTCAACAACTTCTTCTATCACTTCTCTTTCTCCATTTTTTATAATCTCTCTAAGCCTTTCTTTTTTAGTGTTTTTATCACTATTAAGGCTATGAATAAATGGTAAAGTCATTTTACTTTCAGCCAAATCATCGCCTACATTTTTACCTATTTTGTCTTTATCTCCAATATAATCAAGCACATCATCAGCTATTTGAAAGCCCATTCCGAGTAATTTACCATATTCTTTTAGGTTATTAGCTATACTTTCTTGCTTAACTAAAACTGCAGAAAATTCACAAGCAGCACTAAATAAAACAGCTGTTTTTAAATAAATTATCTGAAAATAATCTTCCTCAGTTTGCTCAAAATTATTTATTTGCATAAGCTGAACAACTTCTCCTGTTGCCAACTCATTACTTGCTTCTGCCATAATTTTTGCTGCGTTTAAATCATTTGTAAGTATTTGAAAAGCTCTTGTGTATAAAAAATCGCCAACTAAAACTGAAGTTGCATTTGTGTATTTGGAATTTACTGTTTCACGGTTGCGTCGCCTATCTGAGCCATCAACAACATCATCATGTAAAAGTGTTGCAGTGTGAATAAATTCAACAGCCGTTGCAAGTTTGAATTGTAAGTCTCCTTGATAGTTTAATGCTCTAGCCAAAAGTAATAAAATAAGCGGTCTTATTTGCTTACCACCACTTTCAAAAATATATTTTGTCACATCATTATTTAGTTCAATATATGATTTTGAACATTCTAAAATTGTTTTATCCAAGGTCTGCTTGTCATCACCAAGTAATTGCCAAATACTATTAATATCTTTCATTGTTATATTTTAATATATTATTTAAAATAGATTATTCTAACACTTAAAAGGTAAATAAATTATGGACAACTGTATATTTTGCAAAATTCTTAATAAAGAAATTCCTAGCACTTTAATTTTTGAAGATGAAACTATATCAATTATTATGGACGCATTTCCTGAGTCCAAAGGGCATTGTTTAATTATAACCAAGCAACATTACAAAGATTTATTTGAAGTCCCCAAAGAAACTCTTAACCATATAATTCAAACCAGCCAAAAGCTTGCAAAAGCAGTTAAAAAATCACTAAATACTGATGGAATAAAAATGGCTCAATTTAACGGCAAATCTGCTGGTCAAACTGTATTTCACTATCATATGCATATAATTCCTGCTTATTCAGGTGTTAGCTTTAAAAGACATATTGGCGACGCTGTTGATAGCACAGACTTAAATGCAATTGCTAATTTAATAAAAAATGAATTTATTAATTAAACTAAGTTCTTATCCATTGTGTTGTTTTGTTAGGTTGTTTTCATAATATAATTATCACAACCTAACTGAGCAGTCTAATGTTGTTTTTAACATATTAACTTCCTCTTTTGATTAATCTATCTATTTTGTAGAAACAAAAAGTGGGAAAATAATTAGAACATAGGATTTATAAAATATAACTTTAGCTAAAAATTCTTAACTTGTTTTTTTAGTTCTTTTTCTAAAGTTTTTCTTCCAGTTTTTTTCTCAAATCTCAAGAAATTATATATTTTCACTACTGATAATGCTTTTTCATACCTTTGTTTTTCTAAAAGTATATTTTTATTTTCACTAACAAAATCAGTGAATGGTTGGTAATTACTTTTTTTCAGACCTAACTTTGTAGTTTTCTTTAAAAATAACTTCATAGATTTTTGAATATTATCAAGATTTTTATATTTTTTATATCGTCTTTGAAACACAATAAATAAATAAATAAGCAACCCTGTTGGTATTATAACAATTAGCCAAAGACTTTCTTTTAGAGAGCTTAATCCTAGTTTTTCTAGGAAATTATTTTGCTTTTCTTCATTAAAACCTAACACCCAGTTCTGCCAAAATGTATTTGCGGCACTAAAATAGTTAGTCATTTTTCTAAAGAAAGCAGAACTTTTTCTAAATCTATTTACAGCTGAGACATTATCTGTATTTTTTACTGAATCAAGTACATCACTACCATTGATTCTATTTGGTGAAACGGTTGCTGTTGGATCATAGCGAACCCAACCTTTTCCGTCTAAATAAACCTCTGCCCAAGCATGTGCATTTAGTTGTCTAACTTCAAATTCACCAGAAACATCATTAAATTCACCACCTTGATAGCCTGTTACAACTCTTGCGGGAACACCACCAGCTCTACTTAGAAAAACAAAGGAGCTTGAGAAATGTTCACAATAACCAGTTTTATTTTTAAATAGAAATGTATCAATATTATCATTTCCTTTGGGTGGATTTAGATCATAAATAAATTTTCCAGCTCTTAAATAGGACATTAAACTATCTATATACTCTTCGTTAGTATTTGTTTTGTTTTTTAGGGATTTGGCAAGCTTTCTTGCTTGTGGGTAAATATTATTTGGTAGCTTTTAAGCTTTCGTAAAGTTCTCGTTGAGAAATATCTCCAGTATTATATTTTGTGTAAGCTGTGAAATTAAAATTGGTTGGTCCAGTAATATCTTTTTTTAGATTTGACCTGAAAATTTGAAAATAATCTTAAATCTTTCTTGGGTGCTTTTCCAGTTATATCTAAAACTGGAATCCATTTATTTGTTGCACCATCAATGGTTATTCTATAATTTATTTTTGTATTTGGATAAATAGTTACATTTTTCAAAACTTGTGAAGTATTAGATCTACGCCAAGTTTTTCCATCAAAACTTGACACCTGGTTTCTAAACCGAAGTGCAACTAAATTTTATTTTTAGGTTTTAATTTGGAACTAGTTATTTTTATTTTTATTAACTAAGATAATAACATTATGAAAAAATACACACAATTAACCAGAACTGATATGACAAAAATTGAAACATTGCTTGAGGAGAATTATAATCCTTGTGAAATAGCGATAAAACTAGGCAAAAATAAGACTACAATATACCGCTGCATAAAAAATAATAAAAACGCAGAAACCTTTGTTGGTGAAGAGGCATGGGAGAAAGTTTCCAAGAGGAAATCTATTGCAAATAAGCATGTTAGGATATTACCTGATAGTATTTTAGAGAAATATATTTTGATAAAAATAGAGCAACATTGGTCGCCAGAACAAATTTCTGGAAAGTGGCGAGAGGAGGCGCAAGAATCGATTTGCCACGAGACTATTTATCAATTTGTTTATAAGTATCACCCAAAATTAGTTAAGATGTATTTCAGAAGAAAAGGTAAGAAATATCAACATAATAGAAAGGAAAAATATCAAATAAAAGATCGTAGAATGATTGATGAAAGACCGCAAAATATTGAGCTTAGAAAAGAAGTTGGACACTGGGAAGGAGACACAATTGTCGGTAAAAATCACCAAGGCGCGATAGTTACAAATGTTGAAAGAAAAAGTGGTAAATTAATTGCTTCCAAAGTGAAAAAATCAACTGCAAAAGCTATTTTAGAAGCTACAGTTAAAGATTTCAAAGACTTACCAAATGAGTTACGAATAAGCATGACATACGATAATGGCAAAGAGTTTTCTTTACACCAAGAGATTGAAAAACAAGTGAAAATGAATGTTTATTTTGCACACGCTTACTCACCTTGGGAAAGAGGAACTAATGAAAATACCAACGGTTTGCTCCGAGAATTTATTCCCAAAGGCACTGATTTTTAATAATGTTTCTGATGAAGAACTTGCTTATTTTGTGGAACTTATTAATAATAGACCACGAAAACGACTAGGATTTAAAACCCCAAATGAAGTCTTTCAAGCTGAACTTGAAAAGTTGCACTTGTAGGTAGAATCTAGCAAATAAAAATAGCTCAGCCAACAGATATAGAAATAAGTGTAAAAAGAAATATATTAACTCTTTTAAAAATGGCACTTATATCTCTACCATTTGTTATTTTGCTATTTTTCTTTTTCCCTAGATTTCCACCAATGTGGGAAACTCCAGCAACACCAAAACCTAAAATGGGGCTTTCTGATGAAATGTCTCCAAGCTCATTGGGCGATCTTGCTCAATCTCCTGGTATGGCGTTTAGAGTTAAGTTTGAAGGTAAAGTTCCAGCTGCTCCACTTCAATATTGGCGAGGCCCTGTTTTGTGCTAGATTCTACCTACAAGTGCAACTTTTCAAGTTCAGCTTGAAAGACTTCATTTGGGGTTTTAAATCCTAGTCGTTTTCGTGGTCTATTATTAATAAGTTCTACAAAATAAGCAAGGTCTTCATCAGAAACATTATTAAAATCAGTGCCTTTGGGGATAAATTCT
>CBDCEG010000018.1:0-17576 GCA_965215775.1 Cardiobacteriales bacterium
AAAAGCTAGTAGTATTGTTTTCTGCCTCTCTTTGGGAGATTTGGGGGCTGCAACTTTATTTGCAAACAGTAAAACCCCAACTTTATCACTTTACTTATATGATTTACTTAGCAGTTATAAAATTGAGCAAGCTGGTGTTGTTTCAGCGGTTTTCATAATTATATGTATAATAAGTATTGTTATAATAAATGGCTTCATAAATAAAGTTATGAATAAATCACAAAAAAATTCCAAAAATACAAAATAACAAATGCTTCAAATAAAACTAAATAAAAACTACTCAGACTTTAAACTAAATATTAACTTCAAAGCCAAAAAAGGTGAAATCACACTATTAACAGGTGCAAGTGGTTCTGGTAAAACTACAACTTTAGAAGCAATTGCTGGATTTTTAGAGTTAGATGATTGCTCAATTTTGTTTGATGGCAACAACCTTGGTAAAGTTGAAATTAATAAACGCAATATAATTACGATTTTCCAAGAAGATAATTTATTTAGTCATTTAAATATTTTTGAAAATATTGCTCTAGGAATTAAACCTAGTTTAAAAGTCTCAAACAAAGAGAAAGAACAAATAGAACAAGCCATTAAAACAGTTGGCTTAGATGAGGTTACAAATATACAAACAAAACTTCCAGAACAGCTTTCAGGCGGGCAAAAACAAAGGGTTGCACTTGCAAGAACAATAGTTTCAAGCCAAAAAATATTATTATTAGATGAGCCAGTTTCCGCATTAGGTCCTCAAATGCGACAAAATATTTTAGAATTAATAAATAATATAACCATTCAAAAATCATTAGTAACAATTTTGGTCAGCCATCAACCTGCAGAAGTTAAAAACGCTAGTAAATTGGTTTTACTAAAAAATGGTAAAGTGGTTTTAGAAGAAAATTATAATAAAGCAATGCAAAATATAAGTTCTGATCTAAAGGATTATTTAGGTTAGTCTTTTGGGCAGATATTTGTTTATTTGTTTGTTTATTTGTTTGTTTATTTGTTTGTTTATTAGTTTATTTATTTGTTTATTAGTTGGTTTGTTTGTTTATTTGTTGGTTTGTTTGCTTACTTATTTGACTTATTTAAAAATTAAATCAAATATAAATCTATCCAACTCTAGCCAAACATCTCCTTTTTTGACGCCTTTATTGATTTTATCAATATTTGAAAGCTGTTTTTGGGCATGCTTAAACTGTTTTATATCAAATAAATTTATTGCATTACGGTAAAGTGCTTGCCTTGATTGCCATATTTTTAAATCTGAGAATGCTTGGTTTATATTTGACCCACAATAATATATTTCCAAAAAAACATTAATCTCACGAGTTAAAGCGGAAGCAATAAATACAGAGCTTAGGTTTTCAGCTTTTAGTTTTGCCAAAATTCGTTTACTTCTTTTTTTCTTAGCAAATATTGCACTAACCAAATCATTTATTTGAAAAATTGAATTATCAACTAATATAGAATCTATTGTTTCACCTGTAATTATAGATTCTGCGTTAGTATTTAAATACTTAAGTTGTTGGATAATTTGCACGCTCCAAAATAAATTACCTTCAGAAAATGCAACAATCTTCTTTATTGCAGAGCTATCAAGTTCTAAATCATTATCTTTTGCTCGTTGCACAATCCAAGTTGGTAACTGGTTTAAGAAGATTTTGGGGCAATTTATAGCAATATTTTCACTTACTATTTTTGTAAACCATTTATCTTTTTGAGATTTATACGATAGTTTGGTTGCGTAAATTATTATTAAGTTACTTTTATTAGAATTAACTATTTCTGAGATTTTCTCACTATCTTTTTTATTTACCTTTTCTTGCTCAAGTCTTATTTCTATTACTTTTTTTGGTGAAAATAAACTACGATTTCTAATACTATCCATTATTTTGGCTAGTTTAAAATTAGTTTTCAAGTAAAAAACATCTCGCTCCAAAAAACCTTTTTCCTTAGCAAACTTATTTAACTCAATGACAGCTTCATCAGCAAGCAACAATTCCTGCCCGTAAACCAAAAAGCATTTTGCTAGTCCCTTTTGCTGTAAATGTGTTTTAAGATTTGAACTTGGTAAGATCATAAATAAACCTAATGGAAAGCTCGCAAATAACTCATAACTCGTTTCGCAAGCTCTCTGGTTGCGTTTTTCTTAACAATATCACTTTGCTCTTCACCTGCCAAAATTTTCCTGCTATCAAGCTGAATAAATTTTATAGTTGATAATTTGCGATTTCCTAGTTGAATTCCATTGCTAATATCTGAAACTGTTACCGTTATATTATATGTTTGTTCATATTCTTTTAATGAACCATCGCCTGATAAAGCTATTTGGCGTTTATCTTTTTTAATACTTGAAATAGAAACTTTAGTTATTGCTTCATCATCTTTGACAACTTTACCACCGCTATTATTAATTAGTCTTTTAATTTGAGATTCTAAATAATTATCAGAAATTTGCACATAAGTTTTATCAAACCTTGCTGATAATTGTGAGCTTTCATCATATCCACGAAGATGAAAACCACAACTTGCAACAAATAACAACGAAGTTACTAGTGAAATTTTTAACAAGTTACTACTTAATTTTCTTCCAAATTTATTCATAATCTAACCTTTAACCACAATATTTACTAAGCGTTTTGGAATAACAATAATTTTAACAATCTCTTTTCCATCAGTAAAATTAGTCACATTGGAATTTGCCAAAGCTATTTTTTCAACAGTTTGATTATCATCATTTATATTAACATCTATTTTGCCACGAACTTTACCATTTACTTGCACAATCATTTGAATCTCTTCTTGCACAAGTGCTTTTTCATCAACAACTGGGAATTTTGCAGTCAAAGCTTCATCGTCCAAACTTAGGTCTGACCATAGTTCATGGACAATATGAGGTGTTATTGGATTAAGCAATTTTAGCAAAATTTCATAACTTTCACGGCGAAGTGCATTACTAAATTCATTATCACCATCAAGATCAGATATTGAATTATAGATTTTCATACAAGCCGAAACAACTGTATTAAACTGTTGTTTTTCAAAATCATTAGTTGCTTGTTGTAAAGTTTTGTAAATTTCACGGCGAATATTTTTAAGTTTTGGACATTTAAATTCATTTATAGAAGTATCCGCTTTCTGAATTTCAGTTTTAAACTTCTGAGCATAATTCCAAACTTTACGCAAAAACTTATGTGAGCCTTCAACTCCAGCATCAGACCACTCAAGTGATTGCTCTGGAGGAGCTGCAAAAGCAATAAATAATCTAACTGTATCAGCTCCATATTTATCAATTAATTTTTGCGGATCTGTTCCGTTATTTTTTGATTTTGACATTTTCTCAACCTTGCCAACTAACACTTCTTTACCATCTTTATTACAAACGGCTGATTCAATTCTTCCTTTTGAATCTTTGCTAATTGTTAAATCATCAGGATTAAAAAACTGTTTTGTTCCATCTGAATTCTCACGATAATAAGTTGGTGCAATAACCATTCCTTGGGTTAAAAGTTTTGCAAATGGTTCATCACTATTTACAAGCCCTTCATCTCTAAGTAATTTGTGGAAAAATCTAGCATAAAGTAAATGTAAAATAGCATGTTCAATTCCACCAATATATTGATCAACTGGCAACCAATAATTAGCTCTTTCATCAAGCATTGCAGTATCACAGTCATGACTTGCATAACGAGCGTAATACCAAGAAGACTCCATAAATGTATCAAATGTATCTGTTTCTCTTTGCACTTTTTGTCCTGTTTCTGAATTAATTGCATTAATAAATTCAGGCATTGATTTCAAAGGTGAACCTTCAGCGGTTACAGTAACATCTTCTGGTAATTTGACTGGCAAATCAGCAAGTGGAACTGGAATGCTTTTACCATTTTCATCAGTATAAAAAGGAATTGGAGAACCCCAATATCTCTGCCTTGAAACGCCCCAATCACGCAATCTATAATTAGTTTTTAGCTCACCAACACCTTTTTCAATTAATGCTTTTGCCATTTCATCAAAAGCAGTTTGATAATCCATTCCATTATAAATATCTGAATTAATCACTTTGCCCTTTTCAGTATAAGCCTTATCCCAAGTGAAATCTTTGGGGTGAGAAATTACAGGGGTTATTTCTAAGTTATATTTTTTGGCAAAATCAAAATCCCTTTGATCGTGAGCAGGAACTGCCATAATCGCACCAGTTCCATAAGATATCAAAACAAAATTAGCTACCAAAACTGGAATTTTCTCCCCTGTAAATGGGTGAGTTGCAAATAATCCTGTTTGTTTTCCAAGCTTTTCCATTGTTTCAATCGCGGCCTCTGTTCTTTCTCCTTTAGAAATTTCATCACAGAATTTAGCAAGTTCCAAATTATTTTCACACTGCTGTTTTGCAAGTGGATGATTATAAGCAACTGCCATAAATGTTGCTCCATAAATCGTATCAGGTCTTGTTGTAAATACTTTTAAGCCTTTTGAATAACCCTCAACCGCAAAATCAACTTCCAAACCAACTGATTTTCCTATCCAGTTTCTTTGCATTGTTTTAATTTTTTCTGGCCAATTTAGATTTTCATCATCTAAACTTGTAAGTAATTCTTCAGCATAATTAGTTATTTTTATAAACCATTGTGGAATTTCCCTGCGTTCAATCAAAGCTCCAGAACGCCAACCACGCCCATCAATTACTTGTTCATTTGCCAAAACTGTATTATCAACTGGATCCCAATTTACCTCAGAAACTTTTTTATAAACCAATCCTTTTTCATATAATCTAGTAAAAAACCACTGCTCCCATTTGTAATAATCAGGCTGACAAGTTGCAAGTTCACGACTCCAATCATAAGCAAAACCAAGTGAATTTAACTGATTTTTCATATAATCTATATTTTCATAAGTCCATTTTGCTGGTGGCATTTTATGTTTTATCGCAGCCCCCTCAGCAGGAAGCCCAAAAGCGTCCCAGCCCATTGGTTGCATAACATTTTTACCCATCATTCGCTGATATCTTGAAATCATATCTCCAAGCGTATAGTTACGAACATGCCCAATATGAAGCTTACCACTTGGGTAAGGAAACATTGATAGGCAGTAAAATTTTTCTTTGGTCTCATCTTCAATCGCTTTAAATGATTGATTATCACGCCAGTATTGCTGTGTTTGTTGCTCTATTTGTTTTGGATTATATTCTTTTTGCATTTTTTATGTATTTTGGATTATGTTAAATTATGTAACTTATATAAAGTTATGTTAAATGTTTATAATATTTGGATTATAGCAGTTGTTTAAATCAGTTGAAACCTGTTTGAATTTATTGTTTATATTTCTAAAGTTTATTGATTTAATATTATAAAGTTAATAGTTATAAATAGTTATAATAGTTAAAAACTAAAATAAACTTTCTAAACTTATAAATTATCGGCAAATACTCTCACAAGGAACACCGTCAGAGTCAGCATCTCTTTGCGTTTCCACACATACATTCAAGTGATAATAAGCTTCTTTGCAACTTCTCATTTGACCACAATATTTAGGTTTACAGTTAAATTTATTAGACTTAAAATTATTGTTTTTATACTTTATTTTTTTGCTTTTAACTTTGTGCGTTGATGAAGATTTTCTTTTTTTACTATGGCAATGATAACCAACTTTCTTACTATTATGACAGCCATCACTATTAGTTCTGCCTCCTGTTGCTTGAGAACAAAAGGCAGAAAATAAAATAATTTGCACCAAAAGCTTTATTACAAATTTTGTATTTAAATTCAAACTCATAATTAGCTTTCTATTATTTTAGTAAGTTACTTTAATAAATATTTAAACTTATATTTCATAGCTCTTTGTTTTTGCTTTGTTGTTAGCTTAGCTTCAACTTTTTTAAGTGCATTTTCTACAACTTCACTATCATTTTGCTTTAGAGCTATTTTATAAAGTGCGTATGCTTTTTTATAATTTCTACGAACGCCTCTACCCTTATGGTAAAGTTGCCCTATGCTTGCATAAGAAAAAGTATAGCCAGTTCTAATAGCTTTTTTGTATAACTGCATTGCTTTTTTGTAGTTTTTTCTAACACCATATCCATTCTCATACATATCGCCAAGATTATTCAGTGCTAAACCTTTATTAATAATATTATCTTTTGATTTAGTTGCTCGTTTATACCACTTAGCTGCTTTTTTATAGCTTTTCCTAACATTTAAGTTATCACCACTAAAATATGCATAAGCTAGCATTATTTGAGCATCTGAATTTTCCTTATTTGCCAAATCTAATGTTTGCTCAAAATCATTTTTCTGAGGCTGTATTTCAGTATTATTTATACCAACACCTTTATCACAAACAGGTTGTTCCTGTGGTGTTGCACAAGATGTTACAAAAACTAATAAAAAGATTATTTTTATTAGGCTATTTAATTTCAATTTTTTAATTATTTTCATTTTTTCCTCGTTTATTGATTATTTAATTAAATCTTCTATTTTATATTTAGAAGCTTGTTGTTTTTGTTTCTTTGAAAGCTTTTTGTTAACTCTATCCCAACCACTTGTAGTAAACTTACTATTATCTTTCTCTAACGCTTTTTTATAAAGAACATACGCTTTTTGGTAATTTCTTCTCACTCCTTTACCTTTTTCATAAAGGTAACCAACACTTGCATAAGCAAAATATGAACCTTTTTTTATAGCTTTTTTATAAAATTGCATTGCCTTTTTATAATCTTTCTTAAAATAACAACCATTTTCATACATATCCCCAAGGTTATTTATGGCTCCTGCATGCCCTTGCGCTGCAGATTTTTTATACCATTCAACTGCTTTTTTGTGGTTTTTTCCTACTCCTTTTACTAAATAATATTTATTTCCCATATTAAATTGAGCATTAGAGTTTCCTTGCTCAGCTGACTTCTTATACCATTTAACTGCTTTTTTGTAGTCTTTTCCTACTCCATAACCCTTTCCATACATAACCCCAAGGTTATATTGAGCAATGCTATTTCCTTGCTCAGCTGACTTCTTAAACCATTTAACTGCTTTTTTGTAGTCTTTTTCTACTCCTTTTGCAAAATAATATTTTTCTCCCATATCAAATTGAGCTTGAGCATCTCCTTTTTTTGCTTTTGCCATTAGGTTATCAAAAGTAGTATTTCCAGTTTTTTGAGTTGCACAAGATGTTACAAAAACTAATAAAAAGATTATCTTTATTATATTGTTTAGTTTTAATTGTTTGATTATTTTCATTTTTTCCTCAGTTGTTAATGGTTAATTTTAAATTTTAATTGCATCTATTATTTTAAGCAAATCATCTTTAGTATATTTTTTAGCTTTTTTAATATCTTTATCACTCATTTTCTTAGTTATTCTTTTCAAGAATTCTTTTGCATCACCATCCTTTGATAAGCTATAAAATGCATAAGCTTTTGAATAACTTTTCCTAAATAAACGACCCTTTTCATGAAGTTCTCCAACGCTTATATAGGCAAATTCTGAACCTTTTTTTATAGCTTTTTTATAAAATTGCATTGCCTTTTTATAATCTTTTTTAAAATAATGACCATGTTCATACATATCCCCAAGGTTATTTATAGCTGAAACATCTCCTTGCTCTGCAGATTTTTTATACCATTTAACTGCTTTTTTGTAGTCTTTTTCTACTCCATAACCACCCTTCCTATATATATATCCTAAACTATACTGTGCATCAGAGTTCCCTTGTTCTGCTGATTTTTTATACCATTTAACTGCTTTTTTATTATTTTTTTCAACTCCTTTTCCAGAGTTATACATATAACCTAAACTATTTTGGGCATCTGCATTTCCTCGCTCAGCTGACTTTCTATACCACTCAACTGCTTTTTTATAATCTAATTCCACTTGGGTGCAACCACAATAATATTTATGCCCAATATCATATTGAGCTTGAGCATCTCCTTTTTTTGCTTTTGCCATTAGGTTATCAAAAGTAGTATTTCCAGTTTTTTGAGTTGCACAAGATGTTACAAAAACTAATAAAAAGATTATTTTTATTAGGCTATTTAATTTCAATTTTTTAATTATTTTCATTTTTTCCTCATTTGTTGGTTATTTAATTAAATCTTCTAATTTATATTTAGAAGCTTGTTGTTTTTGTTTCTTTGAAAGCTTTTTGTTAACTCTATCCCAACCACTTGTAGTAAACTTACTATTATTTTTCTCTAACGCTTTTTTATAAAGAACATACGCTTTTGGGTAATTTCTTCTCACTCCTTTACCTTTTTCATAAAGAAAAGCTAGCTTTCCATAACCTAAGTAAGAATTATTTTTTATTGCCTCCTTATACCAAAACATAGCTTTTTTATAATTTTTCTTAACACCATAACCGTGCTTATACATTGATCCTAAGTTAGTTTGAGAGATTGCATTTCCTTGTTTTGCTGCTTTTTTATACCATTTAATAACTTTTTTATAATCTCTCTTAAAACCACTTTTCCCAAAATATATAACTCCTAAATTATTTTGTGCTTCTGAATTCCCTTGCTCTGCTGATTTTCTATACCATATAGCAGCTTTTTTATAGTCTTTTTCTACTCCATGACCATTTCTATACATAGTCCCAAGGTTGTTTTGTGCAATACTATTCCCTTGTTCAGCTGACTTCTTAAACCACTTAACCGCATTTTTATTATTTTTTTCAACTCCTTTTGCAAAATAATACATACCTGCAAGGTTATTCATAGCTGTAACATTTCCTTGCTCGGCTGACTTCTTAAACCATTTAATTGCTTTTTTGTAGTCTAATTCCACTTGGGTGCAACCACAATAATATTTATGCCCAATATCATATTGAGCTTGTGCATCTCCTTTTTTTGCTTTTGCCATTAGGTTATCAAAAGTAGTATTTCCAGTTTTTTGAGTTGCACAAGATGTTACAAAAACTAATAAAAATATTATTTTTATTAGACTATTTAATTTCAATTTTTTAATTATTTTCATTTTTTCCTCATTTGTTGATTATTTAATTAAATCTTCTAATTTATATTTAGAAGCTCGTTGTTTTTATTCCATTTAATCTACAAAAACAAGCCCAACAAATGATTTTCCATTTATATAGTCTTTAACTAGCATTCGTTTTTTTCCTATTTCTTGGATTTCTGTAATTAAAATAGCACCTTTTTCACATTTTACGATTACTCCTTGTTTATCTTCAGAAATAACTGTTCCATTTGATTTATCGCTATGATTGTCTATTTTAGTCGCTGAGAATATTCTAAATCTAACACCAGTATTTGCTTGTGTATGAGCAACTGGAACTGGGTTAAAAGCTCTAATTTTTCTACAAATGATTTCTGCAGTTTCATTCCAATTTATCTGTGCTTCTTGCTTTGTTAATTTTTTGGCGTAAGTTTCTCCTATTTCACTTTGTGGCATTGGCTTTTTGCTTGCCAAAAATATTTTTGGAATTGTTTCAATTAGTAAGTTAGCACCAACTTCTTGCATTTCATTGTGTAATAATTCAGAAGTTGTTTGCTCCGTTATTTTAATTTCAGTTTCACTCCAAACATCCCCAGTATCAAGCCCCAAATCCATTTGCATTATTGAAACTCCAGTTTTATCATCTCCAGCTTCTATAGCACGCTGAATTGGAGCAGCACCTCGCCATCGTGGAAGTAAAGAGCCATGCACATTTATCGCACCAAACTTAGCCCAATCAAGTGTCCATTGTGGCAATAGCAAACCATAAGCAACAACTATTAATAAATCTGGTGTTATCTCTTCAAGCTTTTGTTTTGCTAGTTCATCTAACTTAATTGGTTGGAAAATTTCAATATTATTTTCAAGTGCAATTTTCTTTACAGGACTTTGGGTAAGCTTTTTCCCTCGCCCAGATTTTCTATCAGGTTGGGTCAAAACTAAGCTTGGTTTCAAACCATTATCAATTAAAGCTTGTAAGTGAAATGCTGCAAAATCAGGAGTTCCTGCAAAAACTATATTTTTATTATTTTTCATATTTTATTACCTCAATTTTTATTAATCTCTTTTATCTCTTGCAAATAATACCTTCGCACGATTATTTACTTTTTGCCAAAAGTCTTTCTCGTTATTGAATATTTCTCTAAGTGATTGTTGTTTATAGGCTTTTACAAATCTTAATTTATCAGTTTTTGTTAAAGTATTCTCAGCAGAAAATAACAATGCACCCAAATCTTTTATAATTAAGTCTTTTTGATTAGGTTTTATTTTTTGACAGCGGTGCAAATCAATCAAAACCAATTCATTATCTTTTTTAAGAAAATGGCAAAGGTAAAAATCTCGGTGAATAATATTATTTGAATGAATTTTCCTAGCAATTTTTGCAACTTCATCAATATATTTGTTTTTTGATTTATCTAGCTTTTGGTTATTATCAATAGCTTTGTAAACTAAATCTTCCAAACTTTCACAATCTCCCAAATCTTCTAAAGCTATAAAAGATTCTTGGTTAAATCCTTTTCCGCTTTCATAAAATTCTAATATTTGAGGAACTTTAACTCCTATTTCTTCAAGTATTTCTATACCATATTTTTCTTGCCTTGCTCCTGTAACTGGTTTTTTTAGTTTTAATATTGTTTTGATGTATTCTGCTAAGCCCATTTTTTTATGGAGCTTTACAACAACTGATTTTCCATCTGTTATAACTCGTTTTGTTATTCTATTTTTAACTTGGCGGAATATTTTCCCCTCAAGCTGTTGATAATATTCAAATCTATTCATTATTTTGCATTACCTTTGTTATTACTACTATTATTTTGATTATTGGTTTTTGCAACTTCTATAATTTCTTGGTAAATCGTATCAACTATTTTGTATAAATTTTCTTTATGAGCGTAATTTATTGCACTTTCACGCATAACTTGGTTATCATTTGTAAGCATTTCATTTAAATTTTTATTTATATCTTGTTGAATTTGTTGCTCTGTTTGATTTGTATTTATAACTTTCCCTATTTTCGCATCTTTTATATAAACCGCATATCCACAAATATCAGTTGTCAAAACTGGCAATCCATTAATTAACGCTTCTAACAAAACCGTTCCTGTATTTTCATTATAAGCTGGGTGAAGTAGTAAATCAGCGGTTCTCATAAGTTTTGTAACATCATCTCTTGCACCCAAAAACTTAACTTGCTTAGAAACTCCTAGCTTGTTAGCTAAACTTATGAATTTACTTGTCTTATCATCGCCTGCAATCCATAGCTGTGTTTCTTGTTTTAAACTATCTGGTAAATTTGAAAGTGCAATTATTGCCCTATTAACACCTTTGGTTTTAAAACCAGAACCAACCATTAAAACTAATTTGCCTTTAATATTATAATCATTTTTATTTTGCAAAAACAAACCATTATCAAATTTTTCTAGTCTTTTATTAATATCTACATTTGCAGGTAATAAAATAGTGTTTTTTATACTCGTTGGATAATATTTGGCGTATTTATCAGCTTCAGTTTTTGAAAGCATTAAAAACTTAGTTTTAATATTCTCAAATAAGTTTTTTTCTATATTTTTAAAATGTCTATAACGGCGAAGTAATTTATATAAAAACCCTCGTTCATTATCTGCTTTAGCTTGATAGCAACCATCAGCCACATAATAAACATCTAAAAAAGGCATTTTATTAAAACCAATTACACAATCATAATTATTACTTTTTAAGTGTTTTTCTAGTTGTTTGAAAAAGTAATTATTCCTAGTTGCAGAGCTTCCTTTTTTTCTTTCTAAAATAAATAAGTTAGTATTTTCTATCTTTTCTCCTTGCCAATCCATAGTTACTATATCTACGCTATGACTTTTATTAATAAGCTTTTTTGTTACTTTATGAAAATCTTTTTGCAACCCACCATAAGGAAAATAATTAAATAAAACCACACAAAATCTAAACTTTTTAATTTCCAATTTATCAACTAATCCATTAAAAACATCTTTTGGTTTTACTCGTAACATACAACTAGAACTATCTTCTTGTAAATTAATACATTTTCGTTTCATACAAGGAGAACATTCAAGTTTTTCACCAACAACTACACCATTAATATTATAAGGTGCTGTTAAATTAGGATTTGTTGCACCAAAAATAGTAACCAAAGGAACTTCCAAAGCTCCAGCCAAATGTGCCAAACCTGTATCAACGCTTATAATTCCAGCAACAGTTGCAAAGAGTTTTATAATTTGTGAAATTTCTAATCTATCCAAAACTTCAATATTTTCAATATCTTTTGCAATTAATTGTGCAGTTTGTTTTTCTTCTTTGTTACCAAATAAAAGTTTGATTTTATAATCTTTTTCAATAAATAATTTTGCTAATTCACGCCAATTTTTTATTGGATATTTTTTACTTTCCCAAGCTGTTCCATGCAAAAACATAATTGTTTTTTGTTTTTTATCAGTATTTTTAGGTAAAAACTTAGGTAAATCTTTAGGGATTTTATAATCTAAAGCTTTTGCAAATAACTCTCTTTGTCTTTTTATTGCATGTTTATTTTTATCTACAAAATAACTTTTTTGATAAAACTTTGTTGCCAAAGGCTCTCTAGCTGATAATTTATCAAATCCAACTATATTTCCACCCTCAATTCTAAGTGCTTGTTTAGCTAGGAATGCTGATTTTAATAATCCTTGTGCATCAATAACCAAATCATATTTTGTTTTTCTTAATTCTTTTTTAAACTCTCTAAACTCTGCTAAATATTTAATTGGAGATTTTCGCCATTTTCTAAATTCAACTTGGATAACTTTATTTATAAGTGGAGATTCTTTTACAATATCTGCAAAAGATTTTTCAACCATAAAATCAATTTCTAAAGTCTCATTTGTAGTTTTTGAAATATTTTTTGTATTATTTATAACATCATTTATAGCAGGCAAACAATGAATAACATCGCCTAATGAAGAAGTTTTCACAACTAAAATTTTCACTTATAACTCCATTAAGTTTACAACGCTATCAACTGAAATGGTTTTCATACATTTGTGAAATTCTTCCCCTTTTAAAGGGCATTCGCGTTTAAAACAAGGGCTACAATCTATATTATTATTTTTTATAATTTTGGCCTTTTCTGAAAGTGGCGGTGTCATTTTAGTAGTAGTTGAGCCATAAATTGCAAAAACTTCAGAGCCAACTGCGGCCGCAATATGCATAAGCCCTGAGTCATTTGTTAGAACTTTTTCAGACATTGCTAACAAATCAATTGCATCAATTATTGTAGTTTTCCCTGCCAAATTTATAACTGATTTTGAATTGTTTTGAATAGTTTCAATAAACGCGGAGTCTTTTGCAGAACCCAAAGCTATAACTTGATAACCTTTTGTAATTGCAATATTAGAAACTTTCGCAAATCGTTTCAAAGACCATTGTTTTGAAGAACCATATTCTGCTCCAGGGCAGATTGCTATTAACTTATTAGATAATCCAAATTTTTCTTTTAATATCCGTTGGTTCTCTAAATTAACTGTTAATTTTGGTTTTATAATTTCAAAGTTTACATTTTCATCCTTTTTACCATTATCATTCCCTAAAAAAACAAATCTTTGCACGGTTTTTGGGAAATTAGTTTTATCTAACTTTCTAGTTTCAGTGAGCAAACCATATCTAAGTTCGCCAACAAATCCAATTCTATTAGGTATTTTTGCAAAAAAAGGAATTAAAGCAGATTTAAAACTTTTGGGTAAAATGATAGCTGTATCAAATTGATTTATTAAAGACTTACCAATTTCTTTTCGCTTAGAAAAAGCAAACTGACCATGAGCAAAATCTCCTAAAATAAGTTCATCAACTTCTGGCATTCTTTTTGCAACTTCTAGTGTCCATTTTGGGGCAAGAATTGATATTTTCTCAACGCCTTTTTCTTTCAAATCTTTAAAAAGAGATTGTGCCATAACCATATCGCCAACCCAAGCTGGTGCTATTATAAGTACTTTTTTCATTATTATTTTATTTTGTGGTTGTGAGTTTTGTCAAAGTCTAAATGTAATAACGCATAATTATTGCATTCTCACCATTTTTATAATATTTATCTCTAACGGCAATATTTGAAAACCCCATTTCTTCATAAAAATTAATAGCTAAAATGTTTGAAGCTCTAACTTCCAAAAATATAACTTTAACTTTTCTGTGTTCACATTCTGCAATTAATTCTTTGACTATTTTTTTGGCATAACCATTTCCTTGTTGAGGCTTATTACAAACAATATGTAATAACTCTGCTTCATCAGAAATAATTCTATAAATCAAAAAAGCAATCAAATTACCATCTTTAAAATATCCAAAGTTACTATCAGATTTCAAACTACTTAGAATATTTCCAGTAGTCCAAGGCTCAGGGTTACTTTCCTGTTCTATTTGCTGAGCTTTTTTAAAGAAAAATGGGCTAAATTCAATAATGCCATCTTGTTTTTTGGTATCTAAACATTTAGATTTATTTTTATTAAAAAATTCTTTTAATACTTTCCAAATCCGCCCTTTTTCCTTTGGAACTCTTTGCAAATAATCCAAAGCAGGCATTATTACAACTGGAATTTCTTTTGCCAAATTAGTTTCTTGTGAGCTACTCTTATATTTAAAAATATAATCTTGTGAAGCTAGCTCGCCTACGGTTGCATTTGAATTTGTAAAAATTTGTGAAATCATTCTTCCAGCAAGAATGATAGTTTTTGGATTTAGGTTTGCTATTGTTTTGGAAACTTCTTTTATAATATCTTGAACCTGTTCTTCATTTGGATCTTTGTATATATTCTCACGAACTTCTGCAAGCGTAAAAATACTTGTTAATTCATAACTATCAATCCCCAAAGCTGACATTATATTTTCTAACATTTCTAGCTCACTAGATTTATATTCTATTTTACAATCAGTTATAACCAATGCCGTAATATTTCCCTGCTGTTCACTTGGTGATTTTATATCTAAATTTATAATATTAGTTTCTGGTAATTTATAGTTATCATCAGATTTTAAGATTATTTTTTGTGGCATTCTTGGGCTTAATGATGCAGGTCTTTTGGGTTTTGTTATAGGTTTTTCTGTTTCTATATTTTTGAATTTGTTAGTTTGTTGCAAAGTGTCTTCAATTGAAATACTCAAATTTATTTGTTTGGAAATTTCTGAGATAGTTTCACTTATTCTTTGTGCTTTTTTTGTTGGAGGTATATCAATATTCAAAAATGTAGTATCTACATCTAAATTATTTAAAATATCTAATTGTAGTCTGCTCCATTTTTCCAAGGGATTTTCCACCTAATTTTTGTGTGTTTTTAAAAAGTGCTAATTCGACAATTATACCCTTTCAAAGCATAATTAGTAACTATTTATAACAATTTTATCAAAGAATAATATTAGATAACAAAGATTGTTTTATATTTTAGTTTTTTACTTTAAAATAAACCCTTTATTTACAATATATTTCAACGGAAATCAAATATGACAAAACAAAATAATGAACAACAAGTAGAAGCAGTTGATGAGAACAAATTAATTGCAGAAAGAAGAAGTAAATTATCAGCAATTCGTGAAAAGGGGATTGCGTTTCCAAACAATTTCAAACCCAAACATTTATCAGCAGACCTTCATACCAAATATGATAGTCTAACAAGAGAAGAAGTTGAAAAAGTTGGGGAATTCTCAATTGCAGGGCGAATTATGGCAAAAAGAATTATGGGTAAAGCAAGCTTTATTCAAGTTCAAGATGTTACTGGTCGCATTCAATTTTATGTGCAAAGAGATGCTTTACCAGAAGGCGTTTACCCAGATTTCAAAACTTGGGATATTGGAGATATTATTGGTGGTGTTGGAACTTTGTTCAAAACAAAAACAGACGAACTTACTCTAAAAGTTAGTGAAATAAAATTACTTACAAAATCACTTCGCCCACTTCCAGAGAAATTCCACGGTCTATCAAACACAGAGCAACGATATAGAATGCGTTATGTGGACTTGATTACAAACGAAGATTCTCGTGAAACTTTCCGAACAAGGTCTAAAATCGTAAGTATTATTCGTAATTACTTTGAAAACCAAGATTTCCTAGAAGTTGAAACTCCAATGATGCATAGTATTATGGGCGGAGCAACAGCCAAGCCTTTTACAACTCATCATAATGCACTTGATATGGAACTTTATTTGCGAGTTGCCCCAGAGTTATATCTTAAAAGACTTGTGGTTGGTGGGTTTGATAGGGTTTTTGAGATTAACCGAAACTTTAGAAATGAAGGCGTTTCCACAAGACACAATCCAGAATTTACAATGCTTGAGTTTTACCAAGCTTATGCTGACTATAACGATTTGATGGATAATACAGAAACTTTATTGCGTGAAATTGCTAATAAAACTTGTGGTTCTGAAATTGTGAAATACCAAGATTATGAAATTGATTTTGCCAAACCTTTTGCAAGAATAACCATGAATGATGCGGTCGTGAAATATTTGGACGGCGTTTCACACAGTGATTTAGCAAGCGTTGAAGCAATTAACGAACTTGCGAAACGAATTAAATTATCAGTTCCAAATAACCTTAGTTTGGCAAAATTACAAACTTTCGTATTTGAAGAAACTGTTGAACATTTACTAATTCAGCCAACTTTTATAATTGATTATCCAGCAGAAGTTTCCCCACTTTCAAGAAGAAATGACGAAAACCCAGAAGTTGTAGATAGATTTGAATTATTTATTGCTGGACGCGAGCTTGCTAATGGATTTTCAGAGCTGAATGATTCAGAAGACCAAGCCCAAAGATTTAAAGCACAGGTTGAATCCAAAGCCGCAGGCGATGAAGAAGCTATGCAATATGACCAAGATTATATCCGTGCATTAGAATACGGACTACCACCAACCGCTGGCGAGGGCATTGGGATTGATAGGTTAGTTATGTTATTTACTGATTCCGCTTCAATTCGTGATGTTTTGTTATTCCCTTATATGAAAAAAGAGGTTTTTTAGACTGAAACCAAATAATTACAATAAACTTTATTAATTAACTAAAGAGGACGAAATGAAAAAACTTAAAATAAAATCAGATGAGCAAGGAAATGATAAAGCTTAATATGAAATAACTAATATGGAGAATTAAAATGGAAAAACAACTAAGGGAATTAAAAGTACAAGCTAAGAATGGTAGTTCTGAATCTCAATATAAGCTAGGGAAAATATATTTAGATAAAATTAAAACTCAACGAAATCTAATAGATAAAGATGTTTACAATAATCAGTTTGTTGATTTTTTAAAAACAAGTGGCAATGAAGAAAAGTGGCTTGAAGAAGCTTTTAATCAATTAATACAATCAGCCGAGCAAGGTCATGCTAAAGCTCAATATGAACTATCACGCATGTATTATTTTGGTTTAGGAGGAGCCATTAAATCACTTAAAGAATATTTTAAGCTGCTTAATGAATCAGCTGACCAAGGTTATCGCAAAGCTCAATATGCTCTTGGAGTTGAATATGGCGATCCAGAAGTACCTCTTAGATCAGATAGAATATCTGTTGAGTGGTTTAAAAAATCAGCAAATCAAGGATACGCTAAAGCTCAATTTATGTTAGCAGAAGCATATTTTTGGAATAGAGGAGTTACTCAATCTTATCAAAAAGCTG
>CBDCEG010000019.1:0-204260 GCA_965215775.1 Cardiobacteriales bacterium
CTATGGCTTTACCTCGTTACCAAGAATACACAGTTCGTGCTAAAGTTATGGAATGTTTAAGACTTGCTAATGGTGCTAAATCAGCTATGGGAGTTACAATGTCAGCTGGTAATGGTGGAATTGCAACTTATACATCTAATAATGTTTCTGGTGGTGCAAATGGTACTGCTGGTGCGGAAGCAATTGATACTACAACAGGAGCTGATACAGGTTGGAGATTTGACCAAACTAACTATTGTTTAACTATTGATATCGTTGGTGCTGACGCTACTGCTAATGCTGCTGCTACAGTTGCAGTTAGTGCGGCAACAGGTCAATCTACTATAACTACTCCAGGTACTTATATCTATGCTGTAACTCAAAACACTGGTGCTAAAGCAGGTAGTACTGTTGCTGACCCAGCATTCACTATCTCTGCTGCTTTACAAGCTGGAAATATTGAGTGGGATTGTTCAATAGCTACTGATACTAATGTAGCTATTGCTGCACATAAACCAGCTGTAACAGTTGGTAAACTTGCTGACTTATCAGCTTACTACCCTGCAGAATGTAGAGACTAATATTTAGTTAAAACATAATGTTTGAAAAGCCCCTTAATAGGGGCTTTTTTTTGTTGTTAAAAATAATAATATAGTTAAAATTAGTTTTGTATTTAATTATTAAAAGGAAAAATAAGATATGAAAAAACAAAGAAAAAGTTTTAATACTAAACTAAGATTTAAAGCAATGCTTGCTCACTCTTTATTCAGCCTAATTTTATTAGGTTTATTTATGGTTATTGTTCTAAGGTTTTGGTTTCCAGGTCCGCACTTTCTATATAATGGAGGTTGGGATGGGGCAAAAATACTTATTCCCGTTGATTTAGTGGCTGGTCCGCTAATAACATTTTTTATTTTCAATACCAATAAATCAAAAAAAGAACTAGTAATAGATTTGTCTATTATATTATCTATCCAAATATGCTTCTTCTTATTTGGCTTGTATAAAGTTGAATCTGTTAGACCTGCGGCACAGGTTTTAACTTATAAAGGTCATGTCAAGCCAGCTGATTTTAACGATGTAAAGTCACAATTGAAAATTTATAATAGTAAAAAAGTCCTAAATAAAACAAATAATCGCCCACCATTCTATTATGCAGATAGTTCTTATAAAAATGAGAATACAAAGAAACAGCAAGATTTATATGCTATTCTCCCTGGAATGCATGATGCTTTTGCTACTTTTATGTATGAGGACCCAACAAGCAAGTCATCATTAGAAAAGATAAAAAAAATGTCCGTTCAATCAAAAGAGAAACTACTGTTTGATGATAGATATAAAAAGGCAATTAATAATTTTGAGAAAAGTAATAAAGGAAATTTTTACTTTTTTGCAATATTCCTATCTAAAGGAGCTGGTGTTATGGTGTTAAGTGATAAAGGTTATCCTATTGACTATTTAGCTATGCATTATTATAAAAAATAATGAAAATATCAATAATTGTAGCGGCATCAGAGAATAATGTTATTGGAATAAATAACCAACTTCCTTGGCATTTACCCAAGGATTTGGCATATTTTAAAAAGGTAACGATAGGTAAGACTATTATTATGGGCAGGAAAACTTATGAATCAATAGGTTTTCCACTGCCTAATAGAATTAATATCCTAATAACTAGGGATAAGAATTACAAAGTTAATAATGAAAAAGTAAAGGTTGCCTTCTCATTAGAACAAGCAATTGAAATATCAGAAAAACTTTCTAAAGATAATGAAATATTTATAATTGGTGGAGAGCAAATATTTAAATACGCTTTGGAACAAAACTTAGTTGATAATATTTACCTAAATAGAATATTAGCTAAGTTTGATGGGGATACATTTTTACCAAATATCAATTTTGATAACTGGAATCTAATGTCAAAAGAAGAAAGTGATATTGATGAAAATAATAAAATATCAATATGCTTTTATGTATATAAAAGTAGGAGATAAGTGATGAGTGAAAGTAAAAGTGGTTTTATGAATAAAAGTAATTTGCAGGTAAAGTACACCAAGTATATTTTGATTGTTTTCGGGATTTATTTTATTTTAGGAATGAGGTTCTTAATAGATGCTTATGGGGACGAAGGTATAAGGGTGCCTGGCAATGCTATGGCTTGGTGTTTTGGTGTTTTAATTATAACTGTTGGTATAAAGTTTATAGCAGAAGGAAAAAAATTGAAAGTTTCTTTTTTCTCAAAAATTCTTATAGTTGTTTTCATTCTTTTTTTAATCCCTTTTTTATACCCTTTAGGTTTTAAAATTCATGCCCTGGGTAGGATTTTAGGTTTTTTAGGTGGGATATTAATATTTATAATATTACATCAATTAAGATTATCAAGAAGTCAAAAGGATTTAATATTATTATTTATTGTGATAAGTGGTTTGCTTGAGGCACTTGTTGGTCTACTACAAATATATATTTTTAATTATGAAAATAATTTACTAATGTATCCATATAATTATGGAAGGCCTTTGGGAACAATGTTTCAAGTTAATGGTTTGGCTAATTTAATGAGTACAAGTATTATTCTTGCAGGATTCTTATTTATTAAAAACACATCATTACAAAAGGAAATGAAATTTCTAAATATATTTTTATTAATTTCGGTTTTTTTCTGCTCTTGGACTTTATGGCTTTGTTTATCTAGGTCAGGTTATTTAGGTGGAGCATTAGCACTATTACTATTAACGCCTTGGGCTTTTAAAATAAATATTAAAAAATATATATTATTTATAGTAGTAATTGGACTTGGGCTTTTATCAAACTCGGTAACCGATCATAATGTTAACCAAATAGACAAAAAGATTACTAAGGCTGGAGCAAGGAAATCTATATATATAAATTCTGCCCATATGTTTTTGAATAAACCGTTAACTGGTTATGGCTATGGTGGTTTTGAATCTGGTTTTCTAAAAAACCAAAGTGAAATGATTAAGGAAGATTCATCGGTAGAAGCTTTTCCTGAAATGGTTTTTTTAACTCATCCTCATAATGAGATACTGTTTTGGATAACTGAAGGTGGTATTGTTCCTTTATTAGGAATTATATTACTTATCATTGGATTTATTACTATGATCAGGCGATTTAACTTTACTACAGCCTTAGCTTATGCTAGTTTGGTATTACCTATTGGTTTGTACTCTGAATTGGAATTGGCTTTTTATGTATCATCATCTCTTTTTATAATATTTATGATTTTATTATTTGTCATAGATTCAGATGGGATACAAGAGCAAAATAAGGAGATGAAGGAAATAAATATGAAATATGCGTATCTATTATCACCTATATCACAAGTAGTATTAATAGTTACCCTAGGATATATGTTGACAACCATACATACTGCATACAAGATAAGGCAAAATAAGCCTTGGGAAATAGTAAACCCTATAGCATTCTTAGATGAGATTTATGATAATTCAAGGTATAAAAATATGGTATCTGGATACTTAGCTGGTAACAATCAACCAATAAAACTTTATTTGAAAGAAACTAAAGTGTTGCTTGAAAGGAAACCACGAGAACATTACTACAGAGGAATGATTAAAGGTTACAATGCGTTAGGTGAAACTCAAAAAGCTAAAGAGTGGCTAAATAAAGCAAGGCTTCTATTTATTAATGAAGGGCATAAAAAGATTTTTGCAAAAGACGCTAGTGAATATCAGCTAGTAAACTTACCATCGAAACAAAAATAAGAAGTTCATAATAAAACAGCCCTTTTTAGGGCTTTTTTATTGTGTAATTATTTGACTGTGTAACCCTTTTGATTGTCTAATTAATTGACTATTAGGCTGTGAAAGTTTACTTTAATAATACAAAAGCTAAAAAATAAAATATAGGAAAGCTAGGTATAAAACCATCAATTCTATCAAGTATTCCACCATGACCTGGTAAAATTTGGCTAGAGTCTTTTATATTATTTTGTCGTTTTATTACGCTTATAAACAAGTCACCAATGACTGAAGATAAAGCTGTAAATAAGGCTATTAATATTATTGATAAAGCGTTTAATGAAGTTTCACTTGCCATAAATTTAAATGCTAAAGCACAAATCATTGAGATAATAAGACCACCTAATAAGCCTTCTATTGTTTTTTTTGGGCTAACTTTTTTGGCTAATTTTCTTTTACCAAAAAACCTACCAACAAAATATGCACCACTATCAGCGGTTGCAACAATCAAAACTACATAAACTAATAAATTATGAGATGTGCTATTTAGAGAAACTATGGTTGCAGCCAGTGCGGAAAGAATTATTGAAGCTGGTATTTCTAAAAATAACTGTTTTATTTTATAGTTTTCTACTTTTTCATAGTTAAGTATTTGTAAAAGTGCAAAAATATAATAAATTATTGTGCCAAAAGCTAGAGCTTTTAAAACAATAGAGTAAAAAGCTAAGACATAAAGACAAGTTGTTATTGCGTAGTTTAGTATTTTTGCTTGTTCGCTTAATCTGGCGATTTTATTCCACTCCCAAACTGCAATCATTAAAATTGCAAACATAATATATTTGAAAAATGCTTCTGGCAAAGCAAATATAGCAATAGCAAGTCCAATAATTAGAAATACGGCGGTGATTATTCTTTGTTTCATAATTTTATATTTTGTATTTTTAGAAAATAATGATTTTAAAGTAGTTTTACTTAAAAAGCATTAACTAATGATGTTTTATGTATAATGGAAATATGTTTTAATAACTAATTATGAACTAATTTAAACTAACTAAAAAAGAGGAAAACTATGAAAAAAATACTAACAATAAGCTTATTAGCGTTACTTTCGGTATCATTTGCTGATTATACAACAACTAAAAATAGCAAAGGTAATAAAGGAAACCAAGGAATTAAAATTGCAGGACCACTTCAAGCTTATAAAGCTTACACAGTTCGCGGAAAGGTTATAGAGTGCCTTAGATTATCAAACGGAGCAAAATCATCAGTTGGAGTGACTATCTCAGCTGGTGATGGTTCTGTTGCATCTTACACTTCAAATAACAAGCCTAATGCTAAAGGGGAGGCAGTAATTGATACTTCAACAGGACCAGATAGTGGTTGGAGATTTACCCCTCCAACAAATTATTGTTTGTCTATTGATATAGTTGGTGCAACGCAAGAAGACCTTAAGAAGTCAAAAGTAGAGATTGATGGAAAAACTGGTAAAGTTAAAATAATAAATCCAAGTATTTACATAATTACAAAAATGCAAAATACTGGAGCAGTAGGTGGAGAGCCAGCTATGAGAATGAACTTAGCTATTAAAGAAGGAAACTTAGAATGGGATTGTATAATAACTGGTAATCCAAATAAAGAGTATTACCCATCTGAATGTAGATGAAATTTTAATAACTAATTTTAATTAATAAAAAACAAAAAGAGGAAACTATGAAAAAAATACTAACAATAAGCTTATTAGCGTTACTTTCTGTATCATTCGCTGATGAAACAACAACCAAAAATAGTAAAGATGATAAAAGCAATAAAACCATTAAAATCCCAAATCCGCTTCAACCATATAAAGATTATAAAGTTCGCGCAAAGGTTATAGAGTGCCTTAGATTATCAAACGGAGCAAAATCATCAGTTGGAGTGACTGTCTCAGCTGGTGGAAAAGGAGTCGCTTCATATACTTCAAATAATATATCTAATACTTTTGATGAAGTTAAAGCAATAATTGATACTTCAACAGGACCAGATAGTGGTTGGAGATTTGACCAAACTAACTATTGTTTGACAGTTGATATTATTGGTGCAAAGCAAGAAAATATTGAAAAATCAGAAATAAGTAAAAAAAGCAATGGGATGTATAGTAAAATAATAAACCCAAGTGTTTATATAATTGCAAAATCTCAAAATACTGGAGCTGAAGGTGGAGACCCTGAAGTAAGAATGAACTTAGGTTACAAGTCTGGATATATGGAATGGGATTGTGAAATAACTGGTAATCCAAAGAAAGAGTATTACCCATCTGAATGTAGATAATAATAATTAATAACTAATTTAAACTAACTAAAAGAAGACGGAAACTATGAAAAAAATAATATATGCAATATTTGTATCAATGATTTTAAGTGCTTGTTCGTCATCTGAAAGTATGATGGATAAAGACAGTGAATATAAAACTTGGGTTAATAAGCTAATAAATAGTAGAAGTAAAAACTATAAAAGAATTCCAATTGATACAGAGCAACAACAAAATAAGTTTCAGGAGTTACTTTATAATGCTTATAAAAAACGAATTTCTAAAAAAACTTTTATTTATGAAATGAAAAAGGATTACCCAAAATATAATAAATCTATAAAATGGGTTGCAAAACAACTTCCTAAATAATCTAATTTGTTGAAAATGCCAAATCTAATTTGTCCAATTGACAAAAAAGAGCTAATTAGAAAAGGCAATTCATACTCTTGCTCTAATAATCATTGTTATGATATTGCAAAGCAAGGGTATGTTAATTTATTACTGCCACAGCAAAAAAATAGTAGATCACCAGGTGATAGTAAAGAAATGGTTATTGCTAGGCAATTATTTCTTAATTCAGAAAGTTTTATTCCAATTGCTGAGCAAATCCAACAAATAGTAATTAACTTACAAAACACAAAAGAAAACACAAAAGAAAGCACAAAAGAAAACACAATAAATAACAATCAACTAAAAGTATTAGATGCAGGTTGTGGTGAGGGTTATTATTTGGATTATATTTGTCAAAATACTACAATTGATTGTGAAAATTTTTATGGTTTAGATATTTCAAAGCCAGCGGTTTTGGCTTCGTCAAAGAAGAATAAAAATATAAATTGGTTAGTTGCAAGTAATGTAAATATTCCATTTGCTGATAATAGTTTTGATATTATTTTTTGTATATTTGGTTTTGCTTGTTTTGATGAATTTAAACGAGTTTTAAAGCCAAATGGAAAATTAGTTATGATTGAGCCAGAAGCCAATCATTTGTTAGAAATGCGTGAAATAATTTATCCACTAATAAAGCAAAAAGCTGAAAAAAAACTTGAAATAACTGATTTTAAATTAATTAATTCAAAAATTTTAGACTATAAAAAAACTATAAATAAAGAGCAAATTAGTAATCTAATAGTTATGACGCCACATTTTTATCGTGCAACCAAAGAAAACAGAGCAAAATTGGAAATTTTAGATAAAATAACAATAACGATAAACACAATAATCAACACTTATTCTTTAGACAAATAAAACTAGGGGCAAATATGCAAAATATTGAAAAATTAGGAACATTTTATTTAGGAAGTGAAATAAACGAATCTAAAGCTGAAAAAGATTTAGTTTTGTATGATTCAAAAGACCTAACAACTCACTCAGTTATTATTGGAATGACAGGTTCTGGGAAAACTGGGCTTGGCGTTTGTATGATTGAAGAAGCTTTACTTGATGGAATTCCAGTGATTGCAATTGATCCAAAAGGTGATTTGGGAAATTTACTTTTAACATTTCCAAATTTGGCAACAAGTGATTTTAAAGATTGGATTGATCCACTTGAAGCAGAAAAATTAGGGAAAACAGTAGATGAGCTTGCAGCAGAAAAAGCTAAACTTTGGCAAAATGGAATTGAAAAAACAGGACAAAGTAAACAAAGAATAAAACAGCTTAGAGAAACAGTTGATATGAATTTATTTACACCTGGTTCTAATGTTGGTCGTCCTATTTCACTTTTAAAATCTCTAAATTCACCACCAGAAAACCTAAGAAATGATAAAGATTTGTATCGTGAAAGAATAGCAGCTGCTACGACAGGAATACTTTCACTGCTTGATATTGAAAATAACCCATTATCAAAAGAGCATACTTTGGTAAGTAATATTTTGGAATATTTTTGGGATAAAGAGCAAAGTGTTAGCTTAGAGGATTTAATTATGACCGTTCAAAAACCACCGTTTGAAAGAATAGGAGTTATGGATTTAGAGACTATTTACCCACAAAAAGAACGAACTAAATTGGCAATGAAAATTAATAATTTAATTGCAAGCCCAAGTTTTGAAGCGTGGACACAAGGGCAACCATTAGATGCAAAGTCATTATTATTTGGTGAAAAAGGTAAACCACAATTAAGTGTTATGAATATTGCTCATCTATCTGATAATGAAAGAATATTTTTTGTAACAATGCTTTTAAATGAAATTCTCGCTTGGATGCGAACTCAACCTGGAACGGGGAGTTTGCGTGCTATTTTATATATTGATGAAATTTTTGGTTATATGCCACCAGTTGGAAATCCAGCTACTAAAACATTGTTACTTACTTTGTTAAAACAAGCTAGAGCTTATGGAGTAGGGTTGGTTTTATCAACGCAAAATCCAGTTGATTTAGATTACAAAGGTCTTTCAAATACTGGAACTTGGTTTATTGGTAAATTACAAACAGAGCAAGATAGGGCAAGGGTTATGAGCGGACTTTTATCAGCTACAGAAGATGGTTTTGATAAAAAAGAATTAAATGAAGCATTCAACCAATTAGGAAAAAGAAAATTTTTAATGCACAATATTCATGAATCAGAACCTGTGATTATGACAACTAGGTGGGCAATGAGTTATTTGGCTGGACCTTTGTCGCGTCAGCAAATCAAAAAATTATGTGCGAATATCCCAGCTTATGAAAATAATATAAAAGAAAAAACTATAAAACTTCCTGAAACTAATTTGGATATTGTTGAAAATATATCTTTAGCTTCAGATATTGAGCAGTATTATTTGCCGCCAACACAAGTGGTTACAGATTATTCAAAAGTTGTTTATAAAAGCTGTTTGCTTTGTGTTTCTAATATTTCTTATGATGATACAAAGTCTAATATTCATCATTTGGTTGAAGGTATTTATAAAACTGAATTTTCAGATGGTGCAATTGCAATTGATTGGCGTAATTCTGTTGAGAAAACAATAAATATAAATCTTTTAAGTAAAGATAAGCCTAAAAATTCATTAAATATAAACCCAATAGCAGCAGCTCTTCGTGCCAATTATTATAAAGATTGGGAAAAGTCATTCAAAACTTGGGCAAAGCAAAATAAAATTTTAGAATTATTTAAACATAGTTCTATGAATTTATTCTCAAAAGTAGGGGAGTCTGAATCTGAATTTAGGCAAAGAATTGATTTATCTTTACGGGAAAATAGAGATTTGGAAATTGAAAAGTTACGAAAAACTTACTCTAAAAAATTAGATAGTTTAAGTATGAAGCTAAAACGCGCTGAAATTAAAGTAGATAAAGAATCCGAACAAGCTAGTGGCAAAACGCTTGATGCTATTTTGGGAGCTGGAACTGCTTTGTTTTCAATGTTTTTTGGTAGGAAAAAAGTATCAGCAACTAATGCTAGAAAAATAAGTACAGCTCTTAAAAAAGCAAAAGGTGCATTTAGCGAACGCGATGATGTTGGCGTTGCTAAAGAGTTGGTGGAAATAATTGAAAAAGATATTTTAGGCTTGGAAACAGAGCTTACAAAAGAAATTAATAATATAAAAGAACAGTTTGACTCTGGAAAGGCAGTTTTTGAAACAGTGCAAATTTATCCAAAATCAACAGGAATTGATACTAAAATATTTGCTCTTGGTTGGGAACCTGGAATTATTATTAATGGAAATTGGACTGCTGTTTGATTGAGTTTTAATTATAGATTTTAACTAAATGTAGGCAAAAAATATTATGGAAAAATTATATATTTATGAACATTGTCCTTATTGCGTGCGAGTATTAGTTTTTTTAGGTTTGAGTGATATAAATTTGGATATTATCGTGCTTGAAAATGATGATGAAAAAACTCCAATTTCAATGGTGGGTGTGAAAAGTTTGCCAATTTTAGAGAAGAGTAAAAATAATTATATGAAAGAAAGCCTTGATATTATTGCTTATTTAGATGAAAAATATAATAAAACTAAACTACCAAGTTACAATCAAGAAAATCAGCAAATAATTAGTTGGATAAACAAAAATAAAACTGATATTTATTCTTTATCTATGCCTCGTTGGGTTAATATGAACTTGAAAGAATTTGCTACAAAGTCTGCTAGAGATTACTTTACTACAAAAAAAGAAGACTATATTGGTAGCTTTGAAAAGATTTTGAAAAACTCAAATTTTCATATAAAAAACATAGAGAAAGGTTGGCAAGGTTTAGAAAAAATCCTACAAAGCACTAAAACCAAGCCAAGCAATAGCATAGATTTTATGGTATTATTTTCAATGCTTTATGGATTAACAGAAATAAAAGAAATTAATTGGAACCAAACCGTTAAATTATTTATGAATAATATTTCAAAACAAGCTAAAATAAAACTTCATAAGCCGTTATAACTTATTATAAATTAAAACAAAGAGTGCAAAAATGTTAAGAAAAATACTAAAAGTTCTATTCAAACTATTATTTAGAGTTGAAGTTATTGGAAAGTATGAAGATAACCACAAAAAAACATTAATAATAGCTAATCATTCATCATTTATTGATGCGGTTTTATTAGAATTATTCCTACCAATTCGCCCAGTTTTTGTGGTGCATACTGAAATTAGTGAAAGCAAATTTTACCAGTTTTTCTTAAAACGCTCTGAATATTTAGCAATAGATCCTAGCCACCCAATGGCAATGAAAAAGGTTGTTGCTTTATTAAATGAAGGAAGAACGGTTGTGATTTTCCCAGAAGGTAGAATTACAATAACAGGCTCATTGATGAAAATATACTCAGGCTCAGCATTTGCGGCAACAAAATCCGCTGCCACAATAATACCTGTGCATATTATGGGTGCAAAATATAGTTATTTCAGTCGTTTACGAGGTTTGTTTAATAGAAGAATGTTTCCAAAAGTTATTATAAATATTTTTCCATCAACCAAAATAGAACTGAATGAAAATATACCAGTTCGTGAACGCCGTGATGATGCAAAAGATAAAATGCACAGAATAATGATGGAATCTGAAGTTAAATCACGCAAGAAGAAAACAATCTATGAAAGCCTTTTATCAGGCGAAACAAACCATGGGAAAAAACATTTGGTTTTTGAAGATGGGCTAACTGAAAACCTAAGCTTTAGAGATTTGATAAAGAAAAGTATTGCACTTGGTCATTTACTTAAAAAAGAAGTTGGAACTGATAAACGAGTGGCACTTATGCTTCCAAATAGTAATATTGTGGCAGTTACATTTTATGCTTTACAATATCTGGGAAAAGTTCCTGCAATGCTAAATTATAGTGCAGGAAAAAAAGCCATAAACGCTGCAATGACAGCAACTAAGACCAAAGTTATAATAACATCAAGAAAGTTTATTAAAAAAGGTAAGCTAGAGGAAGTTTTAGAAAGTTTATCTGATTATAAAATTGTATATTTGGAAGATTTAAAGGAAAAAGTAACCACTCAAGATAAAGTTTCAATACTATTTAAGCAAATAATACCAAGCTTTAACGCAAAACAAGTTAGTTATGATGATGAAGCAGTTATTTTATTTACTTCTGGCTCAGAAGGTGTTCCAAAAGCAGTTGTCCACAGTCATGTTAGTTTACTTACAAATGTTTCACAAATTTTGACAATATTTGATATTTCACCAAGTGATAAAATAATGCTTTGTTTACCAACTTTTCATGTTTTTGGCTTAACTCTTGGTGTTTTATTGCCAATAACCTCTGGAAATAGCACATTTATGTATCCAAATCCACTACATTATCGTGCAATTCCTGAAATTATTTATGACCGTGGTTGCACTATTTTACTTGGAACTTCAACTTTCTTAGCAGGCTATGCTAGATTTGCAGATCAATACGATTTTCATAAGGTTCGTGCGATTATTGCAGGAGCTGAAAAATTATCTCCACAAGTTAGTAAAGTTTACAATGAGAAGTTTGGGATAAGAATAATGGAAGGATATGGTGCAACTGAAACTGCACCTCTTATTTCTGTTAATAGTCTTATTTCTTCAAAAGTTGGAAGCGTTGGGCAACTTGCACCAACAATGGACGCCCAGCTAGAAGCAGTTAAAGGAATTGACGAAGGTGGAAAACTAGTTGTATCAGGTGATAATGTTATGCTTGGCTATATGACTGTTGATAAACCTGGTGTTTTACAAGAATCACCAATAAATTCAGACGGGTTTAGAGAATATGATACTGGCGATATTGTTAGTATTGATGAAAAAGGATTCTTACAAATAAAAGGACGCGTAAAACGATTTGCAAAACTTGCTGGAGAAATGGTTTCACTAGAATCTGCTGAGTCTATTGCAAAGAAAATCTCACCAGATAATGAACACGCAATTATCACAAGAGAAGACCCTGTTAAAGGGGAAGCTTTAGTTTTATTCACAACAGATGCTAATTTAAAAACTAAACAACTTGTTGAAATGGCTAAAAAAGCAGGAATATCAGCTCTTTCAGTTGCAAAAGATATTAGGGTTTTAGATAAAATTCCACTTTTTGCAAGTGGTAAAACTAATTATATGGAACTTAAAAAATACCTGCAAAAAGTTGTGAAATAAACCTTTGGGCTGTTTTATTTAACAGCCCTTATTTTAAAAAGGAAAGAAGAGGAAAAGCAAAAGTTGCAAGAACAACTATAGTTAACTCAAGATAAGCTCGTGGCTCAACGGAATTTAGGAAAAGTGGTGGTAGAGTTGTTGGTTGTTCGGTAAAAGGTAGAAAACAGCAATTGAATGGTGTGAGCTTTTTTACCCACTTCCAAAAAAACAACTGCTGTGTGGCTTCTTTCAAATGGGAAAGCTATAAGCTTATTTTGTAAGTAAATTCTATTTTATTCTTGTAGCCCTGAATAAGATTTAGAAGTTACCACTTAAGGTTGTAGTTTTTCCATTATTTACATTAACTTATCTAATAATTCAGTTCGAATTTTAAAGTTGGATTTTCTTTAAGTAGTTTTTCTTTTACTTGTTCTACTAGTTCATCTTTATGATAAGGAAATATTTCTGTTGGTAGTTTATTAATCTCCATTTGCATAAGTTGATTTTTCGGTGAGGGATTATATTCCGCTAATCCCATAATCCTGCGTATAGATAGCCACATAAGTATCTCTATAGGGAAGATGAAGTAGTCTGCATCTGTGAAGTCTCCATCATATTTATCCTTATGCTCATACTCATCAGACTGTTGGATGTGAAACTCGGTTAGGTCATCTATGATAGTTGATAACAACTGCGTATCTTCGGTATCCCAATTATCTAATGCTTTTTGATACACACCCATATCATTTGGATTTCGTAATTGTGCATAGTCTAGTGCTATCCCCTGCCATTTACAAAATAACTCTAGCATAAACCAAGGGTGTTTCTGACTGCTGTGCCAACCTTTGTACTGTTTGCCATAAAGCATATTGAGGAGTAAATCACCATAAGATACAGCTTTATCTTCCCAACCTAAATAAAGCATTTGGGCTAGGTGTTTGATGCTGTTGGTGAAAGATTCAGCTGAATCGTAAGTGTCAATTTTTTCTCCTAAAAAAAAATCAATATTATTACTTTCAACACCTAATATTGTTCTTTTAGATAACAACGAGTAATCAACTCTATGCTTAGTTAAAAAGGTATCAATAAAGTTCCAGTGATACCAAGTAGTCAAATAACCTACACCTATAATCGCACCTGATAAGGTGCCTGTCTCATTAATATAGTTTTTCATATCACTGATAGATTCTTCTAAAAATGATTCTTTCAGTTCATCAATCTGATATTTTTTTTTATCTCTAGTATAAATAATAGCTTCTTCTAAATTTTTCATTTTATTCTCCTTTCTTATTTTTCATTCTATCCCAAAGTTTTATATTCAAAATATCTTTTTGGAAGAAAATATATCCTATGTAATGGTCTAACTTTATGGAACACTTTCTAAGTGACATTTATCATTCTATTATATTTTTCTAAGATTTCATCCTTTGTCATTCCAAAATGTATCTTACCTAAACCTATGTTAGGCATTATGTCATAAAACAACATCTCTTTAGCATCTTTTTCTATTATTTACATTAGCTTATCTAATAGTTAAGTTCGAATTTTAAAGTTGGATTTTCTTTAAGTAGTTTTTCTTTTACTTGTTCAACTAATTCATCTTTAGGATAAGGAAAGGGTACTGCAGGTAGTTTATTTATCTCCATTTGCATAAGTTGATTTTTCGGTGAGGGATTATATTCCGCTAATCCCATAATCCTACGTATAGATAGCCACATAAGTATTTCTATAGGGAAGATGAAGTAGTTTGCACTTGTGAAGTCTCCATCATCTTTATTTTTATGCTCATACTCATCAGACTGTTGGATGTGAAACTCGGTTAGTTCGTCTATTATATTTGATAACAACTGCGTATCTTCTGTGTCCCAATTATCTAATGCTTTTTGATACACACCCATATCATTTGGATTTCGTAATTGTGCATAGTCTAGTGCTATCCCCTGCCATTTACAAAATAACTCTAGCATAAACCAAGGGTGTTTCTGACTGCTGTGCCAACCTTTGTACTGTTTTCCATAAAGCATATTGAGGAGTAAATTACCATAATCTACGGCTTTATCTTCCCACCCCAAATAGAGCATTTGGGCTAGGTGTTTGATGCTGTTGGTGAAGGGAACAGCTTCATCATAGGTATCAACTTTTTTAGCAATAAAACTTTCTAGATTGTTGCTTTCAACACCTAATACTGTACTTTTAGATAACAACGAGTAATCAACTCTATGCTTAGTTAAAAAGGTATAAATAAAATTCCAATGATACCATGTTGACAAATACTGTATTCCCAAAACTGCATCGGTTAGTTCATCACTATCTTTTAAGAATAATTTACAATCTGCAATAGATTCTTTTAAATATGACTCTTCTGAAGTATCAATCTGATATTTTTTTTTATCTCTAGTATAAATAATAGCTTCTTCTAAATTTTTCATTTTATTTTCCTTTCTTATTTTTCATTCTATCCCAAAGTTTTATATTCAAAATATCTTTTTGGAAGAAAATATATCCTATTTTTATATTATTTAATAGCTCCTTTGCTTCTTCTTCTGATGTATCAAATTTCCTCATTGCTGAATATATAGAGCACTCACTTATCCAGCCAAATTTTTCTTCAATTTGTTCTAGAATTATTTTTATACACCTGAGTTTATAATATTATCAATCTCTAGTGAAATCAGCTAAATAAAAGTATTTAAAACAACTCAGGTAATTTATCACTACTTTTTTGTGTATCAATTTTAGGATTTAGTCTACCTTGTTTGATTATTTCTTCCCAGTTACTTTCTAACTTAACGCTTTGATTTTTATATATTATAGTCTCTAGTTTTTGTAAATTATTTATAGTTTCTTGGTCAGAAATTAGTTTGGATAACTGTGATAAAGTTCTAATTTGTTCATTGTTATTTGAGTTCCAATAACTAATAAGAGCTGTTTCAGTATTTTTATTATCATTTAGTTCTAGCTGCTTGAAAATTTCATTATCATCAGGGGTTTGATGAATTATTTTCTGCTCATTATCATTTTCTTGATTATTATTTTTTAGTTTTTTATACTTTTTGAGTAATAATAAAATTATTAATGAAAGAATGACTGTGAAAATCGCCAAAGCAATAAATATTAACTTCCAAAAGCTATTTTTTTCAGTCTCTTCTATTGGTTTAACCTCTTTTTTGGAAGTCGTTTTATTGGTTACTGTATTTGTTGGAGATGGTGGAACAGAGTTATTAGCTGGAGCTGTATCACTAGGTTTAATTTGCAAAGTTTGTTTATTAATAACAGTAGTTTCTAGCTTGTTTGTTTGAGTATTAAACCATTTTAACTTAAATTCTGGAATAATAAGCTCACCTGATTTCTCGGGAATGATTATATATTTCATTTTTCTTTCTGCAAAACTACTATTATCAACAATCGTAGAATTATTAGTAACTTCGTCTTCATAACTTTTTGCATTTTCAATTTCAGGGAAGTTTAATTGTGGTATTTTATTTTCACTTAACCCTAAAACATTCAAAGTTATAACTCTTTCAATTGGCTCTCCTACCTTATATTCATTTTGTTTTTTTAATTTTTGTGTAAGTGAGATAGTTTTAGCAGGTAACCAATTATCATTTGTAAAGCTAGCCTCTATGGGTTTTATATTTAATTTTATTGGCTCAGAAATCGTTGAAATCACCGCGTATCCAAATGCGCCTTCAAACAAAAACTCACCTAAAGTCTGCTCACCACTTTTATTAAAACTGATCGTATAAACTCTCTCAAAAACATCAAAAGGTATACCTCTTTTAGTTACCTTGTATTCTTTATAGTCTGGTGTAGTTGACCGTAAAATAAAATTCTTGCCCTCAGGGCTAATTAAATCAAATTGTTTTATTGGTATGCTTTGGAAAAATTTCATTGTAACTAGAGTTTCTTCCTGAACAAACAAATCTTTTTTATTTACACTTATCTCAAAATAAAATCTATCTTTACTTGTATTAGCCCTTGTTTTTTCTACTTTTATTTTTATAGGTTTTGTTTTAGAACCATTAGGAAATGAAAACGATGGGATTGTTATTTCTCCTATTGTTTTTGCTTTTAGAGTAAAAGTCCAAGAAATTTGCTTGCTAGAAACTCCATTTATTAAGCTAAATTGGCTACTTGAACCCCGTCCTTTTATTATGAAGTCTTTATTTAAAGCAGAAAAGTCGGTAGGTTCACCTTCATTAGTAATAACTTTCAAAATTATATTATCAGCCTGTTGATAATCTTTTTTATCTGATTTTGCTAATACCTCTGCTTTTGTAATATTTAAAATAGATAAAAATATAAAAATTAGAATTAATTTAAAATATTTAACTTTCATTACCACTCCTCTTCTGTGCTTTGTTGGTTATTTCGTTCGTAATATTGCTGCCTAAATTTATTTTCCATTAAATCTGCAGGGTTATCATCAATTCCTCTAAGCCATATTCTTGTAGCTTGTTTCTCTTCTGACTGCTCATTTGTTAACTTTTTGACTAAGACTTTTCCATTTTTTCCATTTTTTCCGTCTTTTCCGTCTTTTCCGTCTTTTCCGTCTTTTCCGTCTTTTCCGTCTTTTCCGTCTTTTCCATTTTTTCCATTTTTTCCATCTTTTCCTTCTTTTCCTTCTTTTCCTTCTTTTCCATCTTTTCCATCTTTTCCATCTTTTCCATCTTTCTTATCTTTACCGTCTTTCTTGTCTTTTCCGTCTTTCTTGTCTTTTCCGTCTTTCTTATCTTTTCCATCTTTCTTATCTTTTCCGTCTTTCTTGTCTTTTCCATCTTTCTTGTCTTTTCCATCTTTCTTGTCTTTTCCATCTTTCTTGTCTTTTCCATCTTTCTTGTCTTTTCCATCTTTCTTGTCTTTTCCATCTTTCTTGTCTTTTCCGTCTTTCTTGTCTTTTCCGTCTTTCTTATCTTTTCCATCTTTCTTATCTTTTCCATCTTTCTTATCTTTTCCATCTTTCTTATCTTTACCGTCTTTCTTGTCTTTTCCGTCTTTCTTGTCTTTTCCGTCTTTCTTATCTTTTCCGTCTTTCTTATCTTTTCCGTCTTTCTTGTCTTTTCCGTCTTTCTTGTCTTTTCCGTCTTTCTTATCTTTTCCGTCTTTCTTATCTTTTCCGTCTTTCTTATCTTTTCCGTCTTTCTTATCTTTTCCGCCTTTCTTATCTTTTCCGCCTTTCTTATCTTTTCCGCCTTTCTTATCTTTTCCGCCTTTCTTATCTTTTCCGCCTTTCTTATCTTTTCCACCTTTCTTATCTTTTCCACCTTTCTTATCTTTTCCATCTTTCTTGTCTTTTCCATCTTTCTTGTCTTTTCCATCTTTCTTGTCTTTTCCATCTTTCTTGTCTTTTCCGTCTTTCTTGTCTTGTTCTTTTAAGATATCTTCAACTAATTTTTTATTAAATAAACTATCTTTATGATTTTCATCTATTTCCAAAGCTTTAGCATAACTAGCGATTGCTTCTTTTAGCTTTCCTGATTTTGCCAAAGAGTTACCTCTATTATAAAAACTATTAAGGTCAGTTTTATCCTTTAATATTTCAGCAGCTTCTTCAAATTTATTTTGTTTATAGGCAATAGTTGATTTTAAATCATCACTTTTTGCATTCTTTGCTGCTTTTTCTAATTCATTTTTATTTAACTGTTCCCAAGCAATTTGCTCTTTATTTTTAAATAAACTCTTAATTTCATAAGCATAAGAATTATCAGGAGTTATAAAGTAAAAACAAAAAACCAAAGTAAATAAAAGCCCACGGCGATACATAAGAGCTAATAATGGTAAAATTAATACAACTAGCCAAATACCATCATCTATATATGTTTTTTCCTTGCTAATTGACTTAGATTTTTGCATTTGATTGTTTTTGGTTTGGGATTTTTTATTTACAACTTTAACTAGCTCCCTATCAGTTGCAGCAAAATAATCACTCTTTGCTAAACTGGCAAGTGATTTTAACTGCTTTATGTTTAATTTTGGAATGACAATATTTCCACTTCTATCTTTAAATAAGCCATTTTTGGTTTTAATTGGAGCCCCATTTTTGGTTCCTACCCCAACAATAAATAACTTAATTCCAGCTTTTTTTAATTTTTTAATTGTTTTCTTTGTTTTTGATAGAGTATTTTTTGATAAGCCATCAGTTATTAGGACTATAGATTTATTGGTTTGTAAATCATTTTCTAATAATTTGATTGCCATTTCTAAACCAGAATTAACATTACTTCCTTGAACTGGCATTATTTCTGGAGTCATTGATTTTAAAAGTAAATCAATTGTAATAAAGTCATCAGACAACGGAGTTACAGTAAAAGCATCTCCTGCAAAAACAACTAAGCCAACATTTCCATCTTTTTTGTCTTTCAAAATATCTTTAATTATAAACTTTGCCCTAGATAATCTATTTGGTTTTAAATCTTCAGCAAGCATACTTTTGGAAATATCTAAAATAATTATTTGAGTATCCAGACTTTTATAAACAGGAACCTTCAAACTTCTAAAACTAGGTCCAGCAAGAGCCAAAATAGTTAAAACTCCAATTGGATAAAATAAATATAATAACAAAGACTTAGTTTTATTGCCTACTCCAGTTTGCATAGCCTCTAACAAATCTTTATCACAAATCTGTTGCCAACCATCTTGAGAGTTTTTTCGGCTGATATAAAAATAACTAAATATAATTACCAAAGGTATTAAACCTAAAAATGCAGGTCTTATAAAATGTATATTATTAATAAAATCAGTCATATCAAAACCTTCTCGCTGAAAATAGATAAACAAACATTAACAACAAAAAAGCACTTAATGGTAAATAAAAATAATCTTTTATTGGTCTAAAAAATTTTTTCTTAGATTCAATTGGCTCTAATTTATCTAACTCTGTATAAATGTTTTCTAATTCTTTTGTGTTTTTTGCTCTGAAGTATTTTCCTCCTGTGATTTTTGCAACTGATTTTAGGGTTTTCTCATCAATACCATTTGTGGTTTTACCCCAAAAATCAACACTATCTCCACCAACCCCAACTGTATAAATTTTCAAACCTTCTTTTTTTGCAATTTTGGCAGCCTCAAGAGGATTAAGTTCTGCTGAATTTACACCGTCTGTAATTAGAACTAATATTTGTTTGTCATTTTTGTTTTTTTTCTTAGCTTGAACAGATTTTTTTACAGCCAAGCCAATTGCATCACCAATAGCTGTGTGTTTTCCTGCAATACCAATAAATGATTCTTGGAGTAATTTATCTACTGTTTCTCTATCAAAGCTAAGAGGAGATTGAACATAAGCTTTAGTTCCGAATAAAATCAGACCTATTTTATCGCCAACTCTTCTTTTTATAAACTTAGATATTATAAATTTCACTGCTTCAATTCTAGTTGCATAATATCCCTTTATGCTCATATCATTTATGCTCATACTCCCTGAAACATCAACAGCCAGCTGAATACTTCTGCCTTTTGTTGGGATTGGAATTGGTTCGCCAATAACTTGTGGTTTTGCTAATGCAAATATAAAACAAACCCACATTAGAACTGATAAATAGCTAGTTTTGGATGATTTTTTTGTAGTTAATTGCTTAGATTTATCTCCCAGAAAAGCAACATATATAGTTGTTATTTTTTTAATATTTAATGCAGGCAAAGCCCTAATCAAAAATGGAATAGGTAATAAATAAAAAGCCCAAATCCATTGAAAACTAAACATCTAAACCTCCAGAATTATATTTATTATATGGTTTTTTGGAGTATATTATTGATTCCAGCCAATTATTCACAAACTTTATTAGTTTATCATCATCAAAATCAATATTTGGGTTATAGCAACCATCTTCCAATGCTTTTTTAACATCTTCATCTATTAAATAATCCGCTTTATTTTGTAAGAATTCTGTCCAATTTTTCCCTGATAAAATTGTTGCTTCATCATCATTTAAAATAAATTTAACAAACCTTTTTAAATATTCAGAACTTTCAGATACTAGAAAATGCTTATCTAGGTTATTTTCATAAATATCAATAATTTCTTTATAACCAGTTAATATATTTTCTTGTAAGCGTTTTTTTTGTATTATTTTCCGTACTCTTTTAAACAATAAAACTCCAAGAGTTATTGCTAAAACTATTAAAAAAACAAGCAAAAGCCACCAACCAATAGCAAGTGGAAACATACTTGGTTCATCAGGAATATAAAAATCCTTTAGCTGGCTTAATTTATCTAATGGATTATTTGAACTATTAGCCATAACCTACCTTTTCTCGCTCAAGTTATTATCGCCAATTTTTTCTAACCAATTATTATAAGCAACAGTTGGATTATTGTACCCCTCTTGCAACGCTGCAACCACATCATAATCAGTTTGAATTGGAATAACTGGAATTCCAATTTTTATAAAATTAGTGTCAATTCTATTTAATAAATTTGTTCTAAAATTTGAGAAAACCTTTTTAGCTTTATCTTTTTTAATATTAAAAACAATATCTTTAATGCCTGATTTAACTCCAAAAACACCTTTTTCAGGAGCTAACATTTCAAAAGGGTCACAAACACAAACCCCTAAAACATCATTATATTTTTTTATATAAGTTAAATGTTTTTTCTCTTCATTATTAAACATTTGAAAATCACTTATTATAATTACTGTGCTACCAGGTTTTATAACTTTTCTAAGGTGTTGCAAAGCATCTCCTAAACAACTATCTTTAGTTTTTTGCTTAGATTTTTGTTTAGATTTTTGCTTTGTTTGTTGTTTGGTTTTTGCTGCGTTAATCATATTTGCTTTGAATTTATTAAGGTCATAATAATCCAATAAACCGTGAGTTAGTTTCATAATTCCATTTTTACCAGCGGTTGGTTTTATGAAGTTAATACCTTTGCTCCCATAGTTAAGCAAAGAAACTCTATCACCTTTATTAACTGAAGCCCATGCCAAAATACTAGCAACTTTAGCTGCAACAATTGATTTGAACTGCCTTTTAGTGCCGAAAAACATAGAAGCATTAGAATTAATAATAATATAAGTTGGTCGTTCACGCTCTTCTTGAAATAGCTTTATATGAGGCTCTCCAGTTCTTGCGGTAACTTTCCAATCCATATTTCTAATATCATCACCAAATGCATAAACTCTAGATTCATTATAGTCCATTCCACGACCTTGAAAGGTTGATTTATGGACTCCTGAAATTGCAGAGTTTGTTTTAGTTTTATTAATAAAATCAAAGTGTTTAGCAAAAAACCTCTGTCTTGTAAGCATTTTAGAGCTTACTTGAGTTTTTTCACTAATATTTGATATATTAGATATTTTATTCTTCTTCATTTATCTTTTGTTAATTATTGTTAAATCTTTAATTATTCTAAATAAATTAAGGTAAAGGAACTAATTCTAATAATTCTTCAATAACCATATCAGTAGTTATTCCTTCAGCCTCAGCTTCAAATGAAAGAATAATTCTATGACGAAGAACATCAGCAATAACCGTATGAATATCGTTAGGCGTAACATAATCACGATTATTTAAAAATGCATTTGCTCTAGCACATTTATCCAGTGAAATTGTTGCCCTTGGTGATCCACCAAAGTTTATTTTATCAGCTAATTCAACACTATATTTCTCTGGAGTTCTTGTTGCCAAAATAAGCTCAACCAAATATTTTTCTAAGTTTTCACTAATATAAATATCAAATAAATAACTTTGTGCTTTAGTAATCTGCTCTTGAGTTATTTTAAATGACTCTTTATCTTCAGAATTATTTAAAATATTCCTTTCTATATTTTGTGATAATTTCAAAATTCCTAACTCAGTTTTAGGATCTGGATAATCAATTTTGATATGCATTAGAAATCTATCAAGTTGTGCCTCAGGAAGTGGATAAGTTCCTTCTTGCTCAATTGGATTTTGTGTTGCCATAACCATAAATAATTTAGGTAGTTTATATGTTGTTTTACCTACTGTTATTTGTTGCTCTCCCATAGCTTCTAAAAGTGCAGATTGAACTTTTGCTGGAGCTCTATTTACTTCATCAGCAAGAATTAAATTATGAAAAAGAGGTCCTTTTTGAAACTCAAATTCAGCTGTTTGTGGTTTGTAAATTTCAGTTCCTGTTAAATCAGATGGAAGTAAATCTGGTGTAAACTGGATTCTGTTAAAATCCCCTTCAATATGTTTTGAAAGTGCTTTTATTGCCATAGTTTTAGCAAGCCCTGGCGCGCCTTCAACCAATAAATGCCCATGTGCTAAAAGTGCAATTAATAATCTATCAACTAACTTTTCCTGCCCTAAAATTCTTTTTGATAAAGACTTTCTAATTTTTTGAAAAGATTCATTTATCTCTTGTATTTCTTTATCTTGAATTGTTTTATTTTCAGAGCTATTTGTTAAGCTTTCTTCTAAGCTATTATTAATCCCAGCTTCATTATCTATATTATCTAAAATTTCATTTTCCATTATAATCTCACATATTTTTTGTTATTTATTTTGTTTTTTTGCTTACTAAAGTATAGGGATTATTTTAATAAAAACAAATAATATTTTGCATTTCAAAAAGATTAAATGTTACCAAAGCAATAATATTTTCTGATGTTTCTGATGTTTGTTAGAGGTTGAAGTAAATTATTGTGCATTATAAATTATTTATAATAAAAGCAAAAAATAATTCATTGACAAAAAATCCTTTTAAATGATAATCAATATCATTAACTATTTTTAAAAAGGTATAAATGTGTTAGAAAAGATAATTATGATAATAATGTTTATAGTTGCTTTTGCTTATATTTTAAGAGGAGCTATTAAAGGGAATTCTGGTTGCAGTGGTTGTGCGAGTAGGGATTTTTGTAGTTCTGAAAATAACTTACAAAACAATCCACAAAACAGCTCACAAAGTGATTCTAAGAGTAATACGCAAAATAACTCAAAAAATAATTCTAGTGCAAATAGAAAAAAAGAAGTTAATATTCCTATAAACAACCTTACAAAAAGAAATAAATAATAATGAAACTATCAAATTTACCAGAAAAAAGTTTGGCAAAAGTATTAAAACTAAGTTGTTCTGATGAGTTAAAGCAACGGCTATTTTCCTTTGGTGTTACAAAAGGAGGTGTGGTTTCAGTTGAAGAAATTAGCCTTGCAAAACAAACGATGGGAATAAAAGTAGATGAAACTCACTTAGCAATGCGACTTGCTGAAGCTGAATTAATTGAAGTTGAACTGATTAAAAATACAACAGAAAATGGATAAAAATACTAAAGAAACAATAAAAATTGCTTTAGCTGGTCAACCAAATGTTGGGAAGAGTTTATTAATTAATTCAATAAGTTCTTCTAAATTAAAAGTAGGTAATTTTAGTGGAGTTACAATTGAAAAGTCCGAAGTTCAGTTTGAGCATAATAATGAAAAGTTAAAAATTATAGATTTACCTGGAACATATTCTATAAAAGGTTTTTCAGAAGAGGAAAAAGTTGCTAGAGAATACTTACTTAATGAAGATTATGATATTATTTTAAATGTACTAGACTCAACAAAACTTACGAGGAATTTATTACTAACTTTAGAGCTTATATCTTTGAATAAAAAGATGGTTATTGCTTTAAATATGATTGACGAAGCACAAAATGATGGTTTGATAATTAATGCTGAGCAAATTGAAGCAATAACAGGAATTCCAACTGTTTGTGTTTCAGCAAGTGCAAAACTGGGAATAGATGAATTGCTTGATAGAATTCATAAAACTTTTGGAAATAAAAGAAAACCAGCAACAATAAATTATAGTGATACATATGAAAAAGAAATCTTTATAATTGAAAAATACCTAACAGAAAATGCTTTTAACTATAATAACTTAACCAATCGTGAGGTTGCGATGAAGTTATTAAAAGAAGATGAGCAAATGTATAAGATAATTCATGAAAAACCTATATTTATGGGGCTTCATGATAAGCTAAGTAATTCAATAAACAATATCCATAATTATTATGAGACAAAAAATTCAAACGATATAATAAACCAAGAGCGAAGTGCGATAGCTAGAGGAATAAAAACTGAAACAGTTACAAGAAAAGCTTCTAGCAAACAAGTTCAAGTAACTCTTACAAAGAAAATAGATAACTTTCTTATAAATAAATTTATTGGTATTCCTATATTTTTATTTTTAATGTGGGGATTATTTCAGCTAACCTTTGAATTTGGTGCAATTCCTATGGATTACATTGATGCAGGTTTTTCTTGGTTGGCTGACGCTGTTGGGCAAAGTATAAAGCACGAAGAATTGCGTTCACTAATTTCTGATGGAATTATTTCAGGAGTTGGTGCAGTTATGCTTTTTTTACCTAATATTATAATTTTATATATAGGAATAACTTTACTTGAAACAACTGGTTATATGGCAAGAGTTGCGTTTTTACTTGATGGATTTTTCCACAAATTTGGCTTACATGGTAAAAGCTTCATTCCGCTTGTAACTGGATTTGGCTGCTCAGTTCCAGCTTATATGGCGGCAAGAACGCTTAAAAATAAAAAAGACAGGCTTATAACAATGTTTATAACGGGGTTTATGAGTTGTGGTGCTAAGTTACCTATTTATGTTTTATTTATTGGGGCTTTTTTTGATACTAAAGATGCTGGAAATATTTTATTTATAATTTACATTGGCGGAGCTTTATTGGGATTGATTATGGCAAAGGTTTTGCGAGTTTTTATTTTTAAAGGCAAAGACGAGCCTTTTGTCATGGAAATGCCTAAATATAGAATGCCAACGCTTAAAACTATATATATGTTAGTTTCACAAAAGTCTTGTTCATATGTGAAAAAAGCTGGGACTTTTATACTTGCTGCTTCAGTTTTGATTTGGTTTGCTTCAAACTATCCAAAACAACCAGAATTAGAAAAACAATATTTAACCAAAATAGAGTTAGCAGGCTCAACAACACAAGCAAATATTTTAAAAAATGAATTAAAACTTAAACAATTGGAAAGAAGTTATCTTGGTAAAATTGGTAAATCAACTGAGTTTATATTTGCACCAATTGGTTTTGATTGGAAGATGACAGTTGCTTTAGAAACAGGACTTGCGGCCAAAGAAATTGTTGTTGCAACTCTTGGTATTTTATATTCAATTGGCGATGAGGTTGATGAAACTGATAACTCACTTATCTCACAATTAAGAGCAAATATTTCATTTGCCTCTGCTATGTCATTTTTGGTTTTTTGTTTGATTTATTTGCCTTGCTTAGCTGCTTCAATGGTTTTCGTTAAAGAATCAGGTGGTTATAAGTATTTGGGTTATTTATTTGTTTTTACAACTTCTTTGGCTTGGATCTTATCATTTATTACTTATAGAATACTTTTGTTAATAAAATAATTTTACTGTAAAATGTATTATAATTTTTTATAAACTATATTTAATACGGAGTAAAATATGAGTGGTTTAATTAGTAAAATAAAGTCTTTTTTCAAAGGTTCACAAACAGCAGCTGAAGAAATAGAAGAAACAGCAAAATCACACTGTTGTGGTGGATGTGGTGGCTCAGATGCTAAGCCAGAAGATAAAACAAATGATAAGTCTGATAGTAAAGAGAAAAAAGACGAGGAATAACTTATGATATATACACTTACACTAAATCCAGCCTTAGATTATGATTTATATTTGGATAAACTAATAGAAGGTGGTCCACAAACAGCTAAAAAAACTAATTTAAGAGCTGGTGGTAAAGGTCTTACTGTTTCAAAAATGCTTAAAAAACTAAATAAAGACTCAATCGCTCTTGGATATGCAGGTGGATTTGCAGGAGATTTTATTGAGAGAAATCTTAAAGATGAGCAAATAACTTCAAAATTCATTCATTTGCAAGATGCAACTAGAATCAATGTTATACTCAAGAATAACAAGGTTGAAACAGAAATAGCAGGAGTTACACCCAAAATAGAAAGACGAGAAATCAATGATCTATTTGAAATCATAAAAAGTAAAATAAAAAAAGATGATATTTTCGTAATGGCTGGGAGTATTCCTTGCTCTATGAGTCCTAAAACTTATTTTGAGATAGTTGATGCGTTACCTAAAGGAACTAAAACTATTTTAGATACAAGAGGCAGTTTTTTAAAGGCAAATGTAAATAAAAATTTCTTAATTAAGCCTAATTTGCGTGAGCTTGAAGATATGTTTGGCGAGAAATTTAAATCAACTAAAGAAATTATTACTGCTTGTAAATACTTTTTGGACAAAGGAGTTGAAAATATAGTTGTATCAATGGATGCAAAAGGTGCTTTGCTTATAACTAAAGATAAATGTTATAAGGCAACTCCTGCCAAAGGCGAGCTTTTAAATTCAGTTGGTGCTGGTGATTCACTTGTAGCTGGTTTTGTTTGTGGAGTTTTCGATGGCTTAAGTATTAAAGAAGCCTTTAAGCTTGGTGTAGCGTCAGGGACTGCAACTGCATATTCTTATAAACTTTCAGAAAAAAACTTAGTTGATGCTATTTTACAAAGCACAAAAGTAGAAACATTAAGCTAGAATTAAAGTAAAACTAAATAGACTAAAGTTTCAGATTTAAAATTATATTTATTTCTGAAACTCTATTTTGCAGAATAAGTTTAAATTGTTTTTTTGTTTACATACGAAATATATAAAATAATTCAATTTAATCCAATTAAATAAAATAAATGAATGATATAAACCCAAAATTATCAAAACTAGAAAAAAACTTAGGTTATGAGTTTGAAGATATTAATTTACTCAAAAAAGCTCTAACCCATAGAAGTAAAAGTAATGATAATAACGAACGCTTAGAGTTTTTAGGAGATGCTTTATTAGAAGCTATAATTAGTGAAATCCTATTTAATGAGAAACCAGAAGCAACTGAAGGCGAGCTTACAAGGCTTAGATCAACTATGGTTCGTGGAACAACTTTGGCGGAACTTGGTGATGAGTTAAATATAAAGGATTTTATAATTGTTGGGTCTGGCGAACTTAGAACTGGTGGTTATCAAAGAAAATCAACTATCGCAGATGCTTTTGAAGCTATTATTGCAGCTATTTTTATAGATAGTAATAGGTTTGTGGTTGTGAAAGAAATTATAGGAAATATTTTTGCTGAGAAAATAAAAAATCTTCCTGATGCTGAATCATTAAAAGATTCAAAAACAAAATTACAAGAAATATTACAAAGCTCAACAGACTTGAAAGTTAAATATACCCTTATACAATCATCTGGACCTGATCATAATAAAACCTTTAAAGTTCAATGTAAAGTTGATGAGCTTACTATAATTGCAGAAGGCAAAAGTAAGAAAATGGCAGAGCAAAATGCTGCCAAAGAAATGCTTATTAAACTTAAAAGTAAAAAATAAAAAAGCAAAACTAAATCTAAATCTAAATTTAATCTAACCCAAAATAGGAAGTAAATAAAATAATGAATAATTACAAAGCAGGCTATATAGCAGTTGTTGGCAGACCAAATGTTGGTAAATCAACTTTGATAAATCACATTCTTGGAACAAAATTAGCAATAACTTCAAGAAAACCACAAACAACAAGACAAAATCTTCTTGCTATTCATACAAGTGAAGATGCTCAGTTTATCTTTGTTGATACGCCTGGGCTTCATTTGCGAGCTGAGAAAAAAATGAATAAATATATGAATCAATCAGCAAAACAAGCTAGTGAATTTGTTGATTTAATTATTCATATTTCAGATGCAACCAGCTGGACTGAAGATGATGATTATGTTTTGGACTTAATAAAACAAACAGATAAACCAGTTATTCATGTAATTAATAAAATGGATTTGCTTAATCAGAAAAAAGATATAATTCCAAAAATTGATGTTATATCTAAGAAATTTGAATATAACGATATTGTTCCTATTTCTGCACTTAAAAAAGCTAATGTTGAACATTTGCTTGATACACTTAAACAATATTTACCTTATAACGATAAGTTTTTTGAAGATGATCAAATAACAACTGCAAGTATGCGATTTATTGCAAGTGAGATTGTTCGTGAAAAATTATTCAAAACTCTACATCAAGAAATACCTTATTCGGCAGCGGTTTTAGTTGATAGTTATAAAGAATTAGATGATAGAGTGGAAATCTTTGTTACGATTTTATTAGAAAGAGCTAGCCAGAAACCAATTGTAATTGGTAAAGGTGGGCAAGTTCTTAAACGCATAGGAATGCAAGCACGCAAAGAGTTAGAAGAGTTTTTGGAAACAAAAGTTGAGCTTAGAACTTGGGTCAAAATAAAAAGTAATTGGGCAGATAATGATAAAACATTATTGCAATTAGGATTAAAAGATACTTCAATATGATTGAATCAGATAGGTTAATATCCTCTTCAACTCTTACAGAGGATAATAAAACCTCAGAAATTGATAGGGCAATTCGCCCTAAAAAACTAGCAGAATATATTGGGCAAGAATCTATTCGTGAGCAAATGAATATATTTATTCAAGCTGCAAAAAATAGGTCTGAACCATTAGACCATACGCTTTTGTTTGGACCTCCAGGTCTTGGTAAAACAACATTAGCTTATATAATAGCTTCTGAAATGGGAGTTAATTTACGCACAACATCTGGTCCAGTTCTTGAGAAAGCTGGAGATTTGGCTGCAATACTTACAAATTTAGAAGCAAACGATATTTTATTTATTGATGAAATTCATAGGCTTAGTGCAGTTGTTGAAGAAATATTATATCCAGCAATGGAAGATTATAAAATTGATATTTTAATTGGTGAAGGTCCTGCTGCTCGTTCAATTCAATTAGATTTACCACCTTTTACTTTAGTTGGTGCAACAACTAGAGCGGGGCTTTTAACTTCACCTCTTAGAGATAGATTTGGAATTGTGCAAAGGTTAGAATTTTATAATTCAGACGAGTTAAAACAAATAGTTAGCAGAAGTGCAAGACTTATGAATTTGGAATGTGATGAAGAAGCCGCCCTTGAGATTGGTAAACGCTCCCGTGGCACACCAAGAATTGCTAATAGACTTTTACGCAGAGTTAGAGATGTTTCAGAGGTTACTTCTGATGGAATTATTAGCAAACAAATAACAAATAAAGCGTTGGATATGTTACATATTGATTATGCTGGATTTGACCATTTAGATAGAAGATTATTAAGCGATATTATTACCAAATTTAATGGTGGTCCTGTTGGACTTGATACGATTTCTGCAGCAATTGGTGAGGAACGCGGAACAATTGAAGATGTTTTAGAACCATATTTAATCCAACAAGGATACCTAATGCGAACTCCAAAAGGACGGGTTGCTACAAAACAAGCTTATACGCATTTAGGACTAGACTATGACAAGGAGTAGGTTCGGTTATAAGCTGGATTCCAAATATATTAAACTTACAAACAACACAAACTAATGCGAGATATGATGAAAATAATCAAACTATTGAAGCCTAATAATCTAATGAAAATATACTTTTATTAATTTCTATAACTTTTTATACAAGTCAGGCTAAAAATCTGTCCCATAAAACTGAACCACTTCAGCAAAACATAATTGCACCATTAATAATAGTAAAATTAGTTGAGCAGTCTTTTTAATTATTTTTTTAGTTATTGTCATGTGTTACCTCTAATTACTTAATTTTACCCAACATTATATAGCTACCATCTTTGACGCCATCTTTATCATATACCATAGCCCGCATATAAATCCTTTTGTTTTGTATCCGCGTATAGTATGTGTTGTAACTGTAATGAGGTAAGACTTCAAAGTTCCATTTTATACCTTTATTCAGCGTCCAAGCATGGGTAAGAACACCTTTATATTTAAAAATTCCTCCAATATAATCTCCATGGACTCCCATAGGAACTCTTACAGGTAAGTTTTTTTTAAACTCAACAAGTTCATTTGTAAAAGGAAACCAAATTAATGTTTGTTTATAACCTTTTTCTTTTTTTATTCCATTTATATCTTCTAAAACAAAATATAATTTTCCACTTTCGCTATCCACAGTCATGTGTGGATTTTTAGTAAATGTTTTATAAGGAGGTAGCTTTAATGGTTTTCGCTCTTCTTTCATTGTGTCCAAATCTACAAAAACCAACTCTCGCCCTATTAAAAAAACAAATTTTTCTTTGTAAATTGAATGGCTTTGAGCTTTTTCTTTTAATTCTTTAATTCTCTGATCTAATGGTTTAGATGTTTTCCCACCATCTGTTGTGTAAAACTTTTTATAAATAGTTTTTTTACCTTTCTTATTAACGGTTGTGAAAACAAATCTATCTTTAGTAAATTGCCAAGATTTATGAAGGTAAAAATCTCCCATAAATTGCCAAGTTTCCCCAAAATCAATAGAGCGAAATGTTTTTACATTTTCTGTATCTTGCTCCTTTATACCCATAAAATAAACCCCATCTGCTTTAAGCATACTTTCAACTGTTCCATGACCAAAACTCATTCTAGTAAATGTTTTACCATCATCAATAGTCCTAAAAAGATAAGCTGTTTCATTTTTATATGCATAATTATATTCATGACTATTGTGAGTATAAGTCCCTTCTAATTTTTGCTTCCTAGCCTCTACATACTTATCCTCAAAATCACCACCTCCAAAAAATCCAACGCTTCCATCAAATGGATACATTAATTTAAATTTGTATTTGTCAATTGAGGGTTGTTTTCCTTTAAATATATTTGATTTTGCTGGCGTCTCTCCCTTAACACTATTTATATCAAACTCTCTCCACTCATTCTGTTGCATATTTCCCAAATCATCAGCAAAACATAATTGCACCATTGATAATAGTAAAATTAGTTGAGCAGTCTTTTTAATTATTTTTTTAGTTATTGTCATGTGTTACCTCTAATTTTTTTAGTATTCTAAATCACTTCATTGCAGTAGAAACAGTGAAAACGCCCCAGTTATCAATAAGCTCTGAGGTTTTATTAAATCCATATTTTGAGAAGAGTAAGTCTAATTCATATTGGCTGCGTCTTCTCATTATCCACTTACCTTGTAAGTGGTTGCCCAAAGTATTTGCAATAAGTTCTAATTGTGGGTGGAAAGGTTGCCCTGTGTATATTAGGCAACCGTTATCAGGAAGCATATTTGATACGCCTTTTATTGCAATTTCAATCAAATCATTATCAGAAAATAATTCAAAAACTCCTGAAATTATTATAATATTTGCAGGATTTTCTATATTTTCATAAGATTTTGGGTTGAACGCATCAACCTGTTGATAATTAATGTTATTGACATTTTCGTCTTTGGCTATTTTTCTACCTTGTTCTATATTTTGTTGCTGATAATCTCTCACGGAAACATTTATATTTGGATTGCTTTTTGCTATTTCAATCAAATATCTAGCTGGTCCTCCTGCAATATCAAGAAGTTCAACTTTCTCACCTTTTTTTTCTAAAATATCTATTTGATTTTGAATACTATTTATAATATTTTCTTTTCTTTGTCTAATTCCTTGCCAGCCAACGGAGTTTAAATAACCTCTATCTATAAGTTTACCAATTCCAAATTTACCTTTTGCTTGGTTTTTGTAAACATAATCAAGGGTAACACCTGAATCAAAACCATACCTATTTCCAATAGAAATTCCTTCACTCAAAAAACCTAAGTGTTTTGTTGAAAGTCTTTGAGCTGAATAAATTATTTTTTTGTAAATCGGAAGTGAGCCAAATGCAATAAGATCTTTTTCTTTTTGAGTTATTTTAATATGCTCAAAAATATTATATTGCGTATTTATATTTTTTGTTTCCTTAGATTTATCCAAAAAACAGTTATCCATAAATAAAGCAATATCTTTTATAACAGCTTCGTAACCATCTTCGTATAAAACACCATGATAGAAATTTTCTAACTTTATGAATTTCTTATTTTTAGATGATAAATTAGCATAAAAATCTCCTTGAATACTAGAATCCACAACCATATCTTTTCCAGCACTAAAAACCAAAGCAGGAGTAGAAATTAAACCTGCGTCTGCAACAACTCTTCGCCCTGTTTCTAATAGTGTTGTAAGCTGTCTGGCTGGAATATGAGGTGTTATCAGTTTGTCATTATTATATTTATCTTGCTCAATAATATTATGAGTTAGGAATTTTGACTTAACATATGATTTTATATTAAGTTTTGGCTTAAGTTTTATTGCAAATCTTAGGAAAGTTTCTGCTAATGGGAAATAAAGCTTTATTTTAAAAGCTGGTGCAACCAAAGCCACACCTGCGATTTTTGGTGCGAAATCATGAATCCAAGTAGAAGCAGTAACGCCAGCAACTGAATTTGCAATAACAAAAATATCTTGTTGTTGCTTGCCCTCTTTTTCACAAACAAACTTAACAAAATATTCTAAATCACGAACTAAATCCATAAATTCATAACTAGGTTCAGTTTTGCTATATCCGTGTCCGCGATTATCATAAGAATATATTTTATAGCCAGCAAAAGCTTGGTCTTCAACGATATGATTTAATCTTTCTGAATGCTCATGCCCTCGGTGTAAAACAATTAAAATCTTACCATTTAGCTCTGTGCCTTTGTGTTCCCAAGTTCTGTAAAATAATGATTGTGCGTCAAAAGTTTTAAATTCTCCATCTTTTCTAATAATACTCATATTTTCCTCTTATTGTTTTAGGTGATTTTTAATTATTTTCTTGAAGTTCTTTTACACTGTTTTCTAACTTAGTTATATAGTCTTTTTTATTATTTTCAATGTAGCTTACTTTTTTACCGATACTTATATTTATAATAAATGGGACGAAAAGTGCTTCACCTTTAGGTAAAGATTTGCCTGCTTGGTTGATAAATATAGGAATTACAGGTGCGTTTGGATAAAGTTCTGCAATATGTGTAATTCCCATTGCAAAATGTTTCATTTCTTCAGGGTTGCCACGGCTTCCTTCTGGGAAAAAAATTATAATTTTATTATCATCTAATGCTTTGAATATATTCTTAAAAAGTTGTTTTGGTTTTTGTCTTTTATTTCTACTTAGTGGAATAATATCAATTAATTTTTTGGAGAGAATAGAGGTGAATTTATTTCTGAAAAAATATTCAGAAGCACCAACAGGTCTAACTTTTGTAATATGTTTGGTTTTAAATAAACTCATAATCAAAAGCGTATCAAGGTGGCTATTATGATTTGCAATTAATATTGCTGCCCCATCAGTTGGTAAATTATCAATCCCTTTAACTCTTACTCCCGTGATAATTAAGAAAAAAGGTCTTATTATAAAAATAAAAAATAGTTTTTTGATTATTTGCTTAAACATATTAGTAATAATTAATAATACAAGTAATAAATATAGTGAAAAAACAAAGGTGCAGAATAGGTTAAGCTATCAATTCTATCCAAAACTCCACCATGCCCTGGAATAAAACTGCCAGAATCTTTCACCCCAACATCTCGTTTAAGCATTGAAATAACAACATCTCCAATAAAACCTGAGCAAGAAATTAACATTCCTGCAAAAATTGCTTGATACCAATTAAAAGGTGTTAAAAAAGAAAAAACTAAAGCTAAAAAACTAATTGAAACAAAAGCACCCAAAAAACCTTCAACTGTTTTATTAGGGCTTACTTTCGGAGATATTTTTCGCTTACCAAATGATTTGCCCCAAATATATTGCAAAACATCATTAAAAACAGTCAATATAAGTAAGTAAAGTATGATTTCAATACCTGATGCACCGCTATTATTTATAGGTTCTAAATTTGCTAAATATGCCAAATGACTCAAACCTAAAACAAATAACATTACACCCCATTGGACTTTTGCAGTATTTTCTAAAAATCCATCAGTTATGCCACTTATAACTTGTCTAAATGGTAAAAATAAAAAAGTATAAATTGGTATCCAAATCAAAAACATTACAAACCAAGCAGTTCCAACAAAGTAATATTGAAAAATAATAGATAAGTAAGCATAGAACATTATTCGTCTATCAATTTGCCTTGATGGAATTAATGAAAAATATTCTTTTAATGCTAAAAAACTCAAAAAACCAAATAAAAACATAGATGTAGTTTTAGAAGATATTAATGCAATAAAGAAAAAAGCAAAAATATACCACCAAGACATAACTCTATCTTTTAGTTCTTTTGTGGGAAATTTTTTGTGAATTAAAATTGTTGAAAATGCCAAAACAAAAGCAAGAAATAAAAAAACAAAGCTACTTTTACTACCCATAAAAACATATGAATTATTCATAATTAATAACCTCTTGTTGCGCGTTTGTAAGTTGAGTAAATAGAAAGAATTATTGCAATGATAATTATAATATTAATCCAGTTTCCAACAGCAAAACCAATTCCCAAAAGAAAAGATATAAAACCAATAACAAAAACTCTATCACTTTTACCCATAGGACCATCATAACGCCTGTTGCCTGTTATTGTTTGGTTTACAACACCTGCCATTTCATTAAATATTCCTAAAATAGTAAACAAAATAATTAAAATAGGATTGAAACCTACAACAAAAGCAAAAGGAAGAAATAAAGCAGAGTCCGCAATAACATCACTCATTTCATTAAATACAGCCCCTTTTTTTGTTTTTAAATTATGCTCTTTGGCAAGCATTCCATCAACTGCATTCATCGCCATTCGTAAAAACATAAAAAAAGGAGTGAGAAATAAAATAAATCTATTTCCATTAGAAAACATAATGATAAGCCCAAATAAAATAGAAAGCACCATCGCCACCAATGTAACTTGGTTTGGTGTGATTGATTTGTTATTTAGCTTTATAACTATTGGTCTTAGTAAGTCTTGAAACTTTGGTTTTAAATCATAAATTGTCATTATTGAATCCCCTTATTATTTTTCACATTACTTTATTTGTATTATAAGGGAAATAAATTTAATTAGTGAGGCTTCTAAAATTACTTAATTATGACTATTTTGAAAAGTTTGGTTTTAATTTGTTTGGGCTTAATTAAATATCGTATAATTAAGAAACTATAATACGAAGTTCGGCTTAAATTTAGTAAACTTAAATTATTAAACTAATAACATATAAACAATAGACCCTATGTCAAGTATTGCAAAACAGAGATTCAAACGATTTAAATCAATAAAAAGAGGATATTATTCTTTATGGATAGTTGTAGCTTTGTTTATACTTTCATTGGCTGCGGAATTATTAGCAAATAGTCGTGCTTTGATTGTTAAATATGATGGTGATTATTATTTCCCAACCTATGGTAAAGTTATATCTGGTAAAGATTTTGGATTAGATTATCCTTATGAAACTAACTACCGTGAGCTAAAACAAAAGTTCAAAATTGATAAATTAAATAGCTCTAAATCTAACAATTCTAAAGCAGATAATTCTAAAAATGCTAATTGGAAAAGTTCCAATTGGGTTTTATTGCCTTTAATTCCATATAATGCACTTGAGTCTGATTTAAGCACAACTGAGTTTGCTCCAACAGCACCTAATTTTACTAAAAAACATTTTTTAGGAACAGATAATGCTGGGCGAGATGTTTTGGTTAGGCTTATTTATGGGTTTAGAATTGCATTTTTATTTGCTCTAATGCTTACAGTTATTCAGTTTTTTGTAGGAGTTATCTTAGGCTCTATTATGGGCTATCGTGGTAAGTTTACAGATATTATTGGACAAAGATTTTTAGAAATTTGGGCTTCAGTTCCAACTCTTTATATAATTATGATTATGGCAGCGGTAATTCAGCCTGGTTTTTGGACACTTTTAGGAATAATGTCAATTTTTGGTTGGATGGGAATGACTGAAATGATAAGAACTTCTGTTTTTCGCGAAAAAGCAAGAGATTATGTTTTGGCAGCAAGGGCAATTGGAGCTTCACATAGTAGAATTTTATTTATTCATATTTTGCCAAATACAATTGCGGTAATTGTTACCTTTTTACCCTTTACTTTGGCGGCTGGGATTGGTTCTTTAACAGCCCTTGATTATTTAGGGTTTGGTCTTCCAGCTCCAGCTCCTAGTTGGGGTGAGTTATTACAACAAGGAATTGAAAGGCTTGATAAACCTTGGATTGTATTGTCAACTGTTTGTGTTTTATCTTTTGTTTTAGTTTTATTTGCATTTATTGGTGAGGCTGTTCGTGAAGCTTTTGATTCTAAGAGGTTTGTGGTTTATGAATAAATTGATTAAGTTAATAGATTTAAGTAAATTGAAAAAATTAATATTTATTATTACTTTCTTAAGTTTTAACAGTTGGTCGCAAACTATTAAAAATATTAATGAATTACCTAATAATCTAAATTGGACAACAAATAATTCTGACCCAATATTTTCAAGTGATAAAGCTCAAAAAGGTGGGAGTTTTCGGCTGATGATTGCAGATTTCCCAACAACTTTCAGGTATGTTGGCCCAAGCTCAAATTCTAGCTTTAGAGGTTTTATAAATTCCAATAGATTAAGCTTAACAAATATTCACCCACAAACAGACAATGATATTCCAGAATTAGCAACTCACTGGGCGGTTATGGCTGATAATAAAACAGTTTTTTATAAGTTAAATAAATCCGCCAAATGGTCAGATGGTAAGCCTATTATGGCAGATGATTACTTGTTTACCTTGGATTTTATGCGTTCCAAACATATAGTTGCACCTTGGTATAATGATTATTACAGCAAAGAAATTGTAAATATCACAAAATATGATGACTGGACGATTTCAGTAACACTTGGCACAGCACAGCCATCAGAAGATGTTTTATCAGCAGCAGGAATTGCACCAACCCCAAAACACTTTCATAAATTAAATGAAAATTGGGTTAGGTGGGCAAACTGGAAAATAGAGCCAAATTCAGGGGCTTATATAATATCTAATTTTAGAAAAGGAAGGTATATTGATTTTGAACATAAAAAAAACTGGTGGGGAGAAAATCTAAGGTATTTTAAAAATAGGTTTAATGTAAATAAAGTGCGAATAAAAGTTGTTCGTAATGTGAATATTGGCTGGAATATGTTTTTAAAAGGTGATTTGGATAGTTTTGGTTTAGTATCACCTGAATATTGGCATGAACGCTCAAAAGTTAGTAAATTTGATAAAGGTTGGATTCGTAAATTTTGGTTTTATAATGAAAAGCCACAGCCATCTTCTGGCATCTATTTTAATTTGGAATATCCTTTATTTAAAGATATAAAAGTTCGTAAAGCAATTGCGTATGCATTGAATATCAAAAAGATGAATGCAACAATTATGCAGGGAGATTATCAGCAATTACCTAATTTTTCAACTGGATATGGAGAATATACAAATCCAAATATAAAAGCTAGATTATTCGATTTGGGCAAAGCCAATAATCTATTAGATGAAGCAGGCTGGACAGAAAAAAATAATGATGGAGTTAGAATTAAATCAGGCGAAACTCTTTCTTTCAAACTTAATTATTCTCAATCATCGCATAGTCCGCGGCTTGCTTTTTTGAAAAATGAAATGTTAAAAGCTGGAATTGATATGCAGTTACAACTTTTAGCAGGTGCTTCTGGTTATAAAAATATAATGCAGAAAAAACATCAAGCAGCTTGGTCAGGCTGGGGAACTGGTTTGCGACCAGCTTATTGGCAGTTTTTCCATTCTGATAATGCAATAAAGCCAAATACAAATAATATAAATAATTTTGCAGATCCGAAAATGGATGAGTTGACAATAGCATATAGAGAGTCAACTAATAAAAAAGATAGAATAAAATTAGCCCATCAAATCCAACAACTTATTTATGATAGTGGTGCAATTATCCCAACTTACATGGTTCCTTATACTCGTGAAGGTGCTTGGGCTTATATTAGATTACCAAAAAATATCGCACCAAAAACAACAGCTTCACTTTTTGAACCAATGGGACTTTCAACTTTTTGGATTGATAAAGAAATTAAACAGAAAATTCAAAATAAAGAACAGTTAAAGCCTGAAACTATAATTGATGAAAAATATAAATTGGTAAATTAGCTAGTAAATTATTTATAACTTATTCTTCAAAAGAAAATCCAACAAAATTACTTAAATAAAATTTAGGATAAGTTTTTTTCTTATTTATTGTTGGTTGTTTTATTAGCTTATCTTTTTTAAAGCTCCATTGATTCCAATTCGCTATATATTTATTGGTTAAGAGGTTAATACTAACATTTCCACTCCCATCACCACCTGCATTTCCAAAATCATAATATTCAGCCCCAATCAATCTAATTTTCTTAGATTTACTTTCATAGCGAAACTGAAAAGATACACCAGACCTCATTGCATCATTATGAAACTTAAACCCACTCTTTGTTTTACTTAAAGATGAATTATCCTTATTATAATCTTCAATATTGTTGCTTTTTATTTTTTTAAATTTCTGGCTTGATAATTTGCAAACCAAATAAGCTGCTGACTCAGTTTCTTCAAAGTAAACCTTGTCTAATTTCCCATCATTATCCAAATCTACTTTTAGTTCACTTTTATTTTCTGCCCAAATGTTACTAAATAAAAAAGCTGATATTAATATTATTTTTTTCATTGTTTTATCCTCTTAAAATTAACTATAATCTAAAAAACATATCCTATAAAATTGAACCACTTCAATTTAAGTGATTTTAAAACTAAAAGATTTCCAATTTCCTTCAAAGAACTTTGTTTAAATAATTTACTTTAACACTTTTTCAGCACTAATATCAGCAAAATAAGAAGAACGCACCATAGGTCCCGATGCTATATGGGTGAAGCCCATTTTGTAACCTTCTTCCTCAAACATTTTAAAATCATCAGGAGTAACATATCTTTTAAGGCGTAAGTGGTGTTTGGACGGTTGTAAATATTGTCCAATTGTAAGCATATCAACTTTGTGGTTGCGTAAATCTTGCATAACCTCAAGGATTTCCTCATTTGTTTCACCTAAACCAACCATAATTCCAGACTTTGTTAAGACATCTTTGGCAAGAAGCTTAAATTCACTTAGTAAATTAAGTGAAACCTCATAATCCGCTCCTGCTCTTGCTTCTTTGTATAATCTTTTGGTTGTTTCTAAATTATGGTTAAATATATCTGGTGGATTTTTGGCAATAATTTGTAAAGCTTTTGCACCACGACCTCTAAAATCTGGTGTTAATATTTCAACTGTTGTTTGTGGTGCGTGTTTTCTTAATTCGATTATGCATTTTGCAAAATGTTCTGCTCCGCCATCTAATAAATCATCTCTATCAACTGAAGTAATTACAGCGTGTTTTAGTTTTATTTTGGCAATTAATTTGGCTAAATTTTCAGGCTCATTTTCATCTAATGGGTTTGGGCGACCGTGAGCAACCGCACAAAAGCTACAACGCCTTGTGCAAATATCTCCCATAATCATAAAACTAGCAACTCCTTTGGTAAAACATTCACCAATATTTGGGCAGTTAGCTTCTTCACAAACGGAATTTAGTTTGCTTTCTTTAAGTGAGTTTTTTAATGCAATAACTTCCTCTGTTCCTGGGAATTTGGCTCTAATCCACTTTGGTTTTTTAAGGTGAGTTTCTGTTGGCTCAATTTTTACAGGATAACGGAGCATTTTTGCTTTATCGCGTAATTTTTCTCCTTGAACTATTTTTTGCTCTTTTATATTATTGTTGTTTTTATTCATAATTATATAATTATTATATGTTTGAAGGAGTTATATTATGGAAATTAGTAACTTGTTGGTATTTATGAATTGTATTCAAAATACATTTTTCACCAAAATGTTTACCAATTATTTGCATTCCAACAGGAAGACCGCTTGCAAAACCAATTGGAAAAGAAGCTGCAGGAAGACCTGCCAAATTAGCAGTAATGGTACACATATCATCATTGTAATTAAATTCTTTACCGATTTGTGGGGCTGTAATTAAGCTTGTTGGAAGCATTATTGCATCAATATTTTTATAAAGTTCTAAAAAATGGTTTAAAATATATCTTCGCATTTTTTGAGCCTTAACATAATATGCATCAAAATAACCTGCTGATAATGCAAAAGTTCCTAATAAAATTCTATTTTTGACCTCATCTCCAAAACCTTCAGTTCTAGAATTTAAATAAAGTGCATCTAAATCTTCTGTTTTTTCAGACCTATGACCATAACGAACCCCATCATATCTTGATAGATTAGTAGAACATTCTGAAGAAGATAAAATATAATATGCAGAAACACATATTTCAGGGTTAGGAAGCTCAATATCAACAAATTCAACACCTAATTTTTTATATTCATTTATTGAATTTTCAAAACATTTTTGTGCTTCACTATCTTGAACTCGGTCAAACAAATCTTTTACCAAACCGATTTTTTTGCCTTTTAAATCATTATTAATATTATCTAAATAATTTTCACTAGCAATATTTACAGAAGTAGAATCTTTATCGTCATAATGAGCAATAGTTGATAATACAGCCGCACTATCATAAGCATCTCTTGTGAAAATTCCAGCTTGGTCAAAACTAGATCCAAATGCAACAATTCCAAATCTTGAAACTCTTCCATAAGTTGGTTTTAAGCCAACAATTCCACAAAAAGAAGCTGGTTGGCGAACAGAACCACCTGTATCAGTTCCAAACGCAACAGGGCTTAATCCTGAAGCAACTGCGGCTGCTGAACCGCCTGAAGAACCACCTGAGCAATATTTTGAATTAAAAGGGTTTAAAACCGCACCAAAAGCAGAGTTTTCATTAGTTGACCCCATAGCAAATTCGTCCATATTTGCTTTTGCAATAGAAATGCTTCCTTGGTTTTGCATAGAATTTACAACTTGGGCGTTATAAACACTTCTATAGTTTTCTAATATTTTTGAAGCACAAGTGGTTTTTTGACCTTCTATATTAAAGTTATCTTTATAGATTGTAGGAATTCCTGTTAATAAATTAGATTCTCCACTGTCTAAAATAATTTGTGCTTTTGATGATTGTTGTAAAGCTAAGCTTTCACAGTTTAGAAAGAATTGCGTTGTGAGAATTCTTTTTAATATGATTTAACTTTTCTTTACTTAATTCTGTAACTGAAATTTCTTTGTTTGTAAGTAATTTATTTAGCTGGGTAATAGTTTTGTAGTTTATATCTTGGCTCACTTTATCCTCTGTTTAATTGTTTGTTTGATTAATTATATTTAAATAACTTTTGGCACTAAAAATAATCCATCTTCTGTTTTTGGTGCATTTTTTTGTAAATAATCTCTATCAATTTTACTATTTGCAATATCTTCTCGTAGAATTTGACTAACTTCTAAAGGGTGAGATAAAGGTTCTAAACCTTCAATTTCTGCCAAATCAATTTTGTCCAAACCATCTAAGATGTTTTGCATTTTCTGCATAGCTATCGGTTTTTTATCGTTTTCTAGGTTTATTTTTGCAAGTTTTTCAACTTGAGTTAGTATTGTATTATCTATTTTCATATTTTAATTTCTATAATTGTTTAATAAAAGTTTTATAATTTTATGTATAATGTCTAATTCTACAAAAAAAAACAATTAATTGATAGTAAAGGAACAAACTTATGTTTAGATGGTTTAGAGGAATGTTTTCAAGAGATTTGGCTATAGATTTAGGAACAGCGAATACTCTTATATATGTTAGTGGCGAAGGTATCGTCTTAGACGCACCTTCAATAGTTGCGATGCGAACCGAACTTGATGGCGGTAAAACAATAGCTGCAGTCGGTGAAGAAGCAAAACAAATGCTTGGGCGAACACCTGAGAATTTGGAAACAATTCGTCCGCTTCGTGATGGTGTTATTGCTGACTTAACTGCAACAGAATATATGTTGCATCATTTTATAAAAAAAGTTCATAGCAAGAGATTATCTATATCTCCAAGTCCTAGAGTTTTGATATGTGTTCCTTCTGGAGCAACTCAAGTTGAAAGACGAGCGATTATTGAAGCTGCTCATAGAGCTGGGGCAAATCCTGTTCATTTGGTTTCAGAACCAGTGGCAGCTGCAATTGGCGCTCAAATACCTATTTCAGAACCGCATGGTTCTATGGTAATTGATATTGGTGGAGGGACTTCCAGAGGTGGCGGTTATTTCACTGAAAGGAGTGGTTTATTCTAAGTCAGTTAGAATTGGTGGAGATAAATTTGATGAAGCAATTATTGACCATATTAGAAGAAATTTTGGTGTGATTATAGGTCTTCCAACTGCTGAAAAAATCAAAAAAGAAATTGGCTGTGGCTTATCCAAGTAGTGATATTGTTGAAATTGAACTAAAAGGACTTAATCAAAATGAAGGTGCGCCAAGAAGCTTTACAGTTAATTCTAATGAAGTTTTAGAAGCTTTGCAGGAACCTTTGGGCGGAATTGTTAAAGCTGTTAAAGATGCACTAGAATTAACACCTCCAGAATTAGCTTCTGATATCGCTGAGCGAGGAATTGTTCTAACTGGTGGTGGTGCGCTTCTTACTGATTTGGATAAGTTAATAATGGAAGAAACTGGGGTTAATGTTATAGTTGCTGAAGATCCGCTTACTTGTGTTGCAAGAGGTGGAGGTAAGATAATTGAGCAAATAGATTCTAGTTATGCACTTCCTTTTTTACTGCAAAGTTAATAATAACTGATGAAGCTAAATTAGATAAATGCAAAAACCTCAGCAAAGAGTCCGAAAATCATCTATCTTGTTGTTTTTATTTTGCCTAACTGTTTCGTCGGTAGTAATTGTTTTAGATGCCAAGGAACTATTGCAGAAACCCAAAAATGCAGTTAGGGAAAATATTGTAACGCCTATAAAAAAAGCAACAAAGTTACCAAGCATTATAGGTAATGCCTTTTCTAACCTTTTTCAAAATCAAGATGATTTATCAGCACAGATTGATGCAAAAGATAAAGAGATAGTTTGGCTCAAAGCTACACTTTCTAATTTAACCGTTTTGGAAGCTGAAAATAGAAGGCTTAAACTGTTATTAGAATCAAGCACTAAGCAAACAATTCCAGTATCAATTGCAGAAGTTATTGATAGTCATATTGATGCAAGTAAACATAATATTGAAATATCAGAGGGTAGCGAAAATAAAGTATTTATTGGTCAAATTGCGATTGATGAAAATGGTGTTTTAGGGCAAATAACAAAAGTAAATTCTCAAACCTCAATCCTAAGCTTAATTACTGATAAAAGACAAAGAGTTCCAGTGTTTGTTGAGCGAAATAGAGTGAGAGGGATTGCCCAAGGAACTGGATATTTAAATGAGCTTGAGTTAAATTTTGTTTCTATAAAAGCAGATATTATAAAAGGAGATGTTTTAGTAACTTCAGGCTTAGGTGGGAGATATCCGCGAGGTTATAAAGTTGGGATTGTTACTGAAGTTGATTATAGTCCCAAAAACTTATTTACCGTGGTTAAGGCAAAGCCAGTTGCACTTATTGATAAAGTTTTAGAGGTTTTGCTCATAGATACAAAAAAAAGAAAACCCTATAGAATAATCTAAAGAGTAATCTATTTTAATACAAAATACTTATTTATAAATAATTAAAATAAATGAATAAACTTAAAAATATATAGTTATAACTATATTGTCATTAATTGCTTTTTATATTGCTGAGTTGCCTGTAAATAACACTTTACAAGTAATTCTTCCAGAGTGGATTTTTCTATTAACTCTTTATTTTGCAGTTTCCCAAAGATATCAAGTTAATACTTGTGTTGTTTTGTTAATTGGGCTGTTGCAGGATTTATTTATAGAAACTCACCTTGGTATTCATGGGTTTATTTATGTAGTTTGTTTTTTTATCTTGTTTACAATTAGAACAAGGTTTAAATTAATGGCAATTCCAGTTCAGGCAATATTTGTTGGTGCGTTAGTATTTGTAAAAGTTGGTGTATTATTTCTATATAATATTTTGTTACATTCAACCCCAAATCACTATTGGTCTTTTTTAAGTATATTAACAAGTATAACGGCTTGGGTAGGGTTTTATATAGTTTTCTCTTTAGCAAAACCACCAAAATAATTTTGAAACAATAGATAAATAACCAAACTAATTCGTGAAAAAGTCAAAAAGTAATATAAAATCAATAAATCTAATAAAAAGCTGGTAAATCATAAGCCTAAATACAGAAGCTATGATAATGCAAAAGATAAAAGTGATGGAAACTTTATTTCCAGAAGAGTTTTTATTTTATTAGGAACTTTTTTTGCTGGATTTTTAACTGTTTTTTATCGTATATTTAGTTTGCAAATAGTAAATGGAGATAAATATTCAACAAAATCAAAAAATAACCCGAATTAGACTTGAAATAATACCTCCAGTTAGAGGTAGGATATTTGATAGTAATAACAATGTCTTAGCTGATAATATTTTATCATATAGCTTGGTAGTTAATCCAATTCGCTCCAATCATGTTGAAGACTTGTTAAAAAGCTTGGATAAATATATAAGATTTGAAGAAAAAGACTTTAAGAAATACAAAAAAAATAGAATAAAAAAACATATTTATCAAAATATTACGGTTAGAGGAGATTTAACAGAAAAAGAGATTAATAGAATATCTGTTGATTTATATTTATTTCCAGGTTTTGATATTGTTCCATCTTACAAAAGAAACTATCCATTTAAAAAACTAACAGCTCACACAGTTGGTTATGTAAATAATGTAAGTGATAAAGACTTGAAAAAGATGACTAAAGAGGAAAAGAAAGAATACCAAGGAACAGAAAAAATTGGTAGAACAGGGCTTGAAAAACATTATGAGGAAAGATTGCATGGTAAAGCTGGCTTTAGGCAGGTAGAAATATCCTCAAGAGGGCGAGTAATTAGAATAATAAAAGAGACCAAAGCAACATCAGGAGATGATTTATATATATCATTAGATTTGAGTTTGCAAAAAGTTGTGGCAGATGAATTAGCAAAATATAACTTTGATGGGGCGATAGTTGCAATGGATCCAAATAATGGTGAGATTTTAGCAATGTATTCAAATCCAACATTTGACCCAAGTTTATTTGTTGATGGTATTTCGTCCAAAGATTATTTAAAATTAACAAAATCTCCAAGGAAAAATTTATTCAACAGAGCTTTACACGGACGCTACCCACCAGCTTCTACTATCAAACCTCTTATGTCTTTAGCTGCCTTACATAATTATGTAATAACACCAGATATTGATATAGATTGCCCAGGAAGTTATGTAATTCCAAATTACCAATATACAAAACGATTTTTTTGTTGGAAGCGACGAGGAGGGCATGGAGATGTTGATGTGAAAAAAATCATTGGTAGAGTCATGTGATGTTTTTTACTACAATATTGGTTATCGCTTAGGAATAAAACGAATACATAGTTATCTTTCTCAGTTTGGTTTGGGCAAAAAAACTGATATAGATTTACCTTCTGAAAGTGATGGTTTATTACCGAATAAAGAATGGAAGCAAAAAAAATACAGCAAAGGCTGGTTAGTTGGGGATACTTTAAATACAAGTATAGGGCAAGGTTATATGCTTTGCACACCAATTCAAATGGCACAGTTTACAGCTGTTCTTGCTAGCCGTGGCAAAAGATATAAACCACACTTGTTAAAAGCTTACAAAGAGCCTCTTGCAGGAGTTATTTTTGATATTAAACCTGAAAAACTTCCTGATGTTTCTCAAGATAATTCAAAAGCATGGAAAATCATAAGCAAGGCTTTGGTTAATGTAGTTTATGGTAAAAAAGGAACTGCAAATAAAATAAAACCTAAATTAGATTTTAAAATAGCAGGTAAAACAGGGACTGCTCAAGTGTTCTCTTTTAAAAAAGGTAAACGCATAAAGGCAGCTGACCTTAGAAAAAAACTAAAAGATAATGCTGCATTTGTAACTTATGCACCAGCTAAAAATCCTCAGATAGCTTTGGCAGTAATGTTAGAGAATGCAGAGGGCGGAAGTAAAACCGCAGCGCCAATTGCAGTTGATATTTTGGAGAAATATTTTAATTCAAAAAAAGAGCAAGAAGAGCAAAATAACCCAGAGGTTAATGATGCATAGCACAAAAGAAAAATATTTGTTTTATATTGATATTCCACTGTTTTTTTCTATTTTAATGTTAATGGCAGCTAGTTGTGTTATTTTGTATTCAGCAGGTGGTGTTGGCACAATGAATTCACAAATCTTTCGTTTTGGAATTGCTATTTTAATAATGTTAATGATTTTATTATTGCCTAAAGAGGTAATAATATTTTTCATACCAAGTGCTTATATCGTTACGATTTTGCTTCTTTTGGCAACATATTTTATTGGTTCAGAAATAAATGGTTCTAAACGATGGTTAAGTATAGGAGTTACAAAAATTCAGCCATCAGAACTTGCAAAGTTAGTTGTTCCTTTGATGATAGCTTATTACTTGCAAAACAAACAATTACCAATAAAGTTCAGAGATTTGACAGTTTGTTTGATTATAATTTTGGTTCCAACTGCTTTAGTTTTTATTCAGCCAGATTTAGGAACTTCTATTTTGGTAGCATTTTCTGGTGTTGTTCTTGTATTTCTTGCTGGTGTTAGGTGGAAGCTTATTTTATTATCTGTTATTGGGTTAGCTATTGCAATTCCTAGTATGTGGTTTTATGGTGGTATGGAAGACTATCAAAAGGGTAGGGTTTTGACTTTTTTAAACCCTGAACGAGATCCGCTTGGTGCAGGTTATAACATAATCCAATCTAAAATTGCCATAGGTTCTGGTGGAATGCATGGCAAAGGTTTTATGCAAGGAACACAAAGTCAATTAGACTTTTTACCAGAGCATACAACTGATTTTATTTTTGCAGTTATTTCGGAAGAGTTTGGTTTTGTTGGGGTAAGTGTATTGTTTTTATTATTTGCTTTTGTTATTCTACGAGGTTTTCTGCTAGCAGTAAAAATGAATGATATGTTTTCCAAATTAATTTCTTTAGCAATTATGAGTATATTTTTTATTTATTTCTTTATCAATGTTGGTATGGTTAGTGGAATTATGCCTGTGGTAGGTGTTCCTTTACCATTTATAAGTTATGGTGGAACTTCAATTATGACTTTAATGATTGGTTTTGGTATCATTATGAACTTATATGGAAATTCAAAATTAGAAAAAAAGCATGAATCAACTTATAAACTTTAATAACTTTCAAAAATAAATAAAAATGAAACTTAAACTTACAAATATGGCTAAAAACATAACTAAAAAGATAATATACTCAATAGTTCTAATGTCTTTCTATGGATATTCCCAACCTTATTCTGAGCATAAAGTTGGGCAGAGTTTTATAAAACAATTTGCTAAAAAATCAACATATTCTGAACAAGATTTAATAAATATATTTAGTAAAGTTAAGCAAGATGAAAATATACTTAGAAAAATTTCAAGACCAGCTGAAAAAACAACACCTTGGTTTAAATACAAAAAAATATTTTCTGGAGCAAAAAGACTAGAAAATGGTATAAAATTTTATAATGCAAATAAACAAATATTAGATGAAGCTTATGCAAAATATGGAGTTTCACCAAGTGTTATTGTTGCAATAATTGGTGTTGAAACGCGTTATGGTAAGGTTATGGGCAAAGATAAAGTTCTAACAGCACTTTCAACTATTGCATTTGATTATCCTAAACGAGCTAAATTTTTTACTGCTCAGCTTGAAGCTTTTTTGAAAATAGCAAAAAAAGAAAATATAAATCCATTTATACCAGTTGGTTCTTACGCTGGTGCGATGGGAATGACGCAATTTATGCCAAGTAGTTATACTGATTATGCGGTTGATTATGAAAATGATGGCAAAATTGATTTGTGGAAAAACCCTAAAGATGCAATTTTTAGTGTTGCAAACTATCTAAATAAGCATGGTTGGAAAAAAGATGAGTTTATAGTTGATGAAGCTTTAACGCTTGATTACCAAGGAAATTTTAATCATAAACCATTTACAGTTTTGGCAACGCTAAAAGAACAAGGAGTTTTTCCTGCAAATTTGCTTGTTTTAGATGATGTAACTGTAGGAATATTAGAGCTTGATGGAGAGACAGGGAAAAAACATTTCCTTACTTTTAATAACTTTGCTGTAATAACAACTTATAACACTAGCCCGATGTATGCTTTGGCGGTAGCTAATTTAGCCAATAATATAAAAACTAAAGCAAATAACTAATTTGGCAAACTTGCTAAATTTTAATAATTTATTAACAATAATTTTGAATAACTAAGGTTCTAATATGATGAAAGAAATAAAAAACATAACTAAAATAACTTTAATTTTTATGAGTTTAGTTTTAACTTTAAGCTGCAGTGCTGGAAGTGGTGGTACAAAAATAGCTAAAAAAACAAAAACAACTGTAACTAAGAAAAAACATAGCTCTAAAAAAAGTAAGAAGAGTAAAAAAAGCAGAAAAAATAAAAAAAATAAAAACTCAAATAGTAAGTATAAATACACTTATAAAAGCCGTGGCAGAAGATTTAAAGTGCTTAGAAGTGCAAAAGGATTTAAACAAACAGGCGAGGCTTCTTGGTATGGACCAGGTTTCCAAGGTAGAAAAACAGCAAATGGAGATAGGTTTGATATGAACGCTTTAACAGCAGCTCACAAAACACTTCCTTTAGGAACAATGATTGAAGTTACAAATTTAGGAAATAATAAAAAAATTATAGTTAAAGTGAATGACCGTGGTCCATTTTCAAAAGGTAGAATTTTAGATTTGTCTAAACGAGCAGCAAGGAAATTAGGAATTATCAAAAGAGGGCATGGTAGAGTTCGTATAAAAGCTTTAACTAAATAATTCAATATAGTAAGTCAATACAACAACTTGAGTTTAAAAATCTATGATTTAATAGCTCAATTAATTATAATTATTTAAAATGTCAGAAGATAAAGATATAAAAGATAAAAATACAAAAGAAAAATTAGAGGTTAAAGTAACTCATACGCCAATGATTTCTCAGTATTTAAAGATAAAAGCAGAGTTTCCTGAAACTTTGCTTTTTTATCGTATGGGTGATTTTTATGAAATGTTTTTTGATGATGCGATTGAAGGAGCAGAATTACTTGAAATAACTCTAACTTATCGTGGGAAATCAAATGGTGACCCAATTCCTATGGCTGGCGTTCCTTTTCATAGTGTGGAACAGTATTTAAATAAAATTGTCCAAAAAGGCAAATCAGTTGCAATTTGTGAACAAATCGGCGATCCAGCAACTTCAAAAGGACCTGTTGAGCGAAAAGTAACTAGAATTATAACCCCTGGGACTTTGATAGATGAAGGCTTAATGGAGTCTTCAGCTGATAATATTTTATTATGTTTTTCTAAAGATAATAAAAATAAATCAGGTGGTTTTGCAATTGCATATGTTGAAATAGGTTCTGCTGTTTGTAAGGTTTTGACAGTAAATAATTTGATAGAACTTGAAACTGAAATTTGCAGAATAAACCCAGCTGAAATTATATTTTCAGAAAATAACGCTTTTGAAAGTGATGTTTTAAGTAAATATAATAAATCAAAGCTTCCAAATTGGCATTTTGATTATGAAAGCTGTGAGAATAAAGTTAAAAGTTTTTATGATTTACATAATTTAAATAGTTTAGAACTATTTGATTTGCAAGTAATTTCACTTGGGGTTTTGTTAGATTATTTGCAAAATAGTAATCGCTTAAATAAACCAGAAATAAACTTACCTCAAAAAGATAATAACTCTGATTATGTGGTTTTAGATGCGGTTAGTAGAAGAAATCTTGAGTTAATTTATAATATTTCAGGAGATAAAAAATATTCATTATTGGGTATTTTGGATAATTGCTCAACTTCAATGGGGAGTAGGTTGCTTTATAGATTTATCCAACATCCTTTACTTGATAATAAAATTCTAAATCAACGCTTTGATGGAATTGAAGATTTTTGCAATAATCAACAAGCACTTGATATTCAAAAACAATTAAAGTCAATTTCTGATATTGAGAGAATTAGTGCAAGAATTGCTCTTGCAGTAGCAAAGCCAAAGGATTTGTCAGCCCTTAGAAATAGCCTTTTAGCACTTCCCAAAATCGCTCAAAATTTCTCAGAATTAACAGCTGATATATTAGTTAATGCAAATTCTAATTTAAATAACTTTTCAGAGTTAGCAGATTATTTGCAAATTGCTATTTTAGAAGAGCCAGCACTTCATTTGCGTGATGGAGGAGTTATAAATAATGGTTTTGATAGTGAGTTAGATGAGCTTAGAAATTTATCACAAAATGCAAATAAATTTCTCTTAGAATACGAACAAAAACAAAAAGATGAAACCAAAAATAATAATCTGAAAGTAGGTTATAACAGAGTTCATGGATATTATATTGAAATTAGCAAAGCTTATTCAAACAATATTCCAACACATTATACAAGGCGACAAACCCTCAAGAACGCCGAAAGATATATAACTGAAGAGCTTAAATTATTTGAGGATAAAGTTCTAAGTGCAAAAGATAAGGCAATTAGCCGTGAATTATTTTTATATAACGAGCTAATAACAGAGCTACAACAACAAACAGCAAGTTTAAGGAAACTAGCAGTATCAATTGCAACTTTAGATGTGCTTGCTAATTTGGCTCAAAAATCAATCCAAGCAAATTATATTCGCCCAGTTTTGACTGATAATATAGAAATAAATATAAAACAAGGTCGCCACCCCGTGGTTGAAGCATATTCTGGGAAAAGTTTTATTGCAAATGATAGTGTTTTAAATGACAAAGAAAGGCTTGCGATAATAACTGGTCCTAATATGGGCGGTAAATCTACATTTATGCGACAAACTGCATTAATCTGTATTATGGCGAGAATCGGTTGTTTTGTGCCAGCAGAAATGGCAACTATTGGAAAAATAGATAGAATTTTCACAAGAATTGGTGCAAGTGATGATTTGAGCAGTGGTAAGTCAACTTTTATGATTGAAATGAGTGAAACTGCAACTATTTTAAATTTTGCTAGTAAATATTCACTAGTTTTAATGGACGAAGTAGGGCGTGGCACAAGCACTTATGATGGTCTTTCAATAGCCGTTGCTAGTGCGAAATATTTGGCAAATACTTGTAAAGCAATGACTTTATTCGCAACACATTATTTTGAAATGACTAATTTGGCAGGCAATAATCAAGCTATTTTTAACCTGCATTTAGACGCTGTTGAAAATGATGATGCAGTAATATTTATGCATAGTGTAAAAAAAGGTGCTGCTAGTAAAAGTTATGGTTTGTATGTTGCAAATATTGCAGGTGTTAATAAAACAGTTATAAATCAAGCTCAAAAAATACTAAATAGTTTAGATAATAAACCAAAACAAAATATCAAAAACTATAACGAAAGCCGACAAAAATCACTGTTTGATAACTCAGAATTAAAAGCAGATAATTCAGAAGAATTACAAAATTTAAAGGAAGAAAATCAACAAATAATTTCCACTCTAAACTCTATAAATATAAATAACTTAACTCCTTTGGAAGCTCTATCAACTTTAGATAAGCTGATTAAGGAACATACATAGTCTTATGAAAAAAACATTATTACTTTTAATAATATTTAGCATTTTATCTTGCAGTAACTCAACTCAATATAAAATGGAGGAAAAATAAATGTTTAACTGGATAAAAATACTAAATAACTGCCCAAAAGAAGCAGATAATAGCCCAAAACATTTAGATAGAAAAAGTAAAAAATCATTTAAACAAGCTCGTGAATTAGAAAATATAAACGCTTATAAAAATGCTTTACAAATAAAGAGCTTATACCAAGAGTCAGCCAAGCTTGGTAATCCATTTTCAATGAATAATCTAGTAAATATTTATTATTATGGATCTGGAGTTCCAGTTGATGAGGCAAAAGAATTAGAAAAACTTAATATTCCAATGGGAGACCTGCAATGGCACAAATTTTAGTCTATCATAAATATTCAAGAGAGAAAGGTTATGTCAAAAATAAAGCAAACAATATAAAAAAAGGTAAATAAAATGGTGGAAGATGCAATAAAATATATGGTGACGTTTGAAGGTTTTGTCATATTTCTAATGACTCTTTATATGACTGAAAGATTTAGAAAGAATAATTTTATTTCTTTTTATTATTTAACTTTTGCATTAATACTTTCTATTATACTTTTAACTCCAGAGGTTATTTATTTAGACGATAGTAATATTAGAGGTAAAGGATTAGCATTATTCGCTTTAATAACATCAGAATTCTTGAGCTATATGTTTAATGATGGTTCTTTACCTAGCATATTTAAGTTTGGAGTAATTCAAGCTATGAATTTCTCTATGCCAATATCCCTGCTATTTATATTAATATTCAGCAAGAAGCAAAATACAATTAAAAATATATTTTCTTTTAGTCTAAAAGATTTTTTGTTTATATTTTTAAGCTTAGTTATTATAAATATAGTGAATTATTTATCTAGCTTTATTAGCTATTTTGAAAATGATACTATGGAACTTTTTATATTGAAGAAAAATTCTTTAAATTTATGGAATATTATTTCTAATATTATTTTAATACCAAGTATTTATATATCTTTGTCTTTGATCTATGATAAGAATAAAGTAAGCATGTTCATATTTACACTCTCTACTTTAGTTATGACAGTGATTTTTTCTTCACCGACTTATATCTATGTAATTTTTGCTATTTTGATGATGATTATTTTAGTTAAATTCAATAAATATAAAATAATATTTTTACGAGTGATAGTGTTTTCATTACTTATAAATTACATTATTAGCTTGGTTTTATTAAATTTTAAATAAAATTAGAGAACAATTATCTTATAAAAATAACAAGTTCTAGACTAGAACAAAAAATAAATTAAAAGTAGGTTAAAACTTAATTAACAAATAAGAACTTAAAAAAATAATATTTCAAATAAACAAACAACACAAAAGGACACAAATGGATTTAGCATTAACACTTAGTTTTATACTTGCAATAGGGACGGCAGCACAATGGTTGGCATGGTATTTGAAGCAGCCTTCGATACTATTATTATTACTTGCTGGAATTGTTATTGGTCCAGTTTTAGGTATTTTTAACCCTGATGAAGCACTTGGTGATTTATTATTTCCTTTTATATCTTTGGGGGTTGCGATTATTTTATTTGAGGGTGCGATGACCCTTGAATTTCACGAAATAAAAAATCACGGAAGAGTTGTAACAAGGATTGTTACACTTGGAGTTATCATTACGATAGGAATTATTTCAGTCGCAAGTTATTATTTATTTGATATGGATAAACGGATTGCGTTATTGTTTGGAACTTTGGTTTGTGTTACTGGACCAACGGTTATCGTGCCAATTTTGCGAAGTGTGCGACCTAATTCAAATATTAGTAATATTTTACGCTGGGAAGGGATTTTGATTGACCCAATAGGTGCTTTATTGGTTGTTTTAGTTTATCAATATATTGTTTCTGGGCATCAGGGTGAATCACTTTTGACATTTGTTAAAACATTTGCAGTTGGTATTGGAATTGGTCTTACAAGTGGTGTTGCGCTGGTATTTTTAATTAAAAAACATTTGGTTCCTGAATATTTGCAAAATATTTTCACACTATCTTTTGTGTTAATAATGTTTTCAATTTCAAATCATATAAAACACGAATCAGGTCTTTTAACTGTAACTATTATGGGAATGGTTTTGGCAAATTGGCCTAAGTTTCCGAAAAAAGAAATTCTCCATTTTAAAGAATCACTTTCAATAATGTTGATTTCTACTTTATTTATCATTTTAGCTGCAAGAGTTGAGCTAGGTGGATTTAAATTAATGGGTTATAAAGGTATTATAATCTTATTAATCATAATGTTTGTTGCTAGACCTCTATCAGTTTTCGCATCATCTTGGGGTTCTAAATTAAAACTAGAAGAAAAACTTATGATTTCTTGGATTGCACCAAGAGGAATTGTGGCAGCAGCTATTTCATCTTTATTTATAATTAAATTAGAGCATTATAATTTAAAAGGTAGTGAAATATTAGTCCCTTTAGTTTTTACAATAATTATTGGAACAGTATTTATTCAAAGTTTGGGTGCGAAATTTATTGCAAAATCTTTGAAAGTATCTGAACCTTCAGCAAATGGTGTGATTATCGCTGGTGGCACTGATTTATCACTTGCAATTGCAAAAACACTTTTTGAAAATAATATAAATGTAATAGTTGCAAATAATTCGTTTACTGAGATTAAAAAAGCTAGAATGTTAGGAATTAAAACATACTTTGGAAATCCAGTTTCAGAACATGCAGATAGATATTTGGATTTGATTGGAATTGGTTGCTTATTTGCGATGTCGCAACGGTCTGAAGTGAATACGCTAACGGCTTTGAAGTATAAATATGAATTTGGCTCCAAAAATATCTACCGCCTAAAAGTAGGGGATAGCAAGCCAATGACAGCCAAAGAAAAAACTCATACTCATTGGCAAACACCTTGGTTATTCAGTGAAAAAACAACATTTACAAAACTGAATTCACTGTTAAAAAAAGGTGCTACAATTAAAACAACTAATATCACGCCTGATTATGATTTTACAGAATATGAAGAAGATAACACTTTGAATAAAGGTATGTTTATCCCTATGTTTTTAATTGATGAAGATAAAGAATTAGTGGTTTTCTCCTCTGAAAAACAACCAAAAATAGAAAATGGAACTAAATTAATATCTTTAGTTTATGAGGGAGAAAGTGTTGGTTAATAGACAGTAAAAAAAAGCTTATATATTATTTAGTTTGCTGTAAACTTACTGTTTTTTTTATAAAACACACAAAAATAATGAATATATTTAATAAAATGATTTTAACAATGATTACTGTAACATCAGTGTTTTTCACTAATACTGCTTTAGCAAGAGGGGTTATTCCTGTAGGGGAAGCAGATAAAGTAGAAATAGTTGCTGACCTTCCAAATACAGAGGATTACAAAGTAGAAGGAACTACTGATAGATACTTGGATTTAGGAAGATACCATCAAGAGTATAATGTTGCTTGGATTTTTCCTGTATGGATAACTGAAGAGCCAAGGCTTGTACTTGCTGAAAAAGATTCTGAAACTTATTACACATTAACAAAAGAGCAACTAGATTTTATAATAAAAGAAAATAATCTGAATAAAGAAGAGTTAGTTAAGCTAAGTTTATATACTAGATTTGGTGGGCAAGCAGTTGTTGGTTTATTGATTTTACTAATGTTATATTCATTTATTTCAAAAAACAAAAAAAAGGAAGAAGAGGAATAGTTATAATAAAAAGTTCTAATTCTAAAATACAGCTATCTAATTGAGTTTAGTTAGCTGTATTTTTAATGTTTTCCTGAAGTTACTTTAAAAGATTTTATTTTTTCTATCATAATATATTATTTAATATCCTCTAAAATCTCCTTAAACTTATCTAAATAAATCATATTTGGTCCATCGCTTAGGGCTTTTTCAGGGTCTTGGTGAACTTCAAAAAAGAAACCATTTACAGGAATTGTGTTAGCTAATTTTGCAATATATGGTGCGTATTTTCTATCGCCACCGCTTGTTGCACCTAATGCACTTGGTTTTTGAGTTGAATGAGTTACATCCATTATAATTGGGTAACCAAATTCTTTCATATCAATAAGTTGCCTAAAATCCACAACCAAATTACCAAGTCCAAACATACTTCCGCGTTCGGTTAACATTATTTTATTATTTCCACTATCTTTTACCTTTTTTACTGGGTGAATCATATCTTTACCATCTAAAAACTGTGCTTTTTTGATATTTATAATTTTATCTGTTTTTGCAGCAGCAACAAGTAAGTCTGTTTGTCTGCATAAAAAGGCTGGAATTTGTAAAATATCAACAACTTCTGCAAGCGGTTTTGCTTGTTCTGGTAAATGAATATCAGTTGTAATTGGTAGCTCAAATTCATTTTTGACTTTTTGCAAAATTTTGAGCCCGTCGTCAAGACCAGGTCCGCGGTAGCTGTCAATTGAAGTTCGGTTTGCTTTATCAAAAGAAGCTTTAAAAATATAAGTTAAACCTAGTTCTTGGGTTATTTTTTTTATATTTTCGGCTAAGTTCATAATCATAGCTTCATTTTCAATCACACAAGGTCCTGAAATTATGAATTTATTATTTTGTAAATTTTTGTATAGTTCGTTGTTACCAATGTTCATTTTATGCTCTCCCATATTTATCTGAATATCTAATTATATCATCTTCACCAAAGTATTCACCTAGCTGAACTTCTGAGAATATAATATTTTCGTCTGAATTGTTTATAATTTGGTGTTTACAACCTTTTGGAATATAAATATATTTACCAGGGTAAACTGATATTTCTGACTCTCCCAAAATCATTTTGCCACTTCCTTTGATTATTACCCAATGTTCTTCGCGTTTTTTATGTTCTTGTAAGCTAAGCTCACTATTTGCAAAAACTCCAATAATTTTAGCCTGCACATTTGAAGCCAAAACTGTGCTTTTATAAAATCCCCACGGACGATTATAAATATTATGATTAAGTGAAATATTATCAAATTTACTAAAATCATCAGTTAGTTTATGTTTAATATCTTCAATTAGCATAACTTGAAACTGTTGTTTTGTAAGAATATTCACCAACTCTTTTTTCGAATTTAAAATCGGTAAGAAATTTATATTTTTAATTCTAAATTTTTCACAAATCTCATCAAAATTAGAGTCTAAGCTTAAAAATTCAAAAGATTTACTTTTGATATTTAAAATTTCTAAGTCTAAATCTGGAGTTTTGGCAATAATTTCTAAAACATTATCTTTAGTAATTGTGCTTATAACTTTTTTTTCATCAGTAATAATAAGGAATTCAGAATTATTTTCTTGAAGCTGTTTTATAACATCTTTTATTGTTTTAGTTTGTTGTATTTGTAAGTTTTTCATAGTTGCTTTGTAATATTCAGTTAGTTTTTATGATTAATAGGATAATAAATTAATTTATAAAATGTTATCATAATACTTTTTAAAATATTTTATTGGAGTTTTTATGTCATTTATATTGGAAATGTTGCCGCTTCTTAGTTTGGGGCTTGGTTATTTAGTTGGAAAACAAGTAAATCCAGAAGAGGCTATATATTTTCTTTCTTATGGTGCGATTTTAGGAACTATTGCACAGTTTGTGATTTATAAGGTGCGAAAACAAAAAATGCAGAAAATGACTTTCATAACTGGAATTATTTTAATTGTGTTTAGTTCTTTGACCGTTATATTAAGAAATCCAATGTTTGTGTACTCAAAGCCAACAGTTATTGCATTTGCATTTGCGATTGCTTTTTTTGTTTATTATAAAGTCAAAAAAACAACTATTTTAGAAGTGATGATGGGGAAACAGTTTGAACTTCCTGCTGCAAATTGGAAAGTCTTAAACTGGGCTTGGATATTATTTCAAGTATCAATAGGTATTGCAAACTTAGTTATTATTTTACAAATAAATAGCGGTAAACTTGATGAAGTTATTTGGGTTAATTTTAAGGTTTGGGTGCTTCCAATAACCACTTTTATATTTCTTGGTGGGCAAATGGCATATATGCTTAAGAAAGGAAAAATGATTGAAGTAAATGATGATGGAAATAAAGATAAGAATAAAAATGATTCAGAATTAGAGGGTTAATATGTTAAGAACATTTACAATAATACACAATAAATTAAAACAAACAGAAATACCAGAAAGTGATATAAAACAACATATAAAAAGTTCTGAATGGGTTGATTTACAAGATCCAACTGATGAAGAAAGATTACTAGTTGAAGAAAATATTCAAAATGTAATTCCAGATTCTGATGCAGTTGAAGAGATTGAATCTACAGCAAGATATTTTGTTGAAAATGATAATATTCATATTCATAGTCTATTTTTACAGCATCAAGATGGCAGATTAAATACTGTTACTGTTGCATTTATTCTTAAAAAAGATCAATTACTAACTTATAGAGATGTTGAGCTTGCTGACTTTAGATTAATCCGCCTCAAAGCCCGCAGTAACAGAGTGGAAGCTAGTACACCAACTAATATTATGGTTTCAATTTTGGAGCAAAAAGTTGATGATTTGGCAGATGCTGTTGAAGACATTTACAAAGATTTAGAAGGAGTTTCTAGTAGTGTTTTGGAAGAAAATGAAGATAAACTTGATGACACAATAGAAATGATAACTAGGCAGGAAGATGAAAATGGTAAAATTCGTATGTGCCTAATGGATACTCAACGCTCTGTAACCTATTTGCAACGCCATATTAAAAAAAGTGAGCAAGATTATGAAACTTGTCAGGAAATGCTTAGAGATATTGATTCTTTGACAAGACATACGCAGTTTCTATTTGATAAAATTAACTTTTTGATGTCAGCGGCACAAGGGTTTATAAATATTGAACAAAACCAAATAATTAAAACGCTTTCAGTTGCAACTGTATTTTTTCTGCCACCAACTTTGGTTGCAAGTTTATACGGAATGAACTTTAGATTTATGCCAGAACTTACTTGGAAGTATGGATATGTTTTTGCACTTGGGGCTATGTTAGTCTCTGGGCTTGCCACTTATTGGTATTTTAAACGCAAAGATTTGCTCTAATAATATTTAGAAAAATGGCTAAGTTAGATATAAAAAATAGTTGGTTTTCATCAGTAAAACAAATAAAATCACAAAACTATAGTCAAAGGATTGATAAAGAAGATATTAGTTTGATTGTTATTCATTGCATTTCTTTACCTCCAAAACTTGAGAATTATTCAAATAGTGATGATGTTATAGATTTTTTTTGTAATAAATTAGACTGTGGAAAACACCCTTTTTATAAAGAAATAAAAGACTTAAAAGTTTCCCCTCATTTGTTTATTAAGAGAACTGGTGAGATAATTCAATTGGTTAGGTTTGATGATAAAGCTTGGCACGCTGGGAAATCAAACTATAAAGGACGCAATAATTGTAATGAATTTTCTATTGGAATTGAGCTGGAAGGTGATGAAAATTATTTTTATACAGATAAACAATATCAAAGCCTTATTAAAGTAACTAAAACTTTAAAAAATAACTATCCCAAAATCCAAAAAAATATTACAGGACATAGCACAATTGCCCCAAAACGAAAAACTGACCCAGGGAAATTATTTGATTGGGAAAGGTATTTATCGTATTTATAATGAAATAAGTATTGATATAAAACAAATTCACAATAATTTTTTAGGAGATAAAAGAATGAATCAAGCAGTGCATAATAAATCAGTATCCTTTATAGAAAATCAAACTTCAAAAATAGATATTGTAGTTACTGGAAAAGTGAGAGTTTAAATGAGTGCAATGTTAAAGAAAACATATTCTGATTGCATGAGCGAGTTAACAAACGATGAACTATTTGATGGTTTATTGGGATATGGATTATTTGCTGAAAAGATACCTCCATTTTTAAGTTCAGAAAGTTTTTCTAAACTAATTAAAATAAATAAACATAATAATTTTAATTTTGATGATAAACCAAGAAAATTTATAAAATATGAAAGCATAAGAAATATTAATATTCCTAGAATATTATCAATTCCACATCCAATTGCATATAAAAATCAATGTCAAATACTAATTGATAATTGGGATAAATTGCAAACATATTTTCAAGAAAAAACAAAAAAGGATTTACACAAAATAAGTCGTATTCATATTAGAAAAATAGACAATAGTTCTAAGGTTTTTCAAACGTGTTATCAAGATATGGATGATATTGATTTAAATGATTATCCAGATTTATTAGTTAATCATGTATTTGAAATGGGACATAAGAATTTTTGTACAGATGATTATCCTGAACCAGAATTATTAATTGGGAAAAAATATATAGTAAAAGCTGATATATCAAATTGTTTTCCTAGTATTTATTCACATTCAATACCTTGGGCATTAGTTGGAAAAGAAAAATCTAAATCAAGCAAAACAGATAAAACTAAATGGTATAACAAAATAGATGAAAAATGTAGAAATCTAAAAGAAGCAGAAACACATGGTATTTTAATTGGTCCACATGCTTCTAATATAATATCAGAAATTGTTCTTATTGCTGTTGATAATGAACTAGTCAAGAAAGGTTATGAATACATTAGGAATATAGATGATTATACTTGTTATCTTAAAAATCATGAAGATGTAGAACAGTTTTTAGTAACATTATCAAATGAATTAAGAAACTATAATTTAGTTCTTAATCATAAAAAAACAGAGATATTGGAACTCCCATTAGCTTCAACAGAACATTGGATTAGGAAAATTAATACTTTTATTTTTCCTGATGAGAATCAGAAGCTAAAACTGAATGAGATTAGAGCTTTTTTAGATATTGCACTTGATCTAATGAAAGAGAATAAAGAAAATTCTGCAATATTAAACTATGCTATTAAAGTTTTATCAAATAAAGAAATGACATATAATGCAAAACAATATTTTATTAATACTGTTCATCATTTAGTTTTAATCTACCCATATCTAATACCTTTACTGGATGATAAAATTTTCACTCTCTTTGATATTGAAGTGTCTGAAATAGAACAAATATCCAAAAATATTTTTACTATAGCAAAAGAAAAAAAGTTATATGAGGCTATGAGTTATGCAGTTTATTTTAGTATTAAATATAATTTTAAAATTACAGATAATTTATATACTATTATAGATAAAAATAGAGATGCGGTTTTAATGTTACTTGCATATTTACACGATAAGAAATTTATTAATCATTCAAATGTTACTAGTAGATATAAAGATTTAGCTAAATCACTAAAAGATGATATTGATGAATATTGGATTTTTATATATGAAGTTCTTACGGTAGGTTTATTAAAGGAAGAGTGGCGAAAGATGAAACAAGCAAATATAAGTTTTATAAAAAGTGAGTTTATATCATGACCAATTCTAACATCCTAATCTACCAAAATGACAACGGAAACATAAAAGTTGATATAATATTTCAAGTAAGGAACGCATAATGGCAAAAATAACAGTATTAAATAATAAAATATCAACATCAAAATTTAATGAAGAAGATTATATATCTTTAACAGATATTGCAAAATCAAAAAACTCTACAGATGCAAATGATATTATACGAAATTGGCTTAGAAATCGTAATACTATAGAGTTTTTAGGAGTTTGGGAGAGAATTTATAATCCAGATTTTAAAACAGTCGAATTCGACGGGTTTAAAAAAGAAGCTGGATTAAACAGCTTTACACTTAGTTCTAAAAAGTGGGTAGAATCTACAAATGCGATAGGCATTATCTCAAAATCAGGTCGTTATGGTGGTACTTTTGCACATAAAGACATTGCATTTGAGTTTGCATCATGGGTATCGGTTGAGTTTAAACTTTATCTTATTAAAGAGTTTCAAAGACTAAAAGATGAAGAGTTAAAACAGCTTGGTTGGGATATAAAAAGAAATCTTACTAAAATAAACTATCATATCCATACCGATGCTATAAAAGAAAACCTTATACCAAAAGAGCTAACACCACAACAGATAAGTTTTGTATATGCAAGTGAAGCAGATATACTAAATGTGGCACTATTTGGTATGACAGCTAAAGAGTGGAGAGAAAATAACAAAAATAAAAAAGGCAATATTAGAGATGAAGCAAATGTTAATCAGCTTGTATGTTTGTCTAATCTTGAATCTTTAAATGCCCATTTTATAAATGAAGGACTATCTCAATCACAAAGGCTACAAAAGCTTAATAGCATAGCAATAAGCCAACTTAAAATATTAAGTAATCAAAATATAAAACAATTGAGTATAAAATGAGTAACATACTAATCTACCAAAACGATAACGGAAACATAAAAGTTGATGTAATGTTTGAAGATGAAACGCTATGGCTATCGCAAACTCAAATATGTGAAGTATTTGGTAAAGCAAAATCAACAATAAGTGAGCATATCAAAGCTATATTTGAAGAAGATGAGCTAGATATAATTTCAACTGTTCGGAATTACCGAACAGTTCAAGTTGAGGGAAAGAGAGAAGTAACTAGAGATATAGACTTTTATAGCCTTGATATGATTATAGCTATAGGATTTAGAGTGCGTTCATCAACTGGTACAAAGTTTAGAATATGGGCAAAAGATAGACTTAAAGAGTATATAACTAAAGGGTTTGTGCTTAATGATGAGCGATTTAAAAATGGTTCTTCAATGAGCTATTTTGATGAACTTCAAAAACGCCTTCGTGATATACGAATATCTGAAAAGTTTTTTTACCAAAAAATCAAAGATATCTATATGACAAGTAAAGATTATGATGCTAAAGATGAAAAAACAGTAGCATTTTTTAAACTTGTTCAAAACAAACTTTTATGGGCTATTTCATCTCAAACAGCTGCTGAACTTGTACATAGTAGAGTAGATATAAGCAAACCACTTTTAGGTATGAGTTCTTTTGATAAAGAGGGTAAAAATATCACTAAAAAAGATGTAAGTATCGCCAAAAATTATCTAAATGAAGATGAGATAAAACTCTTAGGGCTTTTAGTAGAACAATACCTTGCTTTTGCAGAAACTATGGCTATGCAACAAACTCCAATGTATATGAAAGATTGGGCTAAACGGCTTGATATGGTAATCTCTATGAATGGCAGGGAATTGTTAAATCATGCTGGAAAAATTAGCCATGACAAAGCAAAAGAGAAAAGTGAACAAGAGTATTTGAAATATAAAGAAAATCAAAAACAATTACAGAAACTAGAGAGTTTAAAAGAGCTTGAAGAAGATATAAAGAGGTTAAAATGAGAAGTCAAACAAATGAAGAAACATTAAAAAGCAGTATAGATTTATCACTTGTTGATAATAATTTTAATAAAGACGACGCTTTTAAAAGTGCTATGCAAGATACTATTAAGAGGTTGTTAAATGTATAAAACTATACTATTAATACTAATATTTTCAATTAATTACTCTTGCGCTTCTAATCCAAAAACATCACCAGTTAAGAAAAGTAAAAAGCAAAAAACTTTATTAATACCTAAGCAAAATAAAAGTTATAAAAAATATTATAAAACTATAATAAAAGCAGAAAACAAAGCCAATCCACCAACCAAAAAATTAATGAAAGTAATTAGGAAAATGGTTGTTAATAAAACAATAGTGAGAGGTGGCTGTTGGGATTTTCTTAATGCAGGATTTATAAAGTCTGGCTATCCTTTGAAATCTAGAGATGTAGTTTTTAAATCTAAAAAGAAAGGTCCGTATATAAAAGTTTCTAAAGTTAAAACTGGAGATTGGTTGTATTTTATAAATTATTCTTATCACAAAGTTGGGCATAGTGGGTTATTTATAGATTGGATAAATTACAATAAAAAAATAGGCTTGATTCTAAGTTATGCGGGGCAAAATAAAGTAGAGCCAGCAAGATATAGAGAGTATGATTTATCTAGTATTTATAATATAATCAGAATCAAACAGTAAGTTAAAAATAAGTTAAAAACCAATTAAAAAGGAAAATTATGAGTGAATTAGAATTTAGTTTAGATACTAAAGATAGCGATAGGTTACAATGTTTATTAGGCAATTTGAATGAAAACCTAAGGTTTATTGAAGAAAGATTTTCAGTAAATATTTCAAATCGCAGTAATTTATTTAAATTACAAGGAAAAGAGGAAAACATTGTAAAAGTTAGAAAAGTTATAGATGATTTATATGCACAAACAAAAAACAAACAACCTATTGAAACAGAAGCAATAAATTTAAGTATAAATGATGCTAAATCAACAGTTACTCACGAAGTGATTGATAACGAAGTTATTATTCAAACCAGAAAAGGCACAATTCGTGGAAGAGGTGCAAATCAGCGCGCATATTTAAAAAGGATTTTCTCAAATGATGTGAATTTGGGCTTAGGTCCAGCAGGAACAGGGAAAACTTATCTAGCTGTTGCAAGTGCAGTTTCAATGCTTAGTAATGACCAAGTTAGACGAATAGTTTTGGTTAGACCAGCGGTTGAGGCTGGTGAAAGGCTTGGTTTTTTACCTGGAGATTTAACTCAAAAAGTAGATCCATATTTACGACCACTTTATGATGGGCTTTATGAAATGCTTGGTGCTGAAAAAACAGTTAAACTTATTGAGAAAAATATTATAGAAGTTGCACCTCTTGCATTTATGCGTGGTAGAACTTTGTCTGATGCGTTTATAATTTTAGATGAAGCACAAAACACCACTGTTGAGCAAATGAAAATGTTCTTAACTAGAATTGGTTTTGGATCGAAAGCAGTTGTTACAGGAGATTTAACCCAAACAGATTTGCCCAAAGGAGTGAGATCTGGGCTAAAAGATGCTTGCCATGTTTTGAAAAATATCAAAGGAGTTTCATATACAAATTTTGAAACTAAAGATGTTGTCCGCCACCCACTAGTGCAACGAATAGTTGAAGCTTATGAGAAAAATGGTTAGTGCTTAAAAAAATGAAACTAATATTTACTCAAGCAAATGATAGTGATTTGCCTGAATTAGTAAAAATGCTTGCAGATGATATTTTGGGTAGTGAAAGAGAAGAGTATTCAAAGCCTATATTACAAAGTTATATTGATATATTTGATGTGATAAAAAAAGATGTAAATAATCAATTAATCATAGTAAGACAGGAGAATAAAACTCAAATAATAGCAATGCTACAAATAACATATATTCCTTATTTAACTTATAAAGGTAGTTGGCGTTGTTTGATTGAAGGTGTTCGTGTGGATAAAGACTATCGTAATAAAGGAATTGGCGAGAAGGTTTTTAAGTGGGCAATAGAGCAGGCAAGAAGTAAGCCTTGTGTAATGATTCAACTTACTTCTGACAAGAAAAGACAAGAGGCAATTAGATTTTATAAAAAATTAGGTTTTGTTGATAGCCATGAAGGTTTTAAAATGTGGTTTTAATAAACATCCGATATGAATTTCTTCAAATATTTTGACTTTTAACTTTCGGATAAATTATATTTATTTTATTTTTTTTGAAAATTCTTTCTAATTTCACAGGTAATTTTTTATTAGTAATAAAATTATCTATTTTGTATAAAATCACTATTTTAATAATTTGTTCTTTGTAGCTGCCCCTATATTTTTTATATCTTATGCAATTTGGACATTTGATTAACTTTAGATTATAAATGGATTGATAGGACAATGAAGTGGTTCAGTTTTATGGGGCAAAATTTAATCGCACAAAAATAAATGCTACTAAAATTCAGCTCCCAATAAAAACTAATCAGCCAGACTATAAACTAATGAATACTTTAATATCTGCTATTCAAAAGTTAGTTTTAAAAGATGTAGTTTTGTATGTGGGTAAAAAGTTATAAAAAATGATTTAAAAATCATAAAAACTCTTCAATAATATTATTTAGAAATAAATAACCTGTGCTGGTTGGTTTGATAATATTGTTTTGTTTTGTTATTAACTTTTTTTTGTATAACTTTTCTAGGTTGTTAATTATGTGATTTTGCTCAAATAATCCTCTTTCTTTTATCAGGCTAATGTCAAAGCCATTTTTTAACCGCATAGTATTCAGCATAAATTCAAATGCTTTTTCGCTATCTAAAACAGTTCTTTGTTCTTGTAGGAAATTATTTGCATAATCTTTTGGATTTTTATATTTTATTGTTCTAATAATTTTATTATTTTTGGTTATTTTACCATGTGCACCAGCACCAATTCCTAAATAATCTCCGTATTTCCAATAGTTTAAGTTATGTTTGCAGTTATGATTTTTTCCCCAAGCCGAGACTTCATATTGTGAAAAATTAGCATTATTTAATAATTTATATGTTTTATCTGTTATCAGACTAATATTATCTTGGTTTGGGATTTTGGGTGGTTTCTTTGCAAAAAGTGTCTGCGGTTCAATAGTAAGTTGGTAATATGAAATATGATTTGTATTTAAACTAATCGCTTTTTCAATATCATAAACAGCTTGTTCGGTTGTTTGGTTGATTAGCCCAAACATTATATCAATATTTATATTTTTAAAACCAATATCTTGTGCAATTTTAACAGATTTTTCAGCCTCTTGACTATTATGAATTCTACCTAATTTGATTAGTTGAATATTATTGAAACTTTGAATTCCAATTGAAATTCTGTTAATTCCAGCTCCAAAATACTTTCTGAAATTATTACTATCAGCAGTTCCTGGATTTGCTTCAATTGTTATTTCAATATTTTTTTCAAATGGAATTATGTCTTTAATTTGTGCAATTAATTCATAAATAGAATTGCCAGAAAAGACACTAGGAGTGCCACCTCCAATAAAAATACTGCTAAGAGGTCTTGTTTCATTAAAGTTTAATAAGTCATTTTTTAGATCATTAATTAAATTATTAATGTATGTTTTTTCATCTAATTTTTCTTTAATTTTATGGGAGTTAAAATCACAATAAGGACATTTTTGAATACACCAAGGAATATGAATATATAAACTTAGTGGGATTTTTTTATTATTCAATATTGATTGAGTTTCTAAGAAAGCCATTATTACTTTTCAAGATATTTTTCGCTGTTTTATAATCAATATTATTCAAAAACATAAGGATTGCAGGTTTTACTTGATTATTAGACTGTTCTAATAGCTTGGTTGAAGTTTGATAATCACAGCCTGTAATTTCACAAACTATATTTTTAGCTCTTTCAATTAATTTAAGATTGTTTGTTTTAACATCAACCATATAATTTTTGTAAACTTTACCAATTTTAATCATAGCTGTGGTTGTAAGCATATTTAAAACTAGTTTTTGTGCAGTTCCAGCTTTCATTCTTGTTGAGCCACTAATAACCTCAGCACCAGTATCAACTTCTATTGATACATCCGCTATTTCAGAGGCTTTAGAGTTCTTTGAACAAGAAATCGCACCAGTATTTGCATTTATAGAGTTTGCATATTTTAAAGCACTTAAAACATATGGAGTTCTACCGCTTGCGGCAATTCCTACCAAAGTATCTTTGCTATTTAGATTAATATTTTTCAAGTCTTTAATAGCCTGTTCTGCATTATCTTCTACTTCTTCACCAGAAATCTGTAAAGCTTTGGCACCACCTGCAATAATTCCAATAACTAAATCGTTAGAAACTCCATAAGTTGGCGGGCATTCGCTAGCATCTAAAACACCAAGTCTGCCACTAGTTCCAGCCCCAATGTAAATAAGTCTGCCGTTATTATTGAAACTATTTACAATTAAATCAATTAGTTTAGCTATATTTTTTAATTCAAGCTCAACTTGTTTTGCAACTTTTTTATCTTCGTTATTAATAACTTCTATAATCTCTAAAGTTGATAAAGTATCAATATTTTCACTTAATTTATTAGATTTTTCTGTATCAATATTTTCTAAGTTAATTTCAGTAATTTTATTTTGCATTGTTTTAGTTTGTGAAAAATTATTTTACTTTATCGCCAGCAATTGCCTCGTTATCAGCTGGTAATAATCTTAGTCCTGATTTGTTTTCAGAAGATAAAATCATACCTTCAGATATTCCAAACTTCATTTTTCGTGGAGCAAGATTTGCAACTAATATTACTTTTGAGCCAATTAAATCTTTTGGATTTGGATAGAATTTTCTAATTCCAGAAAAAACTTGTTTTTCACCTAATTTTCCAACATCTAGTTTGAATTTTAACAATTTATCAGCACCATCAATAAAATCACAATCCAAAACTTTGGCAACTCTTAAGTCTAGCTTATTAAAGTCATCAATATTGATTTCTTTACTTGAACTATTTGAAGTTTTTGGTTTATCTTCTTTTACTTGAAGATTTTGTTTAGAGCTTTCAATTAATGCTTCAATGTCTTTATCTTCAATTCTTTTTGCTAAAGGTTTGAATTTATTTATTTTATGGGCTAGTAATGGTTTCTCAGCAAAACTAAAACTTTCAATATTAATATTTAGAAATTCTTCTACATCTTTAGAAAGTTCAGGTAAAACTGGCTTTAATGCGATAACTAATTGATAAAATAAGTTAATTCCAGTTGTGCAAACTTTATGTAGATTTTCTGTTTGAGTTTCGTCTTTAGCTAAAACCCAAGGTTTTTCTGCATCAATATATTCATTCGCTCTATCAGCTAAAGCCATAATTTCTCGAACTGCTTGTGCATAATTTCTTTCTTCATAAAGTGAAGTTACTTTATTTTTTACAATATCGGCTGCATAATTAAAAACTTCTGGTTTGCCTAATGAATTAGCTAGAGTTCCATCAAATCTTTTTGAAATAAACCCTGCACAACGACTGGCAAGATTAACCAATTTACCAACAATATCACTATTATTTTTTTGTTTAAAGTCTTCAAAATTTAAATCAATATCTTCAATACTTGATGAAAGCTTAGATGCATAATAATAACGCAAGTTTTCTGGTTTTAAATGCTCCAAATAAGTTTGAGCTTTTATAAAAGTTCCTCTTGATTTAGACATTTTTGCACCATTCACAGTTAAAAAACCATGGCAAAAAACACCAGTTGGCGTTCTAAGGTTTGCTCCTTTTAGAGTTGCTGGCCAAAATAATGTATGGAAATAAGCAATATCTTTACCTATAAAATGATAAAGTTCTGTTTTAGAATCTTCTTTGAAATACTCATTAAAATCTAAATTGTTTTTTATACAATAATTTTCAAAACTAGCTATATAACCAATAGGTGCGTCTAACCAAACATAGAAAAATTTATTTTCAGTATTTGGGATTTTAAATCCCCAATAAGGTGCATCTCTGGAAATATCCCAACTATTTAGCCCAGATTCAAACCATTCCATCATTTTATTTTTAATTTCTGGTTGAATATCTGAGTTATTTAGCCAGTCCTTAAGAAAGTTTTCTAACTTTGGTAAATCAAAGAAATAATGGTTTGAGTCTTTCTCAATTGGAGGTTTTCCAGAAAGTGCAGATTTTGGGTTAATTAAATCAGTTGGTGAATATGTTGCCCCACAGCTTTCACAATTATCACCATATTGATCTTCTGTTTTACATTTTGGACAAGTTCCTTTTACAAATCTATCTGGTAAAAACATTTGTTTTTCTTCATCAAAAGCTTGAGTTATAACTTTCTCAAAAATATAACCATTTTCTTGAAGCTTTAAATAAATATTTTCCGCATGTTTTTTGTTTTCTTCTGAATGAGTTGAGTAAAAATTATCAAATTCAACTAAAAAGCTAGAAAAATCAGAGCTATGTTCCTTATGCACATCATCAATTAGTTTTTGTGGAGATATTCCAAGTTCATCAGCTTTCAACATAATTGGTGTGCCGTGTGCATCATCTGCACAGACATAAGTTACCTTATTTCCCTGCATTTTTTGGAATCTAACCCAAATATCAGTTTGAATATATTCTACTAAATGCCCTAAGTGAATAGAACCATTTGCATAAGGAAGAGCGCTTGTTACTAAGATTTTTCTTTGCTTATTCATATCTTTTTTATCTTGTTGTTTCTTTTGTATTCACCTGTTAAATAAAATCATTTTGAGTAATAATTAAAAAAACCGTTAATTATTACTCAAAAGGTTGTTTTAAGTTTAATCGTCTCTTTTTGTTACTTCTAATAAGTGATAACCAAACTGAGTTTTAACGGGTCCTTGAACTTCATTAACAGGAGCAGAAAATACAACTTTATCAAATTCTGGAACCATCATTCCTGGACCAAATTCGCCTAAGTTTCCGCCATCAGCACTTGATGGGCAAGAAGAGTTATCTTTTGCAACTGTTGCAAAGTCTTCACCAGCTTCAATTTGAGTTTTTAATTGTTGTGCTTTTTCTTCTGAACTTACTAAAATGTGTCTTGCTGTTGCTTTCATAATTACCTCTTTGTAGTTAAATTACTAAATTAAAAAAGGTAATATTATATTATAGATTTTCATATCTGAGAATAAATATTACCTTTTATGAAAATAAGATATTTGGTCATTGCTTTATTTGAGTAACATAATTTTTGAAACTCTATTAACCTTGCCTGAAAGTAGTTTTGCATAAACTTGTTGATACTCCATTACTACTTTTACATATTTTTTGGTTTCTCTAAATGGTATTAATTCAACCCAATTAACAACTTCATCAATTGTAGCACTACTATCGATAAAATTTCTATTCATCCATTTATTCACATTACCAGGTCCTGCGTTATAAGCGGCTGAGGCTAGGGCAGGGCTACCAAATCTTTTTAACATTTGTGCCAAATAAGCCGAACCTAAGTTTATATTTGTGCAAGTATTTAAAACTCCCAAGCTTAGGTCTATTCCATAATCTGATGAAACCTTTCTTGCTGTTTTTGGCATAAGCTGCATAAGTCCTAATGCACCAACTCTTGATTTGGCTTTTTTATTCATTGTTGACTCTTTTCTAATAATTGCATAAATCCAACTAGGTTCTATATTATATTTCTTAGCAGCTGCATTTACGCATTTATTATAAGGTGTTGGAAACCTAATATTTATATCATTCCAATCACGGATTTCCGCAAGTGTAGAAACTGCACTAAAGTAATATTGCTTTTTATCTAACCAATAAGCAAGCTGTTGCATCATACCCACTGTCATTTTTCTTGATGCACTGAAAATTTCTTTTCGTGCCATATTGTCTTCACCAACATTAAAAAGTGCAACTGCTCTTTTAAATGGAGCTGATTTATTAAATGATTTTTGAGCGTTTTTATTAGCTTTAATTCTGTAATTATTAAATGTATATTTTGTTTTAACTTTATCAGAAGCTAAGAATCCATAATAACTTCTAACTTTGGCAAGTGATTTGTATAGATTTTTGGCTTTTCTTTTTTTACCTTCTTTTTCATAAGAATAAGCTAAGAAATAAAGGCTAGATTCATCTAAAGTTGTAGATTTTATGGTTTTAGAAAGAGTGTTTAAATCATTACTTTGAACCAAAAACTTGGTTATTTGTTTATCAAGATCTTTACTTGGCTGTTTTATTTTTTTGTAAACTGTTATTGCTTTGTAACTTTTTTTCTTTGTTAAGTTAATAGCAAGTTTTGTTAACACACTTTGGTATTTAACCTCACTTTGTAATTCTGGGAACGACAGAATAAAATCTGCATTTGTAACAGAATTTTGATTAGCAAGCTTCATTAAGATAGTTGGTAATAAGTATTTCTTTTGTTTGTCTGAAGTTAAACTTGATTTATTTGTATTTAAAATAATATCTGGGTATTTTAAATAATTTGCAAACTCAACTATTGTAGAAGCAGTTTGACTGTTTACTTTTGTAGCCAAAGTTATTGCAAAATCAGCATTTCCAGCTTCATAAGCAAATATAGCTCTTTTTATTAAGTAAGCTGGATTTGAACTTTTATTCCAAGCAAGAAATACTGGAGAACATAAGCTTGAGACATTTTTTTTAGAAAGCCAAATTTGATAGATGTTATCAAAAGCAGCTTTTTTATTTCCTAAAATTAATTGTGAGCTTCTATATGCGCAATTAGCTGATGTTGAGCTATTTTTATGATAATTATCAACGATTAATTTGTATTCTTGTTGAGAATATTTTTTTAGAAGCCATTGGTTGTGCAAAGACTTTATTACAGGCGTGCTGTGATTATTATCAACTAAGTCTATTATTTCATTATTATAATCTAAGTTTTTTTTATAAAACTCATAAGCAAGATAAGGGTATAAAATATTAGTTTTCAGATTATCATAATCACTAATATTTGCCCCATTTCTTAGGCTTTGTTTTATTGTTTTGAAGTTAAGCGACTGTGCGAAAGTTGTATTAAAACTAGCAACAGCAACTAAACTAATAACCGCTAATAAGTGACGGATTCGCTTTGTATCTTTTGTAATAAGCAAGAACTTTTGGTACATATCTTCTAGTCTCCTTGTAAGGTGGTATTTTATTATTATATTTACGAACAGAGCCTTCGCCAGCATTATAACCCGCTGCAGCTAAGCTAAGTGTTCCAAATTCATCATATAGTTTTTTTAGGTATTTTGTTCCAGCTTCTATATTCTGGTAAGGGTTATAAGGGTTTGTAACGCCAAATCTTTTGGCAGTGAAAGGCATAAGTTGCATAAGCCCTTGTGCGCCAGCATGTGATTTGGCATTTGGGTTATAAGCTGATTCTGCTGAAATAATCGCATGAATAAATTCAGGTTCCATATTGTATTTTGTTGACATTTTAAAAACAAACGCAGAAACTTTTTTTCTAAATTCTGAGTTCACTTTGTAAAGTTTTGGTTTGAAAACTGGTTTGCCAATTGCAATAGTTCCTGGTTTTTTGGAATATTTTTTACAAATTAAGGCAGGATCTAAATGAAACACTTTACCATTAACTGTTATTGTTCCACCTGAGCCACCACAGGTTTGTTTAACTTGTGTGGAGGAAACTGTTATCGTTTTATCAAAATTTGGATTTGAGTAGCTTTTCTTAATAGATTTGCCTGAGCCATTAGTAACAGAAACAGCTTCAGTTACGCATGAATCTTTTCTAACCTTATCAGTTGATTCAAAATAACTTAATCCACCAGACTTAACCTCACATTTTAACAATTCTGCAAAAGCAGAACCACCAAAGCAAAGTATAGCTGTAGCTAAAGCTGATTTAATAAAGTTTAGGTTTGGAAACATATTAATTAATAGATGATGAAATTTAAAGAAAAGATATACTAACACCTATTATAAATTTGTGCAAAATGAAGTGATTATATTAAGTATTATTTAATGTTTTATTTAAATTTTATTTAAATATCAACTGAATATCAGTCAAATACAATCAAAGAATGTAAAAGGGGGTTGCTCCAAAATAAAGTCTAGCAAATTACCGCTCTTGAACAAGATAGTCCAAGTGGGTGTCTTAACCTGCAAATATTAGGCTTCTTTCAATATTGCAAAACAATAGAAAGCTTGCACACAATTCGCAGTCTGACTCCCTAGTAATTAAAATTAAGGTCAAGAGACTGATTGCTGTTGACTGTTATTACAGATAACAACCCTTAGTTAGAAATATAACAAAATAAGGTGGTTTTGCCAAGGTTTTGTTAGTCAAATTTGGCTTTGTTAGTTATTTGTCAGCTATTCGTGAAAGTAATTATAATTATCATCGTGAACTAAACCATTTTTCTCTACTGTTACTTTTATAGGTTCTACTGTTTTACTAGGTTGTTTTTCTATTTGTTCTGGGCTTATAGTTACATAATTATTTATTTTCTCACCGTTTTTCCTAAGGGTCAGCAAAGGAGTTAGTTCTAAATCATCACTTTCAAGTTTATATGTAAAATGCTCTTTTATGAAAAGTCAAAGCACAGTTACATTTTCTGACAGTATATCTCTTGTTTGCATAAAGCTATTACTATCAAAATGTATTTTAATTTCTTTTTTATTAACTTTTAGTCTTTTATGTATATTAATTACACTGTCATTTTGCCCTTTATAAAAATAAGTTAATCTAAAATATAAATATTTATCTTCCTCTAAGTTAAATCCTGAAGTTAGATATTCCCAGCTATAGAACTTTGTATCAGTATTGTACTTAGATAAACTCATTAACTCTTCCTTAAATTCTTTACCTGAAATTTCAATGTACTTTGTTGCTGGGCTACAACTACTGCTAAATAATACTGTAATTATTATTAATATTAACCTTTTAAGCATATTATTTCACCCCTCTTCTATCTTTAATCGATTCTGATAACTCTCTTGGTGTCACTATTCCGAAGTAATCATCTACATCTATTGGTATTCCTAATAGTTTTTCAAAGAATGCTTTGTTGTAGGTTTGCAGGTTTTTCTTTGTTTTTAGTTTTTTTTCGATAGTTAATAAAAAATACTTATTCAGTTGCTTTATTACTTGCAACTCAAGTAAATTAGACTTTTTACAAAACCCCGTTTCTAATAATCTATTTAAAAGTTTATTCTTTGTGTAATATGGAAATCTTCTTGTCGAATCACTTAAATTAAAACTAATAAGATTAAGATTATCATTACCATAAGTGCCTAATAATTTATAACTATATTTATCTGTTGTTTCCTCTATACCATTTTGAGTGATTTTATAAAAGTAAGGTATATATTCCATAGCGCCAAACTTCATTGTGCCATTATAATAAGAGAGCATAATTATATATTTTATAGATGATTCATCACGACAAGCCAACTGAATAATATTTTGAGAGGGAACAAAAGCAAACTCTTCATCAAAAAATTTTATTTTTTTATCTTTAAAAGTTATATATCCATTAATAGAATTCCCATCATACAAGCGTTCATTACTCATTGTTCCAAAAAGTTCTTTGTGAAAGTTATATTGAATAAATTTAATTTTCACATCTACCTTTTTATCTTTCAAATGATGTGCTTTCATAAAATTAAATGTTTTAGAAGCTTTCTTTTCTAATAATATAACCTCTTCATTTGTCATTGCAGACAAACTATTAATAAATATAATTAATAGTATATATATAAATTTTTTCATTTTATACCTTCTCTTAATCTATCATCTTTTTCTAGCTTTACTAACTTATCAAGTTTCATATTATTTTGTTAAAATTCTATCTTTTATGATTTTAGGAATTCGTTTTTGTTTACCTTTTTGTTTCATTTGTTTTATGTATATTTCATAAACTTTTTTAGCTTTAGCTTTATCTCCCAAAGCCCAATAGGCATCACCTAAGTTATAATAAGCAACTGTTCTTTTTGGGAACTTTGCTGTGATTTTTTCTAATAAGTAAATTGCTTCTTTATTTGCCCCTGCTTTTTGGAGGTAGTAGCCTATGTTGTTGTAGGTGGTTAGGGTGGATTTTTCTATTGGTTTTTCAGGCAATAGTTTTTCAAAGAATGCTTTGTTGTAGGTTTTTAGGTCTTTTTTTTGTTTTAGGGGTTTTTCTAGGGTTGAGAGAGATACATTGAATAAATTATTTTCAATACTACTTATAACTTGAGGTTCTTTAATTCTTTTTAAAATAGTTATATAATTATAATATGGGTAAACATGTGGAGATATTCTTTCATCTGTAGTTATCCGATTAAAATAATTTAAGCTAAAAAAATATTTTTCCTCGATATTTTCTAGTCTTAAAACCGATTTGTTTTTGATTAAAAATATATAAGGAGTATATTCAATTAACCATGGATATGTATTAGTAGAGTTACCATTTTGAACCATAATTACTAAAATTGATGATTTTAAATCTAGTTTATATATATATGTATCAATTTGTTGCCCATAAGGTAAAAATGCTTTTTGAGTTACACTGTATACCATTTTATTATTTGCAAATATTTTAATGAGTAAATCTTGATAATTTAATAATAGTTTTCCATTATTATTTTCTTCATCATTTTTATTAATCCATGTATTAAATTTCTGAAATTTTATTTTGATTTTATTGCTGTTTATATTACTTTTAAAAGTTTTTATTTTATTATATGTTGTACTAATAAATGATTTTTCTATTATTTTATTGTAATCAATTGCACTTATAGCAAATAAATTTACAGAAAAAATTAGAAATAAAATGAAAATTTTTATCTTTATCATATTGTATATACCTTATAATTTTAAATAGTTTTTGATTAAATTAAATTTTAGAAGCCTATCCTTGAGCCCGTTAGATTCACCATATTTACCGCCATTAATTGTGTACTAAATAATAGTATACTTATTTTCATTATTTTCATCATATTAATCCAAATAAGAAAGTAGTTCTTTTTTTAGTTCAGCCGTTGTTTGGCTATCAGGTGTTTCTTCAATAATTTTTTTTAAAAAATTTACTTTTTTAAAGTCTGGATATTCTTTGATAATCATTTTAAAGCCATTTTTGTATGATTTATCATCTGGATTTAATAAAGCTCTCCTTAATAAAGTTCTCGGTATATATACATCTAAAAATTGCCCCCAGTCATTATATATAGGAAATTTTATACTAAAAAAACTAATTGAATTATAAGCTTCACATTTATATGCCTGTATAAAATTAGCTCTAATAAAATTACCACCTTTATTAGCTATTATTTCAAGGGCTTTGCTATCATCATAACAAATTGATTTAAACATTATGCTATCTTTGGTGCGGTTATTGATATTTATATTCTCACTAGAGATAAACCATACTTTTAGTGATAATGGAATTTTGGAATTAATATCCTTTTTATCTGATATGGTTTTTACGCTAGAAATTATATATTTATCAATGTGATATTTAATAGGCTTATATACAGTAAAGTATAAAATCATAAATGTGATAATGCTTATAACAATAATAATTCTTTTCTTTTTTTTGCTCATTTGTTGTTTTTTTACTTTATTAGTTTTCATTTTCTTTCCTTTTGGGTTATTTGAATAAATTAAATATTATAGTTTTAAGTGACAAATTATGAATCAAAATATGCCAATGCCTCTTGATAGTATTTGTATTTTTCAAGGCGTTCTTCATAATCATAGGAAGTAGAATCTAATGATTCTCTATATTCATTCAGCTTTAAAAGAATTATCTGCCTTAATTCGTCATATTGTTTTAACTCTGGATGTATATCTAATAGTAATTTGAAAGGTGCCACATTTATACCAGGTCGCAACAGGAAATTTTGGGCAATATATATATCATCTTGGCTATACTTATCTATAGCCATCCACTCTTCAAGAAACTTAACTGAATTTGTGTTACCGCAATAATAGGCAGATTCAATATGAGAAATATTAAAATTACCCCCTTTGCTGGCTACAATCTGAATAGCTTTGGGGTTATCATATTCTATAATTGAGCCACGGAAATAGCTCTGTGTTGCATCTATATTTTTAGCAGATATAAACCATGCCTTTATTAATGGTATATACTCTGACCTACTACTTTTTTTATTACAAAGGTTTGGCATGCTAACAATAATAGCCTTATCAAACTGCAACTTAGCTAATTTAAATACAGTAAAGTATAAAAATATAAATAGCAAAATCCTTAGAATAATTTTTTTCTTTTTCTGCTTTGGAGTTAGTTCTATTTTTTGTTTTTTCATTTAAACCTCATTTTTTTAAATTTATTTGATTTTCATTCTATTTTTCTTTCTATGCTTTATTTAATTCTTTTGCTAATTAAGTAATTTATTTATTATAAAGTAATTTGATTATTAAATATATATTGCTGAAAAATCAAACTTATTAAGTGTGGCTAGTTATTTGTCTGCTATTCGTGAAAGTAATTATAAATATTTTGGGCTAAGTTTTTACTAATTCCTTCAACTTTAGATATATCATCAATACTTGCTAGTTTAATTCCTTTTATTCCTGCAAAGTATTTTAATAAAGCTTGTCTTCTTTTATTTCCAATCCCATCTATTTGATTAAGCTCTGAAGTTTGTCTTTTTTTATCTCTTTTTTTTCTATGCCCAATAATTGCAAAACGGTGAGATTCATCTCTTAGTTGTTCTATCAAATGTTGTGCTGGATTATTTTCCTTAAGTTTTATATTTCTATCACAAGCTTTTAAATCCAAAACCTTATCACAAACGATTAACTTTTCCTGTCCTGATTTACGGTTTTCATCTTTTGTAACTGCAACGATTGTTATATTTACTTTTAGTTTTCTTAGGACTTTTTTTGCAATATTAAATTGTCCTTTTCCACCATCAATAAATAAAATATCTGGCATAGTTTCAATACTTTCCTCTGTTATGTTTTTTTTACTTTGTGCCAAAAATCTTTTAAATCTCCTAGTCAAAAGCTGTTCCCATTGCACCATAATCATCGCCTGGTGTAATTCCTGTAATATTATATTTTCTATAGTTTGATTTTTTGGCTCCATTTTCATCAAAAACCACATAAGAACCAACAGTTTCCTCACCCATTGTGTGGCTAATATCTGTGCAGGCAAGTATTTTGGGTGTGAATTTTAGAGAAAGTTCTTTTATTAATGATTTGAATTGATTTTTAATAGTTTCTTTGGATATATTTCTTAAGTTTAACTCAAGGGCGGCGTTTTTTTCAGCCATTTCTAACCATTTTGCACGGTGTTTTCTTGGTTTATTTATAATATTAACTGTTGTTTCAAATTTAGATTTGAAAAAATTAATTAGTAAGTTTTTATTTTCTAACTCTTTGTTCAAAATAATTTCTTTTGCAGGTTTTCTATCAAAATAAAACTGTTCTAAAAAACTTTGTAAAATTTCTTTTTTAGTGTGATTTTGCATAACTTTAGGAGAATAATATTGGCTTCCTAAACTTCGCCCATCACGATAGAAAAAAACTAAAATAATACAATTTAACTTATCTTTATTCAAAACAATAACATCAGCATCACCTGTTTTATTTGTTATATATTGTTTCTCAAGTATCTTTCTAAGGGATTGGATTTTATCACGATAAATTAAAGCAGTTTCAAAGTCTTGAGTTTTAGATGCATTTAGCATTTTTTGCTGCATATTTTCAACTAACTTATTACTACTTCCTTCCAAAAACTCAACCGCATCATTTATCTGTTCGCTATATTGTTGCTGGTTTACTAAGTTCACACAAGGTGCAGAACAGCGTTTTACTTGGTGTTGTAAGCAAGCTCGGCTTCGGTTTTTGAAAAAGCTATTATTACAATTTCTAATCAAAAAAACTTTTTGCATAATATCCAAAGTGCTTTTAACAGAAACAACGCTTGGGTAAGGTCCAAAGTATTTTTCTTTAACTTTTTTCTTACCACGATGAAACCTAAGGCGTGGAAAATTTTCATTGGTTAAACAAATATAAGGGTAACTTTTATCATCTCGCAATAAAATATTATATTTGGGTAAATCTTTCTTTATTAAATTATTTTCAAGGATTAAAGCTTCTGTTTCAGTAGCTGTTGCAATAACTTTAATATCAAATACTTGTTTCATCAAAGATTTGTTTTTGACTGAAAGCCCACTATCCCTGAAATAACTTGAAACTCGTTTTTTTTAGATTTTTTGCTTTGCCAATATAAAGCACCTTACCATTTTGGGAAAACATTCTATAAACACCTGGTAGCGTTGTAACATTCTTTAGAAAGTGTTTGTAATCAAATTTGTATTCCAAAACCATATTATTTAATTGTTAGTTGATAATTTTTTGTTGTTTAGAAGTAAGTTTAACAAATAACCTAAATTCAACCAAATTAAAATGGTGGTGCTTTTTAAATTAACACACTAAAGGATAAATCATTATTAAAAACAATACTATAGTCTGATAAGTAAAGTATTTTTTCAATATTGCTACCTTATTGACAATTTTTAGAGTTAACGATGAAAGACTCCAATATTTTATTTGTATTAAAAAAATATGCAGGTACGGTATTTGCGAGTAGTTTACACAAAGCAAGTTTTAATTTATCTTCCCCCGTTCATTATCCAAATATAGTCGAGCATCTGGAAGAAAGTAGTCTTCATCTAAGTAAAAATATACTTTTTATATCTTTGGGATAATTCATTTTATTTTTCTCGTTGTAATATTAGCTTTAAAAATGTTATTTATTAAATAGCAAATTCTGGTAATGGACCGTGGTTTTTCATGCCTGAGATAAATTTAGTAAGCTGTATAAATTTAACATCACGATTTGAATATTTAGCAAAATACTCAACTAATGACTTATGAATTATTGGTGGGGTGTAATACCCAAAATCTATCTCAAAATAAAGTCTATCTTTTAGTGGTAGAGCAATAAATTCAAGGCTAAATACATACTTATCAATATTGGAAATTATATCAGCATCAGGTCCCTCATCATCTAAATACCTTATATCGCTTTCTTTAATATTTATCCAGCTAAGAGGTGCAGCAGGAATTGCTATAAGCCAATACCCTTCAAAATAATCATCATCAGGTGATACAGCATAAGATGGGTGTATCATTATATTCGCATCAGTTAGTTTTATATATAAATCTTGTTTTATTTTATCATTAATTAATAGCCCATATACAATTTTTGAAATATCTGCAGGAGCTTTTCCCTTTAGCCAACTATCCTTATCTATTAAATAACGCAGTGGTTGGATTTGTGTATCTGTGGATAATCTACGCACATGATCTGGATTATCTCCAATATAATCTAGTCTATTTGGGTTGGAAAAGTCATAAACAATTACATAATATTCATCTTCTATTTTTTTCATTTTACTTTCCTTTGGTTTGTTTACTGAATTAGAATCTGCTATTGCTAAGTTTGGTAAAAATAGTAGTGCAAATAATAGTAAAAATATACTTTTTATATCTTTGGGATAATTTATTTTATTTTTCTCGTTGTAATATTAGCTTTAAAAATGTTATTTATTAAATAGCAAATTCTGGTAATGGGCCGTGGTTTTCCATGCCTGAGATAAATTTAGTAAGCTGTATAAATTTAACATCACGATTTGAATATTTAGCAAAATACTCAACTAATGACTTATGAATTATTGGTGGGGTGTAAGACCCAAAATCTATCTCTACCTCAAAATAAAGTCTATCTTTTAGTGGTAGAGCAATAAATTCAAGGCTAAATACATACTTATCAATATCAGAAATTATATCAGCATTAGGACCCTCATCATCTAGATACTCTACATCACTTTCTTTAATATTTATCCAGCTAAGAGGTGCAGCAGGAATTGCTATAAGCCAATACCCTTCAAAATAATCATCATCAGGTGATACAGCATAAGATGGGTGTATCATTATATTCGCATCAGTTAGTTTTATATATAAATCTTGTTTTATTTTATCATTAATTAATAGCCCATATACAATTTTTGAAATATCTGCAGGAGCTTTTCCCTTTAGCCAACTATCCTTATCTATTAAATAACGCAGTGGTTGGATTTGTGTATCTGTGGATAATCTACGCACATGATCTGGATTATCTCCAATATAATCTAGTCTATTTGGGTTGGAAAAGTCATAAACAATTACATAATATTCATCTTCTATTTTTTTCATTTTACTTTCCTTTGGTTTGTTTACTGAATTAGAATCTGCTATTGCTAAGTTTGGTAAAAATAGTAGTGCAAATAATAGTAAAAATATACTTTTTATATCTTTGGGATAATTCATTTTATTTTTCTCGTTGTAATATTAGCTTTAAAAATGCTATTTATTAAATAGCAAATTCTGGTAATGGACCGTGGTTTTCCATGCCTGAGATAAATTTAGTAAGCTGTATAAATTTAACATCACGATTTGAATATTTAGCAAAAATACTCAACTAATGACTTATGAATTATTGGTGGGGTATAAAAACCAAAATGACGCTCTATCTCAAAATAAAGTCTATCTTTTAGTGGTAGAGCAATAAATTCAAGGCTAAATACATACTTATCAATATCAGAAATTATATCAGCATCAGGTCCCTCATCATCTAGATACTCTATATCGCTTTCTTTAATATTTTATCCAGCTAATAGGTGCAGCAGGAATTGCTATAAGCCAATACCCTTCAAAATAATCATCATCAGGTGATACAGCATAAGATGGGTGTATCATTATATTCGCATCAGTTAGTTTTATATATAAATCTTGTTTTATTTTATCATTAACAAGTAAACCATCAAAGATATCAGTAATGTCTGCAGGTGCTTTTCCCTTTAGCCAATTATCCTTATCTATTAAATAACGCAGTGGTTGGATTTGTGTATCTGTGCGTAATCTACGCACATGATCTGGGTTATCTCTAATATACCAAAATATATTTGGCTTGGAAAAGTCATCAACAATTACATAATATTCATCTTCTATTTTTTTCATTTTACTTTCCTTTGGTTTGTTTACTGAATTAGAATCTGCTATTGCTAAGTTTGGTAAAAAATATTGCTGTAAAATATCTTGAAGCTCACCACCAAAATAATCTGAAGAGCTATAATATTCATACATCTCTTTTTTAGTACTTTTTTCTAGTGAAGTGGTTCAGTTTTATGGGACAGATTTTTAGCCTATAATACACTTTTAAGAGGAAAAAATTATGTCAAAAATTAACAAACAAAGAAAAACTTGGACTGTAGAGCAAAAGCTTGATTATGCAAAGCTTATGGTGCATGAAAATTATACAAATAATCAAATTCAAGAAATTTCTGGTGCAGGAAAATCAGCTGTTGCACGTTGGAAAAAACAATATATTGATGAATTAGGCGGAAAAACTCCAGATGGCAAAAGAGCGTTGACGGCTCAACAACAGGAAATTCAAGACCTTAGGAAACAGCTTTGGAGGGCAAAAAGAGACAATGAAATTTTAAAAAAGGCTGCTGCCATTTTTATTCAAAAAAACTAAAAACCGAAGTTATTATGAAAATAAAAATGGCAAATAAAAATTACTCAATAACTGAATTATGCACTGCTTATGGAGTTCCTAAAAACACATTTTATAGAAAAACTAACACTAGGAAAATTAATAGAAAATCTTCTGAAATAATATCTTTATTAAAGAAAATTTCTATAGAAACAAAACACAGTTATGGGAAAAGAAGAATGCAAAAAGAACTCCAACTTTACGGTATTAAGATTGGTATTTTTAAAGTAGCTTCATTGATGAAACTTGCTAATATTCAAGCAATTACACCAAGAAAAAAACACTATTACCCCAAAGAACGAGTGTCTAAAATTATTTCTGATAATATTTTAAATAGAGAATTTAATCAAAAAACACCAAATACACATTGGGTTGGCGATATAACTTATATCCGAAATCATCAAGGCTGGAGCTATTTAGCGACGGTTCTTGACCTTGCAACAAAAGAAATTGTGGGCTGGAGTTTGTCGCAAAAACCGAATGCAAAACTTGCAAAAAAAGCACTTCAAAACGCAATTAGAAGAAAACATCCAGATACAAGCAAATTATTATTTCACTCAGATCGTGGCGTGCAATATACGTCTAATTTATTTGTTGATTTTTGTGTAAATTTGCATATAACAAAGAGTGTTAGCAGAAAAGGAAACTGTTGGGATAATGCTGTAATGGAAAGGTTTTTTAGGAGTCTAAAGTCTGAAAGATTAAATTATTTAAGTTTTAAAAGTCATCAAGAAGTTACTGAAGAAGTAGATAGTTATATATATTTTTATAATTATAAGAGGTTAAATTCCGCAATAAATTACATGACACCAAATGAAAAATTTAATAGAATGATAAATGTCGCTTAAAAAGTGTTCCATAAAATTAGACCATTACAATATTTATATAATCCTTTTGTTTCATGACAACGTATTAATGTATCACCAATAACTTGATAGTGATGTAAGCCATCAATTGTATTATTCCAAGGAAGTAGAACCCAAGGTTTTCTATTATCAGTATACAAAACAACTAAAAGCGAAAGATAATGTATTTCTGTTCTGTATTTTTTAACTATATATTTTTCATTATTCATTCTAATAGTTCCTATTATTTATAGTATTGTTTGAATATACAATTCACCAACTGTTGTTTAAATTTGTATTTTTTTAAATTTAAGTTTCTTTAATCAAATTAGATATAGCTCTAACCTCGGATTTGGTTAGTTCTTGCGTTTGGTTTTGTTTTAAGTTTTTAGGTAATTCAAATCCTGCATAACTAATTCTTTTTAGTCTGCTAACTTGGCAGTCAACAGCTTCCCACATTCGTCTGATTTCTCTATTTCTACCTTCTTTTAGGACTACTTTAAAGAACATATTATTAATTTCTTCTTCTTTTGATATTGTATGTATGCTTTCAAATTTTGCCATTCCGTCTTCAAGCTCAATTCCAGCTTCTAAAAGTTGTAGTTTTTCTTCAGTAACTCTACCAAAAACACGCACTAAATATTCTCGTTCAATTTCATTTTTAGGGTGCATCAAATCATTTGCGAGCTTACCATCATTTGTGAAAAGTAATAAACCTTGTGTGTTTATATCAAGTCTTCCAACCATTACCCAGCGAGAATTTCTGATGCTTGGTAGTTTTTGAAAAACATTTGGTCTTCCGTGTTCATCTTTTCTAGTGCTAACAATTCCAGTTGCTTTGTGAAGAGCTATAATTCTAGTTTTGTTATCAGATTTCATATTTGATAAAACAACTTTTCTTTTACCAATTTGAACTAATTCATTTCCAATGAGTTTTTGCCCTGGAGTTGCAAGTTGTTTGTTTACTCGTATTTGGTTTTCAAGGATTAGTTTTTCAATTTCTCTTCTAGAACCAAGCCCCAAGTTTGCTAGGACTTTTTGAATTCTTTGCCCTTCAACTTCAAGTTTTGGTTGATTTTTGCTATCAAATTTCTTATTTGATTTATTGCTAAATCCTTCATTGTTCTTTTTGTTAGACTTGTTTTTCTTATATTTTTTCATAATATTTTTTAGGTTGTGTTTGTATTTCTCAGTAATTTAGTATGTTATTGCTAATTGCAAATATGATACACTCTATGTTTACTTTATATAAATTAATTTTGGAGTTAATAATATGTCTTTTAATCAATATAGCCAAGTTATAAAAATAGCCAGCAATAAACTATCTAAAAAAGAGTTTTCTTTATTTGATAATTTTATACAAAACTATTATAACCTTTCATCGGATGAATACATAGCAGCAAAAACATCTGCAGAATTATTTGTTATCGCAAACAATCATTTTTAATATGTTATTTAAATATCGTGGTGAAGATATTATAAATATTTACAATCCGAAAATGAAAGACCAAGGTTATCGTTCAGAATACAGTATTTTAGAAATTTTGACCAAAGATAAAGCATTTTTAATAGACACTTTGAAAATATTTTTTGTGAAATTAAACTTATCAGCAAATTTTGTTTGCCACCCAATTTATAGTTGCAAACAAAATACAAAAAAACAAATAACTTCAATTTCAGGCGTTGTTAAGCCAGATGCTGATAATATTTCTGTAATTCATATCGAGTTTGATAGAATAAAAACTGCAAAATTAGAAAGTATCAAAAAGAAAGTAATAAAAGTTCTAAATAAATTAACGCAAACAAATAATGATTGGCAATCAATGCAATCAAAAATGCTAGAAGTTATTGAAATTACACAAAAAAACAAAGTTACCTCTAAAGACCCAAAAACAAAATGTTCGTTAGATTTTCTACGCTGGATTTTAGATGATAATTTTACTTTTTTGGGTTATAGAAAATATATAATTGACGCCAATAAACTAGAACCGATCAATAAATCTGGGCTAGGCGTGCTAAAAAGAAAATCTAGCAAGAAAGCTTCAGATAGTTTTTCAAGACTGCCTGATAATCTTAAGGAAAAGGCTCTAAAACCTAACTTAATATTTATTTCTAAATCTAACAAATTGTCAGATATTCATAGAAATTCATATATGGATTATATTGGAATTAAAGAGTTTAATGCAAAAGGTGAAGTAATTGCAGAACATAAGTTTTTGGGATTAATGACTGCTAAGGCTTATCATTATATGCCTAAAGATATTCCTTTAATTTCACAAAAAGTTGAGAAAATAATATCTAGTTTGGGTGTAACTGACAAATCGCATGCAAAAAAAGAATATAATAATATTATCGCTCAAATACCAAGAGATGAATTGGTTCAAGCACCATCAAGTCATATAAAAACAATGCTTACAAGCTTGTATCATTTTGAAAAAAGTAAACATTTACTATTTTTTGTTAGAAAAGATATTTTTGAAGGCTATATATCTTGTTATGTTTATGTCCCAAGTGATAACTATTCAACTAATTTAGAAGGTAAAATAAAAGATTATCTATCTGGAGAAATGAATGCTAATAGTGTGAAAACTAATATAGTTTTTACTGATAATATGTATATGTATATGCACTTTTTATTGCGTGTTACACCTGGTGAAGTTGCTAAATATAATAAAGTTAAAATTGAAAAACAGCTTAAATTTATGGTTCGTGATTGGTCAAGTGTTGTATTTGGTTTGTTAGAGGAAAATATTGGTAAATCAGCAGCTAATAATATATTTAAAAAGTATAGTAATAAAATACCAACAAGCTATAAAGAAAATTTTTCTCAACAACAAGCAGAAAAGGATTTAATATTATTAGATTCTTTGACAAAAGATAAGCCTTTAAACTTAAAACTATATAAAAAAGAACAAGCTAAAAGTAATCTTAGGCTGAAACTTTATGGTTTAGATGAAGTTGCTAATTTGTCTGATTTAGTTCCGATTTTGGAAAACTTTGGATTTACTGTGAAGTCCGCAACACCTTACCAATTTAGTGATGATGGCTGTAATGTTGGCTGGATTGTTGAGTTTATTTTAGGTATTGATTTTGAACTAAAAGCTGATTTGGCAGATTTGGAAAATAATTTTGTTAATTCATTCTTATCAATTTGGAATAAAACAAGTGAAACTGATGTTTTAGATAAATTAACTTTATCAAAAGGAATAAATTACAGAGATGTTACTTTATTGAGAGCTGTTGCAAAATATATGCAACAAGCAAAAGCACCTTATTCTATTTTTTATATTTATCAAGCTATTGATAATAACCCTGAAATTGCACAAGATTTGGTTGAATTATTTCATACGAGAATGGAAACAGGTGTTAAGAAATCAAGAGATGAAAGAACTGAGAAAGTTCTGAAAAAACTAAAAACTAAATTCAAAAAAGTATCTAGTTTAGATGAAGATAGAATATTACGCTGGTTTGTTATTGTTATTCAAGCAATGCTTAGGACTAATTTTTTCCAATTAGATAAATCTAAAAATCATAAAGAAGTATTATCTTTCAAATTAGAATCAGCAAAAATTCCAGATTTACCACTTCCAAAACCGATGTATGAAATTTTTGTTTATAGCTCATCATTTGAAGCAATTCACTTAAGAGGTGGTAAAGTTGCTAGAGGAGGGCTTAGATGGTCTGATAGAAAAGAAGATTTTAGAACTGAAGTCTTAGGTTTGGTTAAAGCACAAATCGTAAAAAATGCAGTTATTGTTCCTGTTGGATCTAAAGGTGGTTTTTTTGTGAAAAACCCTGATAACTCTAGCCGTGATGCGTTTATGGCTGAGGGAATTCGTTGTTATAAAATGTTTATATCTGGTTTGTTAGATATTACTGATAATATTGTTGCTGGTAAAACAGTTGCTCCCAAAAATGTTTATCGCCACGATGGAAATGATCCGTATTTAGTTGTGGCTGCTGATAAAGGAACTGCAACATTTTCAGATATCGCAAATGGTGTTGCAAGAGAATATGGATTTTGGTTAGATGATGCTTTTGCTTCTGGTGGGTCTGTTGGCTATGATCACAAAGGAATGGGAATTACGGCAAGAGGTGCTTGGGAGTCTGTGAAAAGACATTTCCGCCACTTAGGTAAAGATATACAAAAACAAGAGTTTAGTGTTGTTGGAATAGGGGATATGGGCGGAGATGTTTTTGGAAATGGAATGTTACTTTCTAAGAAAATAAAACTTACAGCTGCATTTAACCACATTCATATATTTATTGATCCAACTCCAAATTCGGATAAAACTTTTGTAGAAAGAAAACGATTGTTTGAAACTCCAAGGACAACTTGGGATGATTTTGATAAAAAATTAATGTCAAAAGGTGGAGGAGTATTCTCAAGAGCTGATAAAGTAATTAAAATAACTCCTGAAATGCAAAAAGTATTTGATATTAAAGAAAAACAACTTTCACCAAATCAGCTAATAAATAGGCTACTAAAAGCACCAGTTGAATTACTTTGGAATGGTGGAATAGGAACTTATGTTAAGTCAGAATCTGAAAGTAATCAAGATGTTGGCGATAAAGCAAATGATAGTTTGAGAATTAATGGAAGTGAGCTTCGTTGTAAGGTTATTGGCGAAGGTGGAAACTTAGGATTTACTCAATTAGGACGAGTAGAATATGCACAAAATGGCGGTATGATTCTAACCGATGCAATTGATAATTCCGCAGGTGTTACTTGCTCTGATCATGAAGTTAATATTAAAATATTACTTAATCAATCAGTTGAAGCTGGCGATATGACAGTAAAACAAAGAAATACTTTACTTGCTAAAATGACTGATGAAGTTGGAAGATTAGTTCTAAGACAAAATTACCAACAGCCTCAAGCGATAAGCATAGGTCTTTCACAAAAATCATTATTTATAGACCAAGTTCGTATAATGCGACAGCTAGAAAAAGAAGGTAGGTTAAGCAGAGAAGTTGAGTTTTTACCAACAGATAAAGAGATAAAACAAAGACTTGCTAATAATGAAGTGTTTACAGCACCTGAGCTTGCAATTCTATTGGCTTATTCTAAAATAAGTTTATTTGATGAACTTGTAAGTTCTAATTTGTCAGAAGCTGATTTGTTTAAAACAAACTTGAATTTATATTTCCCCAAACCGCTTAGAAAAAAATATGCACCACAAATGCAAACTCACCCATTGCAAAAAGAGATTGCTGCAACTTTCTTAACTAATAGTATTTTAAATCATATGGGACCGATTTTTATCTATAGAAAAAAAGAGGAAACAGGACAGACAGCTTGCCAAATAGTTTTGGCTTACTGTGCGGCTTTAGAGGTTACAAATGCTAGATTTTATTGGAATTTGGTAGATGAGCTAGATAATGAAATAAATGCAGATTTGCAAAATAAACTACATTTACAAATTAGAAATACCTTAGAAAAAGTATCAACTTGGTTATTATTAAATAGACGAGATAGTATTGATATTGTTAAGATAAAAGAAGAATTTACAGATGTTATTAAAATAAGTAAACTTCTTCCAAATTTAATCTCTGCAGAAACTAAAAAAGATATGAATGAGAGAATATCAAAACTAGTCAAAGGTGGTGTTGATAAAACTATTGCTACTGAAATAACTTATCTATCTTATGCAGTAAGATCTTTGGATATTATAAATCTTGCAAAAGAGATGAAACAACCAGTGGAAAATGTTGCAAAATTATATTTCAAACTATCCAAAAAACTTGATATTAGATGGTTGAGAAAAAGTATAAAAGATTTATACGATAATGATTATTGGAGAAGAAGAGCTTGTAGTTCTTTGATGCAAAACCTAATGTCAAATCTAGTTAAAATTACTACAAATGCAGCTTTATTAGATAAAAACACAGAAAAAGCAATTAATAAATGGAGTGAAAAATCTGAGAATTTACTAACAAGTTATACAAATTGTATAAAAGAGGTATCCGCTGGAGATATTGATATATCAAGGTTATCTGTTGCAATTGGTGAGCTTTCTGAATTGGCAAAATAAACTAAACTAGCACTTCTTATAATATCATTTTGAGTATAAATACTTATTTTTGGTATTATGAGAAGTGCATTTTAATTTAGAAACTTTAGAAACTTTAGAAACTTTAAAACTTATTACTATACTTAGTGATTAGTATTTATATTACAAAAAAATATTGCAAAAAATTTCTTTAAAATAACTTATTAATAATCTATGAAGTTTAATGAGTTTTTTGTAAATATTCATCATAAGAACCTTTAAAATCAATTATTTCAGTGTCAGTTATTTCAATAATTCTAGTTGCAAGTGATGATACGAATTCTCTATCATGGCTAACAAATAGTAAAGTTCCTTCGTAATTCTCAAGTGCTATATTAAGTGATTCAATAGACTCCATATCTAAATGGTTTGTTGGCTCATCTAATAACATTATATTAGGTTTTTGTAACATTAATTTCCCAAATATCATACGCCCTTGTTCTCCACCAGATATCACTTTTACAGTTTTATCGATATCTTTTTGAGAGAATAATAATCTCCCTAAAACACCACGAATAACTTGGTCATCATCAGATTCTTTTCGCCATTGCGTCATCCAGTCAATTAATGTTTCTCCATTTTCAAACTCACTTGAGTGATCTTGAGCATAATAACCAATACTAGAGCTTTCTGACCACTTTATATCACCAGAAGTTGCGGGGATTTCACCCATCAAGCATCTTAATAAGGTAGTTTTACCTACGCCATTAGTTCCGATAATAGCTACTTTTTCTCCGACCTCAATCATCAGACTTAAGTCTGAAAATACTTTTTCATCAAAACTTTTACTAAGTTTAGTTAGCTCTAATGCTTTTCTATGTAGTTTTTTTTCTTGTTCAAACCTTATATATGGATTTTGTCTGCTAGAAGGTTTTACCTCTTCTAGTTGGATTTTATCTAATCTTTTTGCTCTTGAAGTTGCTTGTTTTGACTTTGAAGCGTTTGCTGAAAATCTACTAACAAAAGCATTCAACTCTGCTATTTGTGTTTTTTTCTTAGCATTTTCAGAATTCACTCTATCCAAAACCATAGTTGCAGCAGTCATATATTCTTCATAATTACCAGGGTATATTCTTAACTCACCATAATCCAAGTCCGCCATATGAGTGCATACACTATTTAGAAAATGCCTATCGTGAGAAATTATAATCATTGTGCAGTTTCTTTTGTTTAACATTCCTTCCAGCCAGTCAATAGTGCTAATATCCAAGTTATTTGTAGGCTCATCAAGTAATAAAATATCAGGCTCTGAAAATAATGCTTGTGCAAGTAACACTCTAAGTTTCCAACCTGGTGCAACATCTGACATTGGTCCATAATGATATGAAGTGTCAATACCTGCGCCGATTAGTAACTCTCCAGCTCTTGATTCTGATGTGTATCCATCTAGTTCTGCAAACTCAGCTTCTAGCTCACCAACTCTAATTCCATCGGCTTCAGTCATATCTGGATTTGCATAAATAGCATCTCTCTCTGATTTTATTGCCCAAAGCTCTTCATTTCCCATAATAACAGTATCTACCACACTGAATTTTTCATAGGCAAATTGGTCTTGCTGTAGTTTCCCAATTTTTTTCATCAGGTGCTTTTGAAACATTACCTGTTGACGGATCTAAATCCCCACCAAGTATTTTCATTAAAGTTGATTTACCACTACCGTTAGCGCCTATTAAACCGTAACGGTTCCCAGATCCAAACTTAACTGATATATCTTCAAACAATGGTTTTGCACCAAACTGTATACTTACATTTGCAATGGCTAACAAGTTATTACCTCAAAAAATAAATTTAAAAATAGTAAAAATAAAACAAAAAAAGAAATCTAGTTTGAATTTTCATCTCATTTAATTAATTGACAGATTATATTGCATTAAATATTAAATATGTAAATAAATGAATGTAATTTGAATATTATTTAGATTGCACACTTTTTTATATCTAAGTTTATAAATTAAGCATAGAATTAATAATGGTTGATAATTAATTATTAGTTTAATAAAAGAGCTGATAATATTGTTATAAGGTATTTTTTATTTATATATTATTTTCCGATAATTTTTTAATAATCAATCTAAGGAAAACATAAAAAATATTTTAATTTTATTCTTAAAATAATTTATACAAAAAGGTGAGAAAATGTCAATTTGTTATGTAAATGGTAAGTTTGTTGCAAAAGATGATGCAAAGGTTTCTATATTTGATAGAGGTTATTTGTTTTCTGATGGAATTTATGAAGTAAGTATGGTGCTTAACTCTAAGCTAGTTGATAATTTGGGACATTTGGAAAGGCTGAAATTATCACTTGCGAAATTAGATATGAAAATGCCAATGCCTATTGATGAAATCATTAAAATTCAAAATCAATTAATAGAAAAAAATAATATAAAAAAACTGGCTCAATTTATTTGCAAGTTACTCGTGGAGTTGATGATGAGCGTGATTTTTCATACAGTGAAAATATAAAACCAAGCTTAATAATGATTGCACAAAATAAAGATTTATTAAACAATCTTTTGGCAGATAAAGGTATAAGTGTAATGACTTTGCCTGAAATTCGTTGGGCAAAGCGAGATGTAAAAGCAATTAGTTTATTAGGGGCCGTTCTTGCCAAGAAAACCGCAAAAGATAATGGGTTTAATGATGCTTGGTTTGTTGAAAATGGCTTTGTAACCGAAGGTAGTTCTAACAATGTATTTATTATAATAAATAATGAAATAATCACAAAAAAAGCTAACTCACAAATTCTAAAAGGAATAACAAGACAAGCTGTTATGCAAATAGCACAACAAAAAAATATGCAAGTTATAGAGCGAGATTTTACAGTTGATGAGGCAAAACAAGCTGATGAAGTTTTTGTAACTTCTGCAACTATGTTAATTATTCCAGTTATAAAAGTTGATGAAACAGTAGTATCTAATGGAAAACCTGGTGAAATCACAAATAATATAAGACAAATTTATATTGATATGGCAAAAAGTGGTAAGTTTAGTTAGCTCTTGTTTTAATTTTACAGGAAACACTTCATATCTTAGTCTAAGAAATAAAAGCTAGGTATGAAATATGTTATTTGTAGTATTGAAGCGAAATATACTTGATACAACCTAATCCCAAGATCCTTTTTCATTTATTAATACTTTCTCTCCATTTGTAACTTCTAGGCGACCATATTCACCTTCTTGACTTATAAAATAAACAACTTTTCCACTGTTAAACTTATAACCAAGAAACCTACAAGGTGTAACTCCATCGGCACACATTTTATATATTTCTTTTCCTTTTAGTTTTATCCCTTTGCCTGTTTTTTTTGAAACTCCATGATAGCTAATATTATTACAGCCTACTACGCCTTCTTTACAGTTGTTTTTGATTGTAATTTTGTAATGTTTAGTTATTAATACATCTGCTTGTGCTGAAGCTATCAAAGATAGTCCGATTAATATTATGAGTTTTTTCATTTTTCTATCCCAATTAATTATTAAAATAATATGATAACTCAAAACAAAGTATATTTTGTAAAATATATTAAATAAAAGTAGTATTATGATTTAGTTTAAAAGTAAGTAATAAGAACAGGGAATTATGAAAAAACAAAATGTGATAATTAAAACAATAGGACTTTGGTTGATTACTTTGATAGGTTTAAGTTTTGCAAACGCCAAAGAAATGCAACCAAATGATGTAATAAATTTCCCAGATAAAAACTTTGAAAAAGTAGTTCGCAAGCAAATTGATAAAGATAAAGGGGATATTTTATACTCTGATATTTATGGAATCACGAGGGTTTATTTTGATGATGAAAAAATAAAATCAATAGAGGGAATTCAGTATTTCAAGTCATTAGCACTTTTATATTTGAGAGAGAATAAAATAACTGATATTTCACCACTTAAGAACTTAGCTAAGTTAGAGAGGTTGTACCTTGATGAAAATAAAATAACTGACATTTCCCCTCTTAAAAACCTAGCTGAGTTAGAGTGGTTGTGGTTGAGTAAAAATAAAATAACTGATATTTCCCCGCTTAAGAATTTAGTGAAGTTAGAGTATTTATCGTTGAGTAAAAATAAAATAACTGATATTTCATTGCTTAAGAATTTAGTGAAGTTAGAGAGTTTATGGTTGAGTAAAAATAAAATAACTGATATTTCTCCACTTAAGAATTTAGCTAAGTTATGGTGGTTGCATCTTGATAAAAATAAAATAACTAATATTTCCCCGCTTAAGAACCTAGCTAAGTTAGAAAGTTTGAATTTGGGAGAAAATAAAATAACTGACATTTCAGCACTTAAAAGCTTAACTGGTTTAAGTGAATTAGAGCTTAATGATAATCAAATAACTGATTTCTCAGTACTTAAAGACCTTATGGAATTAAAAACACTGGGGTTGAGTGAAAATAAAATAACTGATATTTCTCCACTTAAGAACCTAGCTAAGTTATGGTGGTTGCATCTTGATAAAAATAAAATAACTAATATTTCCACGCTTAAGAACCTAGCTAAGTTAGAAAGTTTGCATTTGGGAGAAAATAAAATAACTGATATTTCAGTACTTAAGAACTTAGCTAAGCTTCAGATTTTGGGTTTGAATGGTAATAATATAACCGATTATTCAGCTATTAATTATCTACCAAAGCTTGAAAATATTTCATTTAAAAAAGGGGATGTTGTTGATATTAAAAATTATTCTAAGCTTAAAAATATAACTTTTAGTATTGATTGGGAAAACTCAAAAGGAAAGTTGGAAAGTTGGAGAGTTGGAAAATAAAATTAGATAAAATCAAGCACTTGGGTAAAGTAGCTTTGGATGATGAGTTTATCAAAAAATACGCAGAAAAGGGTTAAAGTTTAAATTAAAAATAAACAATAACTAAAAGAGGAAATTATGAAAAAACAAAATATGATGATGAAAACAATAGGGCTTTGGTTGATTACTTTGATAGGTTTAAGTTTTGCAAACGCCAAAGAAATGCAACCAAATGATGTGATAAATTTCCCTGATAAAAACTTTGAAAAAGCAATAAGAGAGACAATAAGAAAATCCAAGGGAGATATTTTATATTCAGATATTTCTGAAATCACAAGGGTTTATTTTGATAATGAAGGAATAAAATCAATTGAGGGAATTCAGTATTTTAAATCTCTAGAAAGTTTGGATTTGGAAGAAAATAAAATAACTGATATTTATCTACTTAAGAACTTAACTAATCTAGAAGCTTTAAGTCTTTATAGTAATAAAATAACTGATATTTCACCACTTAAGAACTTAATTAATTTAGAAGTTTTAAGTCTTTATAGTAATAAAACAACTGATATTTCACCACTTAAGAACTTAACTAAGTTAGAGAGGTTGCATCTTGATGAAAATAAAATAACTGATATTTCAGCTATTAAGGATTTAGTTAATTTAGAAACTTTAAGTCTTTATAGTAATAAAATTACTGATATTTCACCACTTAAGAATTTAGTTAAGTTAGATAATTTATTTTTGAGTGAAAATGAAATAACTGATATTTCACCACTCAAGAATTTGCTTAAGTTAAAGGAGTTAGGTTTAAAAATAATAAAATAACTGATATTTCCCCACTTAAGAACTTAGTTAGCTTAAAATTTTTATTCCTTGTAAATAATAAAATAACTAATATTTCATCACTTAAGAACTTAGTTAATTTAGAATTTTTGAATTTGAGAGAAAACAAAATAACTGATATTTTAGCTATTAAGGATTTAGTTAACTTAAAGTATTTGTATCTCAGTAATAATAAAATTATAAATATAAATCCAATTAAAAAATTAAAGAAAATAAGATTGTTGAGTTTAAATAGTAATAATATAGCAGATTATTCAGCTGTTAGTTCGTTACCAAAAGCTAAAGTATATTTATTTTGACAAAGGGGATATTGTTGATATTACAAATTACTCTAAATTCAAAAATATAACTTTTTTTATTTATTGGGAGGGTTCAAAGGACAAGTTAAACTATAGGAAAATCCTATTAGATAAAATCAAACACTTGGGCAAAGTAACTTTGAATAATGAATTTATAAGTAAATACGCAGAGCCTAATGTAATAAATTTCCCTGATAAAAACTTTGAAAAAGCAGTTCGCAAGGAAATTAAAAAATCAAAAGGAGATATTTTATATTCTGATATTTCTGAAATTGATAAGATTGAATTTGCTAATAAAGGAAATAAAATCAATTGAAGGAATTCAATATTTTAAATCATTAACTACTCTACGGTTGTATGAAAACAAAATAACAGATATTTCTCCACTTAAGAACTTAACTAATTTAACAATCTTAAACCTCTATAATAATAAAATAACTGACATTTCACCAATTAAAAATTTAGTGAAGCTAGAAGAATTTTGGTGGGGCAAAAATAATATAGCAGATATTTCAGGACTTAAGAACTTAGTTAACTTAAAATTTTTATACCTTGGGAATAATAAAATAACTGATATTACAGCAGTTAAGAACTTGGTTAATTTAGAATCTTTGAATTTGAGTAAAAATAAAATAACTGACATTTCAGCGCTTAAGAATCTAGTTAATTTAGAAGGTTTAGATTTAAGTGAAAATAAAATAACTGATATTTCTCCACTTAAGAATCTAGTTAATTTAGAAGGTTTAGAGTTAAGTGAAAATAAAATAGCTGATATTTCAGCACTTGAAAACTTACTGAAGTTAAAAGGTACTTTATGGTTGAATAAAAATAATATAACTGATATTTCACCACTTAAGAAGCTAGCTAAGTTAAAAATTGTAGGTTTAAGTAACAATAATATAACTGATATTTCATCACTTAAGAATTTACTTAAGTTAAAGGAATTATCGTTGAGTAAAAATAAAATAACTGATATTTCCCCACTTAAGAATTTAGTTAAACTAGAAGATTTAGACTTAAGTAAAAATAAAATAACTGATATTTCACCACTTAAGAATTTAGTTAATTTAGAAGATTTAGCGTTAAGTGAAAATAAAATAACTGATATTTCTCCACTTAAGGATTTAGTGAAGTTAGAGAGTTTAAAGCTTTATGAAAACAAAATAACTGATATTTCACCACTTAAGGATTTAGTGAAGTTAGAGGGTTTAAAGCTTTATGAAAACAAAATAACTGATATTTTACCACTTAAGAACTTAACTAAGTTAGAGAGTTTATGGTTGAGTGAAAATAAAATAACTGATATTTCCCCACTTAAGGATTTAGCTGGTTTAAGTGGTTTAAGCTTTAGTCATAATCAAATAACTGATATTTCCCCACTTAAGGATTTAGCTGGTTTAAGTGGTTTAAGCTTTAGTCATAATCAAATAACTGATATTTCCCCACTTAAGGATTTAGCTGGTTTAAGTGGTTTAAGCTTTAGTCATAATCAAATAACTAATATTTCAGCACTCAAGAATTTAGTTAAACTAGAAGATTTAGATTTCAGTAATAATAAAATAATAAATATAAATCCAATTAAAAAACTAAAGAAAATAAAATTTTTGAGTTTAAACGGCAATAATATAAATGATTATTCAGCTGTTAGTTCGCTACCAAAGCTAAATCAGATTTATTTTGACAAAGGGGATATTGTTGATATTAAAAATTACTCTAAACTTAAAAATATAATTTTTCGTATTGAGTGGAAGAACTTAAAGGGCAAGTGGGAGTATAGAGAAATCAAATTAGATAAAATCAAACACTTGGGTAAAGTAACTTTGGACGATGAGTTTATTAAAAAATACGCAGATCCAAAAAATAAATAAATATTAAATAATAATAGAGGAAATTATGAAAAAACAAAATATGATGACGAAAATAATAGGGCTTTGGCTGATTACTTTGATGAGTTTAAGTTTTGCAAACGCCAAAGAAATGCAACCAAATGATGTGATAAATTTCCCTGATAAAAACTTTGAAAAAGCAATAAGAGAGACAATAAGAAAACCCAAAGGAGATATTTTATATTCAGACATTTCTGAAATTGATGAGATTAAATTTAAAGATAAAAAAATAAAATCAATAGAAGGAATTCAGTATTTTAAATCTCTAGAAAGTTTGGATTTGGAAGAAAATAAAATAACTGATATTTCATCACTTAAGAATTTACTTAAGTTAAAGGAATTATCGTTGAGTAAAAATAAAATAACTGATATTTCCCCACTCAAGAACCTATCTAAGTTAGAGTGGTTGTATCTTGATGAAAACAAAATAGCTGATATTTCAGCACTTGAAAACTTACTGAAGTTAAAAGGTACTTTATGGTTGGATGAAAATAAAATAACTGATATTTCATCACTTAAGAATTTAGTTAATTTAGATGCTTTATCATTGAGTGAAAATAAAATAACTGATATTTCACCACTCAAGAATTTACTTAAGTTAAAGGAATTATGGTTAAGTGAAAATAAAATAACTGATATTTCACCACTCAAGAATTTACTTAAGTTAAAGGAATTATGGTTAAGTGAAAATAATATAACTGATATTTCACCACTCAAGAATTTACTTAAGTTAAAGGAATTATGGTTAAGTGAAAATAAAATAACTGATATTTCATCAATTAAAAATTTAGTGAAGTTAAAAAATTTGTATGTTGAAAATAATAAAATAACTGATATCGCCCCTCTTAAGAATTTAGTTAAGTTAGAGAGTTTATGGTTGAGTAAAAATAAAATAACTGATATTTCGTCAATTAAAAATTTAGTGAAGTTAAAAAATTTGTATGTTGAAAATAATAAAATAACTGATATTTCAGCACTCAAGAATTTAGTTAAGTTAGAGAGTTTATGGTTGAGTAAAAATAAAATAACTGATATTTCATCAATTAAAAATTTAGCGAAGTTAAAAAATTTGTATGTTAAAGATAATAAAATAACTGATATTTCACCACTTAAGAGCTTAACTAGTTTAGCTATTTTGAAACTTAATAGTAATAAAATAGCGGACTTTTCAGCACTTAAGAATTTAGTTAATTTAGAGAGGTTGCATCTTGATGAAAACAAAATAACTGATATTTCACCACTCAAGAATTTACTTAAGTTAAAGGAATTATGGTTAAGTGAAAATAATATAACTGATATTTCACCACTCAAGAATTTACTTAAGTTAAAGGAATTATGGTTAAGTGAAAATAATATAACTGATATTTCACCACTCAAGAATTTACTTAAGTTAAAGGAATTATGGTTAAGTGAAAATAATATAACTGATATTTCATCACTTAAGAATTTAGTGAAGTTAGATTGGTTGCTGTTGAGTAAAAATAAAATAACTGATATTTCATCAATTAAAAATTTAGTGAAGTTAAAAAATTTGTATGTTGAAAATAATAAAATAACTGATATCGCCCCTCTTAAGAATTTAGTTAAGTTAGAGAGTTTATGGTTGAGTAAAAATAAAATAACTGATATTTCAGCTATTAAGGATTTAGTTAACTTAAAGTATTTGTATTTCAGTAACAATAAAATAATAGATATAAATCCAATTAAAAATTTAACTAAGCTTCAAAGTTTTAGTTTAAGTAAAAATGATATAACAGATTATTCAGCTATTAATTATCTGCCAAAGCTTGAAAATATTATATTTAAAAAAGGGGAGGTTGTTGATATTAAAAATCACTCTAAACTTAAAAATATAACTTTTGGTATTAATTGGGAAGAGTTAAAAGGTAAGTGGGAGTATAGAGAAATCAAATTAGATAAAATCAAGCACTTGGGTAAAGTAACTTTGGACGATGAGTTTATTAAAAAATACGCAGAGCCAAAAAAATAACAAATAACAAATAGAGGAAATTATGAAAAAACAAAATATGATAATTAAAACAATAGGGCTTTGGTTGATTACTTTGATAGGTTTAAGTTTTGCAAACGCCAAAGAAATGCAACCAAATGATGTGATAAATTTCCCTGATAAAAACTTTGAAGAAGCAGTTCGTGAGGAAATCAATAAAGATAAAGGAGATATTTTATATTCAGATATTTCTGAAATCACAAGGGTTTATTTTGATAATGAAGGAATAAAATCAATTGAGGGAATTCAGTATTTTAAATTATTAACTACTCTACATTTGAGTAAAAATAAAATAACTGATATTTCACCACTTAAGAATTTAGTGAAGTTAGAGAGTTTAAAGCTTTATGAAAACAAAATAACTGATATTTCACCAATTAAGAGCTTGGTTAATTTAGAAAATTTAGTTTTATATAAAAATAAAATAACTGATATTTCATCACTTAAGAATTTACTTAAGTTAAAGGAATTATCGTTGAGTAAAAATAAAATAACTGATATTACAGCACTTAAGAATCTAGTTAATTTAGAAGGTTTAGGTTTGTATAAAAATAAAATAACTGATATTTCACCACTCAAGAATTTAGTTAAGTTAGAGACTTTATGGTTTGGAAATAATAAAATAACTGATATTTCACCACTCAAAAATTTAGTTAATTTAAAGATATTGCAGTTTGAAGATAATGAAGTGGTTGATATTTCAGTAGTTAAGGGTTTAACTAATTCAGAGGGACTATATTTTTCTAATAATAAAATAATAGATATATCCCCCATTAAAAAACTAAAGAAAATAGAATTGTTGAGTTTAACTGGTAATAATATAATAGATTATTCTTTCATCAACTTGCTACCAGCGCTTGAAAATATTTTTTTTAATAAAGGGGATGTTGTTGATATTGTAAATTACTCTAAACTTGAAAATATAACTTTTAGTATTGATTGGAAGAACTTAAAAGGTAAGTGGGAGAGTAGAAAAATCAAGTTAGATAAAATCAAACATTTGGGCAAAGTAACTTTGGATGAAAAGTTTATGGATAAATATGCAGAGCTAAGACCAAATGATGTAATAAGTTTCCCAGATAAAAACTTTGAAAAAGCAGTTCGCAAGGAAATTAAAAAATCAAAAGGAGATATTTTATATTCTGATGTTTCTAGAATTAATATAATTGAATTTGACAATAAGGGAATAAAATCAATAGAAGGAATTCAGTATTTTAAATCGTTAACTTATTTAAATTTGGCTGAAAATCAAATAACTGATATTTCTCCAATTGAAAGTTTAACTAAATTAAGAGCGATAGCTATAAATAATAATAAAATAAAAGATTTTTTGGCTATTAGCTCCTTATCTAATCTTAATGAGATTATTTTCAAGAAAGATGATATTGTCGATATTACAAATTATTCTAAACTTGAAAATATAACCGTTATTATTAAAAGGAATAATTCTGATATATATTTACCTAATATAGAAATTCAATTGGATAATATAAAGTATTTTAAAAAAGTAAAATTGGATGAAAAGTTCCTAGGAATATATTGGTATATGTACTCCGTAATAAAATTCCCTGATAAAAACTTTGAAAAAGCAGTTCGTGAGGAAATCAATAAAGATAAAGGAGATATTTTATATTATGATGTTTCTAGAATTAGTCAGATAAGATTTAAAGATAAAGAAATAAAATCAATAGAAGGAATTCAGTATTTCAAGTCATTAGGACTTTTAGATTTGACTGGAAATAAAATAACTGATATTTCTCCACTTAGAGGGTTAAATTTCTTAATGCATTTGGGGCTTGATTATAATAATATAAATGATATCTCCAAGCTTGATGGTTTTGCAAACTTAAGAAGTTTAAGCCTTTCTGGAAACCAAATAACAGATATATCATCACTTAAGAACTTAATGGAAGCGTCATCAATAATACTTGATAATAATCAAATAACTGATATTTCCCCACTTAAGAACTTAGTTAATTTAAAGTATTTGTATCTAAGTAATAATAAAATAATAAATATAAATCCAATTAAAAAACTAAAGAAAATAGAATGGTTGAGTTTAAGTGGCAATAATATAAATGATTATTCTGTTATTAGCTCTCTACCTGAGCTTAAATATATCTCATTTGAAAAAGGAAGTGTAGTTGATATTGCAAATTACTCTAAATTTAAAAATATAACTTTTAGGATTTATTGGGAAAACTCAAGAGGATATAGCCTGCATAGGAATGTTAATTTGAATAAAATAAAGCATTTGGGTGAAGAGACTTTAGACGATGAGTTTATAAGTAAATATGCGGAAAAGTATTAAAGTTTAAGTTAATAATTAATAATTAATAATAAATAATAGAGTGAATTATGAAAAAACAAAATATGATGATGAAAATAATAGGGCTTTGGTTGATTACTTTGATGAGTTTAAGTTTTGCAAACGCCAAAGAAATGCAACCAAATGAAGTGATAAATTTCCCTGATAAGAATTTTGAAAAAGCAATAAGAGAGAAAATAGGAAAAACCAAAGGAGATATTTTATATTCAGACATTTCTAAAATTGATGAGATTAAATTTAAAGATAAAAAAATAAAATCAATAGAAGGAATTCAGTATTTTAAATCGTTAACTAATTTAAATTTGTATGAAAACAAAATAACAGATATTTCTCCACTTAAGAATTTAGTTAAACTAGAAAATTTAGAGTTAATTAAAAATAAAATAACTGATATTTCACCACTTAAGAATTTAGTTAACTTAAAGTATTTGCGTTTCAGTAATAATAAAATAACTAATATTTCAGCACTTAAGAGCTTAGTTGATTTATATGAATTAAATGTTAGTTATAATAAAATAACTGATATTTCAGCACTTAAGAATTTAGTTAAATTACATTTTTTATATCTTGATGGTAATAAAATAACTGATATTTCACCGTTCAAGAATTTAGTGGAGTTATACTGGTTGCAGTTGGGTGAAAATAAAATAACTGATGTTTCACCACTTAAGAATCTAGTTAAGTTAGAGTATTTAGTATTGGTTGAAAATAAAATAACTGATATCTCCTCACTTAAGAACCTAGCTGAGTTAAAAATGTTAGTTTTAGATAATAATAAAATAACTGATATTTCCCCACTTAAGAACTTAGTTAACTTAAATTTTTTATCCCTTGGAAATAATAAAATAACTGACATTTCACCAATTAAAAGTTTAGTGAAGTTAGAAGACTTTGGGGGGAACAAAAATAATATAACTGATATTTCAGATCTTAAGAATTTAGTTAATTTAGAAGGTTTAAAGTTAAGTGAAAATAATATAAATGATTATTCAGCTATTAATTATCTACCAAATCTTAAAAACATTTATTTTGACAAAGGGGAGGTTGTTGATATTAAAAATTACTCTAAGCTTAAAAATATAACTTTTGGTATTAATTGGGAAGAATCAAAAGGTAAGTGGGAGAGTAGAGAAATCAAATTAGATAAAATCAAACACTTGGGTAAAGTAACTTTGGACGATGAGTTTATTAAAAAATACGCAGAGCCAAAAAAATAACAAATAAATATTAAATAATAAATAGAGGAAATTATGAAAAAACAAAATATGATAGTGAAAATAATAGGGCTTTGGTTGATTACTTTGATAGGTTTAAGTTTTGCAAACGCCAAAGAAATGCAACCAAACGATGTAATAAATTTCCCTGATAATAATTTTGAAAAAGCAGTTCACAAGGAAATTAAAAAATCAAAAGGAGATATTTTATATTCTGATGTTTCTGAAATCACAATGGTTTATTTTGATAATGAAGGAATAAAATCAATTGAGGGAATTAAGTATTTTAAATCATTAACTACTCTACATTTGAGTGAAAATAAAATAACAGATATTTCACCACTCAAGAATTTAGTTAAGTTAAAGGAACTATGGTTGGGAGAAAATAAAATAACTGATATTTCACCACTCAAGAATTTAGTTAAGTTAAAGGAACTATGGTTGGGAGAAAATAAAATAACTGATATTTCACCACTTAAGAACTTAACTAAGTTAGAGAGGTTGCAGTTGAGTGAAAATAAAATAACTGATATTTCAACACTTAAAAATTTAGTTAATTTAGAATATTTATGGTTGGGAGAAAATAAAATAACTGATATTTCACCTCTTAAGATCCTAGCTGAGTTAAAAATTCTGAATTTAAATAACAATAAAATAACTGATATTTCACCGTTCAAGAATTTAGTGGAGTTAGACTTTTTATACCTTAATAATAACAAAATAACTGATATTTCACCATTTAAGAATTTACTTAAGTTAAAGGAATTATCGTTGAGTAAGAATAATATAACTGATATTTCTCCACTTAAGAACCTAGCTAAGTTAGATATATTATGGTTGGGTGAAAATAAAATAACTGATATTTCACCGCTCAAAAATTTAGTGAAGTTAGACTTTTTATACCTTAATAATAACAAAACAACTGATATTTCAGCTATTAAGGATTTAGTTAACTTAAAGTATTTGCATTTCAGTAATAATAAAATAACTAATATTTCAACACTTAAAAATTTAACTAAGCTTCAGAGTTTGAGTTTAAATGGCAATAATATAAGTGATTATTCTGCTATTACCTCTCTACCAGAGCTTAAATATATTTTATTTAAAAAAGGGGAGGTTGTTGATATTAAAAATTACTCTAAGCTTAAAAATATAACTTTTAGGATTTATTGGGAGGATTCAAAGGACAAGTTAGACTATAGGAAAATCAAATTAGATAAAATCAAGCACTTGGGTAAAGTAACTTTGGACGATGAGTTTCTAAGTAAATACGCAGAAGAAGGATTTACTTATAAATCAAAGGTAAAAGAGAGATAAAATATGAAAACATACTTAGTTGGTGGGGCGGTTAGAGATGGGCTTTTAGGAATTAAAACAAAGGATAATGATTTTGTTGTAGTTGGGGCGACACAATCACAAATGATTGAAGCTGGTTATTTACAGGTTGGGAAAGATTTCCCAGTTTTTTTGCACCCAAAAACAAAAGAAGAATACGCACTTGCGAGAACTGAAAGAAAGCAAGGGAATGGTTATAAAGGTTTTATTTTTGCTACTGAAAATGTATCTTTGGAGCAAGATTTAGAACGCCGTGATTTAACTATAAATTCAATTGCAAAAGATGAGCAAGGTAATTTTGTTGATCCAAATAATGGTTTAGAAGATATAAAAAATAAAACTCTAAAGCATATTGGAGATGCTTTTTTAGAAGATCCAGTTAGAGTTTTACGAGTTGCTAGATTTGCTGCTAAGCTTTATTATTTAGGTTTTGATATTGCTGATGAAACGCTATTGTTAATGAAAAATATGGTTTTATCAGGAGAGGTTGAACACCTTGTTCCTGAGCGAGTTTGTGCAGAAATGTTTAAAGCTTTTGATACTAAAAACCCTGAGGTGTTTTTTGAAGTTTTACATAAATGTGGAGCATTAAAAGTTATTATGCCAGAAGTGAATGCATTATTTGGAACACCACAGCGAGCAGATTATCATCCAGAAATTGATACAGGAATTCATACTATGATGGCTTTGGCGGATGCAACAAAACGAGGTTGTAATAATTTGGTCAAATATGGTGTGCTTTGCCATGATTTGGGTAAGCCATTAACTCCAGCAGATATTTTACCCAGCCATCATGGACACGAAGAACGAGGTGTTAAGCCAACAAGTGAATTAAGTAATAGGTTGAAAGTTCCAAAAGATTATAAAAAACTTGCAATGAAAACTGCTGAATATCATCTAAAATTACATAAGGTAAAAGAGTTAAAGGCAACTTCTATTTTGAAATTGTTTAATATTTTTAGTGCAGTTAGAAATGAAGAAGAATTTGTTTTATTTACTGAAATTTGCACAAGCGATATGCGTGGAAGACTTAGTTTTGAAAATGTAGAATATAAACAGGCAAAATATGCTTTAAATATTTTGAAAGAACTAAGTAAGTTAGATACAAAACAATTTATAACTGAAAATTTAAAAGGAGAAAAAATAGGGCAAGCGATTTATAATGGACAAGTTAGTTATATTAAAAAGATAATGAAAGATTTAGAAAACCAACAAAATTAAATAAAAAGTGGTAAAAAAATGGCAAAAGGAAAAAGTAAAAGCAGTAAAGCATGGTTAACAGAGCATTTTAGAGATGAGTTTGTTCAACGCTCTTGGGTAGATGGTTATCGTAGTCGTGCGACTTATAAGCTTATTGAAATAAATGAAAAAGATAAAATCATCAAAAAAGGGCAGGTTATAGTTGATTTGGGAGCAGCTCCTGGTGGTTGGACGCAATATGCGGTTGATGAAGTGGGCGAAACTGGGAAAGTAATTGCTTTGGATCTTTTACCTATTGATCCTATTGAGGGTGCTGTTTCAATTGAGGGCGATTTTCAAGAACAAGAAGTTTTGGATAAATTAATGTTAGAAATTGAACAGTATGATGGAATTGATTTAGTTATTTGTGATATTTCACCAAATACAAGTGGAATAAAGGCTGTTGACCAACCGCGAAGAATGTATTTGATTGAACTTGCTTATGATTTTGCTATTAATAATTTAAAGAAAAATGGAACTTTTTTGTGTAAAGTTTTTCAAGGAACTGGTTTTGATGATATTTTGAAAAGCTCAAGGGCAGACTTTAAAAAGGTTGTTATAAGAAAACCAAAAGCATCAAGAATGCGAAGCATTGAAACATATTTGTTAGCCAAAGAGCTAAAAGTAAAAGGTTAAAATACCTTAAAATTCAACCAAGAATTAACCAATAATCAATCAATAATAAAGAGGTAACTTTAGATTAATTAAATTATCTCTTGTTTTTTAAAATTATTACCCCACAAATGGTTTGTTGAAATTATTTATTAACTTTTTATACAAACTTACTTATGGCCAAAAAAAATCAAATTGAACAAGAAGAAAATTTTGAGGAAATCTCAGAAGAAAATCTAGGTAAAAAAGCTGAAGAAGCAAAAGATACTGATGCTTTGGAAGCTATTAAAAACTGTAACACGGATAACTCAGAAAGCGAAGAACCACAAAGTGAGCTAGAAGCTTTAAAAGAAGAATTGGAAAAAGTGAAAAAAGACTTAGCACTTAGAACAGAGCAAGCTTTAAAAGCTAGAGCTGATGCAGATAATATTCAAAAAAGAGCTCAAAAAGATATTGAAAATGCTCACAAATTTGCATTAGATAAATTTGTTCCTGAATTGCTTAAGGTAAAAGACTCTTTGGAAATTGGAACGAAAACTGCAAAAGAATCAAAAGAAGCTAATTTAAATACTTTTATTGAAGGAAGCGATATGACAATAAAAATGTTTAGTGATATTTTGAGCAAGTTTAATGTTGAGGAAGTTAAGTCTCTTGGGGAAAAACTAAATCCAGAAATCCACCAAGCTTTAACAACAATAGAAACGAAAGAGTTTGAGTCAAAAACAATAGCAGAAGTTATTCAAAAAGGTTATAAGCTAAATGATAGGTTAGTAAGACCTGCTATGGTTATTGTGGCTAAATAAAGGGAAAATATATTTATTTTGTATTTAATTTGTATTTTTTGAAAGAAAATTGCAAAAAATACTTGAAAAATAAATTACAGTCTCCAATTAAAATATAAATCAAATTGTTAGTTAAAACTTAAATGAGAAACTAACAAATTTAAACAAAATTATTAATAGAAAAAAAGGTGAAAATTATGGGAAAAATTATAGGAATTGATTTAGGAACTACAAACTCTTGTGTTGCTATTATGGAAGGCGATAAAGTTCGCGTTATTGAAAACTCAGAAGGAGACAGAACAACTCCATCTGTAATTGCTTTTGCAGACGATAACGAAGTGCTTATTGGTCAACCAGCAAAAAGACAAGCTGTTACAAATCCAGAAAATACAGTTTATGCAATAAAAAGATTAATCGGTAGAAGATTTAAAGAGAAAGAGGTTCAAAAAGATATAGAGCTTGTTCCTTATAAAATAATTGCTGCTGATAATGGTGATGCTTGGGTTGAAATTAAAGGTAAAAAAATGTCTCCACAAGAGCTTTCTGCCAAAATTCTTACCAAAATGAAGAAAACAGCAGAAGACTATCTTGGTGAAACTGTTACAGAAGCAGTTATTACTGTTCCTGCATACTTTAATGATTCACAAAGACAAGCAACTAAAGATGCTGGAAGAATTGCAGGCTTAGATGTAAAAAGAATTATTAATGAGGCCAACAGCAGCTGCCCTTTCTTATGGTTTGGATAAACTAAAAGGAAAAGATGCAAAAGTTGCAGTTTATGATTTAGGTGGTGGAACATTTGATGTTTCAATCATTGAAATCGCTGATGTTGATGGGGATTCACAAATAGAAGTTCTTTCAACTAATGGAGATACTTTTCTAGGTGGGGAAGATTTTGATAAAGCTGTAATTGATTATTTAGTTGATAGCTTTAAGAAAACTTCTGGAATGGATTTGACAAAAGATCCAATCGCATTACAAAGACTAAAGGATGCTGCTGAAACTGCTAAAATAGAGCTTTCATCAAGACAGCAAACAGATGTTAATATTCCTTATATAACAGCTGATGCAACTGGTCCAAAACACTTAAATGTGGAAATAACTAGAGCTAAATTTGAAAGCTTGGTTGAAGGCTTAGTGCAACGCACTTTAACTCCTTGTGAAATTGCACTAAAAGATGCAGATATCTCAAAAAGTGAAATAACCGATGTCATATTAGTTGGTGGGCAAACTAGAATGCCAATGGTTCAAAAAGCTGTTGAAGAGTTCTTTGGCAAAGCACCAAAAAGAGATGTAAACCCTGATGAAGCTGTTGCAATGGGAGCTGCAATTCAAGGTGGCGTTTTAGGTGGTGATGTTACTGATGTTCTACTTTTAGATGTAACTCCTTTATCACTTGGAATTGAAGTTGAAGGTGGATTAATGCACAAATTAATTGACAAAAATACAACAATACCAACAAAATCTGACCAAGTTTATTCAACAGCTGTTGATAATCAAACCGCTGTAACTATTCATGTTTTACAAGGGGAAAGAGATGTTGCAAAAGGTAATAAATCATTAGGTCAGTTTGACTTAAAAGATATTCCGCCTGCACCAAGAGGAGTTCCTCAAATTGAAGTTACATTTAATATTGATGCGAATGGTATTTTAAATGTTTCAGCTAAAGATAAAGGAACAGGTAAAGAGCAATCTATTCAAATCAAAGCATCTTCTGGACTTTCTGATGAAGAAGTTGATGCTATGATTAAAGATGCAGAAGCAAATGCAACAAAAGATAAAGAGTTTCAAGAGCTTATAACTGTTAAAAATCAAGCTAATACAATGATACATAGTATTGAAAAAACTTTGACAGATTCAGCTGATAAATTTGATGACTCTGAAAAAACTGCAGTTGAAACTGCTGTTAAAGACTTAAAAGATGTTGTTGAAGGCGAAGATAAAGCTAAAATTGAAGAAAATCTTAAAAGCCTTGAAGAAGTTTTCTCTCCAATAGCACAGAAAATGTATGCGGAAACTCCAGAGCAAGCAGGAGAAGGGCAGGCAGAAGAACCTAAAGATGATAATGTGGTTGATGCTGAATTTGAAGAAGTTAGTGAAGAAAAAACTAAAGAAAAGTCAGAAGAGAAATCAGATGATAAAGATGATAAGTAAAAACTAATTAATATTTTTATCAAATAAGTTTAAATGATTTAAATGTATAAAAATATAAGTTTAGTTAAAGAAAACCCCTCTAGTAGGGGTTTTTGTGTAAGTGAAAAAAGATAAAATATATAAAGATTAAGCAAAGTATTAGACCAACTATTAAATAAACTATTAAATAAACTATTAAACGAATATATAAAACATGAGTAAAAGAGACCTTTATGAAGTGCTTTCAATAAGCAAATCAGCAACAAAAGAAGAAATAAAAAAAGCCTACCGTAAATTAGCAATGAAATATCATCCAGATAGAAACCAAGGCGATGATACGGCAGCAGATAAGTTTAAAGAAGTAAAAGAAGCTTATGAAACATTAACAGACGAAAGCAAAAGGCAGTTATATGACCAATATGGTCATGATGGCTTGAGTGGTCAAGGTGCTGGTGGTTTTGGCGGCGGAGGTTCAGATTTAGATGATATTTTACAAGGTGCTTTTGGAGACTTTTTTGGCGGTGGCGGACGCGGTCAAGCTAGACATCAGCCACAAAGAGGAAATGATTTACTTTATAGACAAGTGGTTACTTTGGAAGAAGCAATCGCAGGAGTTAGTAAAACTATAGAGGTTCCAACAAAAGCAACTTGTGGAACTTGTTCAGGAACTGGAGCAAAAAAAGGAACTAGTAAAAAAACTTGTGGAACTTGCCACGGTCAAGGTCAAGTTCGTATGCAACAAGGATTTTTCTCAGTTCAACAAACCTGTCCAAACTGTAGAGGAGCAGGAGAAATTATAAAAGATCCTTGTTCAAGTTGTTATGGTCAAGGAAGAGTTGATAAAACCAAAAACTTATCAGTTAAAATTCCAGCAGGAGTTGATAATGGCGATAGAATTAGATTAACTGGAGAAGGAGAAGCTGGAGAAAAAGGCGCTCCATCAGGAGATTTATTTGTAGAAATCACAGTTAAAAAGCACAATGTATTTACAAGAGAAGGTAATGATTTGTATTGTGAAATGCCTTTATCTTTTGCAACAGCTGCACTTGGTGGAGAAATTGAAGTTCCAACTTTAACTGCAAAAGGAAATCTAAAAATACCAGCAGGAACACAAACTGGTAAAGTATTTAAAATATCAGGCAAAGGTGTAACTTCGGTTAGAAATAAACGAGTTGGTAATTTGCTAGTTAAAGTTATTCTTGAAACTCCTGTAAACCTTAACTCCAAACAAAAAGAATTGTTTAGTGAACTCCGAGAATCTCTTGGTAAAGCTGGTGGAAAACATAGCCCAAAAGAAAGCAGCTGGCTTGATGGAATAAAAGATTTTTTTGATAAGTTTTGAAAGCGATTGTGTGAAATTTATAAGTAACAAAAAAAGCCTCATATTTTAAAAAATGAGGTTTTTTTATGCAAAGAGTGAAAAAATCTAAGATAACTATAATTAACTTTTAGTAGTAATAATTTTAATTTCTTTAACATTATTACTTAATAAAGACTTATAATTGATATTTCTGAGGAAAAACTCTGGAACCACCATTGTAATTTTTTTTAGTAAAACTATGTAGGTTTGGTAATTGTTGGCTCTTACACTAATTACAAGCCTAATTTCTTTCTTTGTTTATTTATAATAAATACAAAAAATAAAAGATAATTTTATTAGAAAGAAATGATCTAAATTAATGTGTAAACAAAAAGAGGAAATTATGAAAAAACAAAATATGATAATGAAAATAATAGGGCTTTGGCTAATTACTTTGATAGGTTTGAGTTCTGCAAATGCTAAAGAAATGCAACAAAGTGATGTAATAAATTTCCCTGATAAAAGCTTTGAAAAAGCTATTCGTGAGATAATTAATAAGCCTAAAGGAGATGTTTTGTATTCTGATGTTTCTAAAATTACTAAGATTGTGTTTAATGATAAAGATATCAAATTAATTGAAGGGATTCAATATTTTAAATCTCTGAAAACTTTGAATTTGGGACATAATAAAATAACTGATATTTCTGCAATTAAAAATTTAATTAAGTTAGAGCGATTGGAGCTTTATTTTAATAAAATAACTGATATTTCGGCAGTTAATAGCCTAGTTAAATTGGAGGATTTAGTTTTAGATAAAAATAAAGTGATTGATATTTCAGCAGTTAAGGGCTTAACTAATTTGGAGAATTTAAGCTTCTGGGATAACGAAATAACAGATATATCAGCTATTAAAAATTTAGTTAAGTTAAAAATTTTAGAATTAAGTAATAATAAAATAACTGATATTTCTGTGCTTAAAAACTTGGTTAATTTAGAATACCTTTTTGTTGAGAGCAATGAAATAACTGATATCTCAATAATAAAAAATCTAAAAAAAATAAAACGACTAGGTGTAGATAGTGATGAATATTATTTAGTTCTTAGTTCGTTACCAAATCTTAGTTTTCTTTCATTTGAAAGAGGAAGCTTACTTGATACTGCAAATTATTCTAAGTTTAAAAATATAACTTTATCTATTTATTGGACAAACACTAGTGGGAAAGGGACTAGTAGGGAAATCAAGTTAGACAAGATAAAACATTTAGGTAAAGTAACTTTGGATGAAAAGTTTATAAATAAATACGCAGAACTGAAAAGAAATAACTAACAAAAATAGTTTTGGGTTTAGCAAAATAGAATCTAGTTAAAGAATATGTTACAATTGGTGTGAATTTAACTAATTAAAGATTAAAAGGAGAAATATCATGTCAAAAAATATAAAGAAACTTGTATTAATTATAGGATTGTTGTTTATTGGCTCAATTCTTTGGTCAATAGATGTTCCACAAGGGTTAGCGAACTTAAAAGAAGTAAAAACTGCATCAGCTCCAAACTGTGCATTAATTGAAAAAATAGAGATAAATAAAAAGAAAATAAGCGACTGTGAGAAAGCAGTCAAAAAAATAACCAAATTTGAAAGTACAAAAGCTTGGCATTTGTTTATTATATTTTTTATTGCAATATTAGCAATTATAATTGGTGCAGTAGCTGCATTGCCAGCATCAATTTTGGCGATGGTAACCGCTGTTTTAACAGGCACACTTACAACTGGAGAAGCTTATTCAGGCTTTGGTAAAGGCTTTATATTACTGATTTTGGTAGCGTTTTTAGTTGCAAATGCAGTTATTAAATCTGGTTTGGGTAAAAGGATTGCATTAATGATAATAGCAACTTTTGGGAAATCTACACTTGGGCTTGGTTATTCTATGTTTTTCACAGATTTATTAATATCTCCAGCTTTCCCAAGTAATACTGCAAGATCAGGTGTTTTGTATCCATTAACTCTCTCACTAGCTAGAAGTGCTGGCTCTAAAACTGAAGACGGAACACATAAAAAGCTTGGTAATTATTTGATGATGAATACTATGGCTGGTCTTTCAATATCTTCTGCACTGTGGGTGACTGCAATGGCAGCCAATCCTGTTGGAACTGCACTTGCTGCTGATTTTGACATAGATATTAATTTTACAACTTGGCTTATGGCATCAATTGTTCCTTGTTTGGTTGCTGCAATATTTTTACCTTGGGTGCTTCTAAAAGTGATAAAGCCAGAGGTTACAAAAACTCCAGAAGCTCCTAAAAAAGCAAAAGAAGAGCTAGCAAAAATGGGTGGTTTATCAGTTCAAGAATTAATAACTTTGGGAACTTTTCTTATTATGGTTGTTTTATGGTCTTTATCAGGAAGCAAGTCTGAATCATTAAAATGGGTTCCAAGTAAAGAAATAACTGCTTTTGCAGGTCTTGCGATTGTTATGATAACAGGTGTGTTTAAGCCTGAAGATATGAAAGAGCAGGGTGGTGCATTATCAACATTCATTTGGTTTGCTGTTTTATATACTATGTCTAGTTCTTTAAATCAATTTGGTTTTATGACTTGGTTAGGTGATTTGATTTCAGCACCTCTTGAGGGAATGAACTGGGTGGCAGTTTATATCATTCTTATGTTATCTTATGTTCTTATTCATTATTTCTTTGTTTCTCAAACTGCACAAATGTTAGCTTTATATTCAGTATTCTTGGGTGTAGGTCTTAATGCTGGAGTTCCTGGAACTATGCTTGCTTTAATGCTTTTGTTTGCAACAAACTTCTTTTCTGTAATAACTCCACAAGGAAGCTCTGCTAATGTTTTATCTGCTGGAAGTGGCTATTTAACTTCTGGAGAGGTTTATAAATATGGGGCTGTAATTACATTTAGTAACTTATTTATATTCTTAGTTATTGGAACTCCTTGGGTTATGTTGGTTACAAAGTAAAAATATGACAGAAAATACAGAAAATATTGAACAAGAGTCACTAATTAAATTTCCAGAAAAGTTTCCAATAAAAGCTTTTGGTCTTAGTGATTCTTTGTTTGAGCAAGAGATAAAATGTATAATAAATGAGTTTGTTGATAAAAAAGATATTCTTGATTTTAAAATAAATAAAAGCTCAAAAGGAAAATATAGTGCAATAACCATTATGATTATGGCTAGAGATCAGTGTCAATTGGATAGTATTTATATGAAAATGACATCTTCAGAATTGGTAACAATGGCTTTGTAACTGTTTGTAAAACATTATTTATGCAGCAAAAAATATTAGTAAAAAATATTGGGATAACTAATTATGAAGAAGTTTTTGCTAATATGAAAAACTTCACTGAAAGTAGAAATGAAACTAACCTTGATGAAATATGGGTTACTCAACATAATCCTGTATTTACACAGGGGCAAGCTGGTAAAAAAGAGCATATCTTAACAAAAACTGATATTCCAATAGTTCAATCAAATCGTGGTGGGCAAGTTACTTATCATGGAATAGGACAGGTTGTTATCTACCCTTTGATTAATATTAGAAGAAGAAATATTGGAGTTAGGCAAATGGTTACTTTGCTTGAAAATACAGTTGTTGAGTTTTTGAAAAATAATAAGATATTAGCCCAAGCTGATCCAAAAGCACCTGGTGTTTATGTAGATGGTGAGAAAATTGCAGCTCTTGGGCTTAGGGTTAGAAAGGGTTGCGTTTATCATGGGTTAGCTTTGAATGTTAATTTGGACTTAGCACCTTTTAACTTTATAAACCCTTGTGGTTATGCTGGTATGAAAGTTACAAGCTTAGAAAAGCTAGGTTTGGATTTGCCTTGTGAATTTGTAGAAAACAAATTAGTTGAATTACTTATTAATAATTTAAACCAAATAACTAAAGTTACTAAAACAATATAAGTTTTTTTTGCTTATGAATGTAAAATTTCATACAAATAAATATAAATCAATCAATATAAACAAATCAATACTATTTAATTCTCGTTTATAACAATTCTTGCAGCTGTGTATTCAATTAGAGTTTCTTTTACCAAAATAACTTCTGAAAAATCAACCAAAATTTCAGAGTGAATGCATTCCAAATATTGAAGATTTTTATTTTCTAATTTAAGTAAATTTAAGGCAGAATTTATTGCTCCACTATCATCATAGTTATATTTTAGCTTTAGCTTATATTTAGGAGTTATTGTAATTATTTTTGAATTTGTGATAACTGAATTTGCTGCTTGCCCATAAGCCCTAACCAGACCGCCAACACCAAGCTTTGTTCCACCAAAAAACCTAGTTATAATAATTAAAGTGTAAAATAATTCATTACCTAATATTGGTGCAAGTATTGGTTTGCCTGCAGAACCTGTTGGCTCACCATCATCGTAAAATTTAGTTTTGTCAGATAATCTATAGGCATAACAATGATGGTTGGCTTTTTTATCATAAACACTTAGAATTTTTTGCTTAATATCATCTTCATCAGTGATTGGGAAAATTGAAGCTATAAATCTTGAGCCTTTGACCTTCTCTATTTCAAATTTATTAGAAACTAGAACTGTTTTATAAGGTTTTTCCTCAAACATATTTGTAAATGACTCTATGACTATTTTCTAATTATTTGAATTATACTTGAGTGCTATTTGAATATTATCTAATTTTTAACAAAGATAAACCAATCAAAACAAGTAAAACAGTTATAATCCAAAACCTAACAGTAACTCTAGCCTCAGGCCAACCTTTTAATTCAAAGTGATGATGAATTGGAGCCATTTTGAAAATTCTTTTGCCAGTCATTTTGTATGATGCAACTTGTAAAATAACAGAAACAGTTTCTAAAACAAAAATTCCACCCATAATAGCAAGAACAAATTCTTGATGGATAATTACAGCTATAACACCAAGTAATCCACCCAAAGCAAGTGCGCCAACATCTCCCATAAATACTAAAGCTGGGTGAGTGTTAAACCATAAAAAACCAAGCCCAGCACCAGCAATAGAGGCACAGACAATAGTAACTTCTCCAGCACCTTTGATAAAAGGAGTATTTAAATATTCCGCAAGATTAAAATGTCCAGAAACATAAGCATAAACACCAAGACCAACAGCAACTAAAACAGTAGGTAAAATAGCCAAACCATCAAGCCCATCAGTCAGATTAACCGCATTACTTGCTCCTGTTAAAACTATAAAAACCCAAAAAATAAAGAATATCCCCAAAGGGATAGCCCAGTTTTTGAATACTGGAAATAATAAACTTGTATCAATTGGGTCTTTTGCAATGAAATATAACCAAAGCCCAGCAATTACTCCAACTGCAGTTTGAAGCATGTATTTTTCTTTTGCTTTAAGCCCTTGAGATTGTTTTTTAACTAATTTTCTATAATCATCAATAAAGCCAACATAACCAAAACCAATAGTCACAAAAATACAAATCCAAATGTAAGCAACAGTCAAATTAGCCCATAAAAGAGTTGAAATAATAATTGCCATCAGAATAAGCACACCGCCCATTGTTGGTGTGCCTTGTTTTGCTAAATGTGATTTTGGACCATCGTCTCTAACAAATTGTCCCATTTGTTTGAATTGCAACATTCTTATCATTTTAGGACCAAGCATAATTGAAATTAAAAATGCAGTTAATGCAGCCAATATTGCTCTTAGAGTTGTATAAGAAAGTGCGTTTAATGAACTGAACTGGTCAACTAGTAATTGTGATAAATGATATAACACTTTTTGCCTCTATTTTTTATTTATTAGAAAATCAACAACTCGTTCCATTTGCATAGAGCGAGAACCTTTTACTAAAACACTAGAATTTGGTTTATTCTGTATTTCTTTTTTTAAATCAATATTTAAACTTTCAATATCTAAATAATGTTTTGCTTTTGAACCAATTGTTTTAGCAAAATATTTTGCATATTTTCCAAAACAATAAAATGCATCAGCTTTATTTTTTATTTTTTGTGCTAAATCTATATGAATTTGCTCAGAATTATCCCCAAGTTCCCCCATATCTGCAAATACAAAAATACGATTGTTTTTTTCACGGCTTAAAACTTCAACTGATGATTGCACTGAAGTAGGGTTTGCATTATAAGTATCATTTATAATTTTAGTTTTAGTAATATTAACTATTTGCATTCTACCTTTTTCTGTCTCAAAACTATTCAAACCTTGTTGAATAGTTTTTAATGAAATTCCCAAAGCAATAGCACAGCTAGCAACTCCCAAAGCATTTTTGATATTATGCTCGCCTGCACTTGGAAGAGTAATCTCTATTGAACTATGGACTACATTATTATTTAAAATAAATTCTGAAAAATCTGTATTTATATTTGTTGCAAAAATATCTGCCTTTGAGTTTTTAAGTGAAAAAGTAATTATATTTTGCTTTTTTGTAAGTTTAGATAATAAGTATTCTGCATATTTGTCATCTAAATTAATAATTGCAAAACCATCTTTATTCAATCCAGTGAAAATTTCAGATTTTGCTTTGGCAATATTATCCATTGAGCCAAAACCTTCCAAATGTGCTTGCCCAATATTGGTTATTAATGCAATATCAGGCTGAACAATATTGGTTAAATATTCTATTTCCTTTAAATGATTAGCCCCCATTTCAATTATTGAATATTTAGTGTTTTTGGTAATATCAAAAATAGTAAATGGAACTCCAAGCTCATTATTCAAATTACCTTTTGTTGCTGAAGTTTTTGCAACAATTGAAAGCACTGAATTTAACATTTGCTTACTTGTTGTTTTGCCAACAGAACCAGTTAAACCAATAAACTTAGAGCTTAAGTTATCTCTTATAAACTTGGCAATTTTACCAAGAGCTAATCTAGTATCAGAAACAATAATTTGTGGAATATCTATAGTTTTATCTTCTTTTGAAACAATGCAAGCCACACAACCTAATTCAAAGGCTTGTTTTATGAATTTATTTCCATCAAAATTTTCGCCCATAATAGCAACAAACAAATCACCACTTTGAATATTTCTAGTGTCTGTGCAAATTTTATTAAAAGAGAAGTTTTTTAAATTTAATTTGCATTTATCATTTACTAGAAGTTTGTTAAGTATCTCTAATAGTTGAATATTATTTATTATTTTCATTTGTCCAGTCTTTTATGGTTTGAAAATCACTAAAATATTTTTTTTGTTTACCGACTATTTGGTATTCTTCGTGTCCTTTTCCTGCTATTAATAAAATATCATTATCTTTAAGTATTGATAAACCATAATATATAGCTTCTTTTCTTTCACTTATTATTTTGAATTTTTCTTTATTAATATTAGCTTTTAAAATATCAGTAATAATATCTTTGGAGTTTTCAGTTCTAGGATTATCGTCTGTTATTATTCCAAAATCTGAAAATTCATTTACAGCCTCCGCCATAAGTGGTCGTTTGCTTTTATCTCTATCTCCACCGCAGCCAAAAACTGTATATATTTTACCAGTTGTTTGTTTGCGTAAAGTTTTTAAAATACTTTCTAAAGCATCAGAAGTATGAGAATAGTCAATAATTGCTAGTTTTTTATCAGTTATATAAACAGGTTGAATTCTTCCTAAAACTCCATTTATTTGCTCAGCTTTTTTTAAAATATCCATAAAGTCAAAATCTTGAATGCTACAAGTAATTATTGCAGCAACTAGATTATAAATATTAAATTCTCCTAAGGCTTTTGTTTTAAAGTTTATTTTTTCTTTGAAGTTAGGTAAACAAATATCAAGCAAACATTGAATTCCTTGCATACTTAAAGAAACTTTTGAAATATGAATATAATTTTTTTGTTCTTTTACTTTTGGAGAATTTCCATATGCAAAAATTTTCTTGTTTTCTACTATTTTAAGTAGTTTTTCACCATAATTATCATCTAAATTAACAATTACATTTTCTATACTTTTGAATTTGAAGAGTTTTGATTTAACTTGAAAATAATCTTCAATGTTTTTATGAAAATCCAAATGATCTTGGCTCAAATTAGTGAAAATTGCAGTTTTAAAATTATTTATATTTGAAACTCGTTTAAGCGATAAGGCGTGTGAAGAAACTTCAATAGCAATTCCTTTGTTATTAGTTTCTAAATCTGAAATTATTTTTTGTAAAAGTAGGGCGTTCGGAGTTGTATTATTAAGTTCTTGTAAGTTATTTATATTTCCAAAACCAGTAGTTCCAATAACAGGGAAATCAGTTAGTTGTGCAATAAAATTTGCAATAGAAGTTTTACCGTTAGTTCCTGTAATTGCAATTTTATGACAGTTTTCATTTTCTCCAAAAAAGTTAAAACAAAATTGATTAATTTTTTCATCAAAGTCTTTAATTTCTATAAACTTATCTTTATGTTTATTATATTTATCAATTTTTTCTAAATTATATGGTGCTTGCCAGCAAATTATAGCAATATTTTCTAAATTATTAGAGTTTAGATAATCTAAACCATGAGAATTTATTCCGCATTCAGCAAAAAACAAACAATTTTTTGATATATCTTTAGAGTTATTGGTAATACTTTTAATCTCTATATTTGAAAGGTTTTTATCTAAATTCTCACCATTTAGTATTTGTTGTAATTGCATAATAATTACTAAGGGTTATTTGTTTGTTGATTTGCTGGTCTATCAGGTTTTACATTCATTATTCTTAAGGCTTTGCCAACAACTTTTGCAAAAACAGGAGCAGCAACTAAACCACCATAATATTTATCACCCTTAGGGTCGTCAACAATAACTGCCATAACAATCCTTGGGTTGTTTATTGGTGCCATTCCAACAAATGCAGAATAGTAACTATGTTTTAAATAATGTCCATTTACAGCTTTATGGATTGTTCCTGTTTTACCACCAACTGTATATTCATTTATTAAGTCTCCTTTGGTTGCTCGGGTTCCTGTTCCACCAATTTCAACGGCTGCTTTTATCATTTTTCTAACTTTTCTAGCGGTGCTTTTTGAGAAAACTCTAACCTTCTTTTTCTCCACATCAGAAAAAACAATAGAAGCATCAATTTTTACACCATCATTAGCAAGAATTGCATAAGCTTCAGCAAGCTGAAGTGTGTTTACTGAAATTCCATAACCATAGGAATTTGTACAATATTCAAAGTCTGATAGCCTTTTAAATTTATTTAAAAACCCTCGTTGCTCACCTGGAAATCTAATTTTACTTAACTGACCAAAACCAGCTTTATAATAATAAGAGTGCATTGTTGTTTTTGGAACTCGTAAAGCTATTTTACAAGTTCCTACATTACTTGATTTTTGAATTACTCCAAGAACGCTTCGCTTTCCATAGTTATGTATATCTTTTACGGTATATTTACCCAAAACTAAATTCCCAGGGTTACTGTCAATTATAGTATTTGACCTAACTGCCCCAATATCCAAAGCCGTTGCAATTGCAATTGGTTTTAAAGTAGAGCCTGGTTCAAAAACATCAGTTATTGCTCTATTTTTAACTAACTTGGTTATTTTTTCATCTGGGTTGTTAGGATTTCCACTTGGGACTGAAACCATTGCGAGTATTTCAGAAGTTTTTGCATCTAAAACTACAGCAGTTGAAGTTTTTGCACTAAATTTGGTATTTGTTTCAAGTAAAGCTTGATAAGTTAAAAACTGAATTCTTTTATCAATAGTAAGTTTAATATCTTCGCCTTTAACAGGAGGAGTTATTTCTTGTAAAATATCAACAACTTTACCAGCTGTATCTCTAATTATTTTAGATGAACCTGCAATTCCTGTAAGTGAATTGTCATACATTAACTCAATGCCTTCCTGCCCTTTATCATCAATGTTATTAAAACCAATTATTTGTGCAGTTGCTTCAGCTGATGGATAGTATCTTTTATATTCAACTAAACTATGAATTCCGACTATTTTTTGTGCTTCTATTTCTTTAGCAATCTCTGGATTAACTCCTCTTTTTATATACAAAAAGGTTCTACTTTTATATTTTTTGAGTTTTGTTATGATATCTGTTTTTGAAAGTTTTAGATTATTAACTAATAAATCTATTGCTTTTGGGTTTAAATTAATTTCTTTAGGATTTACCCAAATACTACTAACAGGAGTGCTAACGGCAAGTGGGTTATTGTTTCTATCTTTGATAATTCCTCTAATTGCTGGCTCTTTTTTGTCTCTTATAAATCTTGCGTTCCCTTGTTTTAGAAAGAAATCGGCATTGTAAACTTGTATATATAAAATTCTACCAAGTAAAATAAAGGTGAAAATAACTAAAACCAATAAAACTACAAATCTTCTGGTTGGTGAACCGTATGGAGAAACGAATTTTTTCATTAGTTTTAATTATTACCTAGTATTTTTCATTTGAAAATTAAATGTTATTAAATTACCTAGAAGTGAAAACAACTTTTTTAGAAGTTGGAACAACTAGATTTAGTTTTTTCTCAGCAAATTGGTAAACAATTGTTTCATCAGTTAGCATAGATTCTTCCAAAACTAACTTGCTCCAGTTAAGTAGCATTTCATTTCTATCATTTTTCAAAGTTTGAACTTGGCTCATAAGATTTCTAGACTCATAACTAGATTCAATAGCTTGGATAGAACCAACAACTAGTAAAAGCAGCAAACTTCCTAGTATTAACAATGTTTTCATAACTTTTCTACAATCCTCATTATTGAGCTTCTCGCTCTATTATTATTATTAATTTCTTTTTCTTGTGGACGAATAGGACGCCCAACAAACGACATTTCTTTTAGAATTGATAAATCAGTTATAGGGATTTCTTTTGGGAAATCAGTATTTGTTTTTTTCTTAACAAATTTTTTAACCAAGCTATCTTCTAAAGAGTGGAAAGATATAATTACTAGCCTTCCATTTTTCTTTAATGCTTTAAAAGCATTAATAAGAACTTGCTCTAACTCACCAAGTTCATTATTTACATAAATTCTAATAGCTTGAAAAGTGCGGGTCGCTGGATGGCGACCCACTATATGAAACTTAGCAGGAACTGCTAGCTTCACTATCTCTGCCAACATAGTAGTTGTAGTTATTTCACAGTTTAGGCGTTCTTTTATTATTCTATTTGCTATTCTTTTAGCAAAACGCTCTTCCCCGTAGCTTGCGATGACATTCACTAACTTGCCGAATTCGGCAGTATTTACAAACTCTTTGGCAGTTATTCCAATTTCAGGATTCATTCTCATATCAAGCTCTCCTTCTCGCATAAAGCTAAAACCTCGCTCGGCCTCATCTAATTGCACAGAAGAAACTCCCAAATCAAGAAGAATTCCATCTAAACTATTATTTTCAATCTCTGGGAAAATTTCTAAAAACTCAGAAAATCTCCCTTTTCCAAAAAAAAATCTACTGTCACTAATCTTTTTAGCACTAGCGACAGCACTAGGATCCTGATCTGTTGCAAACAAGACACCCGCATCTCCTAGATTCTTTAAAATCTCCTTACTATGCCCACCTCTACCAAAAGTCCCATCAAAGTATCGTCCATCTTCTTTGATTTTTAGTGCATCAATGCTCTCTTTCAGTAAAACTGGTATATGTTCCATATTAAAATCTAACCTAGAAAACTAAAGTTTCTAGCTCTTCAGCTAATTCAGAACTTGTTGCTTCTTCAAGGAAACTGTCTTTTAATGAATTCCAAACAGTTTCGTCCCAAAGCTCAAATTTATTTCCTTGCCCAACTAAAATCATTTTCTTATCTAGTTCTGCAAAATCTCTTAGGTTTGGAGTAAGTAAAACCCGCCCGTTTTTATCAGTAATATATTCAACAGCTTGTCCCAAAAAAAATCTTTTCAAACTTCTAACCGATGCAGTATTTGGTTTTGAAGCAATTTCTGCCTCCACCTTTTCCCACGCATCAATTGGATAAACCAATAAACACTTTTCATCTTTAACAGGATTAGGGACTATTATTAATTTCATTAGGGCATCGCGATACTTGGCAGGAATTGACATCCTACCTTTTGCATCCAATGAAACTGTTGTTATTCCTCTAAACATTATTATTAAAGATATTATTTTTTATTGTTTTGAAAAAAGAAGTTTTTGAGTTTTTAACCCACTTTCTCCCACTTAGAAAATAATATAATCCTAGAATGCTCTAATGTCAAACAAATAAAAGCTTTTAGTTGAAATAAACTATTTCTTTCAACATACTTCAAAAAGGTTGTGAACATAGTTATTAACATAAAAACACTGTGTTTGGTAGAAAAGTGGAGTATTGTGGGTTATTTTTCTGGTATGAATTATTTGATATTTATCAAGCAGATATTAATTGAATTTATCTTTTAATTTGTTTTTTTAAGGTCTGCTTATCACAGCTTTTTTTGAAAGTTATAAACAATTATGAAATTATTAAATAAAAGGTATCTATTATAAGGAGCTGTGATTTGTAGTTTTTTTAAGTTTTTTGATAGCTTTTAGTAAGCTAATTAACAAAGAGTTAAACTCAGAGAAAATAGCAAGCCTAGAAGATGAAAGTATTTTTAAACTTGCAAAACCAATAACTTCATTTTTAATAAATCAATTATTAGAAGGAAAACCACTAAAAACAAAATAGGTTTATTCAAAGCTACAAAATATATTTAGTGGTTTAATTATCAATATTTACTTCTTAATGATCATAAGTATGCTTTAGACTGATGTTAAATTTTTTTATTAGGGTTTATATACTTTACTAAACTTGACTTATTAAATATTCAACCAAAAGTGGGACAGGGCGACCAGTTGCACCTTTGTTTTTACCACTATTCCAAGCAGTTCCTGCGATGTCTAAATGCGCCCATTTTAAACCTTTGGCGAATTCTGCCAAAAAACATCCAGCTGTAATTGAACCAGCTTCTCTGCCACCGATATTTTGTAAGTCTGCAAAAGGACTTTGTAACTGTTCTACATACTCGTCCCAAATTGGTAGTTGCCAAGCTCTATCCAAAGAAACTTCACCAGCTTTTAATAATTCTTTGGCAAGAGGTTCGCTGTTTGCCATAAGTCCGCTTGGATTTCTCCCAAGTGCAATAATTACCGCCCCTGTAAGTGTTGCTATATCAATAACTGCTTTTGGTTTGAATTTCTTACAATAAGTTATTGCATCACACAAAATTAACCTTCCTTCAGCATCAGTATTTAATATTTCAATAGTTTTGCCAGACATTGAGGTTACAATATCTCCAGGTTTTGAAGCTTTGCTTGATGGCATATTTTCAACGGCAGGGATTAAACCAATTACATTGATTGGAAGTTTTAACATTGCAATTGTCTTCATAGTTCCTATAACTGAACCAGCTCCGCACATATCATATTTCATTTCATCCATTCCAGCACCTGGCTTTAGAGAAATTCCACCACTATCAAAAGTAACTCCTTTTCCAATTAAAACAATTGGTTTGCCAGTTGCACCTTTGTGTTGTAACTTAATTAGTCTTGGTTTTTGTTTTGAGCCTTTTGAAACAGAAAGTAAAGATCCCATTTTTAACTCTTTCATTTCTTTTTCTTTTAATATTTCAACACTTAAACTAGAAAATTGCTCAGATAAATTAGTTGCTTGCTCCGCTAAATATTTAGGTGTGCAAACATTGCCTGGTGCATTTCCTAAGCTTTTTAATTCATTCATTCCGTAACCAACGGCTTCACCGATTTTAATGCCTTCTTCAATTGCAGTTTTGTTTTTTGCTAAATCAACTAAGAAATCAATTTGGACAATGGCTTGCTTGTTAGTTTTTGATTTATATTCATTACAAATGTAGCTTGCGTCAATAAGTGCTTGGCTTGAAAGCTTACATTTTTCTTTTAAAGTTAGTTTTTGGAAAGAGTCCAAAAATAAAGTATTAGTTATATTTTTAATATTATGCTCTTTTTGGTAACTTTGGATTTTTTTATTCGCTTCATAAAGTCCTTTGGCGTTATCTTGATAAGCAATAACAATAATGGTTTTGCAGGAAATTCCAGCTATATCGTAAAAAGTTCTAATTTGACCAGTTTCTTGAGGCAATCTTTTTAGCTTTTGTTGATTGGTAAAGAAACCTTTGGCAAGCTTATCTAATTTGATTATCGTCTCTTTAAATTCTAGTTTTTGATTAATGCCAACAACAATTGCATTAGTTTTGATTGTGTTTAATTTTCCTAATTTGGCTTGGATATACATTTTGACCTCTGTTATAGTTTACTTATTTAAATTGAATTTTAACCCCTTATTTTATGATAAAAGACGATAAAAAGCACGATATAAATCAAGATATAAAACATTCGCAAAAAATGAAAAAATTAAAAGATATTGTTGATACAGGTATAAAAAAAGCAACAATCGAGAAAGGAACAATTATTCTTATAACTGGAAATGGTAAAGGAAAATCTACCTCTGCATTCGGAACTTTGGCTAGAGCTTTGGGGCATAAGCAAAAAACAGCAGTTGTTCAATTCCTAAAAGGTGAGTTTGTTACAGGTGAGTTTTTGTTTTTCTCGGAGAATGAAAACTGTGATTATAATGCAATTGGTGATGGTTTTACTTGGGATACGCAAAACAAAGAAAAAGATATTGAAACTGCAAATAAAGCATATTTAAAAACTAAAGAATTTCTAACAAATTCAAATATTGGTTTGGTTGTTTTAGATGAAATAACTTATATGTTTAAATATAACTATTTAGATACTGATGAATTTATAAAGTTACTAAATAATCGCCCAAAAATGCAAACAGTTATTATAACAGGACGCGGAGCAAACGAAAAGCTAATGGAAGTTTCAGATACAGTAAGTATTATAAATGACAAAAAGCACGCTTTTAGAAATGGAATAAAGGCGAAAAAAGGTGTGGACTGGTAAAAAGTAAAGTGAAAATGTAAAAATGAGAGTGAAAAAATATAAATTTCTGAAAAAAAATATTGACTAAAAAAAATCTATATATAAAATACGCAGAACCTATTCCCCAGTAGCTCAGTTGGTAGAGCAGTAGACTGTTAATCTATTGGTCGGCGGTTCAAGTCCGTCCTGGGGAGCCAAATAACTAATGTAAAGCCATTCTTAATTTGTTTTTGAGTGGCTTTATTAATTTAATGAGAGTTTGAATTATGAAACAAAAAAGAACCTTTCAACCAAGTAATATTAAAAGAAAAAGAAGTCATGGTTTCCGTGCTCGTATGGCAACTAAAGGCGGAAGAGGAGTGATTAATGCAAGGCGTGCGAAAGGACGCAAAGTGCTTTCTGCATAAGAACTTAATAATACTTAGTTGTAATAAAAAAACAAAATATAAATAAACTAGATTGTTTCACAAATGAATTTTTAAAGCAATCTAGGCTAAGAAAGCCAAAAGATTTTAGTATTGTCTATAAAGACAATGTGATAAAAACTTTTGGTGGATATTTCTTGGTGCTTGTTTATTATCAAAAATCAAAAGAAAACTCTTCTCTACTAGAAAATCAAAAAACGCAAAAACAATTAAATATAAATCCAAGAATGGGTGTGGTTGTTTCTAAAAAAGTTTCAAAACTAGCGGTAACGAGAAATAGAATTAAAAGAGTTGTTAGAGAAAATTTTCGTCAAATAGAGAATACCAATACTAATGAGTTAATAGTAATTAATAAAACAAGTACTGAATTAGTTGAGAATTTTGATTTTGTTATTATTGCAAAATATCAAGCCGCAAAGATAAACAACAAAAATCTAGATAAAGATTTAGATATTTTATGGAAAAAAAGCTTTCAAAAATGCAAAGAGTTCTTATTAAAATAATAAGAGCTTATAAAATGGTCTTAAGCCCGATGATTGGTAACTCTTGTAGGTTTCATCCAACTTGTTCAAGTTATGGAATTGAAGCTGTTAAAGTTCATGGAAGTTTTTACGGAAGTTATCTTACAATAAAACGAGTTTTAAGGTGTAATCCTCTTTTTAAGGCTGGAATAGATAATGTTCCAAAACCAAAGAGTAAAAAACAAAAAAATCAAAAATCAAAAAATAAATAGATAAAACTTAACAAAATAGAAGTATAATCTACCAAGATTTTTAAATAAAGTATGAAAAAAACAGGTGTAAATTTATGAATAATCAAATAAAAACTATAGCTTGGAGTTTATTGGCTGCAATATCAATATCATTGTTTTTTAAGTGGAATGCAGTTAATGCGCCAGTTAAACAAGAGACTGTTGTGCAAACTTCTCAACAAGTGAATTCAAATACTGTTAACCCTAATCAGACGGCAGGAAATGTTGTTAGTTCTACAGGAAGCTCTACTGGAGTAAGCGTTGCAACTAATATTCAACCGTCAAAAAATACTATAAAGGTTACAACAGATAAATTGGAAATTACAATTGATACTGTTGGCGGAACTTTATTGCAAACTAAATTGCTAACTTATTCCGAATCACTAAAAGACAAAACACCAATAAACTTACTTGAGCCAACGGCTGGTAAGTTATTTATTGCAAAAACAGAGTTACTTTCTAATTTTGCAAATAATGCAAATGCTTTGGCTGTGTTTAGCTCTAAGTCAAAGTCTTATACTATGAAAGGTGATTCAATTTCTATTCCTTTGATTTGGGAGAAAGATGGAGTTAAAGTAATTAAAACTTATACATTTAAAAAAGGAAAGTTTGATTTTACTATCTCTCAAAAAGTTGTGAATAACTCTGGTAAAGATTGGACGGGTTATCAAATAAATACTTTGAGCCGTGAAAAAGTTGATAGAAAAGGCGGACTATCTAAAATGAATACATTTACAGGTGGAGCTTACTCAACTGATGAGCGAAAATATCAAAAATTAGATTTTGATGAATTAGCTGATGGAGAAGGAAATATTTCTAATGTAAAAGGTGGTTGGGTTGCTATGATTCAACACTATTTCGTAGTTTCACTAGTTCCTGCTGAAGATGAAAAAACAACTTTTTTCTCTTTAAAAAATAATGCAAGCACCGTATATGACTTTGGTATAAAAAGTTCTGCGGTAACTTTGAAAAACGGGCAAGAAACAACATTTAATATTGTTGGTTATATTGGGCCTAAAATTAAAAAAGATCTTAAGAAAATATCTCCAACTTTAGATAAGTCTATTGATTATGGTTGGGCATTTATGATTTCTGAGGTTTTATTCAATGTCCTTAATTGGTTTCATGGGATTCTTGGAAACTGGGGTTGGGCAACTATAGTTGTTACTATTTTAATAAAATTATTATTTTTTCCGTTGGCAGCAAAAAGCTTTAAGTCAATGGCAAAAATGCGTAAATTTGCACCAGAAATAGAGTTAATTAAAAAGAAATATAAAGAAGATAAACAAAGGCTTGGTAAGGAAACAATGGCTCTTTATAAAAAAGAAGGTATTAACCCAGCAGCTGGTTGTTTGCCAATGCTCGTGCAAATACCTGTTTTTATAGCGTTTTATTATATGCTTATGGAGTCTGTTGAATTTAGACAAGCTCCTTGGATCTTATGGGTAAAAGATTTATCAATAAAAGATCCTTTGTATGTTATTCCTGTTATAAATGCAGTATTAATGTTTGTTCAACAAAGGCTAAATCCACCGCCTGCGGATCCAACTCAGCGAAAAATTATGATGATGTTACCTATTGTTTTTGGGGTTATGTTCTTAATGTTCCCTGCTGGTTTGGTTTTATACTGGTGTGTAAGTAATTTATTTTCAATAATTCAACAGTATTTAATTACTAAGCGTTACGGAAGCAAGTAATAAATGACAGAAGTTTTGCAAGATACCATTGCCGCTATTGCAACACCTAGTGGAGCAGGTGGCGTTGGTATTGTTAGAATAAGTGGAGAGAAGTCTTTTGAAATTGCTAAAAAAATAACTGCTCAAAACTTAAAGCCTAGAACCGCTTTATATTGTGATTTTAAAGGAAAAGACAAAGGCTTAATTGATCAAGGGATTGCGATTTATTTTAAATCTCCAAATTCATACACAGGTGAAGATGTGGTTGAATTGCAAGGTCATGGTGGAGTTTATGTTTTACAGAATGTTTTAGAGGCGGTTTTATCTTTGGGGGCGAGGATTGCAACTCCTGGAGAGTTTACTCAAAGAGCTTTTTTAAATAATAAAATTGATTTGCTGCAAGCTGAGTCAATTTCAGATTTAATAAGCGCTAACTCAAAGACTGCAGCCAATGCCGCGTTAAAATCTTTATCTGGAGTTTTTTCAGATAAGATAAATATACTTTTAAGTGATATAATACAAGTAAGAGCTTTTGTTGAGGCATCTCTTGATTTCTCTGATGAGGAAATTGATTTTCTTTCTGATGGGAAAATACAAAAGAAACTAGATGGTATTTCAAACTTAGTTGATGAAATATTAGAGGCTGCAAAAAAAGGTAAAGTTTTACAAGAAGGTTTGCATATTGTTATTGTCGGTAAAACAAATGCTGGTAAATCATCACTATTAAATCAGTTGTTAGGAGATAATCGTGCTATTGTAACTTCACAGGAAGGAACAACAAGAGACACTTTGGAAGAACAAATGCTGATTAATGATATTGCAGTAACAATAACAGATACGGCAGGAATTAGAGAAACTAAAGATCTTGTTGAGAAAGAAGGTATAAAAAGGACAAAAAAAGCAATGAAAAAAGCTGATATTATTATTTGGTTAAGAGATATTTCAAAACTAGATGATGAGCGTCCAAAAGAAATTAAATCAGAAAAGGTAAGGTTTATAGAAGTTCATAATAAGTCTGATTTGGTTGAGAAAACTGATAATTCTATAATAAAAATTAGTGCTAAAACTGGTTTTGGAATAGATGATTTGATAGAAGAAATATCTTCAATAATATCAGTTAAGCATAATGAAGAAAATATATTTTCAGCAAGGAAAAGGCATTTAATTGCATTAGAATTGGTAAGAAAACATATTAATTTAGCAAAAAACAATCTGCTATCACTAGACACAAGCGAGCTAGTTGCAGAAGAGTTAAGGATTTGCCAGTTAGAACTTTCTAAAATAACTGGAGAATACTTAGCTGACGACTTGCTTGGGGAGATTTTTTCTAGTTTTTGTATTGGTAAATAATGAAGTGCAAATAGGTAAGAAAAACAATTAGGAAAATAAGATAGTAAACAATTTAAATTTAAAAAAATATAATGCCAAACGAAAAACAAACAGAGAAAAAAGAAGAACAAACAAAAGAAGTAGAAAATAAAGTTTTATTTTCAGACTTAGGTTTAACTAAAGATATTTTGAAAGTGGTGGAAGAGCAAGGATATAAAAGTCCAACTCCAATTCAAGAAGAAACAATACCATATATTTTATCAGGAAGAGATGTTTTGGGACAAGCTCAGACAGGAACTGGCAAAACAGCTGCCTTTGCGTTACCAACTTTATCAATGGTTGATGAAAAGTCAAAAGTAACTCAAGTTTTAGTTTTAGCTCCAACAAGAGAGTTAGCTATTCAAGTAAGTGAATCTTATAAGACATACTCTAAGTATCATAAAGGAATTAATGTTTGTTCAATTTATGGTGGACAAGATTACAGTATTCAGTTTAAAGCTTTGAAAAAAGGTGCTCATGTTGTTGTTGGAACACCTGGAAGAGTTATTGATCATATTAGAAAAGGAACTTTAAAATTAGATAAAGTTAAAACAATTGTTTTAGATGAAGCTGATGAAATGTTAAGAATGGGATTTATTGATGATGTTGAATTTGTTTTGGATAAGATGCCAAAAGAAAGACAAATAACTCTTTTCTCTGCAACTATGCCATCAGTTATCAGAAAAATAACAAGAAATTACCAAAGTGACCCAGTTGAAATAAAGATAAAAACTCAAACAGAAACTGCTAATAATATTAATCAGCAATTTTTAGTAGTAAATGCAGGGCAGAAAAAAACAGCATTATCAAGAATTTTAGAAATTGAAGAAACTGATGCGGCAATAATTTTCACCAAAACTAAATCAGCAACTGTTGAAATAACAGATTTCTTATCAGATTTAGGTTTTAGAACTGTAGCAATTAATGGTGATTTACAACAAAAACAAAGAGAACGAGCAATTGAGCAATTGAAATCGCATAAATTAGATGTTTTAGTTGCAACTGATGTTGCTGCTAGAGGACTTGATGTAAGTAGGATTTCGCATGTTATAAATTATGACATTCCTTATGATACAGAAACTTATATTCATAGAATAGGAAGAACTGGAAGAGCAGGGCGTAGTGGAAGTGCAATACTTTTAATTACACCAAAAGAAAGAAGAAGACTTGGACAAATTGAAAGAGTTACAAAAAAAGAAATAAAAGAATTTAAAATTCCTAGTATTGATGCAATAAATGAAAAAAGAATAAGTAAGTTCAAAGAAAGAATAACAAAAGTTCTTGCAGGAAAAGATAACTCAATCTTTGTAAAAGCAATTGAAGAATACTGTAATGATAATGATGCTGATCCAATAATAGTAGCTGCAGCACTTGCGAAAATAACACAAGGTAAAAAACCTATGTTGCTAACCAAAGCAGATGAGCTAAAAGCAGCTTCTGGAAGAGGTGAGCGAGGAAGTAATAACTCACGCGGTCGTGATGATTCAAGAGGAAGAAATTCAAGAGGAAACTCAAGAGGTAAGCCTTTAGCTAGAAGTGAAATGGAGCTTTATAGAATTGAAGTTGGTGAAAAAGATAATGTAAAACCTGGAAATATAGTTGGAGCAATTGCAAATGAAGCTGGACTTGATGGAAATATGATTGGTCAAATTGATATTTATAGCTCTTATAGCACTGTTTTCTTACCAAAAGGCATGCCTAAAGATGTGTTTAATGATCTTAGAAAAGCGAGAATTGCAGGGAAAAAATCTGAGATTTCACTAACAAAAGGTAAGCCTTCAAAAAGCAGTTCTAATTATAGTTCAAAGCAAAATGATAGATCACAAGATAAACCAAAAAGAAGACGCAAAAGAAAAAGTGCAAAAAAAGATTAAATAATGAAGAATTAACTAAAATTAACTAATCTTAGTATAAGTTGTTATAAAAAGTGTAAATAAAATATGAAGAAAGAGAGAGGAAAAATTGACCAATAATTCATTAAATAAAACTAAAAAAGCAAAAGTTGCAATAATTGGTGCAATGGAAGTGGAAATAGAGCTTTTAAAAAAGAAAATAGAGAGCTTAAAAGAAATAAAAGAAGGTGGGTTTAAGTTTTACTCAGGAACAATAGCTGGTGTTGAGGTTGTTGTGCTTTTATCTGGGATAGGAAAAGTTGCTGCTGCGGTTGGAGCAACTCTTATTATAGAAAGGTATAATCCTGATTACATTATAAACACTGGAACAGCTGGTGGCTTAGGAAATGGTGTTCAGACAGGAGATATTATAATTGGTGATAGAGCATTCTATCATGATGTCGATGTTACTGTTTTTGGTTATAAAATTGGTCAAATGGCGGGTCAGCCTGAATTCTTTGAGGCGGATAATTTTCTTTTAGGGAAAATGAATAAAGCAATTAATTCACTTAAAACCAAACAAAATACAATTGTTGGAGATATTTTAAGTGGTGATAGTTTTATGTCAGATAGACTTAGAGTTAATGAAGTTAAGCTTAATTTCCCAGATGCTTTGGCTATAGATATGGAGTCAGCGGCAATTGCTCAAGTGTGCAGTCAACTAAATACTCCATTTATTACAATTCGCTCAATATCAGACATTGCTGGCGATGGCGATGCAGAATTTTATGAAAGTTTTGTTAAAATTGCTGGTAATATTTCAGCACGAATTGTTGTTAAGTTTTTAGAGAGTTTTTAGCTTTTATTTAGTTAATAATCAGAATAAGCTATATTAGTTATTATTATAGCTAATATAAATAATGGTTTTTGGGTTCTAAAAAGTGTATAGTATAAGTAAGTAGAAAATAAAACACTACAAAATGAATAAAACAAAAAAGAACCTAATAACAAACAATCAAACAAAAATATCTCCTTGGAATAATCCTAAGGTGCGAGGTATTTTCTTTCAAATTTTAATTATAACTATTATTTCATTATTGTTATATAGTATTTTTAGAAATACTATGGCTAATTTGAAATCTCCAAATAATGAAAAGATTAACTTAGGTTTTGACTTTTTAGAAGAAAAGATAAACTTTGACATAACAACTCATTTAATTCCTTACTCAATGGATGATAATGTTCTGCGTATTTTTTGGGTTGGTTTAACTAATACTTTATTTATCTCTATAATTAGCATTTTTACAGCGACAATATTTGGTGTTTTAATAGGAGTCTCAAGATTATCTAAAAACTGGATAGTTTCTAAAATGGCAACAGTTTATGTTGAAATATTTAGAAATATACCTCTACTTTTACAAATTCTATTTTGGTACTATGCAGTTTTAAAATCAATGCCTTATGTGAAAAATACTTATAGTTTTTTTAATGGCTCTGTCTTTGTAAATATTAGGGGTATTGATATTCCAAAGCCAATTTATGAATCAGGCTCATCATTTGTTTTAATAGCTTTTATCTTAGCTTTGGTTCTTGGTTTCGCTTACAAAATATATGCAAAAAAGAAACAGCAACAAACAGGCATACAAAAACCAGTGTTTTGGGTTTTCTTAAGTTTAATAATAGCTCTTCCTTTGTTAGCATTTTTTATTACAGGGCAACCTATTTCACTCGAGTATCCAGTTTTCAAAAGGTTTAATTTCGTAGGTGGTTTGGCTATAAGCTCAGAATTGGTAGCACTTTGGTTTTCACTTTCTATTTATTCAGCGGCATTTATTGCTGAAAATGTTAGATCAGGAATAATGGCAGTTAAGCATGGTCAAACGGAAGCAGCCCACTCTTTGGGAATTAGTCCTGCCAAAACACTTAGATTAGTGATCATACCTCAAGCTCTTAGGGTGATTATTCCACCTGTAGCAAGTCAGTATTTAAATATTGCAAAAAACTCATCTTTAGCAATAGCAATAGCTTACCCAGAACTAGTATCTGTATTTACAGGAACTGTTTTAAATAAAGTTAGACATGAGTTAGAAATAATATTTATGACAATGTTAGTTTATTTAACTATATCACTAATAATTTCAATGTTTATGAATTGGTATAATAGTCGTATTGCACTGTTTGAGAAATAGAAATGGATAAAACAAATAATAAGATAGATATATCAAACTTAGAATATAAATTAGGGGAATACCCTGATTTACCAGCCCCAAAAGGAAATGCAGGAATAATCAATTGGGTTAGGAAAAATTTATTCTCAAATTTATTTAGTGGTGTTTTAACACTTTTAGCAATATTTATAATATTTAAATCAATACCACCTTTGATAAATTGGGCTTTTATTGATGCAAGTTGGATAGGAACTGATGACTCTAACAATTGTGTTAAAGGAGGCGGGGCATGCTGGACATATGTGAATTCAAAATTAAGTCAATTTACTTATGGTGCTTATATAGAAACGGAAATTTGGAGATTAAATATTGTATTTTTTATGTTAGCCTCTTTAATTATTTACTTAGTTATCCCTAAGACACCCAAAAAATATATAGCTGGAATTATAATGTTTACAATATTTCCTATAATTTCTTATATTTTGATTGCAGGAGGAGTGTTTGGGTTAATGGTAGTTCCTGTTGATAAATGGGGTGGGTTTGCATTAACTATTATCATATCTTTTGTTGGTATTTTCGCATCTTTACCATTAGGAATTCTTTTAGCTTTGGGAAGGCAGTCAAAAATGCCTATTATAAAGACTTCAAGTGTTATCTTTATAGAGTTTTGGCGTGGAGTTCCTTTGATAACAGTTTTATTTATGGCTTCGTACATGGTTCCATTATTTTTGCCTAAAGGAGTTGAATTTGATAAATTACTAAGAGTTTTAATATGTATAGTTATTTTTGCCTCTGCTTATATGGCTGAAGTTATTCGTGGTGGTTTGCAAGCTGTTCCTAAAGGGCAAGTTGAAGCTGCTCAATCTTTAGGGATTTCTTATTGGAAAACGATGATTCTTATTGTCCTACCGCAAGCACTAAAAATTGTAATTCCAGGTATTGTAAATATATTTATAGGCTTATTTAAAGACACAACACTTGTTGCAATGGTTAATTTGTCTGATTTTTTAGGTATTATTCAAACAGCATCAAGTGATTCTCATTGGAGTGATTTAAATATAATAATTGAAAGCTATGTTTTTGCAGCGTTTATTTATTTCTTATTTTGTTTTGCAATGTCAAGATACAGCCTTAGCTTAGAGAGAAAATTACACACAGGACACAAAAGATAAAACTAAAATATTATAAAGAGAATTAATATGTCAGAAAATATAGAAAGTGATGAAAATATAATTAAGATAAAAGGAATGCACAAATGGTATGGTAAATTCCATGTCCTAAAAAATATAAACCTAGAAATTAAAAGGGGTGAAATTGTAGTTGTTTGTGGACCATCAGGCTCTGGTAAATCAACTTTAATTCGTTGTATAAATCATTTAGAAGAGCATCAGCAAGGAGAAATTATAGTTGATGGGATTGAAGTTAGTAATGATATTAAAAAAATAAATAAAATACGTAGGCTTGTTGGAATGGTTTTTCAGCATTTTAACTTATTTCCACACCTTACAGTTTTACAAAATTTAACCCTTGCACCAATTTGGGTTAGTAAAATGCCAAAGAGAAAAGCAGAAGAAATTGCGATGCACTATTTGGAAAGAGTTAAAATCCCAGAACAAGCAAATAAATTCCCTGGGCAATTATCAGGAGGTCAGCAACAAAGGGTTGCAATAGCAAGGTCTCTTTGTATGGAAGCCAAAATAATGCTTTTTGACGAACCAACTTCCGCCCTTGATCCAGAAATGATAAATGAAGTTCTGGAAACTATGAAAGATTTGGCAGAAGAAGATATGACTATGGTTTGTGTTACTCATGAAATGGGTTTTGCAAGAGCCGTCGCTGATAGAGTGATATTTATGGATCAAGGTGAAATTATAGAAGTTAATAATCCTAAAGATTTCTTTGAAAACCCACAAAACGAAAGAACCAAAAAATTCTTAAGCCAAATAAATGTAGCTTTTTGATTATTTCAAAATTATTGAATCCTGGTTTCTAAATCAAAGAGATAAAAAAATAACAAGTAGAAGCTTCATCTTCTCGTCCTAATCTCCAGCTTAGGGACAAGAGTGTGTAAGCTTCTAACTGTGACAATAGTATACAATTTCTTAAGATTTGAGAAAAAATAGGAAGAAAAACTTTAGAAAAAGAACTAAAAAAACAAGTTAAGAATTTTTAGCTAAAGTTATATTTTATAAATCCTATGTTCTAATTATTTTCCCACTTTTTGTTTCTTTAAATTCATTAACATTAATTATTTTTTTTGGGATTTCGTAATTGTTTAAGTTTGTGAAATTTAGTTCTTTTAGAGTTATTTTCTTTTGGTTTTCAACTATAAGGATTATTTTTTCACCTAAAATGTTGTCTTTTTCAGAAGATATTTGAATTCTAAAGTTTAAGTTATTTATAAGCTTTATTTTTTCTTCAATTTGTTCTGGAATTATTTTTATACCACCTGAGTTTATAATATTATCAACTCTTCCAAGTAGTTTGAAGCTTTTTTCATTATAAATTTCCACTAAGTCATTTGTAATTGTCTTTTTAACTGATAAGTGTTTGTTATTAACTATTAAACAACCTCTTTTATCTATTTTAAAAGTTATCCCATCAAGAGCTTTGAATATTTTTTGTGTAGGATTGTTTTTCTGCCCGCTTTCTATTTTCCTGATGGCAATGTGAGTATAGGTTTCAGTCATTCCATAAGTTTCATATATTTCAGTAGTTTTATTTATTTTGTTTAAAAAGTTTTCTAGTTTAAAACTTATTTTTGCACCACCAATTATTAATATTTTAATTTTAGAAATAGTTTTAATGCTTAAGTTTTCTGCTTGCATTGGTGTCATAGCAACAAAATCAAAACTTTCTGTAATATTTTGCATTGGATTTGAGCAAGGTTTTATAATTTTTAAATCTAACCCAATAATAAAACTCCTAACTACCATCATTTTTCCAGCAATATAATCAATTGGTAGGCATAAAAGTGCTGTATTATTTTTTTGTAGTTTAAATATTTTTGCACTAAGTAAGCTAGAATTGATTAAGTCTTGTTTGAGTGCGTTTATGGTTTTAGGTTTTCCTGTTGAACCTGATGTTTTTAACTCAATATCCTTATTAGAATTTAACCAATTTATATTAAATTTGTGTAGATTGTGTGCAGTTTTATCATTTGAAATGACAAGTTTATTAGAGCTATTTATAAATGAAACGCAAGGTATATTGTTTGTGTAAAGCTTACCAGTTCCAAGCCCTTGAAAGCCTTTTATGTTTTTATAAACCACCCATTGTGCAATGGATTTTAAAGCAATATTTGATTCCAAAGCAGAGGTTAGCCAATAATTTATATTTCTTTGTTTTGCCAAATTTATCCAGCTTTCACACTCTAAAAAACCACCAACTAAACTAGGTTTTAATATTATATATTGGGGTTTTATGAAATCTAACATTTCTTGTCTTTTTTTATTTGAAGTGATTTTTATTAACTCTTCATCAAGTGCTATTGGAATAGGAGAGTTTTTGCAAATATCACTCATTAATTCAAATTGCCCAGCCATAACTGGTTGTTCTATTGAATGAATATCGTATTTTGATAACATATTTAGTTTCTCAAAAACATTCGTTTTATCAAATGCACCATTTGCATCTAAGCGAATTGTAAGTTTTTCCTTTGGTAATTGTTCTCTTATTTGTTTTAGAAACTCTAACTCTTTTGTAAAGTCTAAATTACCTATTTTTATTTTTATACACTTCCAGTTTTCAGTTAATTTATTATCTATTTGAGATTTTATGAAATCACTTTCACCCATCCAAATTAATCCGTTTATATCAATTTCATCAGTGTTTTCAACGTTTTGCTGTAGGTTTGTTTTAAAATATTGCCCACAACCTTTGTTTTTCAAATCTAAAAAAGCTAACTCAACTGCAAATCTAATGGCAGGATAATTTTCAAAATCATTCTTTAAGCTATTTGGTGAGTTAAAATATTTACTTATATTGTTGCAAACAAAATCTAACTTACTCTCAATTTCAGCTAAGTTATCTAAACTTAAATTTGGCAGAGGTGCACATTCTCCAATACCAGTTATATTGTTGTAAGTTATGAAAATAAACCATATATTATGGTTTTGCATTGTTCCACGAGAAGTGCCAATGATTTGTTTGAAATTTAATTTATATTTGTTCCAAGTAGCTTGCATTTTTAATTTGGTTTATTGTTTGGTAAATAAATATATTAATAAGTATATTAATAAACATTCTTACATATTATAATAAAATTATGATTGCAGAAATAAAAAAGACTTTTAAATTATTCCCAATAACTTCAATATTTATAGTATTAAGTATTGCATTTTCGACTATAACTTGGTTTGGTGCCTTTAAAGATATCTTATATTTATTTGTTTATGATGAAAGTAAAATATTGTCTGGGCAAATTTATAGGTTAGTCACCCCAATTTTCCTACATTTTCCAGTTATGGGTGTTTTTTTTGCACACCTTGGAATGAATATGATTATGTTTTATCAGTTTGCAAAGCTTATTGAAAGCAAACAAGGAAAAATTTTTCTTACTTTATTTATAATTAGCTCAGGTATTTTTAGTAACTTGGCTCAAGCATATTTTTCAAATGGTATTTTTGGTGGTATGAGTGGAGTGGTTTATGCACTTTTGGGTTACTTGTTTTTAATAAAAAAAATAAATGCTAAAAGTATTTATAATTCCTTTGAAGTTATTCGGCTTGATAAGATTATGATTTTTTTAATTGTATTTTTAGGCTTAGGTTTTACTGGTGTTTTAGGTGATGGAATTGGAAACTCAGCTCACTTAGCAGGATTTATCTTTGGGGTTATTGCAGCAGCTATTTTTGGATTTGTTGGTAAACTAAAATGAATATAAATAGAAAACGAATCCAAATAAAAGCACAAAAATTATTAAACAAAATATATGAAAGACCTATAATCTCTGCTTTTTTTATATCTTTAATAACTGGAATTTACCTTTTTTATGATATTGGTGTGATAAACGCTTCATCTCTTGAGTTTTTTTGGAATATAGAAAGCTTAAATGGATTTTACTCAGAAATTTATTCTGATCATGGTTTTTTTGCACTTTGTATAGCCCTGCTTTCTAAAGTAACAGGATTTAGCTTAGAAACTTCTGGGCAGGTTATTATGCTATTTTCACACGGTTTTATAGCTGTTTTTTTGTTACTTATAGCTAAAGATTTGAAATTCTCAAACCTATCCTGCTGGGTTTTGATTTTTTTACTTTTGGCACACTCAAGCTATAATAATTTTCGCTCTTATATTATTTCAGAACCAATTTATTGGTTGCTCTGGCTTAGTGCTATTTATGTTTTAATTAAATATTACAAAAAAAACTTACCTCTAGTTTTGGCAGTTTGGGTTTTTAATTTACTAATTGCAACTCAAGTTAATATCGTTGCTTGGTTTTGGTTACTATTATTCCCAATTGGTTTGCTATTTTGGCCAAAGTGGCAACGAAAAAGTGTTGTTTATGCATTATTAATATATTTGGTTTTAGTAACTATTGCTTTATTTATACCAATATATGATGGAATATCAGCTTATGAGACTTTTGTTGATAGTTTTTGGGAAAATAGCTCAAGCTTTGCTGAAATGCTTAATTTAAAATCAAGTGATTGGGTTCAAGATGATGAGTTTATGTCAACTATTTTTATCTTTAGTGGTGCTTTTAGTTTAGTTTTGGTTAGAAGTGTAGTTGCTTTTGGTTTGATTGGAACTTTTCTTGCTATATATGCCTTTGTGAAAAAACAAACTAATATAATAATGACAAGTAAATTTCAGTTTTTATTGTATTTACTAATATTTGATATTTTATCAACAGTTATTTTATTTATATTCTCAATAAATAAAAATTCTACTGTATATTTCACATCAACTTTTATATTATTATTATTTGCTTGCTTAGGGCTTTCTTATATTCTTAAAAAAATCCAGTTTAATAAATACACTAAGCTAACTTCCTTAGTCATCGTTTGGATTTTAGTTGGCTATTTTGCAAGTGGTTTGATTAGTTTTGGACCAAATAAATCCTACCAAAAAAAAGCGGGGGTTTACCTTAAATCAAATAAAGAAAAACAAACGAAACTTATATCAAACTCTAGATATGTGTTATTTTACTCACAAAATAACCCTGAAAATCAAGTTGATGTTGAGCAAATAAAAAAACGAATTATTAGAGCAAATTTAATTAAGGAAAAGCTGGTTCTTGCTTTTAGACTAAACAGAAAAAGAACAATCCCAGTATTCCTTGAAAATAAAAAAATAGCGCTAGAATTCCAAAATAAAAGAGGAGATAAAGTTCTTATATATTATTTTGATAGGGTAAATGCAAAGTAGTGCGAATTTATTGCATTTTAAATGTTGTACTTTTTAAACTAATCGTATAGAATTGGTTCAATATAAATTGGTTTAGATAAGAATCAGGTTTATACTTAAGTTTAATTATTTATTTTTTTATATGCGACAATTATATAAAAAATCATAAAAATCGGTCATAAGACCTTAACATTGTTTGGAGAAAGATATGAAAAAAGTATTATTAGTTAGTTTATTATCAGCTTTAGTAGCAAGTTGTTCTACACCTGATGTTTTTAATGAAAGAGGAACAAAAGCTGGTAACGGTAAAACTCATCACCGTAAAGACCAAGATTTAATCCCTTCATCACATAACGCTGCAGAGCATTTAATGCAACAAGCAAGTTACTTGAAAAATGATTTAAAACCAATCGTTATTACAAGTATTGCAGATATTACAGACTTAGATTCAAGTTCTGCATTAGGCTTAATGATTTCAGAGCAAATTGCTGACAGATTTGTTCAGTATGGCTTCCCTGTGATTGATGTTAGAACTCGTAAAAAAATCAAAATTAGAGAAAATAATGGTGAATTCTTATTATCAAGAGATATTAGAAAAATCAGTAAAAGTAACTCTGCTGGTTCAGTATTATTAGGAACTTATGCAAAAGGTAGAAATCATGTGTTTATCAGTACTCGTCTAGTAAGACCTGTTGATAATAGAATTTTATCTAGTTATGATTTTGATTTACCATTAGGTGCTGATACAAAAAAACTAGTAAATACTAGAACTAAGTAATATTAGTTAAGTTTTTTGAAAAAGCCGCAATCATTTGCGGTTTTTTTATTTGTAAATGTTTTATTTAAATGAGGAATGTGAAATGACTAAAAAAAAAGAAGTAGAGAAGAATACAAAGCCACAACAAATTTTTGAAATTAGAAAAATATATACTAAAGATATTTCTTGTGAGTCTCCAAATACACCAGATATTTTCAGAAAAAATTGGGAGCCAGAAACAAATCTTAAAATTGTTACAGGTAGTAAGAGGCTTGATAAAGATGCGCCTGCGTATGAAGTTGTTGTTAAACTTACAGTTGAAACAAAAATAAAAGATGAAGTGGCTTATATAGCAGAAGTAGAGCAAGCTGGTGTTTTTATAATTGAAGGTTTTGAGGAAGAAGTTAAAAATCATATAGCTGGAGCAACTGCACCAAATATACTTTTTCCATATATCTTAGAAAGTATGACTAGCCTTTCTCAAAAAGCAGGGTTTCCACCAGTTGTATTAAATTTAGTTGATTTCAATGCTCTTTATCAAGACCAACTAAGACAAAAACAAGAAAGTAAGAAATAATAACTAAAAAATAAAAAAAAGATATTTTCGTTTTGAAAAAAATGAAAACTAAAGTAAAATAACCCGCTTATTAGATTTAGATTCTAATAAGTCATTAAAATGGGACTTTAGCTCAGTTGGTTAGAGCGTCCGACTCATAATCGGCAGGTCCGCAGTTCGAGTCTGCGAAGTCCCACCATTTTTTATTCTTCTTACTCCAGCTATCTTTTAAAGCATTGCCATATCAGAAACATATTCAACCTGTTAGAAACAATTATATTAATTTTTTTATAATTAATTGTAAAACAAAACAACAATAAACCGCATTATGAAAAAAATAACATTCCTGGTTTCTAAATCGAAGTGCAACTAAATTTTATTTTTATTAGCTCCATTTTTCATAATGGTATAAATCTTGGATAATTCAATTTTCTCACCCAAAAGTAATACTTGGAGGTATGAAATGAGTAAAGAGTCTGAAGTATATTTAAAAAAATAATAGTGAAAAATGAAGAGTTTATTAAACATTCAGTGGAAGTGAATAAAAAGTTTGGAGATAAATTAGCGTAAGTAAAATAAAGTTATTTAGATTTCAGTTATTATATTTACTTTAGGTTGCAAAATAGATCCACTTCATTCAATTGAAATAAGTAGTTATTTAAAAAAAACAATTAAAATTAGAGGTTAAAGTTCCTGTGGCATAGCCTTAAAATCACAAACAATGTAATATTTTTGATACATATATTTAAAATATGGTAAAATTGGAATTTATTATTTTAAAAAAATATCTTTATGCAATTATTAAGGTGCTTAAATGGTTAGATTACGCGGTTATTTATTATATATTTCAGTTTATATTGTGTTATTACTTTATTGGCCTATATCAGTTCTTGGCGGGGTTTTTTTGCCAGAAGCTCAAGCTTATAAAGTTGCCACATTTTGGGGTAGAATTGCTTTGATTATTTTGAAATATGTAGCTGGTGTAACTTGTCGAATTACATACGAAGAGGCTTTACCTAAGGGAGCAACAGTTGTTCTATCTAAACATCAATCAATACTAGATATTTTTGCTTTACTACCTGTTTTCAAACCCCAAAGCTGGGTTCTTAAGAGGGAGTTATTTAGAATCCCTTTTTTTGGTTGGGCATTATGGGCTACAAAGCCAATAGCAATTGATAGAGCTGCTGGGCGAAAATCACTTATGGATATGATTACAATGGGAACAGAAAAGCTAAAAAAAGGTTATTCTGTAGTAATTTACCCTGAAGGAACTAGAAGTAAGCCTGGTAAAAAAGCAAAATATAAAACAGGAGGAGTTGCTCTTGCAAAACGAGCAGGCTTTGATATAACTCCTGTCGCACTTAATACTGGTCTTTTTTGGGATAAGAAAAAAGGACTGATAAATACAGGAACAATAGATATAATAATTGGTAAAAGAATATCAACAAAAGAAGGAACGACAAAAGAAATTTCAGATAAGGTTGAAGCTTGGATTGAAAAAAACTCTCTAGCAGTAACCCTTAACCACCCAAACTATATAGAAATGCAATCTCAAAATGAGGAAAAAAATGTTTAAAAAAGAAATGAAAATTAGTGATTTTGATCAAGATTTAGCCAAAGTAATAAATGCAGAAAATATTAGGCAAGAGCAACATATTGAACTAATAGCTTCTGAAAACTACACAAGCCCAAGAGTTTTGGAAGCACAAGGCTCTCAACTAACTAATAAATATGCCGAAGGCTACCCTGGGAAGCGTTATTACGGTGGTTGTAACTGTGTTGATATTGTAGAAGAACTTGCTATTGATAGAGCAAAAGAATTATTTAATGCTGATTATGCAAATGTTCAACCACATTCTGGTTCTTCTGCTAATTTTGCAGTTTTTTTAGCACTTTTAGATGCTGGTGATACTGTTTTGGGAATGGGGCTTTCTGATGGTGGACATTTAACACATGGTTCTAAAGTTAGTTTTTCAGGAATTCAATATAATTCAATTCAGTATGGTGTTGATGATGATGGCTTTATTGACTATGACGAGCTAGAATTAATAGCCAAAAAATATAAACCTAAAATGATTATTGCAGGATTTTCAGCTTATTCTCAAGTTTTAGATTTTAAAAGATTTAGAGAAATTGCGGATGAAGTTGGTGCTTATCTATTTGCTGATATTGCTCATGTTGCTGGTCTTGTTGTTGCAGGTCTTTACCCAAATCCAGTTCCATTTGCAGATGTTGTAACAACAACAACACACAAAACATTGCGTGGACCAAGAGGCGGCTTAATACTTGCGAAATCTAATCCAGAAATTGAGAAAAAATTAAACTCTGCTGTTTTTCCAGGTAGTCAAGGTGGTCCTTTGATGCATGTGATTGCTGCTAAAGCTGTTGCATTTGCAGAAGCCTTAGAAGCTGATTTTAAAACTTATCAAAAACAAGTTATTGAAAATGCAAAAGCAATGGAAGAAGTTTTTACTGAAAGAGGTGTAAATATGGTTTCTGGTGGGACTGAAAACCATTTGATTTTGTTGGATTTAACTGAGAAAAAGCTAACAGGGAAAGTGGTAGATGCAGCTTTGGGGCAAGCTTATATTACGGTTAATAAAAATTCTGTCCCAAATGATATTCAATCACCTTTTGTAACAAGTGGAGTTCGTATTGGAACACCAGCTATAACAACCCGTGGATTTAAAGAAGACCAAGCAAAACAAGTTGCAAATTGGATTGTTGATATTATTGAAAATGTTACGGATGATATTTTAATTGCAGAAATCCGTAAAAAAGTTATAAACCTTTGTGAACAATTTCCTGTTTATAGTTAATTTATAAAATACTTCTGGGTAATAAATAAACATATGAAAATATAATATGAAATGTCCTTTTTGTAATGCTGAAAATACTAAAGTAGTTGATTCAAGGGAAACTTCTGATAATAAAATCAGACGCAGGCGTGAGTGTGAAAATTGCCAAAAAAGATTTAGAACCTATGAGGTAATAGAATACTCATATCCTGCAATTATAAAATCAGATAAAAGTAGGCAAACATTTGATATTAATAAAGTTAGAAAAGGAATAACTAAGGCAATTGAAAAACGCCCAGTTACAACAAAACAACTAGATTTTATGCTTAGCGAAATAGAAACAGCAGTGCAAAAAATAGCTGATAAAGAAATACAATCGTCATTTATTGGGGAGCTTATTATGGCTGCTTTGAAAAAAATTGACCAAGTTGCTTATGTTAGATTTGCCTCTGTTTATCGCTCATTTCAAGATATAAGCGAATTTTCTGATGAAATAAAACAGCTCAATAAAAAGTAGGCAACGCTAAAAGTAACAAACAAGGATAGACAATTGATTATTTTTTTAACTAATTAATCTAAATAAGAAAGTAGCTCTTTTTTTAGTTCAGCGGTTGTTTTCTAAGGTCTTGAAGCTCCTAGTCAGAACTCATTTGCTATTTGGGTTTTTCTAAGCTAACTTATTGTATGTTATCTTTTCAACGAGTAATAGCAAATTTACTGGACTAGAAATTTCTTGATTTTATGATTTTCAGGTGCCACAAGCTAAAAATATATCCATGAAATTTAACTACTTTAGATTTATTATTACCAATTAAACCACCCCTTACATATTCCAATATTTATCTACATCAACTGTTATTACTGAATTAAATAAAACTAGCAAAATAAAAAAGCCTAGGTTTGAAGCTAGGCTTTTTTTAATAGATTTTGAAATTTAAAAGTTATTCAGGGTTTCTTCCCATTGGGTGTAATTCTCTTTCGTAGTCCGATAAGCTTTTTAAGAAGCCTTCTCTTTTAAACATTCTCGTTGCATATGCTTTAATATTCTTAGTTGCTTGCTCTGGAAGAGCAATTTCAAAGTGTTGCAATCTCCAAAGAATTGGTAAAACAGCACAATCAAGTAAACTTATTGAACCATGCAATAAAAACTCACTTTCTTTAAACAAAGGAGAAAGAAGAGAAATACTATCTTTTAATTCTTTAGCTTTTTTCTTTCTTTTATTTGCAGAAAGAGTATCGCTATCAAGCTCAGCTATTCTTGGATACCAAGTGTTTTCTACTTCATGAATTAATAATCTTAATCTTGCTCTGATTATTGGTTCAACTGGCATAAATGATGGGTGTGGAAATCTTTCATCTAAATATTCTGAAATAACTCTTTCGTTATATAAAACCATTCCTCTATCTACTAAAAATGGTATTTGTTCATTAGGGTTAATTTCCAACAAATCTTCTGCTAGTGGTTCACTTAAAGAAACAGTTATCATATCCGCTTCTACATCTTTCTCAGCAACCAATATTCTAATTCTATGGCTTTCTGCCGAACACGCGTCTGATATAACTGTTAATATTGATTTACTATTTGTTAATAAACTCATTTAATTCCTCTAATTTCGGGTTAATCTTTATTTTCATTATTACTATTATTTTTGTAATAAGTGTTAAAACTATTTTAGGTAATAATAAAAATCTCAAAGTAAAAAAGCCCTGCTCGTTTGAGAAGGACTTTTTCTAAATTACTAAAATAAGTAATTTATATTTCTAAAAAGAGCTAATGTAAATCTTTCCAAAGTTCTTTTTTAAGTGCATAAAACACACCTGTCATAAGTAATAAGAATAATAAGATTTTCCAACCAACTCTATCAGCTTGTATTTTAGATGGATCACCAACATAATATAAAAAGTTTGATAAATCATAAACCACTTCATTATATTCTTCTGCTGATAAAGAACCTTTAGAAATTGTCTTAAATCCAGTTAAGTGATGTTTCTTTTCTTTACCTTCTCCAACTGTCGTATAAGTAGCTTCTTTAACGCCTTCTAATCCAACTAAAACATGAGGCATACTCATATTTGGAAATAAAGAGTTATTTACTCCAGTTAAGCGACTATCATCGTCTTTGTAAAAAGCTTTTAAGTAATTATAAACAAAATCTTTTCCTTTATATTTACTAACAAGAGTTAAATCTGGTGGCGTTATACCAAACCAACCTGCAGATAAATCTTTAGGCATTGCGGTTTTCATTTGCATTCCAACTTTCTGCCCAGTGAAAATTAACGTTTCTTTCACTTTTTTATCTGTCATTCCTGCATCTTTACCAACTCTATTGTAGCGTTGGTATTTCAGCCCATGGCAAGATAAACAATAATCTACATAAAGTCTAGCTCCTTTTTGCAAAGATTCTTTGTTACCTAAATCTGGAGAAAAACTTTCATTAGGGTAGTGTTCGCCACCACCTGATGCTAGTAATAAAGAAGAAAAAGATAAACTTGCTAATATAACAACTTTTTTTATTGTATTTTTCATTTTCCTATCCTCGCTGGCACTGGTTTTGTTTTTTCAATTTTTGGTAAAAACGGAAGCATTAATAAAAAGTATGCAAAGTAAAACACTGTGAAAATTTGTCCTATTATAAGAGTTATAGGAGTTATTGATTTACCTCCTAAATATCCTAGAATTAAAAAAGCAATAACAAATAGTGTTGTCGCCACTTTGTATGAAGTTCCTCTAAAGCGAATTGATTTCACAGGAGAAGTATCCAACCAAGGTAAGAAAAATAGTATCTTAACTGCAGCAAACATTAATATAACACCTAAAGCTTTAGCGCCTATTAACTCAAACCCTAAAGCAGATATTAATAATATTATACCAAATACAGCTAACAAACCAGCTGCTACTTTTTTACCTGTTATTTTCGCAAACATAACTCCCATAACACCTGATACAACAAATAGTATTCCTAAATAAGGGAATATTGCAGTAGTTGATACCCTAAGTATTGAATAAAAAGGACCAAAATACCAAAGTGGAGCTATATGATCTGGCATTGCTATTGGGTTTGCTGGTATATAGTTAGGGGCTTCAATAAAATATCCTCCCATACTTGGTGCATAAAATACTACAGCAAAAAATATCATTAAAAATATACCTAAAGCAACCGAATCTTTAGCTGTAACATAAGGGTGGAAAGGAATACCATCTTTTGGAACTCCATTTTCATCTTTAAAGTCTTTTATTTCAATGCCATCAGGATTATTTGAACCAACCTCGTGTAGAGCAATGATATGCGCCCCAACTAAACCAACTAATAATAAAGGAATTAAGGCAACATGCAATGAGAAGAATCTAGTTAAAGTAGCATCAGAAATACTAAAATCTCCTTTAATAAACTCAACTAAAGAATCTCCAACTACTGGAATAGTTTCAAACAAAGTTATTACAACACTTGCACCCCAAAAAGACATTTGACCGCCAGGAAGCATATAACCCAAGAAACCTTCAGTCATTAGCATTAAGAATATAGCCATTCCTGATAACCATAGAAGCTCTCTAGGTTTTTTGAATGATCCATAAATTAAACCTCTAAACATATGCAAATATGCAACTATAAAGAAGAATGAAGCACCAGCTGTATGCATACGATACAATATGTAACCCCAGTTAACATCTCTATTTATAAATTGAATAGAGTCAAACCCTCTTTGAAATCCAGTCTCATAAACCATAGCCAACCAAACACCTGTAAGTATCTGGCTCACTAATATAAAAATTCCAATAGATCCAAAAAAATACCAAAAATTCACATTTTTAGGAACATAGTATTCTGTAATATGCTCACGCATCATTTTTGAAAGAGGAAATCTAGCATCAATCCAACCTAGCAGTCCTTTTTCTTCTGTTTTTTCTATATTTTTCATTATGCTTCCTCCCCAATAATAACTAAGTCATCTGATAAAAATTTATGTGGAGGTATTGCTAAGTTTGTAGGAGCAGGAACTCCTTTAAAAACTCGCCCCGAATAATCAAAATCAGAACCATGACAAGAGCAGTAGAACCCACCAAGCCAGTCTTTATGCCGTTTCTTGCCAGACACAGAAGTTGCGTCTTGTTGTATTGGAGCACAACCTAAATGCGTGCAAACTCCTATCAAAACCATAATATCATCTCTTAGTTGTCTTTTTCCTTTTCCACCAGCAAGTGATTTTGGTAGCTCTCCTTTCTCTGATTTAGCATCTAATAAAACACCTTGTTTTTCAACCTCAGTAAGGGTCTTTTGCATATCTACGGTCATTCTAAGAATATAAATTACTTTACCACGCCACAAAGCCTTTAGTTGCTTTCCTTTCTCAAGCTTAGTTATATCCATTTCTATGGGTGCACCAACGGCTTTTGCTTTTTCACTTGGAACCCAAGAACCGAGTAAAGGTAAAGCAAAAAGACCACTACCAACTGCACCAACAACGGCTGAAGCACCGACAAGCATTTTCCTACGCCCTGCGTCAACTTTGTTATTTTGAGAAGTCATATTTTTAATCTCCTTATTTGTTAAATTAAACGAAAAAAGTATTTCTGACCAAACATTATACTCTTTATTTCAAAAAATATAACCCAATAATAACGAATAAAACTATTTTTTTATAAAAGCATCATCATTTATAAATACCTTGTTTTCTGTATTCTAAAATTTACTTTTTTATTATATAATTTAATAGATTTAAATTTATAATTTTATAAACAATTTTTTAGGAGAACTAAATATTATGCATAGAGAACGCTTTGCAAAGATAGTAGCAACAATAGGTTTCGTAAGTAGTAGCCCAGAAATGATTGAGAAATTATTTTTAGCTGGAGTTGATACTTTTAGATTAAATTTCAGCCATGGCGACCACCAAGAAAGAAAAGAACAAATTGACGCTATTCGTAAAATAGAAAAAAAACACAATAAACCAATTGCTATTTTACAAGATTTACAAGGACCTAAGTTTCGTATAGGAACTATAGGAAATGACGAAGATGTTCCATTAACAAGTGGACAACAGTTCACATTTGATACAAATGAAGCGGCTGGAGATAACACTAGAGTTTATCTTCCACACCCTGAGGTTTTCTCAGAGGCGAAAGTTGGGGATAGATTATTAGTTGATGATGCTAGAGTTTGTTTTGAAATAACCGAATGCCAAAAAGATAAGCTTGTTTCTAAGCATATTTATGGTAAAAAAATATCAAGTAAAAAAGGTGTTAATTTCCCTGATACAGTTTTGAAAGTTTCTGTTTTAACTGAAAAAGATAAAGTTGATTTGAAATTTGGGCTAGAGCATGGTGTTGATTATGTTGCTCTTTCATTTGTTCAAACTGCTGATGATATGATTAATCTACGCAAACTTGTTGGTGATAAAGCACATATTATTGCAAAAATAGAAAAACCTTCTGCAATTGATGATATTGAAAATATTTTAGATGCTAGTGATGCAATTATGCTTGCAAGGGGTGATTTAGGAGTTGAATTCCCACCAGAAATGCTTCCTCACTTACAAAGGGCAACAGTTAAAAAAGCAAGAAAAGCTGGCAAACCAATTATAGTTGCAACTCAAATGCTTGAATCTATGATTGAAAACCCAATTCCTACAAGAGCAGAAGCTACAGATATTTCTACTGCAATTTTAGAAGGAGCTGATGCAGTTATGCTTTCAGGTGAAACTGCAGCAGGTAAATATCCTGTTAAAACAGTTGAATTTATGAGTAATATGATTACTCAAACTGAAAAAAGCAAAACTTATGCTTTTAATATGTCTCAAACAGAAGAATATACTGATGTTTGTGTTTCAAAAGCAATCGCACTAGGTTTTAAAATCAATTGTAGATTTCATTGATATCAAAGCTATTGGCTTGTTATACAACTTCTGGAAGCTCAGCAAGAAGAGTTTCAAAAGAAAGAGGCTTAACACCTATTATTGCTCTTGTTGAAAGTAGCCAAGTTGCTAGACAGCTTCAACTTTGCTGGGGGGTTGATGCCAGTATTGCTAATGAAGTAACTAGCTTTACTCAAGTTGTTTTGGACGCAACAACCAGAATTGAAAACGAAGGTTATGGAGTTAAAGGCGATGTTGTTGCTGTAACAGCTGGAGTTCCCTTTTGGTAAGCCAGGAACTACAAATACGATACGACTTGCAACTATTGGTGATGCTGAATAATTTATATTATTCATTTAGCTAACTAGTTTGAATATGAAATTTAGTTACTATTATGGGAATGTCAGGGGGTTGGAAAAACAACCCTTGCCAGCAAACTTGATAAAAATAACTGGTTTCATTATTCAGCTGATTATAGAATTGCTAGCCACTATTTAAAAAATGATATTGAGCGATTTCTTAAAAAAGAAGCAAGTAAATCATTAGTTATTAAAGATTTACTTCAATCAAATTCAGTTAAAATAAAGTCTAATTTATCAATAGATAATCTTTTGCCAGTTTCAGCTTACATTGGTAAACTTGGTTGCAATGAGCTTTCTGGTTTAGATTTAGATACTTTTACCAAAAGGCAAGATTTACATTATCAAGCTGAAATAAAAGCAACTTATGATTATAAAAGAGTTTCAGCAAAAAGCTAGAATATTAGGTTTTAATTATTTTCTTCATGACTCTGGTGGTAGTCTTTGTGAGCTACACCAAAGTAAAGGATTAATTGGATTTTCTAGCAAAACAAACCAAAATCATTTATATTCACGCAGATAATAACTTGGTTAAAGAGATAACAAATAGAGCATTGAAATATCCAAAACCTCTTTACTACGATAGAAAGTTTTTACTTACACAATTAAGTAATTACAAAAAAAATACTGGGCAAGAAATAAATAAAACAAAACCAAATGACTTAATTCGTTTTATAATTCCAAACCTTATGAAACATAGAGAAAAACTTTATTTGAAAATTGCAAATAAATATGGCTTAATAATTAACGCAAACGATATTCTCAGGCTAAGAGATGAAAAAGATTTCTTAGAAATTATAAAGGAAAGGTAACTCAAACATTGACTTTTGTCAGTTTTTGTTTATGCTTTCTTTTTTTCTAGGTTTTTATCCTAGATTGGTTAAAAAAATATTAGTAAAAAATAAAATTTGGAGTAAAAATGGCAAATACAGCACAAGCAAAAAAAAGAGCAAGACAATCTGAAAGAAATCGTAAGAGAAATGTTGCTCAGCGTTCTTATATGAGAACAACTATTAAAAATATTTTAAAGGCTATTGAAACTGGCGATAAAGAACTAGCTCAAAAATCTTTGAATTGCAATTCCTACGCTAGATAAAGCGGTGGGGAAAAACTTAATCCACAAAAATAAAGCGGCAAGATTAAAGTCAAGACTAAATAAAAAAGTTAAAGCTTTTTGTTCTTAAAGTAGAAAAGTAAATAGAAAGGTAAGTTTTTCTTGCCTTTAAAAGCTCAAATATTTACTTATTTGGGGCTTTTTATTAACCTTACAAAAAACACTTAAAATAATATGAATGACGAAATAATTCTAAACAATCTTTCAGACGAAGACCTAAAAGAGCAAATGCTTGATGATTTATATGATGGATTAAATAATGAAATTATTGAAGGTACTGAAATATTTCTAAAGCGAGGATATTCTCCTGAAAAGATACTAAATAATATTTTAGTTGAAGGAATGAGAATTGTTGGAATTGATTTCGCGATGGAATTTTATTTGTTCCAGAAGTTCTAAAAGCAGCTAACGCAATGAAATCTGGAATGCTTATCCTTAAGCCACTGCTTGTTGAAACTGGTGTTAAACCAGTTGGTAAAGTTGTAATTGGAACGGTAAAAGGTGATATTCATGATATTGGCAAAAATCTAACAGCAATGATGTTAGAGGGTGCAGGGTTTGAAATAATTGATTTGGGAGTTAATGTTAGTGCTGATAGCTATATTGACGCACTGCATGAGCATAATGCAGATATTTTAGGAATGTCAGCTTTACTAACTACAACAATGCCTTATATGAAAACTGTAATTGATTCACTCAAAGAAAAAGGAATTCGTGATAATTATACAGTTTTAGTTGGTGGTGCACCTCTTAACGAAGAATTTGCAGAAGCTGTTGGCGCTGATACTTATTGCCAAGATGCAAGTATTGCCGTTGAAACTGCTAAAACCATTATTGCAAATAGATAAAAAACATTCAAAGAATATCCAAAAAATACAAAAGCACCTAAATTAATAATCTATGTATGAATAACTTAGTTATAGCTTGCGGTGCTTTGGCATTTGAAATTCAGCAAATTAAAAAAACTTATAATCTTAATTTTGATACGATTTGTTTGAATGCAAATTTACACAACCAACCCAAAAAAATTCCACAGCAAGTTGAAGAATTAATTCTTAGGATGAAAAAAGAAGGTAAATATAAATCAATATTTATTGCTTATGCAGATTGTGGAACTGGAAATCAGTTAAAAAAAGTTGCCAAAAAATATAACTTAGAAATGTTAGAGGGCGCTCATTGTTACCAATTTTATACTAAAGATAAATTTTTAGAACTTGCCGAACAAGAACCTGGAACTTTTTATTTAACTGATTTTTTGGCAAAAAACTTTAAAAGACTAATAATAAAAGAGCTTGGACTAATAGAAAATCCAGAGCTAAAAGATATCTATTTCAAAAACTATAAAAAGTTAGTTTATTTAATTCAAAACGAAAGTTTTTCACACAAAGAAAAAGCCCAAGAAGCCGCAGAGTTCTTAGGCTTAAGCTATTATGAGCTTTTTACTGGAAATGGTTATTTAGAAGATTTTTTGGTGAACTTTACAGGAACCAAATAAGTTTGCGAAAGTTTATCATGCAAACAAGTTCCTTTATTAAAAATTCCATAGATAAAAGATCCCCCTAAAGTAAACACAGGAACCAAAAATCTAATAATCAGGCTAGTAAAACTTACTTTGTGATTTTGATTTCCTTGCAGTATTCCATTTCCTAAATTTTGATAATCTCCTGCAACCATAGTAACTCTCCATATCTTCATTGCTGGCGTATTTTTGTAATACCAAAAACCAACAAAATAAAAGATAACAACCAATGCATTTATTACAGCTAACATATCTTTATTAAAACCAGTTAAAGGCTCCTTCCCACCATTTATTAAGGTAACAGCAATCGCATCAACAAATAACAGGCTTGCAAGTAACAAAACAAAATCATAAATTATAATAAGTGTTCTTTTTTTCATTGATATTTGATTTATCATTATCGTATTGTTTGTTTTTTCTATCATAATTATATTATTCTCAAAGTTGATTTTTTTAAATTTCAGTTTAGCTAACTAAATTAAGTTTACTATGGTTATAATACATTCTTTAATTTTCTTTTCTGAGATTTTTTATCATATATGCAAACTTTCTTCACTATATTAATAAGATTATCACTTATTTTAGGACTTTTATCTTTTTATAGCACAAAACGCTTTTTTATAAGCCAAAATAGTCTTGTTGGAATAATTATTTTATTTGTAATTGCTGTTATTTTCACACCTCTTTTTGCAAGGTTCATAGTTTCTTTTTTAAGCATCAAGCCAGTTTTCGGCTCCCAAGTCAAAAAAGCAAAAATAAGTGAAGAATTTTTTCAAATAACTTTTTTAGTAGCAGGTCATATCGCAGGTTCTGATGGAGTTGCTTGTAATAAAGAACTTTCCCAATTAGCTAGAGTAATAAGAAACTTTAAACTAAACTCAGCGGAAACTGTACTTGCTGAAAAATACTTTCGTCAAGGTCAAGCTTATAGCTTTTCTTTGGTGGATAATATTAATTACCTAAATAATATACTAAAAGATAGTAACAAAAGCTCTGGTCTTGCTCATAATTTCTTACAAATTCAGTTTACAATAGCCTTTGCTGATAAGGAAATAAGCAACTCAGAGTATGAAATACTTGAATATATAACAATAAAGCTTGGCTTCACAAAGGAATTTCAACATTTACTAAGAGAATATAAAGCAAAAACAGAAAAGTATAGAACACACAAGCAAAGAAAAGAGGATAGTAAAAAAGAGGAGGAAAAAAGCAAAAAAAGTAATCAAAAATATAACTATAATCAAAAAACGGCTAAAAGCTCAATATTTACAAATGAAATAATGATTGCTCTATCTGTTCTTGATTTAAGTGAAACTGAAGCAAATAAAACAAACATCAAAAAAGCATATCGCAAAAAGATAAAACAAAACCACCCAGATACTTTACTTGCAAAAGGCTACCCAAAGCAACTTATTGAAGAAGCTAATAGAAGAAGTGCGGAAATCAATAAATCTTATGCCTTGCTTAAGAAATATTTTAAGTTTAAATAGTTAGTTTGAGCTTTAAGTAAACTATACTTTTTATAACAGCACAATTTTTTAAACTAAAAGTATTTAAAAGTAGAATATCTCATTAAAATATCTTAAAAATTTACTTAGTAAAATAAACTAAAAAAATATACAATACACATATAATATTATTTTATAATAAAGCTTCAAAAGGCTTTATATAGTAGGCTAGGGTAGGTGGTTTTTAGCTGTTATTTTAAGGCTTAGTATTAATAAGCATAACAAAAGGTAATAAATGATGAAATATCAACAACAAATAAATGATTTTTTAAATGAAGTTAAGCAACGCAATTCAAATGAGCCAGAATTTATTCAAGCCGTTGAAGAATTTGCAAATACAGTTGTTCCTTTTATTGAAGAAAATCCAAAATATCAAGGACAAAATATTTTAAACCGAATAATTGAAGCGGATAGAATAATTTCTTTTCGTGTTAGTTGGTTGGATGATAATAATAATATTCAAGTAAATCGTGGTTACCGTATTCAATTTAATAATGCAATTGGACCTTATAAAGGTGGGCTTCGTTTTCACCCTTCAGTAAACCAAAGTATTCTGAAATTTTTAGGTTTTGAGCAAATTTTCAAAAATAGTTTAACCTCGTTACCAATGGGTGGTGGGAAAGGTGGCTCTGATTTTAACCCAAAAGGTAAATCTGATGCAGAAGTTATGCGTTTTTGTCAAAGTTTTATGACAGAACTTCAAAGACATATTGGACAATTCACTGATGTTCCAGCAGGAGATATTGGAGTTGGTGGGCGAGAAATAGGTTATTTATTTGGGCAGTTTAAAAGAATTCAAAATGTATTTTCAGGGGTTTTAACTGGAAAAGGACAGTCTTTTGGTGGTAGTTTAATTCGTCCAGAAGCAACTGGCTATGGAACTGTTTATTTTGCTCAAGCGGCTCTTAAGAATAAAAATGATACGCTTTCAGGGAAAACTGCATTAGTTTCTGGTTCTGGAAATGTAGCACAATTTGCAATTCAAAAACTAATTGAATTAGGTGCGAAAGTTTTAACAGTCTCTGATTCATCAGGTTATATACTTGATAAAGGTGGAATAACAATAGATAAATTAGAATTCATATTAAAGAACTTAAAAATGTAAAAAGAGGCAGGATTAAAGAGTATGCAGATAAATTTGGAGTAGAATTTATTGCAAATGAAAAACCTTGGGGAGTAAAAGCAGATATGGCTTTCCCATGTGCAACTCAAAATGAAATAAATGAAGAAGCTGCAAAAACTTTAATTTTTAATGGTTGTATTTTGGTTGCAGAAGGAGCAAATATGCCAACTGAGAACAAAGGAATAGATATATTCTTAGAAGCACAAATACTTTATTTGCCAGGCAAAGCAGCAAATGCAGGTGGTGTTGCAGTTTCAGGTTTAGAAATGTCTCAGAATTCTGAAAGACTTCACTGGACAAGCAAGCAGGTTGATGAAAAATTGTTTGATATTATGAATTCAATCCATAGTAAGTGTTTAGAATATGGTCAAGGTGAAGATTTTGTAAATTATGTTCAAGGTGCAAATATTGCTGGATTTGTAAAAGTTGCTGATGCTGTAATTGCACTAGGTGCGGTTTAAGATATTCAGTAAATATTATTGGAAATAAAAAAAGGGCTTTTAGCCCTTTTTTTATTAGTTGAAGTTTTATAATAAATGGGTAGAGCATTAATTGAATCCTGGTTTCTAAACCGAAGTGCAACTAAATTTTATTTTTAGGTTTTAATTTGGAACTAGTTATTTTTATTTTTATTAACTAAGATAATAACATTATGAAAAAATACACACAATTAACCAGAACTGATATGACAAAAATTGAAACATTGCTTGAGGAGAATTATAATCCTTGTGAAATAGCGATAAAACTAGGCAAAAATAAGACTACAATATACCGCTGCATAAAAAATAATAAAAATGCAGAAACCTTTGTTGGTGAAGAGGCATGGGAGAAAGTTTCCAAGAGGAAATCTATTGCAAATAAGCATGTTAGGATATTACCTGATAGTATTTTAGAGAAATATATTTTGATAAAAATAGAGCAACATTGGTCGCCAGAACAAATTTCTGGAAAGTGGCGAGAGGAGGCGCAAGAATCGATTTGCCACGAGACTATTTATCAATTTGTTTATAAGTATCACCCAAAATTAGTTAAGATGTATTTCAGAAGAAAAGGTAAGAAATATCAACATAATAGAAAGGAAAAATATCAACATAATAGAAAGGAAAAATATCAAATAAAAGATCGTAGAATGATTGATGAAAGACCGCAAAATATTGAGCTTAGAAAAGAAGTTGGACACTGGGAAGGAGACACAATTGTCGGTAAAAATCACCAAGGCGCGATAGTTACAAATGTTGAAAGAAAAAGTGGTAAATTAATTGCTTCCAAAGTGAAAAAATCAACTGCAAAAGCTATTTTAGAAGCTACAGTTAAAGATTTCAAAGACTTACCAAATGAGTTACGAATAAGCATGACATACGATAATGGCAAAGAGTTTTCTTTACACCAAGAGATTGAAAAACAAGTGAAAATGAATGTTTATTTTGCACACGCTTACTCACCTTGGGAAAGAGGAACTAATGAAAATACCAACGGTTTGCTCCGAGAATTTATTCCCAAAGGCACTGATTTTAATAATGTTTCTGATGAAGAACTTGCTTATTTTGTGGAACTTATTAATAATAGACCACGAAAACGACTAGGATTTAAAACCCCAAATGAAGTCTTTCAAGCTGAACTTGAAAAGTTGCACTTGTAGGTAGAATCTAGCAATTAAGCCCGAGTTCTTTGATTGAAACTTACTCTATAAGCTAAACTTAAGTAATGTCTAAAATAAAAATTAAAACAAAACTATAAAAAATATTTATTCTCTATTTCAGACTTTACTTTTCCAAAAAATTGAGAGGTTAATTTGCTTATAGCACTTTCTTTTTTCTCAATGATAATTTCATAAACATCTTTTTCCATACTAATAGCATCTAAAATAAAATCATCACTTGTCATTATTTTATCAACAAGATTTTCATTAATTGCTTGAGTTCCATACCAAGTTTCTCCAGTTGCGATTTTTTCCACATCTAAGCTGGGTCTGTATTTGGATATATGATTTTTAAACAAAATATGTATTTTTTCTAGCTCTTCTTTGAACTTTTCTCTGCCTTCATCAGTATTTTCACCCATTGTCGTTAAAGTTCTTTTGTATTTACCAGCTGTATGTAGCTCAATATCAACCTTTTTTTCTTTCAATAAGCGATGAATATTTGGAACTTGAGCAACTACTCCGATAGAGCCTAATATTGCAAAAGGAGCTGATATTATAACATCGGCAACACTTGCCATCATATATCCACCGCTGGCAGCGACTTTATCAACTGAGGCTACTAATAGAATTCCTTTTTTCTTTAGTCGTGAAAGTTGTGTTGCTGCAAGGCCGTAGCCATGGACAACACCGCCTGGACTTTCTAAGCGTAAAAGAACCTCATCTTTTTCTTTGGCTGTGCTAATAATAGCGGTAATTTGTCGTCTTAATGAATCAACTTCAGATGCTTGAATGTCTCCATTAAAATCAATGACAAATAACCTATCTCGCCCTTTTTTAGGCTCAATTGGGTTTTTCTTCAGCTTTTTCTTTTCAGATTTTTCTAAAATTAAGCTTTCAAGAGTATTTTTATCCTTCGCAAATCTTTTATTCAAATAATTGACTTTTAAATCTCCAGTATAGCTTTTGTTCTTTTTTGATTTCGCAATTAAACCAATCACTAAAACAATGATGAAAATAGTGAAAACTCCAGCAGTTAGTGCTTTAGCTATAAATAAAAAATATTCTGATAAAAATGTCATAAGTGCCTCAAAAAGATATAAAGGTTATAAAAGAGAACTATTTCTTCTAATTATAATAATCATTAAAAAAGAAAAGCTACTGAAAAATAATAGATTATTACTGGATAAAATACCAGAAGAGATATGGTTAAATTGTGATATTGGGGAAAAATAATATAGCAACCTACTTAACCAAATAGGCTCAGTAGTAAGTTTAGAAAGTATTTCTAAAAAATATAAACAAGAAAAACTAACTAAAATAACAATAATACTTTGAGAAAAAATTTGAGAGAAAAATAATCCCAAAATACCAGTGGTTACTAAAAGTAAAGATAACCCCGCTAAAGATAAAATTACTCTAGAAAAATCAAAATCAAAATAAATTCCAGTAATTAAAATAGGTAAGCAAATTAAAATGAGTGAAATAAAAGTAAAGATAATTATATATGCTAGTTTTGCCAAAATTAAATTCAAAAAACTATAGTTTAAACTTTTATGAAGTGCTGAAAAATCAGCCCATTTTTCATAAAAAAACAATCTAGAACATAAACTAGCGATAAATATAACCGATGGTATAGCAAGTGTTTTTATAAAAGGAATTAACATCGCTTCAGTAATCCCTTGGGTGGATTGTTTGGCTATTAGCTTTGGCTGAATCTCTAGAAAACTCTCAAAAAATTTAAAATAAATTAAATTAATAATAAAAAACCATAAAGCAACAAGCAACCAAAAGCTTTGCTTATGTAGTAGAATCCTAAGGTCTCTTTGTAAAATTTCTTTCATTTTTTTGTTAGTTTAATATTAGTTTGAGTGGAATTAACATAATTAGTTAATTTGAACTTATAAAATATACTAAAAAGTATCATATTGCTTAATATTTTAACTAAACTATACAAAATTGTAATGTTAAAGGTTAAATGATATTGCTAAATTAGATTTTACTAGGTCACTTGGAAATAAATATATCTTATATTTAGACAAAAAAAATTGAAGTGTTAAGATAAAAGTTATAGAATGAAAAATTGCTTACAGTATTAATTAACAAAAGAAGGGATAATTGTGTCAGATAAAAGTAATAAAAAAAGGGTTTTGATTGTGGATGATTCAGAAACGGTTCGCCATACGGCAAATGTATTGTTATCTAAAGAGGGGTATGAAGTAGCAGTTGCGGAAGATGGTTTTAAATCATTTTCGGCTATTATAAACTTCAAGCCTAATATAATTTTCTTAGATATTATGATGCCTAGACTTGATGGATATCAAGTTTGTTCGGTTATAAAAAATAACCCTGAGTTTGAACACATTCCTGTAATAATGCTTTCTAGTAAAGATAGTATTTTTGATAAAGCTAGAGGAAGGATTGCTGGTTCTGAGTTATTTATGAGTAAACCGTTCTCTAAAGAGGACTTGGTTCGCTCAATTGAAGACTACACCAGTTAAAGTTTGAACAACTAACCATTAAATTAAAAGAGGTAAGTGTGAAAACAATTATGATAATTGATGACTCTCAAACAGAGGTTGCAATAGTCGAAAACTTTTTGAAAACTGAGGGTTTTGAAACTATTTGGCGTGGAGAGGCAAAAAAAGCTCTTAGGTTAGTCCCAGAAATAAAACCTAATTTAATATTGATGGATGTAGTTATGCCAGGTATGAATGGGTTTCAGGCGACAAGGAAATTATCCAAGCATAAACTAACCAAACATATACCTGTTATAATTATATCAACAAAAGATCAAGAGATGGACATTACTTGGGCAAAAAAGCAAGGTGCGAAAGATTACTTTACAAAGCCAATAAGTAATGATTTGGGGCGTTTTATAAGCTCTATTAGAAAATATATACTTTAGGTCGAGGGAAAATGAAGAAGAAAACTTTTAGCTATTTAGCTGGCTTAGTAGAAAGCTCACAGTTAGCGCTAAGTAGTAAGAAAAAAGCAGATGTTAGTTTGTCTCAAGATAGCGTTATAGGTATCATTATTGCTGGCAAAAAAATGTATATAAATAGTGCTGATGTGAAAGAAATAATTCAGGATTTCGAAGTAAGTAATGTTGGAAATACAAAAAATTGGTTTGAAGGTATTTTGAATATACAAGGTGAAATTTATTCGGCAATAAATATGGCTAAATTATTTGAGATAGATAATGTTAGTGCAAGACCAAAGTACGCAATAGCATTAACGGGGCATGATTATAGTTACGCTCTTCTTGTTGATGATATATTGGGTATAACTAAGGAGTCTTTTTTACAAAAAGTTTCTGAAGGGAAGTATACAGATGTGTATGTAGTTGAGGAGGGTGAGAAAGTTTTAATATCACCACAAAAATTAGTAAGCTCGCCTAACTTTATGCAAGCTTCGTTATAAAATATTAATATAAAAAGTGGATTTAATTATGAAAAAAAATAAAAGTCAAAATAATAAAAGTCAAAGAAATGTGTCGTTTTTTATCGGTTCGTTAACAATATTGCTCTTTATTGTTCTAGTAGGTGTATCATATATGTACCTTAAGTCTGAGCGGGATAAAACTAAGTTTAAAGAGCAGTTTGCTGATATAATAACATCTGTTCAAAAGTTAAATCAATCATCTGAAAATATGCTTAAGGGATCAGTAGATATGGGGTTGAAAGATATTAAGAGCACAGTTTCTAAAATTGATACATTTTCTAAGGATTATCTTACAAAAACTAAAGGCTTAACTGCAGAGCAGGAGCAGTTATCTGGTAAAATAATATCAGACTGGGGTAAGTTAAAATCTAATCTAAATAGTTTAATATCTTTTGAAAGTACTATAAAGGCAGTGAATAGTGCGAAGAAATTAATAAACACCTCAAAGGTTCAAATACGACAGTTGACTAAAGATATTATTGAGAAATTAGATGTATTTCAAGATACTCATAATTTAAAAATAGCACTGTCTTCACTAAATAACAGTGTTGAAAAACTCTCTGTTGCGTTAACAGGATTAAGTGAGGCTAAAGGTGAGCTTGGAAGTGATATTGGGAAAGAAATAAAAAGTTACCTTGAATACTCTAATAGAGTTGTTTCTGAGTATGAGAAGTTAGGTGCGATTGCTTTTTCTGCTGGAGATAAAGATGGTTTTAAAAAGATGGGGTTGTTGTTGAATGATCATATTAAAGTAATTACTCCATTAGTTTCACAGTTACCTAAAGAAATTAAAGAGGTATCAAAACTGAAACTGGCTATCAATAGTCAAAACAAGATAATCCCAGCAATGAACGCGAAGTTGACTGACTTTAGCTCTAAAAAAGATGCAAATGTGCTTGGTCCAATACCTAATATTCCTGTTGGTTACCCACCTATTATATTAGTTTTACTGGTCGCAATTGTATTGTTATCTGCATACTGGGTTTTCTTAAAAAATAAAATTTCAAACGCTTTAAGAAAGGAAGCTGAGAAATTAAGAGATGAAGCGGAAAAGAGAAATGAGATGACCAAAAGTTCTGTTAATAGGCTGATGTTAGTTCTTGAGGAACTCTCTGATGGTGATTTGACTGTAGAGGCAGAAATAAGTAATGATTCTTCTGCTGAGTCTATTGGTGATTTTGTGAATAATGTTGTGGAGTCAATGCGAGAAATGGTGGGAACTATTGCAGATACTTCAAATCAAGTTACAGAGATAACTGACAAAACAGCAGATATATCAGGGTTCTTAGCAGATTCATCACTAGAGCAAAGTAAAAAAATAAACGCTTCTAGAGAGATCACTGAAAATATGGCGACTTCTTTAGCTGGGGTTGCTAACTATACAGAGTTGTCTGTAGAAATAGCAAGATCTTCGTTTGATATAGCTAACAAAGGAAGAGCATTGGTGCAGTCAACAATAAAAGGAATGAATGGCATCCGTGAGAATATTCAAGATACTTCAAAAAGAATAAAGCATTTAGGTGAAAGTTCTCAAGAAATCAGTAATATTGTTGAAATGATAAAATCTATTGCAGATCAAACTAATATACTAGCTTTGAACGCGGCAATACAAGCTACTTCTGCTGGTGAGGCAGGAAAAGGTTTTGCTGTTGTTGCTGATGAGGTTCAAAGGCTTGCTGAAAGATCAACTAATGCAACTAAAAAAATAGACTCTCTAGTGAAAACTATTCAGTTGGATGTTAATGAAGCTGGAGCTTCTATGGAAGAGTCAATTAGAGAAGTTGTGTTGGGATCTGAGGTTGCAGAAAAAGCTGGTGGCTCATTGGATAAAATTGAAGAAGCATCTAAAAATATGGCTAGTTTGATTGTTAATATTTCTAATGTAATAAAGGCTGAGTCTGAAACAGCGGTTCAAGTTTCTAATGATATGGAAGATATAACGGCTCTTAATAAGAAAACCGTTGATGATGTAATATCATCTGTAAATTCTGTTAAGGTTCTACAGAAATTGGCAGTGACTCTAAAAGATTCTATTTCTGACTTCACACTTCCAGATGAAGAAGAGGATAGCTTAATTTAAATATAACTATTTTATTTATATAAATTAATAAATGTCTTTTAAAAAGTAAACACTGGAGTGATGTATGGGTATTGATATTACAAATGAGCTATCTGAAGCTGTAGAAAAAGAAATTTCAGTAACGCTAGAATCTATTAAGCAAAAATTACTAGATTTATTTGATTATAATGAAGTAAATAATACAGATGAAATTTTAGAAAATTTTGAACTTATTTATGCAGCGCTGTCTATATTGGATGATGAGAAGGGCCTAGGCTTGTGTTCATCTATTATGTCTGTTATATCGTCATTTAAAAAAGGTGATTTAACGGATAGAGACTCTTTAGTCAATGAATTCCTATTGCTAAAGGAGTATATTGATTTGCCAGAAGATATTCGCGATGACTTAGATTTATCGCAAAGAATAAAATGTGTAAATGTCAATGAGGGAATAGATAGGTCGATATTAATATTAACAGAATCATTGAGTGAGCTTGAGTTAGTAAAAGATGAGGAGGTAGGGAAGATTTTTTGGCAAAAGGTACATAAAGTATCAAGGGTGTTAAAAAATGAAGCGAAAAGTAAAGAGATTTATAAGATTTTTTGGCTAAATCAAGTGATTAGTGCCTTAGGCGTTAAAGAGGAGCTTAGTATATCGGATGAAGATGCGGTTACTTTGTGCTTGGATTTAAGTGAATTCATTAAAAACAATCTAAGTGATAGTGAGCTAACTAAGCATACTGTTGACTTAGAAATAAAAAAATTAAATGAGGTTGTGGGTGGCTTAAAAAGTACGCGAGGAGTTAACTACTCCCCACCACAAAGGAGTTTGTTTTCTAATGAAATTATTAATATTGGTATTATTTTCCCTGTTTCTTCAGAGACAATTAAAACAATCTCTTACTATATAAAAAATAAATTCTCATCAATAAAAAGTAGTTTTGAAAGTAGCGTAGAAAGTGGTGGTAATATACCTAAATCTATAATCATTAATTTGAAAGAGATTCATGCCATATTTAATCTTTTGGAGTATAAAATAGGAGAGGATCTAGTTGATGATACGGTAGATTTATTGTGCAAAGATTTGGAAGATGTCTCTGTTATTGAAAAAATAGCAGAAAATTTAGTTATTACAGAGGACTTGCTTTGGGATTTGGATTATATAGAAAAACCAGGGCTTATAAATAAGTTAAAAAATAAAAGAAACAAAAAAAAAGATAATCTGCAAATTAGAGCTGTTAAACATATTATAGGAAAGGTATCAAATGAATTTTTTAGCACCTCTAAAAATGAAGCTATAGAAGAATTTGCTTTATTAAGCAACTCTAATTATTTTATGCAGCAAGCCTCTAAAGTCCATGAAATTCATATGGCAAGCTTAATGTCTGGCGAAAAGAGTCTATCTACTGTACTAAAAAAAACTGAATATTCATTCCTTTTTTTGGTAACTAAAAATAATTTACTATCCCAAGGGGCAATATTAAATGTATATATAGATTTGCTTGTGACTTATGAGGTATTATTTAATCAATATAAAACAGCTCTATTTATGGATAAGCGCTCTATAAAGCTTCTTGATAAATCACAGCAAGCTTTATCATCAGCAATTAGGTTCAATATTGAAGCAATTGCTTCACCAACATATATAAGTTTTGCTCAGAGCGATTCTATAAGTAAACTAGAGGTTAATGGTGATTATACTGATGAAAAGATAGGTAGTTCAAGTCAAACAGATGTGTCTGATGTTGATGTCCAATCAGAAGAGGATTTTACAGTATCCCCCTTGGAAAGTTTTAAGTCAGCGATAGAAGATTTAAATGAAGGTCAAAAAGAAGAATCTAATATTGAAGGAAATGTAGATAGTATTAATAGTGAGGTTTCTAATCAGCTGTACTCTGAAGAAAGCCTTATGAAAAACTTAAGTGTTAGTAAGGATATAAACTCAGTAGAACTTTCTGAAATAGACGAAGATATTTTTGAAATTTTTTTAGAAGAGGCGTCTGGGATAGGACAGGATTTAATAAAAAGTATTGCCAAACTAAGTGATAATTTGTTTAATGAAGACGCTATAGCTGACTCTAGACGATATTTTCATACATTGAAAGGTTCCGGCAGGATGATCGGATTGAATGTTTTTGGTGAGTTTGCTTGGCAACATGAGGATTTGTTAAATAATGTTGTCTCAGGGGCTTTTGATATTAACCAACCTTTAATTGAGCAATTAAACAAAGCCACCAAGATTGTTAATCAAGCTGTTAACTTATCTCCATTTGAGGAGAATAGAAATGAACTATTGCTTTCTGCAGCTGAGGCTGAGGCTTTAAAGTACCTTTTGTTGGGTAAAGAGAAAGGGCAGGTTGAAACATCTTTATCTGATAAAGATATGGATAGTATTGTTGAAAAAATAAGTAATAAACAAATATCTGGAAATGAAAAGGAACTTTCTTCCAATGAAGATATACAGTCGTATATAAAAAGCTCACATGAATCCAGCCAGGAAATGGTTTCCTCTTTTGAAAAGTGGAGAAAGGAGGGTTTTGAGCTTAATTTTGATTATAAAAAATTAGTCGATAGCACTAAAAAAACTGAAAGAATGGCTAAAAAAGGGGAGTTGGGTGACATCTCAAAAGTTGCTAATAAAACCTCTTCAATGCTTCACTCACTTCCCTTTGAAAAAGATAAACAATTTACAGCAGTAACTCAACTTATTGGAAATATAGTCACTGAAATTAGAGATGTCCTTTCTAAAATAAGAAGTGGTGATGTGGGAGCTGAGGTGAAAACAGAAATCACAAGTAAGTTAGATGATATGCTTGACTCTCTAACTAAGATGATGAAATCAGATACTGATGATAATACTGGTAACAAAAAGGATAGGGAAAAAGAAGGCGTAGGCTCAAATACTACTTTATCTGATAATGAACAAACGAAAGATGGTGTTAAAGAAAGTGATTCAAAAGAACAGGTTTTAACAAATACTAAAATTATAAAATCAGAAGAAAATGGCTTAGATATTAATGCAGATGGGCATAATTTAAATTTAGAATCGATGATTTCAAATATAAATGATTTATCTGCGAAAAGTTCTAATAAAGACTATGAGAATATTATAGACTCTATCCATGATCTTGAAAACTCTATGGGTGATGAAGAGCACACAGATACATCTTGGGAATCACTATCTAATCTAGAGGATATTATAAGAAGGTTGCAAGGCAAGAAAATATTCCCAACAGATAAAGAAAAAGATGCAATAGAAGGTGCGATACGAAGCGCAATGGATGGGGATTTTGAAAATAAAACTTCTATAGATAATCTAATGGAGATTAACAGTAATATAAATACAAAAGACTCACAAAAATTAAGCTCCGAGACAATAGATTCTTTTCGAGAAGCATTGGAGCAATTTGTAAAACATGCAGAAAAACCTGCAAAAGACTCGATAGATATTTTTCAAGATTGGAAAAACTCTAAGTTTAAAGAAAAATCACTTCTAAATAAATTACAAGAAAATGTTGATACAATTCAAGAGGGTGCGAATATTGCTGAACTTGATGGGGCTTTAGAGTTAAGTAGCTCGGTATCAAATACACTTGATCGAATTGATACAAAAAACATTCAACCAAGTGAGTCAGTAACAGATGGTATTGAAACTTCATTAACTGAATTAGATAAGTCTGTTAAAGATATAACGGCAGGCGGAACTGGTATTATTTCACCGACTGTTATTTCAAATATGGTTAGTTATGAAAAAGCTGAAAGTATTGGAAATAAACAACTAGACTTAGCTAATTTAATGAAAGGTTTAGATACACCACTTATGGAACCTAATGTTGTAGCAACTGAAAATACATCTAAGGATAGAGAAAAATCACAAGATAAAAAATCAGGAGAAAATTATTTAGATAAAAATAATAAACAAATCCAAACAAATATAGAAGGAAAAAAAGATACGGAAGAAAGCTTAACAATAGATTCATCAATTCAATCAATTGAACAGTTTGCCCAGAAAGCAAGTAATCCTGTTAAAAAGTCATTAGATAATTTTAGTGATTGGGAGGAGAGTGACTTTAGTGAAAAAGAGCCTTTAAATAAATTACAAGATAATGTAGAAGAAGTAAATTCAAAAGCAAAAACTAGTAATTTTGATGATGCTACAGAATTAACGGGTTCAGTTTTAGATACATTAGATAGGATTGATAATGAAAATATAAAACCAGATAGCTCGGTGGCAAGTGGTATTGAAAACTCACTTACCGAATTAGATAAAACAGTTGAAGATATTATAAAAGGTGGGGAAGGAAGTATAAATAAAGATGTTATATCTAAAATGGCTAACATTAATGCAGAAAGCTCTTTAGGTAAGCCAATTAAGTCAAAACACTCGGATGATGAGTCTTTTTCTTTAGAAACTAATAATTCATTAAAAGATATTGATGATGAAAGTTTGGCTGATTTAGCAACTTCAATAAAAGCCCAGACAGATTTAATTAAAGAATTTTCTAAAAAGGCTAAATCACCAATTAACAAATCTTTAAAGAACTTTGATGACTGGGAAGAGACAGGATTTGAGGAGAAAAAACCATTAAATAAGCTACAAAAAAATGTAGAAAGAATTAAAGAGAATGCTGAAGATGCAGATTTTGATGAAGCATTAACTCTAACTGATTCTATCTCAAATACACTAGAACGAATAGAATCAGAAGATATAAAACCTCATAAAGATGTGGCTGATACAATTGAGCAATCACTGACAGAGTTAGATAAGTCTGTTGATGATATTGAAAAAGGTGGAGAAGGAAACCTTAGCAAAGATGTTATTGTTGAGATGGCAAAAAAAGAAGCTGCTTATAATATAGGTTCTAAAATTAAAAAAGATGATGAAAAAGTTACTGAAAAGGTTGAATTATTGGATAATGTTGGTGGTCGTGCTAATAACCTAACAGAAGATTTTAAAGGCAGTAAGGAAAATCTTGATGGTGCGACAGCTACATTTACACAATCACAAGCTGAATTAGATAAAACTATTGAAAATATTGGAAAAGGTGGAGATATAAGTCTTAGTAACAGTATTGTTGTTGATATGGTGAAAAAGGAAGTGGCTTACAGCTCTGAATTTAAAGCTAAAAAAGATAATAGTAAATATGGAGAAATTGCAGAGAAAAGTGAATTGTCAGCTAATGAAGTAGTTAATACAGATAGTCAACGAGACGTTTTAGGTAATTTACAATCTCTAGAAAATAATAATAAAGCTCAAAAAAAGTCTAATGATATTTTGAAAAATAATAGTAACTTAACAATAGAATCTTCACAAGAAGCATTGGAGCAATTTGTAAAACATGCAGAAAAACCTGCAAAAGACTCGTTAGATATTTTTCAAGATTGGAAAAACTCTAAGTTTAAAGAAAAATCACTTCTAAATAAATTACAAGAAAATGTTGATACAATTCAAGAGGGTGCGAATATTGCTGAACTTGATGGGGCTTTAGAGTTAAGTAGCTCGGTATCAAATACACTTGATCGAATTGATACAAAAAACATTCAACCAAGTGAGTCAGTAACAGATGGTATTGAAACTTCATTAACTGAATTAGATAAGTCTGTTAAAGATATAACGGCAGGCGGAACTGGTATTATTTCACCGACTGTTATTTCAAATATGGTTAGTTATGAAAAAGCTGAAAGTATTGGAAATAAACAACTAGACTTAGCTAATTTAAAGAAAGGTTTAGATACACCACTTATGGAACCTAATGTTGTAGCAACTGAAAATACATCTAAGGATAGAGAAAAATCACAAGATAAAAAATCAGGAGAAAATTATTTAGATAAAAATAATAAACAAATCCAAACAAATATAGAAGGAAAAAAAGATACGGAAGAAAGCTTAACAATAGATTCATCGATTCAATCAATTGAACAGTTTGCCCAGAAAGCAAGTAATCCTGTTAAAAAGTCATTAGATAATTTTAGTGATTGGGAGGAGAGTGACTTTAGTGAAAAAGAGCCTTTAAATAAATTACAAGATAATGTAGAAGAAGTAAATTCAAAAGCAAAAACTAGTAATTTTGATGATGCTACAGAATTAACGGGTTCAGATTTTAGATACATTAGATAGGATTGATAATGAAAATATAAAACCAGATAGCTCGGTGGCAAGTGGTATTGAAAACTCACTTACCGAATTAGATAAAACAGTTGAAGATATTATAAAAGGTGGGGAAGGAAGTATAAATAAAGATGTTATATCTAAAATGGCTAACATTAATGCAGAAAGCTCTTTAGGTAAGCCAATTAAGTCAAAACACTCGGATGATGAGTCTTTTTCTTTAGAAACTAATAATTCATTAAAAGATATTGATGATGAAAGTTTGGCTGATTTAGCAACTTCAATAAAAGCCCAGACAGATTTAATTAAAGAATTTTCTAAAAAGGCTAAATCACCAATTAACAAATCTTTAAAGAACTTTGATGACTGGGAAGAGACAGGATTTGAGGAGAAAAAACCATTAAATAAGCTACAAAAAAATGTAGAAAGAATTAAAGAGAATGCTGAAGATGCAGATTTTGATGAAGCATTAACTCTAACTGATTCTATCTCAAATACACTAGAACGAATAGAATCAGAAGATATAAAACCTCATAAAGATGTGGCTGATACAATTGAGCAATCACTGACAGAGTTAGATAAGTCTGTTGATGATATTGAAAAAGGTGGAGAAGGAAACCTTAGCAAAGATGTTATTGTTGAGATGGCAAAAAAAGAAGCTGCTTACAATATAGGTTCTAAAATTAAAAAAGATGATGAAAAAATTACTGAAAAGATCGTAGAGAAAATTAAGTCATCAGATAATGATGCTTTAGATACAGGTAATAAAGGAGACGGTGGGAATGAAAATAAAAACTTAGATAATAAACAGGATGCTTCTGTCCCAATAAGCTCCTCTTCTGACTCACTTGAGCAGTTTGCAAGAAAATCTGAAAGTGAGGTTAAACTATCTTTAGTTAATTTTGCAAACTGGGAAAAATCAGGATTTTTAGAAAAAGAACCGTTAAATAAATTACAAAGTAATGTTGAAGAGGTAAATTCTAGTGCGAGTGCTGCTAATTTTGATGACGCTAAAGAATTAACGCAATCAGTTTTAAATACTTTAGATAAAATCAATATTAATGATATTAAACCAAATAAAGAAATCACAGCATGTATAGAAGACTCTTTAGTAGAGTTAGAAAATTCAGTTTCTAAGATTGCGAATGGTGGATTTGGGGAAATATCAGAGCAAATACTTAACTCTATGAAGGAAAAAGAAGTGTCTGATATAGATAGTATTAAAGAGGTTGAGGCTGATATTGTAAACAGTTCTGTCTCTGAAATGCTTGAAAACCTAAAAGACTCTAAAGTAAAATCTAATAATAATTTAGTTGAAAAAGAAAATTTAGTAGAAGATATTTTAGACAAAAATAATTTAGAAGATATCCTTGAGGAAGAACCTTTGAGTGCGGATCCCCGAGAAGAGGATGGTATCTCTGAAGAAGTACTTGATGATAGAATGTATAACTCACCTAAAGATTTAGATGAAACTATTTTGGATATATTCCTAAATGAAGCTAAAGATATTCTGCAGAAAAATGATAAAAATATTGAGAATTGGTCAAATAATCACTCAGCTTTATCTGAGATACAAGAGTTGCAAAGGGGATTGCATACATTAAAAGGTGGTTCTAGAATGGCTGGACTAACCATAATTGGTGATGTGTCTCATTATTTAGAAGATTTATTAGACCTTATTGTTGTTGATAAAATAGTAAATAAGGACAAAGCAACAGATATTTTAAATGAGGTTAATAGTTATTTTTATGATGCTATAACTGAGATTTCTATAGGTAAAATTATTTATGAAAATAAAGCTATTTTTGAATTAATTAATAATTTTATTAAAGAAGAAACAGGCAACGAAATAAAAATGGCTGTTAGAAAAGAAATTAGGAACTTACCAAAGAAAAAAATTACAGCTCCTATGCTTAAAGCTATAAATAATGATTCCGAGAAGAAATCTTATGACTTAAGAGTAAGCAGTGATTTCATAGATACATTTAATGCTTCGGTTGGAGAGTCTTTGATTGTTCGTGCGCAGATGGATCGCGGTATTACAGAGCATTCTTTCCAGCTTGATGAATTGACATCAACAATAAATAGAATTAAAAATCACTTAACTCACCTAACAAATGAAACTGAAGCTCAAATATTATTTAGACATGATATTGATAGTAATAATGAAAGTTTTGATCCGTTAGAACTTGATAGATTTAGTGAAATTCAACAGTTATCAAGATTTTTATCAGAATCTGTAGATGATTTACATAATATTCGTAGTTCTTTAGGATCTTATGTGACTAATTCTAGGCAGCTTTTAACAAGACAGAAAAAAATTCACTACAAGCTACAGCAAGATATTCTTTCAGCAACACTTGTTAGGTTTGATTCAATTGAGCTTAGAATACAACGAATAGTTAAACAAGTTTCATCAGAACTTGGCAAAGAAGCTAAGTTACAGATATATGGTGGGCAGGTTGAAATAGAAAGAAATATTCTAGAAAGTCTAATGCCTGGATTTGAACATGCAATAAGAAACTCTCTTGCACATGGTATTGAGTCACCAGAAGAAAGGGAGCAAAAAGGCAAAAAGGCAGAAGGAATTATACGAATTGGTGTTAGAAGAGAAGGGGCTGAAGTTTGGTTTATTATAGCTGATGATGGTCGTGGAGCTAACTATGATAACATTCGTAATAAAGCAAGAGGTCTTGATTTATTAGATGAAAGTAGGGCAGATGATGAAAATTACTTGTTACAACTTTTATTTGATTCTGGGTTCTCAACTGCATCTGAGCGAACTCAAGTTTCTGGTCGTGGAATAGGTTTAGATGTTTTAAGAACAATAGTTAATAGAAAACAGGGTAATATTGAAATTGAGTCTGAGCAAGATAGAGGACTAGCTATTTCAATAAGAATTCCATTCTCAATGAATGTTACCAATACATTAATTATTAATGTTGCAGACTTGACTTATGCCATCCCAATCTCTTATATTGAAGGTGTTTCAAAACTGGATGCTTCCAACATATAAGAAGTTTAAATCAGGAGAAAGAGTTCATCACTTATATGGACAGAATAAATACTTGTTACAAGATTTAGTTGAATTTTTAGCTCCAGGAACTGAAAAAGTAATACCAAAATATGGAGTTCCAGTTATTTTAGTTAGAATTGGGGCAAATAGAGTTGCCCTAGAGATAACTGAAATCCTAAGTAGTCAAGAAACAATAATAAAAGCAGTTAATAACCAAATAGTTAGTATAGAAGGTATTATTGGGGCAACTACACTGGATGATGGTAAAGCTGTTCCTGTTCTTGATATAAAAGTTGTAGCTAATAAGCTAAATAAAGAGCTATTAAGAAAGGCTAAACTAACAAACATTGAGAAGAAAGAAGTTGTAATTCTTGAAAAGATAAAACCTATAGTTGAGAAAAAACCAAGAATATTAATTGTAGATGACTCGGTAACAATTAGGAATATAACATCTAAAATACTGAGTAAATTTAGAGTTGAAACAAACATTGCAAAAGATGGTCTTGATGCGGTTGATGTGGTTGCTGAATGGAAACCAGATTTAATATTACTTGATATTGAAATGCCAAGAATGGATGGTTTTGAGTTTGCAACTTATATTCGTGGAGAAGATAAACTTAAGGAAATTCCTATTATAATGATTACTTCTAGGATAGGAGAGAAGCATAGAGAAAGAGCAAATGAAATTGGTGTACAGGATTATTTAGGTAAGCCATACACTAAAGATAAATTGCTAGAAAGTATAGAAGCTACTCTAAAAATATCACTAAAATAGAGGGATTAAAATGAAAAAAATAGACTTACTATTATTACCTGTAGATGATGACTTTATAATGATTCCAAAATCTATTGTTGAGTATGTTTTACCTTATGCAACACCTCTTCCAGGTGGGCATAATCACAAAGCAGTAATTGGGTCAATAATATATAAAGAAAGTAAAGTTCCAATTTTAAATATTTTAAAATTAAGAAGTGGTTCTGCAGCTCAAGAGTTAATAGATAATCAAGATGATTATAAAAATAGATTGGTGTTTATAAAGTCAACAACTGCAGAAAACCCTTTTGATTATTATGCGATAGTTACAACAGCGGCACCACGAGCAACTTCTATTTCAGAAGAAAGCATAAGAGAAATAAAGGATGATGGTGCTTACGGTGATTTGATTTATAGTAAAGTAGAAATAATTAATTTAAAAACATCAAAAGCTGAATATAATGCTTATACATTTGACCTAGCTAAGTTGGAAAAAGAAATATTTAAAAATGATTAAATAAAAGTCAAAAGGAGATAGTTATGAATAAGGAAGAATTTATTGATATAGAGCAACCAATAGTTGAACTTCAGGAAAAAATAAGTCAACTTAGGGTTATTTCAGAATCAGGAGATATTGATATAAGCGAAGAAATGCAACGATTAGAAACTAAATCAGAGCAACTAACAAAAAATATCTTTTCAAAACTAACACCTTGGCAAACAGCAAAACTAGCAAGACATCCATTGCGTCCTTACCTTTTAGATTATATTGATTTAATTTTTACTGACTTCCAAGAATTGCATGGAGATAGAGCTTTTGCAGATGATAAAGCCATAGTTGGTGGCATTGCTAAGCTAGATGATAAACCTGTTATGATTATTGGTCAGCAAAAAGGAAGAAGAACTAAAGAAAAAATAATTAGAAACTTCGGAATGCCTAGACCTGAGGGATATAGAAAAGCCAAAAGGTTGATGAAGCTCGCGGAAAAATTCAATTTACCAATTATAACTTTTATTGACACCCCCGGAGCATATCCTGGAATTGGTGCGGAAGAAAGGGGGCAAAGTGAGGCAATAGCTGCAAATCTATTTGAAATGACTACTTTATCAGTTCCGATTATTTGCACCGTAATTGGTGAAGGTGGGTCTGGAGGAGCGTTGGCAATTGGAGTTGGCGATTATGTTTTTATGCTTAAGCATTCTATTTATTCAGTAATTTCTCCAGAAGGTTGTGCAACAATTCTTTGGCGTGGAGCTGAAAGAGCTGAAGAAGCAGCTGATGCTATGAATATAACTTCTGATAAATTATTAGAGCTTGGTTTAATAAGTGGAATTATTGATGAACCTCTTGGTGGTGCGCATAGAAATGTTGAGCAAACTGCAAAAAATATAAAAGAAACAATAGAGAAAGCTTTAAAGGAAATTACTAAGCTAAGTAAAGAAGATATGCTTGATGCTAGATATGAAAAAATCAGAAACTTTGGATTTTTTGAAAGCTAGTTTTAAAGATAAAATTCTTTCAAAAAGCACAGAAAAAAACAATAAAATAGTAATAGGATATAGTGGGGGCATAGACTCCCATGTTCTATTACATTTATCCAAATTTGCTCTAAAAAATACAGAAATAAATATCCAAGCAATTCATATAAATCACAAACTACAAAAAAAAATCAGATGATTGGGAAAATCACTGCAAACAAATCTGTAAAAATTTAAATATTCCAATAATATGCAAATCTTTAAGCACAAAACCAAAGCAAGGAGAAAGTATTGAAGCTTTTGCAAGAGTGGCAAGGTATAAAATAATTGAAAAGTATTTAGATAATGAAAGTATATTTCTGAGTGGACACCATCAACAGGATCAAGCTGAAACTTTTTTGCTTCAGCTTATGCGAGGTGCTGGTTTAGATGGTCTGAAATCTATGCCAGAAATTAAGGAATTAGGTAAAGGTCTATATTTTCGTCCTTTTTTAAATACTCCAAAAACTGTAATAAATAGTTATGCTAAGCAAAATAAATTAGATTATATAGAGGATGATAGTAATTATGATACGAGGTTTGCAAGGAACTTCATTCGTAAAGAAGTTTTACCTATTTTACGAACTCGTTGGGAGAATGTGGATGCTTCAATTTCAAAATCTGCGAAGTGGCTTTCAGAAGTTGAAGAAAATATTCTTTCAGTTGATAATCTTATAATAAAAGAGTTAAATCAAAAGAGTTTTATTATACAAAAACAAGAGGTTCGTTCTTTTTTTAAATCTAAAACTGGAAAGCAGTTAAATGAAAAGCAACTTAATTATATTTTAACTATATTTTTAACAGCAAATCATGATAAAAACCCAGAATTAGACTTTTATGAATGGGTTATTAGGCGTTTTGATGGACAAATTATAATAACAAAGAGTATTCTAGATTTGCCTGATAATTTAATTAACTTAACTGCTGAGGTAGGAGTTGATAAAATTATATTTGATTCATTTAATTTGGTTTGGCAAGAGGGTAGGGGGCTTGATAAAAAAACATTTAAGACCTTAGAAATAAGAAAAGTTAACTTAAAAGATAGATTTCAACCGCATAACCGACAGAAAAGCCAAAAAATAAAAAAACTATTTTTAGAATATAAAATTCCATATTGGTTAAGAAGTAATCATTTTGGACTTTTTCATTTAGATGAATTAGTAGCACTTCCTAATATTGGGGTTGCAAAAAAACATTTTGTAGAAAGTGAAAGTTCATTTTTCCCAGAATTAGTTATTGATTACAAAATATAATAATTATCAGTTTATTATAGCTTAGCCTTGTTGCGTGTTAGAATGGAAAATATTAAGAAATAGAAACTAAACTAGAACATAAAAACAAAATCAAAAACTTTAAAAATGAATAAATTACGAACTATAATTATTATTGGAACTATCCTAGCTTTATTTTTAGCTTTGTTTTTCTTTGTGCAATTTACAGGCTTTCTTTTTACCATACAGGAAAAATATTCAGATGCACCTAGTTGGTTGATTTTTATTTATATTGCTGGAATTATTTTAATTTCTTTAGTTGGAGTTATTTTTGTTTATCGTGTGAGTAAATTTGGTTCTTCACCACAAAAAATAGCCCAAAAAAAGGCAGAAATTATAGACGATGATAGTTTCTATAGTAAATTAAAAAAGCTAGAAAACGAAGGTGGAGAAGTTTCACAAATAAAGTCTGACTGGAATAATTTAATGGAACTAAGAAAGTCTGAATCAGTAACTATTGCAATGTTTGGGGAAATAAATGCAGGCAAAAGCTCAATTATTAAAACTCTTATAGGTAAAGATATTGAAATATCTGCTAAAGGAGGGCAAACAAAAACAATTACAAATTATAATTTTGAAAAAGAAAATCGCAAATATAATATATTTGATATGCCTGGTTTTAATGAGTTTGCAGGATTTTCAGAGGATATAATTCGTGAAAAAGCTATAAAATCTCACATTGTTGCTTTTGTTATGCAAGAGGATATCACCAACACTTCTTATGAGGCTTATAAACACTTACAAAGTTATAAAAAACCAATAATTATAGCTATAAATAAAGCGGATTATTATTCAGAAGAAGAGCAACAGCAAATAACAAACAATATTCATTTGAAACTAGAAAATAAAACTAGAAGTAATTCTGAGAATTACTTGAAAGTTGTTTGGGTTAGTTCAGATGCTATGAAAAATGTTGAAAAACATTATGATAACGGTGAAATAAAAACAGAGGAAGTTTTGGTTGCTGGAAATATAGATTCTCTAATTTATGCAATAGAAGAAAAAACTTTTGATAGGTTAGCAATAAATAATAGCTTGGATAATAGTTATTATAAATCCTTAGAAAAGGATATTGATGGTGGAATTTTTAAAGTAAGGCATGAAAGAGCAAAGAAAATTGTAAAATCATATTCACAAAAGGCAATATTTGGAGGAATGGCTGCAATAGGTCCTGGAACTGATGTTTTGTTGCAAGGTTATTTGGGCATGGGAATGGCTAAAGATATTTGTAAAGTATATGAAATAAATGTAAAACAAGTAGATTTGGAATCAATGATGGATATGCTTGGCTCAAAAATGAAAAAAGAATTAGCAGTTGTTTTGGCTTTATTGGGTAATATTTGCAAAGCTTTTCCAGGAATTGGAACAGTAGCTGGAGGTGTATTGCACGCTGTTGCTTATGGAATTATATTTGAGTCAGTTGGCAAGGCAATGATTTTATGTATTGAGAAAAATAATGGTCTTCAACAAAAAGATTTAGTTATTGAATTAGAAAAACAAATCTCAACTAATTTAGAAAAACGAGCAATTAAAATAGCAAAATCTGTATTTCTGAAGTCTAAATAACTTAGACTTTTGTAATTACATCTTAAGAAAAAAAATATTTTTATGAAAAAACAAATAAAACATGATAAATATACAACTATAAAAAAAGTTCCTCAAAGAGCAAGTTATGACTTTGGGAAAATAATTAAGCTAATTAATGATATTAAAACAGGACATATTGGCTATGTAAATGATGATGGGAGAGCTATGATAACTCCTTTAACTATTTGGGCTGATGATAGGTTTATATATTTGCATTTATTAAATAAAAGCAAAATTCAAAAAATATTAGAAGCTAATCAAGAAGTATGTTTATCAGTTGCTGAAACTTCGGAATGGGTTATGGCAAAATCAGCTTATAATCATAGTGCAAATTATTGCTCAGCTGTTCTCTACTGCAGTGGTGAAAGAGTTACAAATGAAGTTGAGTTTGCTAGATTCTACCTACAAGTGCAACTTTTCAAGTTCAGCTTGAAAGACTTCATTTGGGGTTTTAAATCCTAGTCGTTTTCGTGGTCTATTATTAATAAGTTCCACAAAATAAGCAAGTTCTTCATCAGAAACATTATTAAAATCAGTGCCTTTGGGAATAAATTCTCGGAGCAAACCGTTGGTATTTTCATTAGTTCCTCTTTCCCAAGGTGAGTAAGCGTGTGCAAAATAAACATTCATTTTCACTTGTTTTTCAATCTCTTGGTGTAAAGAAAACTCTTTGCCATTATCGTATGTCATGCTTATTCGTAACTCATTTGGTAAGTCTTTGAAATCTTTAACTGTAGCTTCTAAAATAGCTTTTGCAGTTGATTTTTTCACTTTGGAAGCAATTAATTTACCACTTTTTCTTTCAACATTTGTAACTATCGCGCCTTGGTGATTTTTACCGACAATTGTGTCTCCTTCCCAGTGTCCAACTTCTTTTCTAAGCTCAATATTTTGCGGTCTTTCATCAATCATTCTACGATCTTTTATTTGATATTTTTCCTTTCTATTATGTTGATATTTTTCCTTTCTATTATGTTGATATTTCTTACCTTTTCTTCTGAAATACATCTTAACTAATTTTGGGTGATACTTATAAACAAATTGATAAATAGTCTCGTGGCAAATCGATTCTTGCGCCTCCTCTCGCCACTTTCCAGAAATTTGTTCTGGCGACCAATGTTGCTCTATTTTTATCAAAATATATTTCTCTAAAATACTATCAGGTAATATCCTAACATGCTTATTTGCAATAGATTTCCTCTTGGAAACTTTCTCCCATGCCTCTTCACCAACAAAGGTTTCTGCGTTTTTATTATTTTTTATGCAGCGGTATATTGTAGTCTTATTTTTGCCTAGTTTTATCGCTATTTCACAAGGATTATAATTCTCCTCAAGCAATGTTTCAATTTTTGTCATATCAGTTCTGGTTAATTGTGTGTATTTTTTCATAATGTTATTATCTTAGTTAATAAAAATAAAAATAACTAGTTCCAAATTAAAACCTAAAAATAAAATTTAGTTGCACTTCGGTTTAGAAACCAGGTATAATGAAATATTTGAGAATATTACTAATCAATTGGAAGAAAACCGTTACAGTAAAATCCGCCCACCTAGTGCAATAGAAATAAAACAAACCGCACTAATGAAACTAACAATAAACACTGGTTCTTTTAAACAAAGAAATGAGGGCGTTTCGATTAATAAAGAATTAGATGATAAATATAATGTTAGTTATGGATTAATTCCTGCGTGTCCTTATGAAAAATAATAAAAAGCTAAATATGTAATTTGAAAAAGTTTAGGTAAATTTTTAAATATAGTATTATGCTAAATATAAAAACTTAAATAACCAACCTCTCAAATATGGATTATTGACTAATTCTTAGTTTATTAATAAACTCCTATTATCATATAAATATATATATGTATAACTTATTTACTTTAGGCTAATTTAAAAACAACAATTACTAAAAGAGGACAAAATGGACATTCGTGATTCAAGACGCTCAGCAAGTCAAATTCTAAAAAAAATTAGAGTAAAACGACATATTCCAAGATCTCTTTTTATGATTTTATTGGCTGCAATTATTGCGATATCTGTTGCAACTTTGCCTAGTTTGTTAGGTTGGGAATATTTTGATACATTACCAGGGCTTGGTAAAATTTCATTGGGGATTGTTATTTTTGCTGCATTTTTATGGATTTCAGAAGCAATACCTGTTTATTCAGTTTCTGTTTTTATTGTAGGTCTTAATGTTTTATTACTTTCTTACACTGGCTGGGGTGGTAAAGAAGCAAAAGGAAGTAATATTTTTGGTATGAGTGAAGTGCTTACCAAAGATGGAGTGCAAGATGGTTCTGCGTTGGTGTTTAGTTCTTATTTAGCACCTTGGGCAAGTAATTTGATGTGGTTATTTATGGCTGGATTTGTTTTAGCTCAAGCACTTACAAAGACAAAACTAGACTTGGATTTTGCTAAAGTTATTCTAAAAACTGTTGGCTCCAAACCTATAAATGTTTTATTTGGAGCAATGATAACAACTTTTATTTTATCAATGTTTGTTTCAAATACAGCAACTACAGCAATGATGGTTGCTATGATGGCAAGCTTCGTCCGAGTTTTACCCTCTGACGAACCTTTTGCAAAAGCATTATTTCTAGGAGTTCCAGTAGCTGCAAATGTTGGTGGAATGGGAACAATAATTGGAACGCCACCAAATGGAATTGCAGTTGAAGCACTTGCAAAACAAGGAATTAATATAGATTTTCTAAGTTGGATGGCTATTGGCTTACCTATTGCTATTATTTTATTTATTGTTGGATTTATATTTATTTGGAAATGGTATAAACCAACTATTACAAAATTTGAGATGGATTTTGATACAAAAGAAGACCAAAATCTAAGCCAGCAACAAAAAAACAAAATTAGAAATCAAAGAATTGTTACTTTAGTTGTTTTTGCCGTAACTGTTTTACTTTGGGTTACTGGCAAATTACACCATATTTCCACTTATGTTATTGCTTTAATTCCTATTGTTGTTTTGGGTGCAACTTCAATTGTTGATGCGAGTGATTTCAGAAAACTTCCTTGGGATATTTTAATGCTTTTAACTGGTGGATTATCTATGGGTATCGCAATTCAAAAAACTGGGCTTGGAATTTGGATGAGTGGCTTAGTTCCAACAGGAGTAAGTGTTTGGATGATTTTAGTTATTATGATTATTCTTGCAATTATAATGAGTAACTTACTTTCAAATACTGTTACCGCTTCAATTTTAGTCCCAATTGTTATAACTATGATTCCTGAAAGCACTTTAATTGGCGTGGTTACTCCAATTGCTTTAGTTTGTTCTGCGGCAATGTTTTTACCAATTTCGACACCACCAAATGCAGTTGCTTTTTCATCAGGACGTTTAGAAACTAAAGATTTTATGAAAATTGGTGGAGTTATGGCAATTGCTGGACCAATTGTTGCTGGTCTTTGGGGAAGTTTTATTGTTAGATTTATTATGTAATTTATGTTTTTGTTGCTTTAATATTTTATATAAATGCTTGAGTTTTGCTATTTTTCCTTAGCAGTTTGTACTTATTGTTGCCTGATTTATCAAGTGTATTTTTTATATATAATAAAAAAACAAAAAGCCCCAATTGGGGCTTTTATCTTAAGCAAATGCAATAAACCTATAACTTATCAATAATAACCTCTTATAGAGGTTATAAACTATAATACATTTCAAACTCAATTGGGTGAGTTGCCATTCTTAGGCGGACAACTTCTTCTTTTTTTAGTTCAATATAGCTGTCGATTAAGTCATTTGAAAAAACATCACCTTTTAATAAAAACTCTCTATCCTTATCAAGATTACTCAAAGCATCTTCTAATGAAAATGCAACCTGTGGGATTTTTGCTAACTCTTCTGGTTGTAAGTTATATAAATTTTTATCCATTGCTTCGCCTGGGTGGATTTTATTTTGAATTCCATCTAGCCCTGCCATAAGCATTGCTGCAAAAGTAAGATATGGATTTGCCATTGAATCTGGAAAGCGAACTTCTATTCGTCTAGCTTTTGGATTTGAAATATAAGGAATTCTTATTGAGGCACTTCTATTTTTAGCAGAATAAGCCAAAACAACTGGAGCCTCAAAACCTGGAACTAATCTTTTATAGCTATTTGTTGATGGGTTAGAAAATGCATTTATTGCTTTAGCATGTTTGATTATGCCTCCAATATAATATATTGCAGTCTCAGAAAGCCCACCATAACCATCTCCAGAAAATAAATTCACACCATCTTTCATTAAAGACTGATGAATATGCATTCCAGAACCATTATCTCCAACCAAAGGTTTTGGCATAAATGTTGCCGTTCTATCATTCTCATGAGCAACATTATGAACAACATACTTTAGTTTTTGCACTTCATCTGCTTTTTTAGTTAAAGTATTAAACGCAACACCAATTTCAGTTTGTCCACCAGTTGCAACTTCATGATGATGAACTTCAACCTCTAGCCCAATATCTTCAAGAACATTACACATTTCAGCTCTAACTTCATGCAAACTATCAACAGGAGGAACTGGTAAATATCCACCTTTAAGAAAAGGTCTATGCCCAGTATTGCCAGTTTCATATTCTGTGTTTGAGTTATTTATTCCTTCTTCAGAATCTATTTCAAAACCTGCACCAAACATATCATTCTTAAACCTAACATCATCAAATATAAAGAATTCATTTTCTGGACCAAAATATGCTGTATCAGCAATTCCAGTTGAATTTAAATAGTTTTCAGCTCTTTTTGCTAAACTTCTTGGGTCTCTAATATATGGTTGAAGTGTTGCTGGCTCCACAATATCACAGCTTATATTCAAGGTCTTATCATCAAAGAAAGGATCAATAAATGCGGAATCAACATCTAACATTAATATCATATCTGACTGATTAATTGATTTCCAACCAGCAATTGATGATCCATCAAACATTTTACCATCTTTAAGAAGAGCCTCATCAAATTGAGAGGAAGGCACTGTAAAATGATGCTCTTTTCCTTTGGTATCAGTAAATCGCAAATCAACATATCTTATGTTTTCATCTTTTACCATTTGTAATATTTTATTATTTTCACTCATAATTTCTCCTTGGTTAAAATTTAATTTATTTTTGAACGGTGCTTTGTTATAACTTTAGCTTATTATACTAATATAAAATAGTTATGATTGGTAGGTTTTTGTATAGGAAAAGTATAAAAGTATAAAAAGAAAATAGGCAAATAAATTTAAAATAAATTTGAAGGCAAATTAAATATTTGAGATAAAAAGTAAAAGCTTAACAAAGCTCAAACTCTATCGTTTTAGAGATTCTTCCATTAATTTGTATTGTGATTTTGTGAATACCTTTGTGTAATTTACGAGTTGACATATTTTTTTTGAATAAGTGTTTTTTGCTTAAAACTATAGTTTCACCTTTTTTTAGTTGAAGTTTTTTTAGTTTATATACTTTTTCTGAGAATGAGCCACTTTTAGTTTGAAAGGATATAATGTAGTCAATTATCAGTTTTGTGGTTTTCTCAGCTTTTATATTGATTGAAAACTTAAGCTTTTCTCCAATATAAACTTTTTTATTTTCAACTTTAAAATTAGTTACTTTGATTTGTGGTTTTGTTGGATACCCTAAGAATTCTAATGTTTCTAGATTACCTTTTTTTATTAATGTTCGTAAAGAGTGGTTGATAATAAAATCCATTTCTTTGGTTGTTTGTTTTTTAGATTTTTCCCAATTATTTAAAGTTTTAATAACTAGGTTTGCATCTATTTTCGCAATATCATTTAGGTGGTTAGCAACTGATCTAGTTACATAACGAGTTCTATCTGAAAAAAGCTTATTCAATAAATCTATTGATTTTTCATAATCAATAGTTAGTTTTTTTGCCCAAGGCAATTTTGGGCGTAAGCCTTCAGAAGCTAAACGCCGTTTATGATAATTAGATGAGTTTGCACAAGCTTGAAGCATTACAAAAGTCTCACTAGGAAAGTTATTAATAAAATCTCTAATGGCAAATTCAACTGAAAATCGCTTGGTTATTTCACTTAGTGCAAAAAGAGAAATCTCTAAATTTTCAATATTACCTGGTTTCTAAACCGAAGTGCAACTAAATTTTATTTTTAGGTTTTAATTTGGAACTAGTTATTTTTATTTTTATTAACTAAGATAATAACATTATGAAAAAATACACACAATTAACCAGAACTGATATGACAAAAATTGAAACATTGCTTGATGAGAATTATAATCCTTGTGAAATAGCGATAAAGTTAGGCAAAAATAAGACTACAATATACCGCTGCATAAAAAATAATAAAAACGCTGAAACCTTTGAAGTGGTTCAGTTTTATGGGACAGATTTTTAGCCTATAATACACTTTTAAGAGGAAAAAATTATGTCAAAAATTAACAAACAAAGAAAAACTTGGACTGTAGAGCAAAAGCTTGATTATGCAAAGCTTATGGTGCATGAAAATTATACAAATAGTCAAATTCAAGAAATTTCTGGTGCAGGAAAATCAGCTGTTGCGCGTTGGAAAAAACAATATATTGACGAATTAGGTGGGAAAACTCCAGATGGCAAAAGAGCGTTGACAGCTCAGCAGCAGGAGATTCAAGACCTTAGGAAACAGCTTTGGAGGGCTAAAAGAGACAATGAAATTTTAAAAAAGGCTGCTGCCATTTTTATTCAAAAAAACTAAAAACTGAAGTTATTATGAAAATAAAAATGGCAAATAAAAATTACTCAATAACTGAATTATGCACTGCTTATGGGGTTCCTAAAAATACATTTTATAAAAAGACTAACACTAGGAAAATTAATAGAAAATCTTCTGAAATAATATCTTTATTAAAGAAAATTTCTATAGAAACAAAACACAGTTATGGGAAAAGAAGAATGCAAAAAGAACTCCAACTTTACGGTATTAAGATTGGTATTTTTAAAGTAGCTTCATTGATGAAACTTGCTAATATTCAAGCAATTACACCAAGAAAAAAACACTATTACCCCAAAGAACGAGTGTCTAAAATTATTTCTGATAATATTTTAAATAGAGAATTTAATCAAAAAACACCAAATACACATTGGGTTGGCGATATAACTTATATCCGAAATCATCAAGGCTGGAGCTATTTAGCGACGGTTCTTGACCTTGCAACAAAAGAAATTGTGGGCTGGAGTTTGTCGCAAAAACCGAATGCAAAACTTGCAAAAAAAGCACTTCAAAACGCAATTAGAAGAAAACATCCAGATACAAGCAAATTATTATTTCACTCAGATCGTGGCGTGCAATATACGTCTAATTTATTTGTTGATTTTTGTGTAAATTTGCATATAACAAAGAGTGTTAGCAGAAAAGGAAACTGTTGGGATAATGCTGTAATGGAAAGGTTTTTTAGGAGTCTAAAGTCTGAAAGATTAAATTATTTAAGTTTTAAAAGTCATCAAGAAGTTACTGAAGAAGTAGATAGTTATATATATTTTTATAATTATAAGAGGTTAAATTCCGCAATAAATTACATGACACCAAATGAAAAATTTAATAGAATGATAAATGTCGCTTAAAAAGTGTTCCATAAAATTAGACCATTACACTTTGTTGGTGAAGAGGCGTGGGAGAAAGTTTCCAAGAGGAAATCTATTGCAAATAAGCATGTTAGGATATTACCTGATAGTATTTTAGAGAAATATATTTTGATAAAAATAGAGCAACATTGGTCGCCAGAACAAATTTCTGGAAAGTGGCGAGAGGAGGCGCAAGAATCGATTTGCCACGAGATTATTTATCAATTTGTTTATAAGTATCACCCAAAATTAGTTAAGATGTATTTTAGAAGAAAAGGTAAGAAATATCAACATAATAGAAAAGAAAAATATCAAATAAAAGATCGTAGAATGATTGATGAAAGACCGCAAAATATTGAGCTTAGAGAAGAAGTTGGACATTGGGAAGGAGACACAATTGTCGGTAAAAATCACCAAGGCGCGATAGTTACAAATGTTGAAAGAAAAAGTGGTAAATTAATAGCTTCCAAAGTGAAAAAATCAACCGCAAAAGCTATTTTAGAAGCTACAGTTAAAGATTTCAAGGACTTACCAAATGAGTTACGAATAAGCATGACATACGATAATGGCAAAGAGTTTTCTTTACACCAAGAGATTGAAAAACAAGTAAAAATGAATGTTTATTTTGCACACGCTTACTCACCTTGGGAAAGAGGAACTAATGAAAATACCAACGGTTTGCTCCGAGAATTTATCCCCAAAGGCACTGATTTTAATAATGTTTCTGATGAAGACCTTGCTTATTTTGTAGAACTTATTAATAATAGACCACGAAAACGACTAGGATTTAAAACCCCAAATGAAGTCTTTCAAGCTGAACTTGAAAAGTTGCACTTGTAGGTAGAATCTAGCTTACAACCAAAGCTAGTAACAAATTCAGAATATGGAGCGTAAATAAAATCTCCAAAGTCATTATCAGTTTTATTTAGGTTAAGTTCTTTAGGGAGTGCTTTTAGTATAATTGCTAAAGCATCTTTGTAAGAAAATGGTAAGAATTTATTTAATAAGTCTTTAATGTGATAAATTCTTTGCTTTAATTCTAACTCAGGGAACTTAGTTATTGCTTCACTTATAAACTTATCTTTTTTAAACTTTGGGTAAACTATTTTTATTTCATTAGCTAATTTAGTTATTTTTTCTAAATTAAATAGCTGATCTTTTAGTAAGGTCTTACCTGCCATTAAAAGAATTTAAACCAAATCCAAACAGTTGCAAAGACTAAAGTTAGTAGCATTATTGGGAAAGCTAAAAGAAAGAATTTAACAAACTTTATTGGTTGTTTTGCTTTTTCTGCATAAGCTGCAATGGTAAGGTTGGCACTTGCACCAATTAAAGAACCGTTACCTCCAAAACAAGCTCCTAAAGCAAGAGACCACCAAAGTGGCTCTATGGCTTCTTTTCCACCAAAAGTGGCTTGAGTTGATTCAATCATAGGAATTATTGTTGCCACAAAAGGAATGTTATCTAAAAGAGCAGATAAAATACCTGAAACCCAAAGGACTAAAAAAGAAGTTTTCATCAAATCACCATCCGTTGCTTCCAGCATTCTTTCACCAATTATTTCAAGCAAACCTGTGTGTTCTACACCTGCAACAATTATAAATAAACCAGCAAAGAAAAATATAGTAACCCATTCAACTTCACCGAAAATTTTGTGTAAAGTCTCATTTTGGTGTTCCGCATCTTGTTTATAATAAGCAATAAGAAGTAATAATCCAGCACCTGCTAAAGCAGAAGTTCCTGGCTCCATTCCAATTCCATGACCAAAAATAAAGCCCATTAATACTAAAAATAAAACTACCAAAGACTTAATCATTAAAACTTTATCATTAATTGCTTTTTTTTCATTAAATCTCATAACCTTAGCTCTAGCTCTTAAAGATACTTTTATAGAATTTCTAAACATAAAGTAAATTATAAAAAGTAAAATGACTAAAGATATCATAGCAATAGGTGCCAAATTTATAAGAAATTGATTAAATGTAAGACCTGCAGCAGAACCTATTATTATATTTGGTGGATCACCAATTAAGGTTGCTGTTCCACCAATATTTGAAGCTATAATTTCAGCAAAGAAAAAAGGAAAGACTTTAATCTTTAAGGCATCAGTTATTAATAAAGTTATTGGAGCGATTAATAAAACAGTTGTTACATTATCAAGTAAAGCTGAGAAAACTGCAGTTATAACTGTTAGCATTATTAATATTCCTGCAGGATTTGCCCGAACAACTTTTACAGACTTTATTGCAACATATTGAAATAAACCACTTTTACTAGTTATACTAACAATCATCATCATACCAACTAACAAAGCTAGTGTATTAAAATCAACTCCATCAATAGCTTGTTCTTGATTAATAACTCCTAAAGAAATCATAAGAGCTGCACCTAATAAAGCTAAAATTGAACGATTAATTCTTTCAGAAATCAGAACGACATAAACAATAACTAAAATAGTTGCTGCAATAAATAAAGGATTTATATCCAATGTATGAGCCAAAGAAAATCCTGTATGAGTTTGTTTTTCAGCAGTAGCTGAAACAGTTGTTATAATATTTGAAAAAATCATTTTATTAAGTTATTTTAAGTTAGGTTATTATTAAGTTTTATTCTATCTAAAAAACATTAGCCAAAGTCCAATAGATGCGATAACTAAAGTTAAAATCATAATTGGGAATGCGTATGCTAAGAATTTCATAAATGTTATTGGTTGCCCAGCTTTGCCAGCATAGGCTGCTATTGTAAGGTTAGCACTTGCTCCAATTAAAGAGCCATTTCCTCCAAAACAAGCACCTAATGCCAACGCCCACCATAAAGGCTCTATAGCAGCATCACTACCAAATTGTTCTTTTGTGGATTCAATAAGAGGAATCATTGTTGCAACAAAAGGAATATTATTTATAAATGATGATGAAACTCCAGAAACCCAAAGAATTAAAAGTGTTGTCCACATTAGATCACCTTTTGTTAAATCTAACATTTTTTTACCAAATATTTTTAATAGACCTGTTTGCTCTACTCCTGTAACAATTATAAATAAACCAGCAAAGAAAAATATAGTAACCCATTCAACTTCGCCAAATATTTTATGGATAGTTTCATTTTGTTTGTCTAATTTTTGTTTACGATAAGCAATTAAAAATAATAATCCAGCCCCTGATAAAGCAGAAGTTCCAGGTTCAATTCCATGGCTATGCCCAATAGTAAAACCAAGAAGGACTAAAAATAAAACCGATAAAGATTTTATCATTAGCGGTTTGTCAGTTATAGCTTTTTTTTCATTAAACCTCATTACTCTAGCTCTTGATTTTAAAGATACTTTAATACTTTTTTTGAATAAAAAGAAAATTATAACTAATAAAAAAATCATAGAAATAATAGAAATTGGCGCTAAATTTTCTAAAAATTGATTAAAACTTAAGTTAGCAGCAGAACCAATTATTATATTAGGAGGATCGCCTATTAAAGTTGCTGTTCCACCAATGTTTGAGGCGATAATTTCAGCAAAGAAAAAAGGAAAGACTTTTATTTTTAAGGCATCAGTTATTAATAAAGTTATAGGTCCAATTAATAAAACAGTTGTTACATTATCTAACATTGCTGAAAAAACAGCAGTTATCAAAGTTAAGATAATCAAAATTCCCATGGGACTTGCCCGAACAATTTTTGCTGATTTTATTGCAACATATTGAAATAAGCCACTTTTACTGGTGATACTTACAATAATCATCATTCCAATAAGTAGTGCTAAAGTATTAAAATCAATTCCATTTATAGCAGTTTTTTGATTTATAACACCTAGTAAAACCATAAGTGAAGCACCTAACATAGCTACAACAGAGGTATTTATTCTGTCATAAATTAAAACTACATAAACAAGGATTAATATTGTAGTTGCTATATATAATGGGTCTATATTTAGTATTTCTGCTAGAGAAAAACCTTTGTGGGTTGCTGCGACTGAGCTAATGATAAAGTTATTCATTTTATTTTAGAGAATTAATAGATAATTATTAGTTAGATTTTATACTTTTATAATTATACTTTTGTGAAAGTATATATTGTTAGGTTTCATCAAATTCTTCTTCAATATCAAAAAGATGCCCTAAAACTGAGTTTATAGTTAAAACACCAACAAATTGTCTAGTATCAGGTTCAACTAAAATAACATGCCTCTTATATTTATGTAAAAGCATAACCCCATCCATAATTCCTTTTTTAGGTGATACTATTGGGATTTTTCTTTTATCAGAGATATGATCACCGATTTTTTCATCGGCTAAATTTTGAAGTCTATCAGCAAAGTCTTCTGGAGTAATTTCAAAAAAGTTTAAATTTGCAACAGCCATAGCAGAAGATTGGTTGCTTGCAAGCTCAATGGTAGCAGCCGCAGGAAGCAACATTCTTATCAAAGTAGGGGAAGTGAAAACCCCAAAATAAGTTCCATCTTCATTTACAACAGGTAAATATCTTACTTTATATTTCCTAATAAGGTTGAATGCATCAATAATAGTCGTTTCTGGACGGACTGTTAATTGATTTTGATTCATTACATCTTTACAAACTAAATTCATATTTAAACCTCTATTTTTAGATACTTATAAATTTTTTTGAGTTTTTGGTAACCTCTAAAGCACAGCCTGATGAATTGCTCCAATCTTTTAAAACATATCTAAAATAAGTATTATTCTCTAAGCTATATTTAAATGTTCCAATCTTATGAATATGCCCATGAATTAGTTCTTGGGCGTTATTCTCACTCATAATATTCTCAACGGTTTGTTGATTGACATCCATTATACTCCTAGCTTTTAAGTTTATTTTATTTTTATTTGCTTTTTTTGATTTTCGTCGCATATTCCAAGCGATTATTTTTCTAATGAATATTGGAGTTGAAAGTATTTTTTTAGCCCACTCTGGATTGCGAACCTTTTTCCTGAAATTCATATAATCAATATCATCAGTGCAAAGTGTATCACCATGCATAATCAGTGTGCGAACACTATATAAATCTATAACTGTATGCTCATTTAGTAATCTAAAGCCAGACTTTTTGGCATAGAATTCACCCAAAAGAAAATCACGATTACCGTGAATGAAATATATTTTAATTCCAGTTTTAGAAAGTGCTAAAAGATTGCTAGCAACTTGTTTACTAAGTTTTGTTTTGCAATCATCTCCAATCCAGTATTCAAATAAATCTCCTAAAATATAAAGAGAGTCAACTTGTTGTTGTTTTAAACTCTCTAAATAAGAGAAAAATCTCTTGGTTATTTGTGGTAAAGATTTATCTAAATGTAAATCAGAGATGAAAATAGTTTTCATTGATTTGTGCTTTTATCTGCTATTTTACAACGCTAACACCTGTTATAATAACTGCTTCAACAGGCACATCAGCCATTCCCATATGATTTTTTGTTTTAACTTTGCCAATTTTCTCAACGATATCAAGACCAGCAGTTACTTTCCCAAAAGCTGCATAACCCCAGCCGTTATAGTCTTCACTTTTGAAATTTAGGAAGTCATTGTCTTTTAAATTAATGAAAAATTGTGAAGAAGCTGAATGTGGTTCCATAGTTCTTGCCATCGCAATAGTTCCTTTATCATTTTTAAGACCATTATTTGCTTCATTTTTGATATGGTCTTCTACTTCTTTTTGTGCCATTGGTTCTGTGAAACCACCACCTTGAATCATAAAATCTTTTATAACTCTATGAAAAATAGTATCTTTATAAAATCCTTTTTCTGCATATTTTAAAAAATTCTCACAAGTTTTTGGAGCTTTATCTGTATTTAACTCAATTTCTATGTTGCCCATATTTGTTGTCATTAAAACTTTAGTCATAATTATTTACCTTTATTTGTTATTTAATAAAACCAGTAATTTTAACACTAAAAAAATAACAGTTATAGGTAACTTTTTAAATTTTTTTTTGGAATTTTTTGACTAGTCTAATCTAAAAATATGTTATAATTAAATCGTAAGTCTAACTAATATTAATTAACGAGGTTAAAATATGAAGAATCTTTTACTAGCAACAGCAGTAACTTTAGCAACAAGCCTTTCGGCAGCAGATATCAAACCAGCAGTAATATATGATTTTGGTGGTAAGAATGATGGAAGTTTCAACGAAGGAACTTTTAATGGTGTTACCAAATTTGGTAAAGATAATAATATAAAAATAAGAGACTTTGAAACAACAAATGAGGCGCAATTTGCTCAGGTTCATCGTCGTTTTGCTCAGAAAAAATTCAACCCAGTTTTAGCAGTTGGTTTTACTCAAGCTCAAGCTTTAGAATCGGTTGCAAAACAATTTCCTAAAACTCAATTTGGAATAATGGATGCAGTTGTGGATTTGCCAAATGTTCAATCTATTGTTTTTAAAGAGCAAGAAGGTTCATTTTTAGTTGGTGTTTTAGCAGCTATGAAAACAAAAACAAATACAATTGGTTTTATTGGTGGAATGGATATTCCTTTGATTAAAGCTTTCAGTTGCGGATTTGAGCAAGGTGCCAAATTTGTAAATCCTGATATTAAATTTATTGAAAATATGACAGGAACTACTGGCGAAGCTTGGAGTAACCCAGTGCGTGGTGGTCAATTAGCTAAAAAACAGATGGATCAAGGAGCTGATATAGTTTTTGCAGCAGCTGGTCAAACTGGACGAGGAGTTCTTTCAGCAATGGCTAAAGCTAAAAAATTAGCAATTGGTGTGGACAAAAATCAAAATGGCGTTGAACCAGGATATATACTAACTTCTATGCTTAAAAAAGTTGATATTGCTTCTTATAAATTTTTAGAAGGAGTTAAAGCTGCAAATGGTGTGGTAAAAGGCGGAACTTTAAACCTTGGTTTAGCAGAAGGTGGTGTTGATTGGGCACTTGATGAGCATAACCGAGCTTTAATCACTCCCGAAATGGAAAAAGCTGCAAACTTAGTAAAGCAGTTAGTTATTGATGGTAAAGTTAAAGTTCATGATTATCGCACAACTAATAAATGTGAAATTGGCACCGCAAAACTGTCAGATTTCAATAAGTAGTTGAGTAAATAACAAGCCCCTTTATTGGGGTTTTTTATTATTTTAGAAAAGGTAATAAGTAACTAATAATTATTAAAAAAAGGAAAAATTGTGGAAGAGCAAGAAAATAAAGTAATAAAAGATATTGCACTTGAACTTACAGGAATTAGTAAAACATTTGGTAAGGTAAAAGCCAATCAAGATATATGCATAAAAGTTGAAAAAGGAACTGTTCATGGGATAATTGGTGAAAATGGTGCAGGCAAATCTACCTTAATGAATATTTTGTATGGTTTTTATTATGCTGATTCAGGTAATATTTATATAAATGGTTCTAAAGCTGATATAAAAGACTCTCAAGAAGCTATTAAGTATGGGATTGGTATGGTGCATCAACATTTTATGTTAGTTGATACTTTTACAGTTTTGGAAAATATTATCCTTGGTGCAGAAGAGGGGTTTGCCATAGGAGATACTTTAAGAAAAGCAGAAAAAAAACTAAAGGATATTAATGACAAATATGGGTTATATGTTGATCCTCATGCAATAGTTAGTGATTTGTCAGTAGGGCTTCGTCAGCGAGTTGAGATTTTAAAAGCATTATATAGAGATGCGAAAATATTGATTTTAGATGAACCAACAGGGGTTTTAACTCCTCAAGAAGCAGATAAGTTGTTTGAAATATTAAAAGCACTTCGTGAAGAGGGGGTTACAACTATAATTATCACTCATAAGTTACGAGAGATTATGGCAATAACCAATAATGTTTCAGTTATGCATCATGGGAAAATGATAGCTCATAGAGAAACAAGCAAAACAAATATGGCAGAGCTAGCAGAACTAATGGTTGGAAGGAAAGTCCATCTTGAGTTAGATAAAAAAGATATAGCGCTAGGTGAAGTTATTGCAAAAATGGAAGGTGTTTCTGTTTTTGATAAACTTGGAGTAGAACGCCTTAAGTCAGTAAGTTTGGAAATTAGAAGAGGAGAAGTTGTTGGTATTGCAGGAGTTTCTGGTAACGGTCAAACAGAACTAATTGAGTCTTTAGCAGGAATGCAAAAAATAGACTCTGGAAAAATTACAGTAATGGGAAGAGTTGTTGATAAAAAGCACCCACTAACTCCCAAAGAAGCTAGAAAGTTAAGTATAGGGCATATTCCAGAAGATAGACTTAAGCATGGAATTGTTAAAAACTTTTCAGCTAAAGAAAATTCAATATTAGGTTTTCATAATGATAAGAAATGGAACTCAAAAACTGATATGAAATTTAATAAAATTAGAGATTGGTGTGTTGAGTTGATGGAAAAATGGGATGTTCGTCCTAGAAATCCAGAGATTCGTAGTGCAGATTTCTCAGGAGGAAACCAACAAAAACTAATAGTAGGAAGAGAAATAGAAGAAAAACCAGACCTTATTTTAATTGGTCAACCAACTAGAGGAGTTGACATTGGTGCAATTGAATTTATTCACAATAGTATTATAGAACAACGAGATAAAGGCTGTGGAATCTTATTGGTTTCTGTTGAGTTAGAAGAGGTTATGAGTGTTGCAGATAGAATTTTAGTAATGTTTGATGGGAAAATTGTTGGCGAAGTTAAATCTAGTGAAGCTGATGAAAAAATATTAGGCTTAATGATGGCAAATGCTCATGAAAGAGATGATAGCAGAGGTGAAAAGTGAAAAAAATAAGAAATACAGGAGAGTTATCAGGTTTTATTGAGTTTTTAATAATACCTTTTTTGAATTTATTACTTGCTTTTGTTGTCGCAGGGTTGGTCGTTTTATTAATATCTGAAAATCCATTTGAAGTTATAAAATATTTATTCTTAGGGGCTTTTGGTAGTATGGAGTCTATTGGTTATACACTATATTTTGCAACTAACTTTATCTTTGCAGGACTTGCTGTTGCGATTGCTTTCCAAGGTCGTTTGTTTAATATAGGTGGTGAAGGTCAGGCACTTATAGGTGGTATAGGAGCAACAGTTGTTGTGCTTAGTTTAGATCATGTTTTACCATCTTATCTGTTATTACCTCTTGCAATTATCGTTGCAGCTATTTTTGGAGCATTTTGGGGATTAGTTGCTGGTTGGATTCAAGCATATCGTGATGGTCATATAGTTATAACAACAATAATGCTTAATTTTGTCGCAACTGGGATTTTAGGTTATTCATTGGCATCTTTTTTGAAAAGACCAGGGGGAGCAAATGAAAGTAGAGTTTTTCTTGAAAGTGGGCAGGTTCCTAAGTTCACTGAAATAGTAAAAAATGTAACAGGCGTTGAGTATTATTCAGCACCTCTTAATTGGGCATTTGTTTTAGCTTTGATCTTATGTTTTGTTTATTGGTGGTATGTATGGAAAACTAAATGGGGATATAGTTTGCGTGCAGTTGGGCAAAATGAAGAGGCTGCAAAATATGCAGGAATAAATAGTAAAAAACAAATACTAATAACGATGCTAATTTCTGGAGCTTTTGCTGGTCTCATTGCAATAAATATAATACTTGGTGAGACTCACTCTTTAAAAATGAATTTTACAGCAGGTGCTGGGTTTACAGGTATTGCTGTAGCTTTGATGGGTAGAAATCATCCTATAGGAATTGTTTTTGCTGCCATTTTATTTGGTGGTTTGCAACAAGGAGGAACAGACTTACAGTTTGAAATTGAAAAAATCAGTCCTTATTTTGTAAGTATGCTTATGGGGTTGGTTATATTTTTCTCTGGAGCTTTGGCTTATCAACTTTATCCTATATTTAAAAGTTACTTTGCGAAAAAAGTTTATGATGAAGTAGAAAATAAAGTAGGAAATAAAGCAGAAAGTAAAGCAAAAATTGAGGTGAAATAATGGATACTATACTAAATATAATGAGTGCATCTTTGGCAATAGCAACTCCACTTATAATTACATCGATGGCTGGTCTTTTTTGTGAGCGGTCTGGGGTTGTAGATATAGGTTTAGAAGGTAAGTTGACAATGACGGCTTTTGCGGCTGCTTTTGTTTCTTATTGGGTTACTTATAAATGGGGTTGGAGTTATGGTGCTTATGCAGGTTTATTTGCAGGTATTTTTGCAGGAGTTTTATTATCTTTGGCACATGCTTATGCTTGTGTTTCAAAAGGAGGAGATCAGATTGTATCAGGTGTGGCGATTAATTTTTTCTCAGCAGGTTTTACAATTGTTGTAACTAGAGCTGTTTTTGGAAGTGGTGATACACCACCAATTAAACTAGAAGGAGGAACTTTTCATGATTTTGCAGGACAAAATACTCTTACTTGGTTAGCTCTTGTGATGATACCTACTATTTGGTTAATAATGTATAAAACTAAATTTGGATTAAGGCTTAGAGCTGTTGGTGAGAATCCTCATGCTGTTGATGTTGCAGGGATTTCAGTTAAAAAAGTAAGATATATTGCGGTATTAATTGGTGGTGGTATTTGTGGAATTGCTGGAACCTTTTTAAGCTTAGGAGCTTCACAGTTATTCACTAAAGACATGTCTTCAGGTAGAGGATATATTGCATTAGTTGTTTTGATTTTAGGTAGATGGAAGCCAGTTCAAACTTTGTTAGGATGTTTATTGTTTGGATTTTTACAAGCTTCATCTGATTATTTACCAACAACACCTACTATTTTTGGCGTTTCTTTAGGTAATATATCTCCTTTAATTAGTATTTTACCTTATGTTTTAGTGCTTATTATTATGGTATTTATTGGTAAATCAGTTGCTCCAGCAGCAGTTGGTGTTCCTTACAAAAAAGAAAGATAGTTTTATGGATAAGTTTCAAAATAAATATTTGGAATTAGCAAAAAAAGCTATGAACAAAGCTTACGCACCATATTCCAATTTTAAAGTTGGTGCGTTAGTTATTAGTGAAAATGGTAATATTTATTCAGGTTGTAATGTTGAAAATGCAGCTTATCCAATAGGTAATTGTGCGGAGGCTTCTGCTATTTCTGCAATGATTATGGATCAACAAATAAAAATAAAAGCAATCATCGTTATGGGAAAAGGAGATGAATTAGTAACTCCTTGTGGAGCTTGTAGGCAACGGATTAGAGAGTTTGCAGAAGAAAATTGTCCGATTTATATTTGTTCTGCAGATGAGCTGAAATTAACTACAACTTTAAAGGAACTACTACCTTACTCTTTTGGACCTGAGAATTTAGGAAATTCAAAGATTTAAATTTTATTTACTTTATTAATTTTTATTAATTATTTATTACTTGGAGAATATTTTATGAAAAAAGCAGTGAAAAAATACTCAAAACTTGCTTTATTAGCAATGTTAGTTTCTGGTTGTGTTTCAACACAAAAAGAAATGCAACCTTCTTTAGCAGATGGTGGTTCTCGTAGCGTTACAATATTACACACGAATGATAATCATGGTAGATTTTGGAAAAATAAGCGTGGTGAATATGGAATGTCAGCCCGAAAAACACTTATTGATAAAATAAGAAAAAACAAACGCGCCAAAGGTAGTATAGTTCTCTTACTTTCTGGTGGTGATATAAACACAGGAGTTCCTGAGTCTGATTTACAAGATGCAAAACCTGATTTCCTAGGAATGAAAGCTATTGGTTATGATGCTATGACTTTAGGAAATCATGAGTTTGATAACTCTTTAAAAACAATAAGATGGCAAGAAAGTTTAGTTAACTTTCCATTTTTATCAGCAAATATTTATAACAAAACTACAGGCAAGAGATTATTCAAGCCTTATAAAATATTCAATAGGCAAGGTTTAAGAATTGCAGTAATGGGTTTAACAACTGATGATACTGTAAAAATTGGAAATCCAGAGTTTTTAGAAAATATTGAGTTTAGATCACCAATAAAAGAAGCAAAAATGTTAGTTCCAGAGCTTCGTCAAAAGGCAGATTTAGTTATAGCTGTAACGCATATGGGGCATTATTTAAATGGTAAACATACAGTAAATGCACCAGGTGATGTTGCGCTTGCTAGAGAAGTTTCAGGAATTGATTTAATTGTTGGCGGACATTCTCAAAATCCAGTTTGTATGGAAGGTAAAAAATATGACTCTAAATTTGGACCAGGTAAAAGTTGTAAACCTGATAACCAAAATGGAGCTTGGATAGTTCAAGCTTTTGAATGGGGTAAATATGTTGGGCAAGTTGATTTAACTGTTACAGCTAAAGGTTCTAAACTTGATAATTACGCATTAATTCCAGTAAATCTAAAAGTTAAAAAGAAAGATGCTAATGGTAAAACTGTAAAGAATGCTAAAGGAAAAACTGTTAGAGTTTTTGCAACTAAAGAAATAAAAGAAGATAAAAAAATTAAGAAAATGCTTCAGAAATACCAGGATAAAGGTGGTAAAGCTCTTAGTGAAGTAATTGGTAGAAGTAATGGTAAATTAGTTGGTGATAGAGATAAAATTAGATTTATTCCAACAAATTTAGGGCATTTAATCGCAGAATCACAACGACAAAAAGCAAATGCTGATGTTTGTGTTATGAACTCTGGTGGCATAAGAGATAGTATTTCTGGTGGTGATATTACTTACAAAGATGTTTTAAAAGTTCAGCCATTTGCTAATGCGGTTGGCGTTTTAGATGTTACGGGTAAGGAACTTTTGGCTTATTTAAAATTCGCAGCTTCAAGACCTGTTGACACTGGTGCTTATGCTCAATTTGCAGGAGTAGAAGTTAAAATTAGGAAAAACAAATTAATTAAAGCAACAATTAATGGTAAAAGAATTAATAAAAAGAAAATTTACAAACTTTCTTTAAATACTTACCTAGCCTCTGGTGGTGATGGATATCCAAAAATGGATGATAGACCAAGTTTTGTAAATACTGGTTTTATTGATGCTGATGTTTTAAAAGCATTTATCCAAGATAATTCTCCAATTATGGTTGAAAAATATGCACCGAAAAATGTAGATCGTAAGTAGTTTCTAAGACTTTATTAACTATTTAAAACTATTAAATCTCAGTAGGTAAATATCTACTGAGATTTTTTTATATATATTTGTAAACATAAAATAAATTAATGGAATACAAACAAGAGCAAAGTAAAAAAACTAATGTTATAAAGCCAATAATAAGCATAATTCTTGGTTTCTTTTTTTATAGTATTTCTGATGCAACCTTAAAAACTATTACAAAAACTAATTTAACAACATTTGAGATTACTTTTTTTCATGCTTTTATTATATTTTTGATAGCTTCAAGTTATTCTTTCTTTAAATACAAAAGAAGTATGTTTAAGGTTGAAAACTACAAGCTTTTTCTAATTTATGGTATATGTGCTGGATCAGTTGGTTTTACTAATATTTATGGTTTTTCAGAACTTAAACTTGATCAGTTTTATACGATTGTTTTTACCGCACCTCTTTGGATTATTTTATTATCCAGATTGATTTTAAAAGAGGAAATGGATAAAAAAACTTTGATAGCTACAATTTTAGGTTTTATTGTGATTCTAATTGTAATGCGACCAAATGGAGATTTATTTAATTCTGGAGCTTTGGCAACAGTGATTGGAACAGCTTTATTTGCTTTAGGGGCGGTGATTGTTAAAAAAGTAAAGTCTAGTAAAAAAAGCAGGTTTTTGCTAATAATATCATCTTCTTTATTTACAATGATTGTTTCAGCTATTTTGTTAAAAGGAGACTTTAGTAATGCTTTATCAAATAATTTAACCTTATTTTTAGTAAGTGGTAGCTTTTCATTTTTAGGTGCTATGTTTGTGTTTTATGCTTTTCAAGCATCGCCAGCAGCTTATGTTGTAGCCCCTTTTCATTATACTCAAATTATTTGGGGTTCATTGTTAGGCTTTATGTTATTTAAAGATATTCCAGAAGTTGATACAATTATTGGCTCAAGTATTCTAATACTTATCGGTATTTATTTAATTTATCACCAAGTTAAAATAAAAAAAGCATCATCAAGCTAGCTTATTTAAAAGGATTTTCACTTGATATTTTTACTAAAAAATATATGCTAAAACTTTTTATTATTTCAAATTAAAAAAACAATTATGCAAGCAAAAATAGAGCAAATAAAAAACTTAGAAATAAATTCTAATATTCCTAAATTATCAGAAATTTCAAGCGTTATAACTGAAAATGATAAAATCACAATTAAACTAGGAATAAAATCCAAACAATTATTTAATGAAATTACAGAAATTATAACTTCTAAATTTCCAGATATTAAGTTTAATCTTATCAGTGAGATAGAGGCGAAAACTACCCAAGAAGGAACAACACCAAATAAAAACATAAAAAATATAATTGCAATTTCATCTGGAAAAGGTGGAGTTGGAAAATCATCAACTGCAATAAATCTAGCATTATCACTTGCACAAATGGGTGCGAAAGTTGGAATTTTAGATGCTGATATTTATGGACCTAGCCAACCAAAAATGCTTGGTATTGAGGGTTCTCAGCCTGAAAGTAATGATGGGAAAACAATGGAGCCAGTGGAAGCTTATGGTTTGCAAACCATGTCAATTGGATATTTGGTAGAAAAAGATAGTGCTATGATTTGGCGCGCTCCAATGGCTGTTGGTGCTTTACAACAATTATTAAATGAAACTAATTGGAGAGATTTAGATTATTTATTTATAGATTTACCACCTGGAACTGGAGATATTCCACTAACAATGTCTCAAAAAATTCCTGTAACAGGAGCTATTACTGTAACAACCCCACAAGATATTTCTTTGATTGATGCCAAACGCTCAATTAATTTATTTAAAAAAGTAAAAATAGATAACCTTGGAATTATAGAAAATATGAGTACGCATATTTGTAGTAACTGTGGGCATGAAGAACATATTTTTGGAGCAGGTGGTGGTCAAAAAATGGCAAAAGAGTTTGCCGTTGATTATTTAGGGGATATTCCATTAGATGTAACTATTCGTAAAAGTCTTGATGATGGAAAGTCTATTGTAGTTTCTGATGAAAACTCAAAAATTTCACAAAGTTACAAACAAATAGCTTTAAAATTAGCAATAAAACTAGCCAAGAAGAAAAAAGCTAAAAAAGAAATCTTTGGCAATATAAAAGTAGAAAATAAACCAAATACACAAATGTGTTCTGCTGGAAAAGAAGATAACTAAACTTAGAAAATGAGGAAATAAAATGACAGATAAAACAAATAAATTAAACAAATATAGTTCAAGAGTAACACAGCCAAAATCACAGGGAGCTTCACAAGCAATGTTATACGCAACAGGGCTAACAGAAGAAGATATGAGTAAACCACAAATTGGTATCTCAAGTGTTTGGTATGAAGGAAATCCTTGTAATATGCATCTACTTGGCTTAGCTGCTGAAGTTAAAAAAGGTGTGGTTGAAGCAAATATGGTGGGAATGAGATTTAATACTATTGGAGTTTCTGATGGAATTTCAATGGGAACAGATGGAATGAGTTACTCTTTACAATCTAGGGAAATAATAGCTGATTCGGTGGAAACAGTAATGGCAGCACAGTGGTATGATGCAAATATTTCATTACCAGGTTGTGATAAAAATATGCCTGGAGTTATGATAGCAATGGCTAGATTAAATCGCCCATCTATAATGGTTTATGGTGGAACAATTGCTGCTGGAATTGTTTGCAATAAAAAACTAGATATAGTTTCAGCTTTTCAAAGCTATGGAGAGTTTTTAGCTAAAAAGATAACCGAAGAAGAACGCAGTGAAATTGTTAAAAAATCTTGCCCAGGAGCAGGGGCTTGTGGTGGAATGTATACTGCAAATACAATGGCATCAGCGATAGAGGCGTTAGGAATGACACTTCCATACTCCTCTTCAATTCCTGCAAATGATCCTGATAAAATTCAAGAATGCAGAAAAGCTGGTGCGGCAATTCGTTATTTATTAGAAAAAGATATAAAACCAAGTGATATTATGACAAGAGAAGCATTTGAAAATGCAATGGTTATAGTTTCGGCTCTTGGTGGCTCAACTAATGCAGTATTACACTTAATTGCAATGGCAAGAGCAATAAATGTTGATTTAACTATAGATGACTTTCAAAAAGTTTCAAATAGAATTCCATTTATAGCTGATTTAAAACCATCTGGAAAATATGTGATGGAAGATTTACACGCAATTGGCGGAACTCCAGCGGTAATTAAATATTTGCTAGAAAAAGGGTTAATGAATGGAGATTGTCTAACAATAACGGGTAAAACTTTGGCAGAAAATGTTGCTAACTTACCAGCACTTGCTGATGGTCAAGATATTATTTTGCCAGTAGAAAATCCAATAAAACAAACTGGGCATTTACAAATATTAAAAGGAAGTCTAGCACCAGAAGGTTCTGTTGCAAAAATAACTGGAAAAGAAGGCTTATTTTTTGAGGGACCAGCGAAAATTTTTGACCAAGAAGAAGCAATGCTAAAAGCAATGGAAGATGGGAAAATACAAGAAGGTGATGTTATTGTAATTCGCTATGAAGGACCAAAAGGAGGGCCAGGAATGCCTGAAATGCTAACTCCAAGCTCTGTAATTATGGGAGCTGGTCTTGGTGGGAAAGTTGCTCTTATAACTGATGGAAGATTTTCTGGTGGCTCTCATGGGTTTATAATTGGTCATGTTACTCCAGAGGCTCAAGTTGGTGGTCCAATTGGTTTAATAAAAAATGGTGATATTATTACAATTGATGCAGATAAAAAAATACTAGATGTTAAAATTTCAGAAGATGAAATGGCACAACGAAAAGAAAGTTTTGTTGCTCCTCCAATTCGTGCAACCCGCGGTGCATTACATAAGTTTATCAAAAATGTAAAAAGTGCTTCTGAAGGTTGTGTTACTGATGAGTAATTGAATAATTTCATTACTAATGCTAAACTTCTAAAGTAATAAAATTTTAAGTAACATAACTATAATCAATTTAAAGGTAAAAAAATGAATAAAATAAAACTAACACTAGTTACTTTTACACTATTAGTAATAGCAGGGTGTAGCTCAGTAACAGGTAAAACTGTTTCTGATCAAAAACTTCGTGAAAAAGCAGCTTTTGCTTTAGAAACTAGTGCAGATCGTGTAACTATATCAAATAGAAGACATGAAGGTATGGTTAAAATATCTTTCAATGCAAAAGTAGGCAGACATATGTACCAATGTTATATAACTACTGTTCTAGGAGCTGCAAGTTCTGATGCAATATGTGCTGGAACTTCAAGTAAGGGAAAAAGTAGCAAAAAAAGAAGAAGAAAAGGAAAGAGTAAAAAAAAATGTAATGCATTATTGAAAGCAGCTGGTCGCTGTTAGAAATTTAAAGCCTTATGTATAAAAACATAGGGCTTTATTTTTATGATTGAAAGAATAAAAAAAATAACTTTATAAGAGTTTTTTCTTTAATTTCAGTAAATTTTCCATAAGTAATCCTTGGTTAATCTCATTTTTAAATTCACTTTTAAAATTATTCACTAAGGATTCGAAACTTTCTATATACTCTTTGGCTTGGATTTCCAAGTTTTTAATTTCTGTGCTAATGTCATATTTACTTTGGATCAAAACATAACTTTGCCAATAATTATCTTCTGCTACTTGTAGTGTAATACACATATCACATAAATCTAATAAATTATAAATAGTTGGTTTGTTTGTATCTATCATTTTGTATCAACGCTATAAATTTGTTTTCATTATTGACATCAATAAAAAATGACCATATAGACATTTCAGAATCAAATGTTTTTAAAAAATCACTACTATTTTTATTGCAAATTTTTAAATACTGATGTGAATCATAACAAGCTTTATATGCTAAGCTATCCTCAGGTATAGAGTTATAAACTGTTTTATCGTATTCAGTCCTAGATAAAAACCCAAGATTTTTGCATAAATTTGGGTGATTTTCTGATGTTTGTTCTAACATATAGTTCCAATAACATTCAATGGGTACATTTGATTGACCTATCACACTTAGATCAGAACCAATTATAAAGTTATTTTTATCTTTTAAAAGCAGTTCTATAAATGTTGCGTACCATAATGAATCTGTTCCTAATGCACCACAAGTTATACCCAGTGATTCATAATATTTAAAAGTTTTAGAAGTATAGTTTATAATACTTCCATCACATAGATCTGTATGTACAAGCCCACATATCTGGTCTATTGGCAAATGGTATTCATAATATCCTTTCTTTTTTATTGAAATAAAATCAACTAAGTTATCATTTTGATTCACTGTTTCCCTCTAGTTATAAAATAAACCAATAATGCTGCGGGTATAAACATTACAATCATTCCTATAGGCATCATAAATGAGTTCCAGTCAATATTGTAATTATAGCAACCATGGACAAACCCCAAAGGGGTGTCAAGAATTTCACAGCTAGATAAAGTTATTACTTTGAGGTAAATAATCAGAGACCTTTGCATTAAAAATCAAAATACACAAAAAAATGCATCAACTATTTGTTATTTATGTTAAAATAAACTTTTAGTTTATATGCATAAAAGGAGCTAATAATGAACAGTTTTTTTAAATCAACCTTGAAATCTCGTTTATACAAAAATAAAAACTGAAGTGGTTCAGTTTTATGGGACAGATTTTTAGCCTATAATACACTTTTAAGAGGAAAAAATTATGTCAAAAATTAACAAACAAAGAAAAACTTGGACTGTAGAGCAAAAGCTTGATTATGCAAAGCTTATGGTGCATGAAAATTATACAAATAGTCAAATTCAAGAAATTTCTGGTGCAGGAAAATCAGCTGTTGCGCGTTGGAAAAAACAATATATTGACGAATTAGGTGGGAAAACTCCAGATGGCAAAAGAGCGTTGACAGCTCAGCAGCAGGAGATTCAAGACCTTAGGAAACAGCTTTGGAGGGCTAAAAGAGACAATGAAATTTTAAAAAAGGCTGCTGCCATTTTTATTCAAAAAAACTAAAAACTGAAGTTATTATGAAAATAAAAATGGCAAATAAAAATTACTCAATAACTGAATTATGCACTGCTTATGGGGTTCCTAAAAATACATTTTATAAAAAGACTAACACTAGGAAAATTAATAGAAAATCTTCTGAAATAATATCTTTATTAAAGAAAATTTCTATAGAAACAAAACACAGTTATGGGAAAAGAAGAATGCAAAAAGAACTCCAACTTTACGGTATTAAGATTGGTATTTTTAAAGTAGCTTCATTGATGAAACTTACTAATATTCAAGCAATTACACCAAGAAAAAAACACTATTACCCCAAAGAACGAGTGTCTAAAATTATTTCTGATAATATTTTAAATAGAGAATTTAATCAAAAAACACCAAATACACATTGGGTTGGCGATATAACTTATATCCGAAATCATCAAGGCTGGAGCTATTTAGCGACGGTTCTTGACCTTGCAACAAAAGAAATTGTGGGCTGGAGTTTGTCGCAAAAACCGAATGCAAAACTTGCAAAAAAAGCACTTCAAAACGCAATTAGAAGAAAACATCCAGATACAAGCAAATTATTATTTCACTCAGATCGTGGCGTGCAATATACGTCTAATTTATTTGTTGATTTTTGTGTAAATTTGCATATAACAAAGAGTGTTAGCAGAAAAGGAAACTGTTGGGATAATGCTGTAATGGAAAGGTTTTTTAGGAGTCTAAAGTCTGAAAGATTAAATTATTTAAGTTTTAAAAGTCATCAAGAAGTTACTGAAGAAGTAGATAGTTATATATATTTTTATAATTATAAGAGGTTAAATTCCGCAATAAATTACATGACACCAAATGAAAAATTTAATAGAATGATAAATGTCGCTTAAAAAGTGTTCCATAAAATTAGACCATTACAAACAGATATCCGATTTTGAAAATAATGGATTTAATTGATTGGAAAGAGCTTGGATTAATTTTAAAAAAAATCAAAAAACAAACTCGCAAAGACCGAAGGGGTAAGGCGGGGTATGATTCGCTGAAAATGTTCAAAGCTATTTTAATTGGGCAATGGCACAGTTTGAGCGACCCAGAATTGGAAAAATCACTTATTCTTAGGGCCGATTTTGTTATTTTTTGCGATTTCGATGATATGGAAACACCTGATCACAGCACCTTATGTAGATTTCGTAATTATTTGATTGGTAATGATTTATTAGACATTTTACTTATGGAAATAAATTCACAATTAGAAAATAAAAACCTTAAAATTGCAAAAGCAAAAGTTGCAATTGTTGATGCAAGTATAATCGAATCGGCTGGCAGCCAC
>CBDCEG010000020.1:0-194243 GCA_965215775.1 Cardiobacteriales bacterium
AATCGAAAATGATTATGAAATTGATTTTTTTAAAAGAGGAGAAATGGGTATTTTATTAGATAATATAGGTTTATCTGCTTATGAAAGACATTCTTTAAGTCCAAATACATTTGAACAAAATCATTTAACCAAACAAAAGTTACCTATAGATGGTTTTAACGAAACTAGTACAGAAGAAAAAGCGACAAAAAAATTATGGAGTTTTTTACTAAATGAAAATCCTTCAAGATTAAATTTTACAATGATTGGAAGATTGGTTGAACTAATTTTTAGAACAAATCCTAAGTTACTATTAGCTTTACAATCAACTTACTCATATCTATTTTTAGATGAGTTTCAAGATACAACTTCTACTCAATATGATTTAGTAAAAACTTGCTTTATGAATACCAATACTAAAATCACCGCTGTTGGTGATGAAAAACAAACTATTATGTCTTGGGCAGGTGCATTATCTGATATATTCAATATCTATAAAACAGATTTTTCAGCACTAGAGTATCAACTTATTAATAACTATCGCTCTTCTACTACATTGGTTAATATTCAAAATATTATTGTGAACTCTTTAATGGGTAAAGCTCAAACTGATACTGTATCAATGCGAGAAGAGAATGAAGTTGAAGCTCCTTGTAGAGTTTTGGCTTATGCAAATAATACACAAGAAGCTCGTGATATAGCACAACTTATACAAAATTTAATTCATAATAAAAATGAACCAATAAACGAAATTTGTATTTTAACAAAACAACAGCCTAATATTTTTACAAAAAAGTTACGATTAGAATTAACAAATATTGGTATTAAATCAAGAGTTGAAAATGAGTTTCAAGATTTATTATCAGAGCCATTTACTCATTTACTTTTCAGTATTTTAAGATTAATTTTTTCAGAAAATTCTCCTCATGATTGGATTAATATCATAGACTATATTTCAACAAATCATTTAGACAATCATGAAGAATGTGAAAAGTATATCGTAGGGTTTATAAATGATTTTAAAACTAATGTTATTGATACTATAGAATATACAGAAGAGGGAATGCTTGAAGTAATTTCAATAATAAGCAGATTTTTAAATGATGATATTTTAAAATCTATTTTTCAACAATATGCACAAGGAGACTATTTTAATGATATTAAAACTAAAATAGCAAAATATCTTATTGATTATTTAAATGAAAATAGTTCAGATTGGATTTTAGCTATAGAAGCTTTTGAGGGAAAAGATTCTATTAAAATAATGACTATGCATAAGAGTAAAGGATTAGAATTTAATACAGTTATTTTTATGGGATTAGAAGATAATGCTCATTGGAATTATAGAAATAACCCTTCTGCTGATAATAATGGATTTTTTGTTGCTTTTTCTCGTGCAAAAGAGAGAGTTATTTTTACAGTAAGTCATCGTGACCATTATCGAGATAATGCTACAATTAAAAATCTTGCTCCTATTTTTAGTATATTCAAACAGGCAGAGGTTAAGGGGGAAAATCGGGATAAAGTTCTTAATTAGTATTTTGTAACCTCGTACGGAATCGGTACCACCTTGTAAAACTATCTTCTTCATTGATTGAGTATGTGGTTATCCACGAATTAGCTCATATTGTGCATCAAAACCACTCTAAAGAGTTTTGGAAGCTAATTCATAAATATCTTACTGATTATAAAGTTAAAGAAGATAAAATAAGAGTCTTTGAAAGACTAGTTTAAAAAAATAATCATCAAACTAGCTCAATATTATAAAGAAACTCCTGCTTCCTTAAAAGTTTTACAGCTTGAAATATTTCCATTCATTCCTCGTTTTAGCCAATAAACTCTTTGAGCTGAAGTTCCATGGGTAAATAAATCTGGGCGATGGTTTCCAATTAGTTTGTCATCGCCAACAGAAGCTGCTGCTTGTAAGCCTTCTTGAATATCTCCAGCTTCTAGCATACCTCTTTTATTTACTTCTTTTGCCCAAACACCTGAAAAACAATCAGCTTGTAACTCTAGTAAAACTGATAATTTATTACCATCTGTTTTACTTAATCTTTGACGCATATTATTTACTTTTTGAAGAGTTCCTATTGTATTTGAAATATGGTGTCCAACTTCGTGTGCGATAACATAAGCAAACGCAAAATCACCTGGAGCGCCTAATCTTTTTAATTCTTTTAAAAATGCCAAATCTAAATATAATTTCTGATCAGCAGAACAATAAAAAGGTCCAGATTGCGTGGAAGCATAACCACAAGCGGATTGGATAGAGCCTGAAAATAAAACAAGCTTAGGCTGTTGATATTTCATTCCTGCATTTGCAAACATTTGCCCCCAAGTTTTTTCCAAATCTTTTAAAATCACACTTGCCAAATCAGCTGCTTCATTTTCTGCGGCTGTTGGTTTTCTTGATTGTGAAGATTGAGTCATAGCTTGCCCTGCTTGTTCTTGCATAGCATTAAAAAATATTTGCGGATCTTTTGCAATAAACGCCATAACTGCAGCAATTATCAAACCACCACCTATTCCAACGCCTAATTTTTTACCGCCTACTTTTCTACGATCTTCTACATTTTTACTTCTTCTCTCTATTTCTCCAACGCATTTAAATTCTCTCAGTATTAATTGTATAAAATGGTGCGACTGGGGAGAGTCGAACTCCCACGCCCTAAGGCACTACCCCCTCAAGGTAGCGCGTCTACCAATTCCGCCACAGTCGCTAATTTGTTATAAGTTATAATTGTATCACTCAACAATAATAATGTGAAAATAATATAATGTTTATAGTTTTGATTAAAGTTTTAAGTTTAAAAAAACGAATTTAAATTCAATATAGATTTAATATAATAAAAATATTATATATAATAATAAAATAATTTAACAATCAAATAAATCACAAATATGAAAATCTCAGAAATTTTAGAAGAACGAATTGGATTATACCTCACTGTAAGCGACAAATCTCATATAACTTATGACCGAATATCTGTTTACCTAAGTTTTACCAATAATGACATTGAAAGCGAAGAAGAAGTTATAAAACATAGAAAATACTTTTCAGAACAAGAAGCTACAATAGGCAAAATAATTGAAGTTGGTGATGATTTTGTTGAAATTGAGCTTTTTGAAATCAAAGGAAGCCTCAAAAAAAATCTAAAACCACACCTTATCAAATCAGTAGTTTTTAGCTTAAATGAAGTTACAATAATTAATTTGAGCTAGCACTTAAATTAATTAAGTGATTGTTTTAGATATTTAATTTAAATATATTACTTTAAAAGCTTTTTAATCTGATCAACTCCCATAGAGTTACATAGCTCTATGTTTCTTTGTGGGATTTTCTCAATATCCTTATAAATTGCACGGACTTTTTCAATACTGCTTTCACGGATTATATGTAAAACTGGATAAGGCGATTTATTAGTATAGTTTGAGGGTTCATTTGCATCAACACCCTCAAAAACATAATCTGGGTGGAAATGTGCTAATTGATAAACCCCCTCATAGCCCTCTGAGGTCAAAAAATCTTCTGCAAGATAAATGAATTCAACAAAATCATCAAATCTTTCTAAATTAGGAATAATTAAAAGACTTGTTTCTATATCCAAATCTGCATCTAAGCTTATAAAAATATCATAAAGTTTTATTAGTATTTTCTCAAACTCAGTTGATAATTCTGTATGGTAAGATATTGTATTATTTACAAGTTCTTTTCTTGCAAAAGGACAAATATTTAATCCTACAATAAATTTTTCTAACCAAAGTTTTGTTTGTTCTTCATATTTATTCATAATTATTCATAGTTATTTAATAGTCAAAAAAAGAATTAATATTACCTATTTTAGAATATTAAACTAGAACTTAATAGCCTAATAATTATCTTTTGATTTAGTTATATTTGCTATACAATTAACTTATAGCAATTAAAAACATACAGGAATATATGATTAAACCGATGATATCTATGACTGATATTGAAAAATATTATGACACATTTCATGTCTTGAAAAATATTAACTTTTCAGTGAGTGAGGGAGAAATTGTTTGTAATATGTGGTCCTAGTGGAAGCGGCAAATCTACGCTCATCCGTTGCATAAATAGACTTGAAGAAATAGATAGTGGAGACATTATTATAAATGGGCTGGATATATATCTTAACAAGAAAAACTTAAAAACTATTAGAGCTGAGGTTGGAATGGTATTTCAGCACTTTAATCTTTTCCCTCATTTAACTGTTCTAGAAAATATCACTATTGCTCAAAAACTTGTCAAAAACATTTCAAAAAAAGAAGCTGAGCAAACAGCACAAAAGCTATTAGAAAAAGTTAAATTGTCTGAAAAGAAGCACTCTTATCCTGCTGATTTAAGTGGTGGGCAAAAACAGAGAGTTGCAATTGCAAGGTCTCTTGCGATGAAACCTAGAGTTTTACTATTTGATGAACCAACTTCAGCTCTTGACCCTGAAACAATTGGCGATGTTCTTAGCGTTATAAAAGATTTAGCTAAGGAAAACTACACAATTGTTTGTGTAACTCACGAAATGGGTTTTGCTAAAGAGGTTGGAGATAGAATTGTATTTATGGATGAAGGTGAAATTGTAGAGGAAAGCTCTCCAGAAGAGTTTTTCACTAACCCTAAAAGCCCTCGTGCTAAAACATTTTTAAAAGAAATTTTAACACACTAATTTTTACAAGCTGACAATAATAAAATCAGCTATTTATTAACTTTAAAAAGGAGAGAAAATATGAAAAAAATTATTTTATCATTTATGTTACTCATTGTAGCAAATATTAATGCAGCGGATTTAGACCTATGGAAAAATTCAACACTAAATAAAATCATAGAAAGAGGAGAACTAAGGGTAGCACTTGATCCAGGGTATCAGCCTTTTGAAATGACTGATAAAAAAGGTAAGCTCATTGGATATGATATTGATATGGCTAAAAAGATGGCAAAAGAAATGGGAGTTAAGTTAAAAATTATTCCAACAGCATGGGACGGTATAATTGGAGGATTATTAACTGAAAAATACGATATTATTATGGGTGGAATGACCATTACTCAAAAAAGAAATTTAAAAGTTAATTTTGCCAACTCAGATATAACTATTGGGCAAACAGTTATGATTAGAAAAGAGCTAGCAGATACAATTAAAAATGCCAAACAATTAGATAATGAAAAATACACAATCTCTACCAAATCTGGAACAACTGGAGAAATTGCTGCTAAGAAATTCTTTAAAAAAGCAAAATTAATAACATTTGACTCAGCTGCCTCAGCAGGAGCAGAAGTTTTATCTGGAAAAGCAGATGCTATGATTTATGACCAACCAGTTATTGGTATATTTGTAGGAAGCCAAGGCAAAGGAAAGTTAATTCATTTAGACACACCACTTACTTATGAGCCATTGGCTTGGGCTATTAGAAAAGGAGATCCTGATTTTCTTAATTGGTTGAATAACTTTTTAAGACAAATAAAAGGCGATAAAGTTGAAAACTTCTATGATAAAACTTATAACAAATGGTTTGTAAAAACAGATTGGTTAAAAAGACTTAAATAATTTATGGCTAAGAAAAAACAATCAATCTTAAAAAATAAAAAGGTAGGGCATATTATTGCCTTACTTTTTTATGTGTGTTTGGGTTATCTTTTATATATTTCGGCAGCAAATATAAATTATATTTGGAAATGGAATAGTGTGCCTAAGTATTTTGTATATGAAGAAGTAACAGAAATTGAAGCAGCTACTGATGGAGTATTAACATTAAAAGATGATGTTTACTATATAAAAAATAGTGATAATGAAACTACTAAAATAGAAGATTTAACAAGTAGTTTTAAGTTTGATTATAAAGTCGGTGAAGAAGTTTATAGCGGTGATATTATTGCTACAAACAAAGAAACAAAAGCTGGTCCAATATTAAAAGGTCTTTATGTAACACTGAAAATATCTTTTTTTGCAGCCCTTGTAACGATTTTTATGGCTATTATTATGTCTATGATGAAGCTTTCATCATTTGTATTTTTACGAGATATTGCAACAGTTTATATAACTATTATTAGAGGCACACCACTGCTTGTGCAAATATTTTTATTTTATTTTATTGTAGCAAGGATATTTGATCTTGATAGATTTGTTGCTGGGTTTTTATCTTTAGGTATCTTTTATGGTGCTTATATGGCAGAAGTTCTAAGAGGGGCAATTCAATCAATAGACAAAGGACAAATGGAAGCCTCTAAATCACTTGGTATTTCACACTTTCAAGCAATGCGTCATATCGTATTACCTCAAGCTATAAAAAGAGCATTACCAACGCTAATAGGCGAAGTTATATCTATAGTTAAAGACTCTTCTTTAGTTTCTATTATTGCAATCACAGATTTAACCAAAGCTGGTAGAGAAATTGTTTCAAATACATTTGCACCATTTGAAACTTGGATAGTAATTGCGTTAGTTTACTTATTTTTGACCTCTACACTATCTTATATTGGACATAGAATTGAGAAAAAACTAGAATCTCAAGGTGGAATGTAACTTTAAAACTTATTTCTGAAATTAGTTTCTAAAATTTATTAAAGTTATATTTTCATTATATGAGCGGTAAAATTTAGTTAACTAAGTTATCTCATCTAACTCCATTTGGATTGCTTTTGTTGAAATAACTATTTCCCAAAGTGAAACAAATAAGGAAATTGTTAGTAAAAAAACACTTATAACAAATAACCATTTCGCAACAACTACAAGCTCAATAAATATAAAAAACATAGTCATAGAGCAAAGTAGGAAACTAATAACTGCAAAAATCTGCATCCAACGAATTAAGTCAATTCTTAAACTTAAGTTATTTATTTGTTTATGTAAATTTACTTTTTTGCACTGAGTTTGCTTATTATGAAGCTGTCTAATTAGTTGTGCTATTGCCAGAAACCTATTTGTATAAGCCAAAAACAATAATGAAATCGCTGGGAAAAGTAGTGCTGGTGTTGTTAGTTGCATTTTTATATAAGTTATGGTTTGTTTTGAGGGTTTTATTTAAAATCTAAAATTATCTATCAATACTTATTACCTGGTTTCTAAACCGAAGTGCAACTAAATTTTATTTTTAGGTTTTAATTTGGAACTAGTTATTTTTATTTTTATTAACTAAGATAATAACATTATGAAAAAATACACACAATTAACCAGAACTGATATGACAAAAATTGAAACATTGCTTGAGGAGAATTATAATCCTTGTGAAATAGCGATAAAACTAGGCAAAAATAAGACTACAATATACCGCTGCATAAAAAATAATAAAAACGCAGAAACCTTTGTTGGTGAAGAGGCATGGGAGAAAGTTTCCAAGAGGAAATCTATTGCAAATAAGCATGTTAGGATATTACCTGATAGTATTTTAGAGAAATATATTTTGATAAAAATAGAGCAACATTGGTCGCCAGAACAAATTTCTGGAAAGTGGCGAGAGGAGGCGCAAGAATCGATTTGCCACGAGACTATTTATCAATTTGTTTATAAGTATCACCCAAAATTAGTTAAGATGTATTTCAGAAGAAAAGGTAAGAAATATCAACATAATAGAAAGGAAAAATATCAAATAAAAGATCGTAGAATGATTGATGAAAGACCGCAAAATATTGAGCTTAGAAAAGAAGTTGGACACTGGGAAGGAGACACAATTGTCGGTAAAAATCACCAAGGCGCGATAGTTACAAATGTTGAAAGAAAAAGTGGTAAATTAATTGCTTCCAAAGTGAAAAAATCAACTGCAAAAGCTATTTTAGAAGCTACAGTTAAAGATTTCAAAGACTTACCAAATGAGTTACGAATAAGCATGACATACGATAATGGCAAAGAGTTTTCTTTACACCAAGAGATTGAAAAACAAGTGAAAATGAATGTTTATTTTGCACACGCTTACTCACCTTGGGAAAGAGGAACTAATGAAAATACCAACGGTTTGCTCCGAGAATTTATTCCCAAAGGCACTGATTTTAATAATGTTTCTGATGAAGAACTTGCTTATTTTGTGGAACTTATTAATAATAGACCACGAAAACGACTAGGATTTAAAACCCCAAATGAAGTCTTTCAAGCTGAACTTGAAAAGTTGCACTTGTAGGTAGAATCTAGCTTATTAATAGATAATTTTAGTCAACCCTATCCAATCCTAAAACTTAATTTGCTCTATTGTCCAAGTTTTTAAAGCATCATTTGAAAAATCTTGGTTAATCACATATTGCTTACCACTTGGCGTTATTGCTACAGTTGTGCTTGCTGTCATCGCTTTAGAATTTACAACTTGAGCTGTTTTCCAGTTATCTTTACTTGATAGTTCAATAAGTGTATTTCCTCCAGCTGATGTCCCATTATTAGTTACACCGACAACATTTCCTTTAGAATTAATAACCATTCCGTCAAAACCTGTAAAAGCAGAATCTGAAATCGTTACAACTTTGGCAGATTTTGCATCATTTGTAGGGATTTTCACCAAACCATAATCCGAGGTAAAGCCCTTTGTCGTTCACAGCCACAAGAGAAACCAAAAGATAACCATCAGAATTGAAATCTAAACCATTTGGCTGAGCCGATATCCCTGTATTATTTTTCCAAAAAAGGCTTGCATTTCCACTCAAATCTACTTTGTAAACAACACCTGCAAACCAATCAGAAACATAAGCATTTCCATCATTATCAACAGCTATATCATTTGCAAAATAAACACTAGCATCAGGTGCTAATGAAGATAGATTTATGTCTTTTTCAAGAACACCTGTTTCCAAATTGTATATTCTCAAATTAGAAATACCTTTGGTTTTTGGGTCATTATCAAAGGCTTCTATTCCGTTAAATCCTGTCGCCAAAAGTCTATTGTTTTTATAATCAATTTGAAGTCCTGCTGTGGACAAAGGGAATTTCTCACCACTGGTAAAAGCTTTGTGCGTTCCATCGAGATTGACTTGGAGTATTGCCCCTGCATTGAGCGAAGACAAAAAGAATGTCTGGTCGTTTTTGTTATACTCAATTCCTTCAGGGTTTTGAGCTACGCCCTGTATCGTAATAGTTTTAGGGAAAGATTGTTCCTTAGCTATTTTTTGCTCTTCTGTATTACCTGCAAAAAACAAAAAACTAAGTAATATTATTGGAAGTCTTTTTTTCATCGTTTAAATCTCCTAATTATTTTATTAAAAAAGTAATGTAGCATAACCATAAAACCACTTAACTATTAGGTATCAGTTAAGTGGTTAAACTTTTTTTTGCTACATTTTATAACTTACAATTTTATTTTTGAACCTTAATTGCTTTAGCTTTTCCATTTAAAAGAATAGCGTTTGGATTACTAACAGCGATTATACTTTCTTCCCCTCTGTGTTTGAAAACTAAAGTTTCTCCTTTAAGTTCTGCTACTTTCAAACCTCTATCTATTCTGTTAGGAGAGCTTTTGTATAAGTCAATAATTTGAACATAATATTGGTTTGCTTTATTTGTTATTATTATTTCTGCACCAACCATATCTTGTTTTGTTTTACTTTCCCACTTCCAAGTTCCAACAAAAGAATCCTTTAATTTATCATTACAACCTGTTAGTAAAAGTGTAGCGAATATTAATACTGATATTATTTTTTTCATCGTTTAAATCTCCTAATTATTTTATTAAAAAAGTAATATAGCATAACCATAAAACCACTTAACTATTAGGTATCAGTTAAGTGGTTAAACTTTTTTATGCTACATTTTATAACTTACAATTTTATTTTTTAACTCTGACATATGGATATTTACTTTTGTTATTTAAAAGAAGAGTATTTGAATCTAAAATAGAAAATAAAACTTCTCGCCTTTTATATTTAAAGACTAAGGTCTCTCCTTTAAGTTCTGCTACTTTCAAACCTCTATCTATTCTGTTAGGAGAGCTTTTGTATAAGTCAATAATTTGAACAAAATATTGATTTGCCTTATTTGTTATTATTACTTCTGTACCAATTTTGCGTTGCTTTGTTTTATTTTCCCATTTCCAAGTTCCAACAAAAGAATCCTTTAATTTATCATTACAACCTGTAAGCAAAAAGCTAGCTAATATTAATACTGATATTATTTTTTTCATCGTTTAAATCTCCTAATTATTTTATTAAAAAAGTAATATAGCATAACCATAAAACCACTTAACTACTAGGTATCAGTTAAGTGGTTAAACTTTTTTTGCTACATTTTATAACTTACAATGTTAGTTAGAGTGTTAATCATCAAACTCAATTACTTAGGAATATCGTTAACTCTTTCATACTCACCTAACCTTGACTTTGCACCAACATCATTTCCTTTTACCAAATTGCCTTTATCATTTATTCTAGCAACCCCATAATTCCAACGAAGGTAATTATCTTTAATTTCAGCAAACTTTGGTTTGCTTTTTTCTATTTTACCACTTGGGTAGGTTATTGTTGTTGTTACAGTCCATTGCCCATCATTTGATTTTATATCTAAATAGTAATCATTATTATTAGATGCCTTATAATCACTTATATAGTGGTGTAGCCAATATCCTTCAAATTTCTTATCGTCATTACAACCTGTAAGCAAAAAGCTAGCTAATATTAATACTGATATTATTTTTTTCATCGTTTAAATCTCCTAATTATTTTATTAAAAAAGTAATGTAACATAACCGTAAAACTTACTCAACCATTCTGAATGTCAGCCAATAAATCTGCTTGATATTCTTGGATTAAAGGGGCAATTACAACTGATAAATCTCCTTCCATAAACTCATTTAATTTATAGAGTGTTAAATTTATACGGTGGTCTGTAACGCGACCTTGTGGGAAATTATAAGTTCTAATTCGGTCTGATCTATCTCCTGTTCCAACTAAATCTCTTCGCATTTCAGTTTGGGCGGCTTGCTGTTTTTCTTTTTCTGCATTTAGCAACCTTGATTGAAGCAAGGACATTGCGGCGGCTTTGTTTTTATGTTGGGAACGACCATCTTGACATTCAACTGCAACTCCTGTTGGTAAGTGAGTTATACGAACTGCAGAATCTGTTTTATTAACATGCTGACCACCTGCTCCAGATGCTCTAAATGTATCTATTCTTAGGTCTGATGGGTTAATATTAATTTCTTGTAGGCTTTCAATTTCAGGCATTATTGCAACTGTTGCCGCAGAAGTGTGAACTCTTCCTTGAGATTCAGTTTCTGGAACTCGTTGCACTCTATGCGCTCCTGATTCGAATTTTAATTTTGAATACGCACCATTTCCAATGATTTTACTTATTATTTTATTATAACCACCATTATCAGAACGATTTTCAGACATTATTTCAACTTTCCAGCGTTGGCTTTCGGCGAATTTTGAATACATTCTAAATAAATCTCCTGCAAAAATACTTGCTTCATCGCCTCCAGTCCCTGCTCGGATTTCCAAAAATACATTGTTATCGTCGTTTGGATCTTTTGGAAGCAGTAAAACTTGTAGTTCTTCATTTAGTTTTTTAATAGTTTCATTGGCCTCTTCAATTTCCATATTTGCAAGTTCTTTTAGCTCCGCATCGCCACTTTCTAACATTTCATTGGCATCTTTTATCGCTTCATTTGCTTCTACAAATTCTTTATAAGCTTTCTCAACTGGCTCTAGCGTTGAGTATTCTTTGGAAAGTTCACGGAATTTATTTTGGTCAGAAATTATTTCAGCAACAGAAAGTAAGTTACTAACTTCTTCATATCTTTCACAAAGTGTTTCTAGTTTTTTAATTAAGCTTTCGTTTAGCATATTATTTATTTGCAGTTTATTATTTAAAAGTTAGATTATAAGTTATTATTACTATTATTAAAATTAATAAACCAAATAAACAAATAAACTAAATAACTAATTTGAGGGCAAGCGATGAATTGTTGGGCGATACTACCTTATAAACACTTTGAAATTAAAGGAAATGATGCAAATAATTTCTTACAAGGGCAAATAACAGCGGATATAAACTTAATAACTAAAGACAAAGCTACTTTGGCAGCACATTGTAACCATAAAGGAAGAATGATTTCTAGCTTTTTAGTTTATGAAAATAATATTGAAAAAAGCACTGAAGATGCAACAAAAATACTTAGAATAAATACGCAAATTGCAGACAAAGCTTTGCTTAAGTTAAAAATGTTTGTGCTAAGAAGTAAGGTTTCTTTTGATGAAATTAATACAAAAACTATTGGTTTAACAAAAAAACTAGCAGAAATAATCACTGAAAAAAATAATATAAAACTTCCAAATAATGAATTTGAAATGGTAAATAGTGGTTTACTTTCAATTATTAGAATGCCAAATAATCTTTTTCAATGTTATGTTTTAGAAGAAGATTTGACTAAAATAACTGAATTATTAGATGATAATTTGGAAAATTTAAATCAATTTAATAGCTTACAAATTAGTGGTGGTTATTTTGATGTTTTATTAGAAACTACTGAAACAATACTTCCACAAAATACTATGTTAGAACTTTGGAACGCTATAAGTTACAACAAAGGCTGTTTTGTTGGACAAGAAATAATTGCTAGATCTAAGTATTTGGGTAAGTCTAAAAAAGCAATTGCATTTGCTAAAATAAAAGCTGATATAAACCGATTTGCAGAAATAAATTTAGATAATAAGCAAGTTAGTAAAATAATTAGTAAGGTTCAATATGATGGCTATAGTTATGTTTTGGCAATAATTACAAATGATTTAGTTGGCAAAACTGTTATTATTGAAAACAACGAAACTAAATTTCAACAACTATTAAAAGTAGGTGAAAAATGATTATAAATAATAAACAAAGCTTACAAAAAGCAAAAAATATAAAAGCTGTTATTTTTGATGTAGATGGCGTGCTTACTGACTGTGGCGTTATTTTTGATGATAATGGTTTGGAGTATAAAAGATATAATGCAAAAGATGGGCTTGGAATACATTTTTTGAAAAAATATGGCTTTAAACTTGGTGTTATAACAGGTAGAAAGTCTAAAGTTGTTGAGCTTAGATGTGAAGAATTAGGTTTGGAATTCCATAAACACGGAATTAGAAATAAATTAACTGAATATGAAAACTTTAAGCAACTTTATGATTTAAAAGATGAAAATATAGCTTATGTTGGTGATGATATAATTGATTTGGCGATTTTGACAAGATGTGGATTAAGTGCCAGCCCAATTGATGCAAGAAACTATATAAAAGAAACCGTAGATATTGTTACGCAAAGTAAAGGTGGTGAAGGAGTTTTGCGAGATTTGGCTGATTATATTTTTCAAGCTCAAGGATTATTTGATGAAATAATTGAGCAAGCGAAACAAGGTAATATTTAAATTTAATAATGATTTTGAAGTAATAAATAAGTAAATATGACAAAAAATAATAGCTCAAACAATAATTCAAACAATAATTCAAATAGTTTGGATAAAAATTCAGAATTCAAACTAAAACCAGAACAACTTTGCTGGAAACTTTTGGAAAGTGAAATTGAAATAAAAACAACCAAAGATGTAAAACCAAAGCTTGAAGTTTTTGGGCATCAAACTGCAAAACAAGCATTGGAATTTGCAATTAATTGTAAAAGTTCAAAACAAAATGCATATATTCGTGGAGATGCTGGGACGGGAAGAAAAACTTTGGTTAAATATTTATTTGAGCAGATAAAACCAAAAGCTAGAATTCAAAAAGATTATTGTTTTGTGCATAATTTTACTCATACAAACAGCCCACGGTTAATTGTTTTAGAAGCTGGTTATGGTAATTTGCTCAAACAAATGCTTGCGTCTTTTGCTAGTTATGTGGAAAGTGGTTTGCCACAAGATTTAAATAACGAACAAAATAAATCTGCCAGAATATCAATTGAATCAAAGACAAACAAAGAAATAAATAAAATATACGAATTGTTTGAAAGTAAACTAAAAATAGATAATTTAGCTCTTATTAATTTGAGTGAAAACCAACAAGCACAGCTTTCAATTGTCCCTATTTATGAGGATAAAATAATTTCTTTTGAAGAGCTAGAAAAAATAGATTTTCCTGATGAAAGTGAATATTTAAATAATTTGGATAAAAACTTACCTATTTTTCAAGAACAATTATATGAAATAACTAATCAAGTAAATATTTTGGTAAATTCTAATCTTGAAGAAGTTAGGAAAATAAATGAAAAATATACAAAAAATAAACTCTCTAATAGATTAGATAATATCTCTAAAAAATTTGAAAATAAAAAACTTAACGAGTATTTAGATGAAATTATTGAGGATTTTATAAAAAATAAACTTCATTCAGATATGAAAGATTTTGACCCAATCAATCTTTACAGTATAAATATTTTAAATAACAAATATACCAATGGAAAAGCTCCAATTATATTTGAGAATAACCCAACTTTAAGTAATTTGATTGGTGCAACTGATACAAAAATAAAATCATTTCCACATACTAGAATAAATTCAGGGTCTTTATTGAAATCTAGCGGTGGTTTTTTGGTGATTGAAGTTGATGAAGCTCTTTCTCAAAGTGGTGCTTGGTCAACAATTATGCGAACTATTCGCTCTGGAAAATTAGACCTTTCTTTTGAAAACCAACAAGAAAATGGAACAACTTTAATAAAACCAGACCTAATTCCTGTTGATATAAAAATAATCTTAATTGGCTCTTATCGTAGGTTTTATGAGCTAAAATCTTTTGATGCAGATTTTGGTAATCAGTTTAAAATACTTGCAGATTTAGATGATAACCTTGAAAGAAATAATGAAACTTATATTCAATATATTCAATTTATTAGTAATATAGTTGAAAAGGAAGATTTACTACATTTGGATAAATCAGCAATTGTTAAACTTATTGAATTCGGTGCTAGAATTAGTAACGATAAGTCTAAAATATCTTCTCATTTTGGAAGACTTGCTGATATTTTGATAGAAGCAGACTATATTGCAAATAAAGAAGCATCTAAAATAATAACAAAAAAACATATAAAAGAAACTCTTGTTGCAAGAAGGCAACGAGCATTTTCACCCGTGAAAAGATTTTATAATATGCTTAAAGATAAAATTATAATTGTTGAAACAAAAGGTTCTGCAATTGGACAAATAAATGGTTTAGCAGTGAGTAGCACTAATAATATTGATTATGGTTTTCCAGCTAGAATTACCGCAACTGTTGCCCCTGGTGAAGCGGAAATAATTAATATTGAGGGCAAAGCTTCTCTTTCTGGGCAAATTCACACCAAAGGCTTTCAAATATTAAGTGGGCTTTTAAGACATTTAATAAAACCAAAACACCCATTAACATTTATCGCTTCAATTGCTTTTGAGCAAAGTTATGGTGGAATAGATGGAGATTCGGCTTCTGGTGCGGAGATTTGCTGTTTACTTTCTGCTTTATCAAATACAAAAATAAAGCAATCAATTGCAATGACTGGTGCGATTGACCAGTTTGGTAATTTGCAAGCTATTGGTGGAGCAAATGAAAAAATTGAAGGTTTTTTTGATTGCTGTAAAATGAATAGACTAAACGGAGAACAAGGAGTTATTATTCCAAAAGCAAATATAAATGACTTAATGCTAAAAAAATCCGTGGTTGATGCTTGTGAAAAAGGTGAGTTTAGTATTTATGCAGTTGAAAATATTTTAGATGCTTTTGCAATTATCACAGGAACAGTTTCATCTAAAAAAGAATTACTAGAAATGAAAGACTATAAAAAATATTCTCCGTTAGAAAAAGTATGTGAGCAAGTTAGTATTTTCTACAATCAATCAAAATTATAGATAGGAATTAAACTTATGAATGAAATAAATGATATTAAAACAACCCAAGAAAAAGCTTTAGAAATAAACTTAGATAGTAAAAAATATGGAACTATTGTAGAAATTGGTGCAGGACAAGAGGTTGCAAGACACTTTTTTAGAGTTGGTGCCGCAGCTGGAACTATTGCAAAAACAATGTCTGCCTATGATATGCAAGTTTCTGATGCAATTTATGGAGTTCAAGAAAATAAACGCTATGTGAGTAAAGCTAGAGTTAAAGCTATGATGGAAGTTGAATTTAAACTTTTATTAGAAAGACTAAAAGAAAAAAAATCAGCAAATTATAGATATTTCACTTATGCAGCAACTGCTTCAACACGAAGCTTTAAAGGAGGTAATGAAAGCCACGCTTGGTGTGGAATTAGGCTACAAATGTATCCTGGCGCACAACCATCTGATATTGTTTTGCACATTAGAATGAAAGATAAAGATGCAACCGAACAACAGGAAGTTCTTGGGATTTTGGGAGTTAATTTGATTTATGCGGCTTATTATTATTTTGAAAATCCAACAAAAATAATAGACTCTTTAACGGATAATCTAGCACAAGATAGAATGGAAGTTGATTCTATAGAGTTTTATGGGCCTTATTTTGACGAGTTAAATAATAAAGAAATAAGTCTGCATTTAATTAAAAGTTGGAAAACAAGGGCGGTTATGTTTTTACCAAATGGAGAGGTTTGTATTCCTGCAAATATTCTTTATAAGAAAAATGTTTTAACAATTCGTGGTAGTTTTAAACCAGTTACAAAGTTAAATGTTGATATGATTGAAAAAGGTTTTGAATCTTTTACAAAACAAGATGATATTAACTCAAAAAATACAATAATTTTAGCTGAAATTTCTCTAACTGATGATGTTGGTAATTATTTGGATATCCAGCCTAAAGATGTTATGGAAAGAGTTAGCTTGTTGAATTCATTAGGTTATAGCGTTATGGTTTCTGATTATGCTAGGTATTTTTCACTTAGAGCATACTTTCGCCAGTTTACGCAAAAACAAATTGGAATAGTTTTGGGTATTTCAAACTTGAAAAATATTTTTGATGAAAGTGTTTATGATGGTGTTGAAGGTGGTATTCTAGAAGGATTTGGCAAACTATTTCCAGATAATACAAAGCTCTTTGTTTACCCAGAACTTGGTGACAATAATAAGATTATAGACTTTGAAAAAATAGAATTAGCCAAGCAGTTACGATTTCTATATAGACATCTACTAGAAAACCAATATATAATGGGTATTGAAACTAGTAATAAACAACTATTTTCTATTTATTCTAGAGAAGTACTTAAGAAATTACAGAAAAAAGAACAAGGCTGGGAAAAAAGCCTCCCAGACGGAATTGCAGAGCAAATTATTGAAAATGGCTTTTTTAACTATAAAAAATAAAGGTATAAATTATGGAACAAGAAATGATTGTAAAAGTTGCTATTGGTGTTATTGCACTTATTATTGGTATTATTTTAGGTAAAGTTATCGCTGGTAACTCAAAGGATAACCCTGCTGCAAAGAAAGTTGCAAAAGAGCTAACAGAATACAAACAGCAAGTTAGTGATAATTTTGGGCAAACTGCTGATTTAATTGACGATGTTACAAAAAGCTATAAAAAACTTTATAACCATTTAGGAGCTTCTGCAAGATCTCTTTTAAGTGAAGAAGAAGTTAATAAACATATTGAGTCGCGTGCTAAAAATGAAATAACTTTGACTTACCAAGAAAAGAAAGAAGACAAAAAACTTGAAGTTAAAGAAACTGAAAAAGCAGAAGAAAAAGCAGAAAAAAAAGTAGAAGACAAAAAGCCTGAAACTAAAGAACCTAAAAAATCAGAAGAAAAAGTAGAAGGAAAAAAGCCTGAAGCTAAAGAAACTAAAAAATCAGAAGAAAAAGTAGAAGACAAAAAGCCTGAAGCTAAAGATACTGAAAAAACAGAAAAAACAGTAGAAGACAAAAAACCTGAAGCTAAAGATACTGAAAAAACAGAAAAAACAGTAGAAGAAAAAAAACCTGAAACTAAAAAAACCAGCTCAGAAGCCGCTGAAATAAAAGAATTAATTGAAAATGCTAAGAAAAGCAAAAAGTAGATAAAAACTAACTTTAAGTAAAAATCTAATGTCTACTATTGGAATATAAAGTTAGTTCCAACTTTGAATATAAAGAAGATATATAAGTTAGTCGCTTATATATCTTTTTTTGTTTAAAGGATATATAATGCATTTTGCGTTACATAATAATTTTTTAAAAATAATAATATTGGAGAAAGTATGAAGAAGATTTTAATCGGTGGAGCAGTAGTTATTGCAGCAGCAGTAGGATTTTTCACCTTATCAAAAAAAGGACAAGAAATAGTTAACACAGCACCAAGCAGTCAAGGAGTAAAAGTAAAAGAAGCAATTAAAAATGCAATTACTTTAAAAGAAACTTACATTAAAGATTTTGCAACTGAAAACTTAAATAAAGAAATACATATACAATTACTTGAAAACTACTATTTTATAAAAAAAGCAACTATAAAAATTACAAGCTTCTCAGAAACAGAAGCTAAAAGTGTAATTAATATAGAAACAAGCTTACTAGGGGAAAGTGCTACAATTGAGCTTCCTTTATTACACAAAATTCAATTAAAAGATGCTGAGAATAACGGCAAAAAATTTGAAGCTGGTAAAATCACAACAACATATGATTTTAGCAATTTGAAAGTTGATGGCAAACCACAAACCAATCTACCTTCTTATATTACAAGTGATTTCTTAACTGAAGAGAGCTATATTGGAACTGATGGTTCTATTTTATCGATTTCAAATGCCAAGCCTATTTCTCTTAAAGAAGATGGTAAAGAATTTAACTTTGAAGGCGCTAAAGTAGTTACAAATAGTAATGTGAACAACTTTGGTTCACCTTTAGGTGATATCGTTGTAGAAATTAAGAAATTTAATTATAGCAAAGGCGATAAAAAGCTTAGTTTTAATGGAGCAACTTATAGCTTAAAAATTGATAAAGATTTAAATTACACTGGAACTCTATCACCTTTATCTTTCTTAGTTACTGATTACAAAGGAAATACTAGCATAACAACTGGTAAAACTGATTTATCTGGAAAACTAGAAATGGTAGCTATCCTAAATACTATGGGAGGCAACGGAACTGCAGTAATTAATAACTTAGAAGTTAAATCACCTCAATCACCACTAGCTGTAAAATTTGACAAAGTAAAAGCAAGTTTCAAAATGGTTAATTCTGAGAATAACAAATCTGTCTCGATTGGATACAACTTTGACTTAACACCTGCCAAAGGAATTGCTAAAGCATTAGGAAGCCCTATAGATATAAATAATGCTTCTTTTGGTATTAATTTAAATAATATACCAAATGATATTTTGACATTTTATATGGATAAATTTAATACGGTCTATCTTACAGGTAAAGAACCAGAATTTACACAAGAAGACATTAGCAAATTAATTACTGCTATATTCAACAGTAATATTGAGTATAAAATAGATTATAGTGTTAACTCTAGTGATGGTAACTCTAAAGGAGCTTTAAATGTATCTCCTAATAAAACAGACCTTCCTGCCTCAGAAATCATAAGTATATTTGATCAAAAAAAACCACAAATGCTTAGTCTTTTAAATGGTTCTGTTGATGCACAAATGGATGAAAGTTTGGCAACAAAAACTGGCTTATCAATGATGATTCAAATGGCTCCTATGGCTAGTATGTTTTTAAAGCTAGAAAATGGAAAGTATACAGTTAAAGGAAGTCTAAAAGATGGAAAAGTAACAGTGAATGGAAATAAAATACCTATCCCTGGAATGTAAGATTAATTCTAGTTTTAGACACAAAAAAGATATATGGGTCAATCACTCATATATCTTTTTTTGTTTAAAGGATATAGAATGAATTATGCATTACATAATAATTTTTAAAAAATAATAATATTGGAGAAAGTATGAAGAAGATTTTAATCGGAGCAGTTGTTATAATTGCAGGTGTTTTTGGGTATTTTGTTTTAAATAAAGATAAAATCATTAAAGATTTTGCGATAAAAAATTTAAATAAAACATATCATTTAAAAATGATAGAAAATAACCCAGTTGTAAAAGAAGCTACTATAACTCTTAAAAGTTACACAGACACAGAAGCGAATAGTGATTTATTATTATCAGTAGGTAGTGATAAGTTTTTATTCCCATTAATTCACAAAATAACTATTGGCTCAGCAGAGAACAATGGTGAAACATTTGGGGCAGGTAAAATAGTAACAACTATTGATTATGCTAAAGCCCAACTTAATGGTGTTATCTCGAACAAAAAAGATATACCAAAATTCCTCACAAATGACTTCATAACAATAGATAGTTATATAGGTTTAGATGGTTCTTTGCGAGTTATTGCTAATATGAAGTCTATCAAAGACTCTAATGGTTATTTTGAGGGTGCTAACTTTGTTTTTAATGGTAGCTTGAAAAATAAAACTATTGCAGGCTCTGATATTTCATTAGATATAAAGAAATTTTCATCAACAGGATATGAGAAAATAAATTTCTCAGGAATTCAATCTAAACTTACAATTGATAATGAGTTGAATGTAACAGGGGCAATAGAGCCAATTTCTTTCGTAACTGAGTATGACAATCAAAAAACTGTAATAAAGACTGAGAAAGCAACTATTACAGGCAAATTAGAGCCTATAATTGCTTTAGACAATAGACTTGGTGGGCGTTTGAAATTATCATTTGCAGGGCTTGAAATTAATGATCCTTATAAAGGTATTGTTAAATTTGATAAGTTAGCTATTAGCTCTAAATTTATTAGCTCTGAAAAAGGAAAATCAGTAGACCTTGGTTATAATGTTAATTTACTTCCAAATAGAGATGCTTTAAAAGCAAGTGGAGCTACTGTTACTATCAGTATTATTGATTTTAATCTTAACTTAGACAATATCCCAAATGAAGTTATTAAGATTTATTTCAAAGAAATTGAAAATGCTTTTGTGAATAATTCTAAGCCTAAAAAAGATACTCTAGAAAAAGTTGTTTCAGCTATATATGCTAGTAATTTCAAAATAAATTCTGATGTTTATGTTAAGTCTGATGATGGTAATATGAAAGCTAATTTAAATATAACACCAAGCAAAACAAAACTTACTACAGATGAAATCATAGCCATTGCTATATACAAGAATAATCCTAAGATTTTAACCTTGTTTAATGCAAATATTGATGCACAAGTAGATGAGACTTTTGCAAAGAAAAGTGGTTTATCAATGATGATTCAAATATTTGCAGATGCATATGTAAAGCTAGAGAATGGAAAATATACGGTTAAAGGTAGCCTAAAAGATGGAAAAGTAACCTTAAATGGAAATGAAATACCTCTCCCAGAAATGTAAGATTAATTCTAATTTTAGATAAAAAAATACAAAAAAAGATATATGAGTTAGTAGCTTATATATCTTTTTTATTTTCAAGTTATTCTTAATAAGTTTTAATCAAAAATAACTTCACTCAAATACCCGTCTCTGAATTGGTCTTTTATTGTGTTTACTATCCAAACTATCTGAATTTTCTAAAGCTTCTAAATTTGAAAAAGAAATCCCTAAAAGTCTAACTGACATATCAAAATCAAACTTTTCTAACAAAGATAATGATATCATTTCAGCCGTTTTATAATTTGTTAGCGTATTTTCCTCAGAGTAACTTTTACTTTGAATTTTAAAATTTGAATATTTTATTTTAATCGTTATGGTTTTTGGAATTAGTTGTTGTTTATTTATTTTCTTAAGTAGTCGTTTTAGAATCGCTTTCAACTCTTTTTTTAGAATCAAATAATCATTAATATCTTTAGCAAAAGTGTTTTCACTTGCTATTGACTTTCTTATTCTTGAGATTTTTACCTCACGATTATCTTTTCCAAATGATAAGTTTTTATAGAATTCAGCGGAGTTTCCAATTATTTTTTGTAATTTATTCAAATTTATTTCCTGCAAATCTTTACCGCAAAAAATACCAGCAGAGTTAAGCTTTTTTGCAGTTACAGGACCAATACCATGAAACTTTCGCACTTCCAAATTTGTTAAAATATCATTTGCATCTTTTTCCAAAATAACAAAAATTCCAGCTGGTTTATTTATATCAGAAGCATATTTTGCCAAAAATTTATTATAAGAAACTCCAGCAGATGCGGTTAATTGCGTTTTTTCAAATATTTCTTTTAAAATTGACTGAGCAATCAAAGTTGCTGACCCTTGGAATAACCAACATTTAGAAACATCTAAATACGCCTCATCAATAGAAACTGGCTCAACTAAATCTGTATAAGTATAAAAAATATCACGAACAATTTGAGTGGCTTTTCTATACGCTGGAAAATTTGATTTAACGGCTATCAAATGTGGGCAAAGCTTAAATGCTTTAACTGTTGACATTGCTGAGTGAATCCCAAACTTTCTTGCTTCATAGCTTGCTGTTGCAACAACTCCTCGCTCAGAAGAACCGCCAACTATTATTGGCTTACCTTTTAAACTTGGATTATCGCGTTGCTCAACTGATGCAAAAAAAGCATCCATATCAATGTGAATTATTTTTTTTACTTTTTGTTTATTTTTTACTTTTTGTTTATTTTTAACTTTTCCCACCTAATAGAATACTTTTTGAATTAAATATACAATCTATACTAATTAGGTTATTAAATACATTTAAAATGTGAGAAATGTAACTAATTATAAAAAATAATTTACTTTATTAGTGTTTGATTTTACCTATCAAAATAACCTCTAATTCTCTAGAATGCTTTTAAAGCTACATTTATCATTCTATTTAATAATGCTAATGGATTTAAATATAAGAATATATTTCATGGTATGATTAAAAAAATCATACTAATTAAATAAAACTTCAAAAAGTTTTTTATACTGCATACAAATATGAAACATAATGATTTAGATTTGAAAAATTGGAAAGAACTAGATATAAATACAGATTCACTTTGGATAATAAGTCAAAGAGACAAAAGTGGTAAACACAAAAATATTTACCATGGTAATTTTATACCACAAATCCCAAACCAATTAATCAGAAGATATACAAAAGAAAATGATACAATACTAGAACCATTTATGGGAAGTGGAACAACACTTTTTGAGTGTGAAAAACTAAATCGTAAATATGTGGGATTTGATATAAATCCTGAAATGTTAGATTATGTAAACAATAGTATGAATGATAATATTTATACAGATAGTTTTTATATAAATCATTGTAACTCACTAGATGAATTAAAAGTAGATAGAAATATAACAAAAGCAAATCAAAAATTTAATTCTAAAAGTGTACAGTTTGTACTTATGCACCCACCATATATGGATATAGTTAAATTTACTGATGATAAAAATGATTTATCACAAATTGATAATATCAATGAATTTGTAAAACAATTTAAAATTATTTGCGAAAATACATTAAAATACTTAGATAAAGGCAGATATTTTGCTATTGTTATTGGTGATGTATATAAGAATAGTGAAGTAGTTCCACTTGGATTTTATTGTATGGATATGATAAAAAGAAATTTTAAAGTAAAATTAAAAGGTACAATTATTAAAAATATTGAGGGAAATCGTGGGAAATTGGGTGTTGGTGGTATTTGGAGATATAGAGCTTTAAATAGTGATTATTATATATTTAAACATGAATATATTCACGTTTTTAAAAAAGAAATTTAAAATAAGGGGGGAAAATGGCAACACAAAAAGAATTATTTATAGAATTATCAAATCCAAATAAGGATGGTATTTCAAGATGGGTAGATACAACAGAATTTATTAATGATTATTCTTCTTTAGAATTATTAAATGGTTTAAGTTGGGGAAGAAGATCTTCATCTATAGCTAGAGAATATAACTTAGAGGTTGATAAATCTATTACTAGTGGAAATAAAATTGATAGAATTAGATTAAATGGATTTAATACAAATAAACCTTTTAATCAAAATATCAAAAAAGATATAAAAAATTATCATAGAAACCAAAATTGTGTAATGTTAGGAATTAATGGTAAATCTGAAAATACACACATTGAGATAGACCACAAAGATGGAAGAAAGGATAATGAGAGAATATCAAATATAAAAACCCAGCAAATTTCAGATTTTCAACCTTTATCAAAAGCTGCTAATGATATAAAAAGACAGATTTGTAAACAGTGCAAAGAAACAAATAAAAGATGGAATGCTAAAAATCTAAAAGGTAACCCTTTTGAGTTTTATTATGGAGATGAAAATTATACTAAAGAAGTTGGTTGTATTGGTTGTTATCAATATGACCCCGTAGAGTATAGAAAAAAAATTGTAATAAAAGTAAGTAAAATGGCTGCAAAAGAAGCGGTTGATTCAGTTTTTAAAACATTATATCCAGAATGTGAGAGTGAACAATGAATTATATAGGCTCAAAATTTAAATTATCTTCTTGGATATATGATGTTGTAAAAGAAGTAGTTGGGGATAATTTATCAGATAAAGTGTTTTGTGATATATTTGCTGGAACAGGAATAGTAGGAAGAACTTTTAAAAAAGAAGTAAAACAGGTTATAAGTAATGATTTAGAACATTATAGTTATGTATTAAATAAAAACTATATTGAAAATCATGAAGAAATAAAAGGTAAAGAAAAGTATATTCAAGAACTTAATAATTTACCTTTATTAGATAATGGGTTTATATATCAAAACTATTGTATGGGTAGTGGTAGTGAGCGACAATATTTTAATGATGAAAATGGTAAACGAATAGATACTATTAGAACTAAAATCAAAGAATGGAAAGACAATAATAAAATCAATTCTAGCTTGTATTATTTTTTATTAGCTTCTCTTCTTGAAAGTGCTGACAAAGTAGCAAATACTGCTTCGGTCTATGGTGCATTTTTAAAACATATTAAAAAGTCCGCTTCAAAAGACTTGATTTTAGAACCTGCTAATTTTATTGAAAATGATAACTCCCATCAAGTTTTTAATATGGATAGTAATGAACTAATAAAGAAAATAAGTGGAGATATTTTATATTTAGACCCACCATATAATCAAAGACAATATAGCTCTAACTATCATATGTTGAATACAATTACTAAATATGACAGCTTTACCCCAAAGGGTAAAACAGGATTAAGAGAATACAACCGTTCAAACTATTGTAAAAAAGGTGAAGTTCATAATAGTTTTGAAGAATTAATTAAAAATGCAAATTTTAAATATATTTTCTTAAGTTATAACAATGAAGGTTTGATGACTGAAAATGATGTGAAAAATATTATGCAGAAATATGGAGAGTATGATTTAGTAAGAAAAGAGTACCAAAGGTTTAAATCTGATAAAACAGAAAATAGAAACCATAAGGCAAATAAAACTTATGAATATTTACATATCTTAAAAAAATAAAGGACAATATAGTTTTTTACTTTAGTTATTAACCTTGAACCTCATACCTCATGCCCAACAAAAATTTCTTAATAAAATCAGTGCGTTTTTCAGCTGTTTTTGTTTGTTCTGAAATAGAAAATTTATAATTATTTTTCATCTTATAAGTGTTTGGTTGGGTTTGGATTAGTTTTATAAGTTTATCAATATTTAGCTTATGTGTTTTATGTAGTGAAATATCAATATCTTCTGCTGTTGCGATTATTTTACTAATTCCAAGTTTTCGTGCAATTAGTTTAACTTCTGCAATTAAGAAAAATGTTTTAACTTCTTCTGGCAACATTCCAAATCTATCAATTAATTCAATTTGTAACTTATCTAATTCTCGTTCAGTTTTCGCATTTGCAATTCGCTTATAAAATACCAAACGCAGGTGAACATCAAAAATATAGATTGATGGTATTAATGCAGAAAAATCCAAATCAACTTCAATTTCAGTAGCTTGGTCTGTTATTTGAGTAACTTCATCAAAGCTAATTTGTTTATTTTCTTTGATTGCTTTGATAGTTTGTTCTAACATTTCATTAAATAAACCAAAACCAATTTCAGTAATTTGTCCAGTTTGATTATCGCCTAATAACTCACCTGCTCCACGGATTTCTAAATCTTGAGAAGCTAACATAAACCCAACCCCAAGTGTTTTAAATGAAGCAATTGCAGCCATTCTTTTTTTCGCATCAGCAGTAATCACACTATTTCCAGGAGTTATCAAATATGCATAAGCTTGATGGTGTGAACGCCCTACTCTACCTCGTAATTGGTGGATTTGTGCAAGACCAAATTTATCTGCACGATTAATGAAAATTGTATTTGCATTTGGGTTATCAATTCCAGATTCAATTATTGTTGTTGTGATAAGTAGGTCAAAATGTTGATTATGAAAGTCTAACATTATTTGTTCTAATTCTTTTTCACGCATTTTTGCATGTGCATGTTTTATTCTTAACTTTGGAAATAATTCTTGCAAACTCTTTTGCACCAAAGGCATAGTTTGAATATCATTATGCACAAAATAAATCTGCCCACCTCTTGCGGTTTCTCGTTCTATACCTTCAAAAATTATGTTTTCATCGTATTTTATAAAAATAGTATGCACAGGAGTTCGTTTTGGTGGCGGACTTGCAATAATTGACAAATCACGAAGCCCAGCCATACTCATTGAAAGTGTGCGTGGAATTGGCGTAGCAGTCAAAGTTAGAATGTTTACATTGCTTCGCATTTTCTTGATTACTTCTTTTTGCTTTACACCAAATCTATGCTCTTCATCTACGATAATTAAACCTAAGTTTTTAAACTTAACATCTTTTTGAATTAATCTATGCGTTCCAATTATTATATCAACGCCACCTGTTGCAACTTGTTGTAAAATTTCTTTTTGCTGTTTTGCAGTTTTAAAACGAGAAATTGCTGCTACAACAAATGGAAATGATGAAAATCTATCTACAAAATTTTTATAATGCTGTTCTGCCAAAAGTGTTGTTGGAACAAGTATTGCAACTTGTTTACAGCTATTTGCAACAACAAATGCAGCACGCATTGCAACTTCAGTTTTACCAAAACCAACATCACCACAAACTATTCTATCCATTGGCTTTTCACTAGCTAAATCTTTATAAATTGCTTCAAATGTTGAAAACTGATCTTTGGTTGGAATAAAACTAAATCCTTTATTAAAGGTTGCTAATTCTTTTTTAGACTTTTCGGTAAATTCAATAGCTTCGCCAACTGCCAACTCTCGTTTTGCATATATTTCTAATAAATCTGCTGCTGTATCAAATATTATTTTTTTGGCTTTTTGTTTGGCTTTTTCCCACTGTTTTTTATCCAAACTATGCAATGGCGCACTTTCCGCCGAAGCACCTGTATAACGGCTGATAGTGTCTAATGAAGTTACAGGAATATATAAAACTCCACCTTTTGCATAATTTATAGTTATAAACTCACTAGTTTCATCGTTAATAGTCATTGTTTCCAAACCTTTATAACGCCCAACTCCATGCTCATTATGAACAACTGGATCACCAATTTTAATTTCTGAAAGTTCATTTATAATAAATCTTTCATCAATTTCTTGCTCTTGGCTGTCATCGTAATCAAATATTTGGCTGGTGCTAATTAAGTAAAAATTATTCTCACTATTCACCTTAAATGATTTTGGTAAATAACCAATATTTAAACCTAAGCCTGAAAAATTCCAATTATCTGATTTAGTAGTATTTTTATTAATTTCTAATTTGTCTAAAAGCAAAGATTGTTGCCCTTCACTTCCTGAAACAATAAGTATATTCCTGCCTTTTGAAACTATAGCTTTTAATTTTTTGAGCTTGTCTTCTTGCTCGCCTGTAAAGTTAAAAGACTCAATTTCTAAATTTTCATTACTTAATTCACTATGATTTAGAGATTCTTCCAAATCTTCTTCCAAGTTTTTTTCTAAATACTCGTCTAATTGATTGTTAAAATATTTTTTATCCAAGAAAATTTCAGAAACAGGTAAAACTTGAGTAGAATTTAAATTACTAATTCGCTGATAACGAACTTCTGCATTTTTTAAAAAATTACTAAAATATGATTTGTAATTATTTTCAATTAATAACTGATAACTATCTTTTATATAATCAAAAAAGCTTTCAGTTTCATCAAAAAAATAAGGTAAATAATATTCAAGTCCACCTGTTATTTCTTGTTCTGAAATCTTTTTATAAACAGGGTGAAATTCAGCTTTTTTACCTAACCAAGAACGCATATTTTGCCTAAAACAAGTTCGCCCAGAATCTGATAAATCAACCTCACGGCTAGGAATAATATTTATACTATCTATTTTTGAAACTGATAATTGAGTTTTACTATCAAAAAGCCTTATTTGGTCAACTTCATTATCAAAAAAATCTATTCTAATAGGTAATTTTGAACTAACTGGAAAAACATCTAAAATAGAACCACGCAAACAAAACTCTCCTCGCTCACGAACCTGACTTGTATTTTGAAAACCTGCTTGAATCAATCTATTAACCAATTGTTTTGCTTCAATTAAATCATTTTTTGCCAAAACCATACCATGAGCATCTAAGTAACTCTTTGGGCAAAGTTTTGAAGATATTGCATCAATTGAAGTTATGACTATTGTATTGTTTGTGTTTTGTGATAAGTTCTGAATTTTATACAAAAAATCCAATCTAGAACCGCAAATATTAGGGCTAGGAGAATATTTATCATAAGCAATAGTTTCCCAACTTGGGAAATATAATATTTGCTGATTTGGATTTAAAGTTTTAATTATATTAAAAACCACCTCCGCTTTCACCGAAGTTGTTGCAATAATTACTTTATTGCTTTTGTTTTTTTCTAAAGCTACTTTTATTGCTATTTTTTCACAGCTATTAAATATATTATTTTTCATATAGTTTTTTTAGGCTAGATTTGAACGAATTAAAACTATACTAAAACTAACTATGTTTACAAATATTATTTATGGATTATTTAGTAATATATTTTCTTCTGTTTTTATATCAAATAAAGAAACACTGTTTGCATCAAAGGTTATATAAATAACTTCATCTTGTTTGCCTTTAAATGCCCCAGGCATTCTTGCGATAATTTTCTGTCCAAAAACTGACAAAGTAACAAAACTATCTGCTCCAGCATTTTCAACAACTTTTATAATAGCTTTTATACTGCCATAACTATCAGAAGTTGATAAAATAACATCCTCAGGACGAATTCCTAACAATATATTATTAACTTGATAGTCTTTGGAAATAGTTTGTTTTATTGGCTCAAGTGAAATAGTAGAGTATGCTGGGTGGATTGAGTCATCGTCTTCTTTAGCTATTGAAAAAGAAAGCATACCATCTATAAAGTCATTATTTCCTTTTAGAATATTCATTGATGGAGACCCCATAAACTGAGCAACAAAAACATTATTTGGGTGTTTGTAAATTTCTTCAGCAGAGCCTAGTTGGTGCAGATAACCATCTTTCATAACTGCAATTTTACTTGAAAGAGTCATTGCTTCAACTTGATCGTGAGTAACATATACAATAGTAGTTTTTAATCTCTGATGAAGCTGTCTAATTTCAGAACGCATATCAACTCTTAGCTTCGCATCAAGGTTTGATAACGGCTCATCAAACAAAAAAACCTGTGGGTCACGAACTAATGCGCGTCCCATTGCTACTCTTTGTCTTTGACCACCTGATAAAGCTGCAGGTTTTCTTTTTAATAGATTAGTTATTTGCAAGGTTTCTGCAACTTCTGTTACTAATCTTTTTATTTCTTCTTTTGGAACTTTATGCATTTCTAAACTAAATGATAAGTTCTTTGCAACAGTCATATTAGGGTATAAAGCATAAGACTGAAAAACCATAGCAATGTTTCTTTTAGATGGAATAGTATCATTTATAACTTTGCCATCTAAAACAATCTCACCACTTGTTATATCAGTAAGACCAGCAATCATATTAAGTAATGTTGATTTACCACAACCTGATGGGCCAACTAAAACCAAAAAATCCCCCTTTTCAACCTCAATATCTATACCTTTGATTATTGGGTTGTTTCCATAACTTTTTTTAATATTTCTTATTGATAAAAATGACATAATTTTAACCTTTTACAGAACCGGCCATAAGACCACGAACAAAAAATTTCCCAGCAACTAAATAAACTATCAAAGTTGGTAAGGCAGCAAGTAATGCACCAGCAAAATGCACATTATATTCTTTAACTCCTGTTGAGGAATTAACTAAATTATTTAAAGCAACAGTTATTGGTTGAGAAGAAGCGTCAGCAAATGAAGCTCCAAATAAGAAGTCGTTCCAAATATTTGTAAACAACCAAATAACACTAACAACTATTATTGGAGCGGAACTTGGGAGCATTATTCTAAAGAATATCTTAAAAAATCCAGCTCCATCTATTTGAGCTGCATGAATAAGCTCTTGAGGAAAAGCGTGATAATAGTTACGAAAATAAAGAGTACTAAAGCTAATTCCATAAATCATATGAACCATTATAAGTCCATAAGTAGTTCCAGATAACCCAAGTATTCCTAATATTTTAGCCATAGGTAAAAGAACTATTTGAAATGGAATAAAGCAACCAAATAACATTAACCCAAATATTACATTAGCACCTTTAAATTTCCATTTACTTAATACATAACCATTTAAAGCACCAATTGCAGTTGCTAAAAAAACTGCTGGAACAACCATCAAAATTGAGTTTATAAAGTATGGTTTTAAACCTGTTGGAGAAACTCCAACTTGTGCTTTGTCCCAAGCTTGTAGCCAAGGTTCTATAGTCCAGTCATTAGGTAAGTTGATTAGATTACCGTTAGTTATTTCTATTAATGGTTTAAAGCTATTAACAGTCATAACATAGAGTGGAATTAGATAATAAAGAGCAAAAATTAAGAGAACTGTATAAATAATTACTCTAGACGGCGGAATAGATTTTTTTGTTTTATTCATAACTATTTCTCCCTAATTTCACTATAAATATATGGAACAATTACCGCTGAAATCATAAGTAACATAATTATAGCTGAGCTTGCACCTATTCCCATTTCATTTCTTGTAAATGTATATGAATACATAAATGTTGAGGGAAGCTCGGTTGCGTTCCCAGGCCCCCCATTTGTAAGAGCAATCACTAAGTCATAAGACTTAATAGCCATATGAGATAAAATAATAAATGCTGATAAAAAAGCCGCCCTTAGTTGTGGAATAATTATTCTGATATATATTTTTATTCCTGTTGCTCCATCAATTTTGGCAGCATTTAAAACTTCATTATCCAGTCCACGAAGTCCAGCCAAAAATATAGCCATAGCAAAACCAGAAGTTTGCCAAACAGCAGCTATAACGACACAGTATATAGCTAAATTATTATCTTTAATCCAACGAAATTGAAAACTTGCCCAACCAAGTGTATGCATAATATGTTCTAAACCTATACTTGGATCTAACATCCATTTCCAAGCAGTTCCTGTGACAATAAAAGATATCGCCATAGGGTATAAAAAAATAGGTCTTATAAGTCCTTCTGCTCTTATTTTTTGATCAAGAAGTATTGCCAAAAAGAGCCCAATAATAATACAAATAATAATATAAAGACTTCCAAATAATAATAAGTTATCAATTGCTATATCCCAATTATCTTTTTTAAATAACCTAGTGTAATTTTTCATTCCAACTAATTCACCTGATGGTAACATTCTTGATTTTGTAAATGATAAAAATCCCGTGTAAGCAATAAATCCATAAACAAAGATTAAGGTAATTAGTAAAGATGGGGATAAAACAAGTTTAGGCAGAGCTTGCTGCCAGTATTTTCTATTCATTATTAATTATAAGTAAGTGTAATGCGATAAAAACCCTCTAATATAATTAGAGGGTTAATTTTTTTTAAAGTTATTTACTATCAGCTATTGCTTCTGCAAATTTCTTAGCAGCTGTTTTTGCATCATAATTTTTATTAAAATGAGCTGTTATAACATCAGCCATAGCTGCTTTAACTCCAGCAGGAACTGCGTATCCATGAGCTGCAGAGCCAAAAAGTTTATTGTTTTTGTTAGCTTCTGCTAATTGTTTCATAGCTTTTTTACCACAAGCATCAAATCCATCATTAGGAACATCAACTCTTGCAGGAACAGAACCTTTTACTTGGTTAAATGCTGCTTGGAACTTAGGATTCATAACAGCACTAGCCATTATCTTTTGAGCTTTTTCTCCTTTTTCACCAACCTTAAACATTACAAATTGATCAGAATTAAATGTAACTATCCCAGCAGTTCCAGGAACTCTGAAACATAAGAAGTCAGTATCTGGTACTTGTTTTGCTTTCAAGAACTCTCCTTTTGCCCAATCACCCATGATTTGAAAAGCTGCATCACCTTTAATAACCATAGCTGACGCCAAGTTCCAATCACGACCTGAGAAATTATCATCAACATAAGAACGCAAAACTGCCATTCTTTCAAAAGCTTTAACCATAGTATCAGAATTTAGAGCTTTCTCATCTAAATCAATCATAGCTTTTTGGTAAAATTCAGTTCCTCCAGTATTCATAACAACACTATCAAATAAAGTAGCATCTTGCCAAGCTTGACCACCATGAGCTAGAGCAACTTTTCCTGATTTTTTTACTTTTTCAAGAGCAGCAACAAATTCTTCCCAAGTTTTTGGTTGTGCAATTCCTAAATCATCTAAAACTTTTTTATTTGCCCAAACCCAATTTGTAGAATGAATGTTTACAGGTGCAGAAACCCATTTACCTTCATATTTAGAAAATTTCTGTAATGCTTTTGGAATTACTTCATCCCAATTTTCTTTTTTTGCAACATCATTTAAATTTGCAAGAGCACCTTCTTTAGCCCAGTCTGTAATATCAAAACCAAGCATTTGAACCGCAGTAGGTGCATTTCCAGCAACAACTCTAGCTCTTAAGACAGTCATTGACTCTTTACCACCACCACCAGCAACAGGCATATCAGTCCAACCAATTCCTTGTGTTTGCAAATCATCTTTTAGTACTTTTAGAGCTTGTGCTTCACCACCAGAAGTCCACCAATGTAGAACTTCCACTTTTTCCTCTGCCATAGCAAAAGAAGTTACTAAACTAGCACTAAGTAAAGTTGTTAAAAGCTAGATTCTACCTACAAGTGCAACTTTTCAAGTTCAGCTTGAAAGACTTCATTTGGGGTTTTAAATCCTAGTCGTTTTCGTGGTCTATTATTAATAAGTTCTACAAAATAAGCAAGGTCTTCATCAGAAACATTATTAAAATCAGTGCCTTTGGGGATAAATTCTCGGAGCAAACCGTTGGTATTTTCATTAGTTCCTCTTTCCCAAGGTGAGTAAGCGTGTGCAAAATAAACATTCATTTTTACTTGTTTTTCAATCTCTTGGTGTAAAGAAAACTCTTTGCCATTATCGTATGTCATGCTTATTCGTAACTCATTTGGTAAGTCTTTGAAATCTTTAACTGTAGCTTCTAAAATAGCTTTTGCAGTTGATTTTTTCACTTTGGAAGCAATTAATTTACCACTTTTTCTTTCAACATTTGTAACTATCGCGCCTTGGTGATTTTTACCGACAATTGTGTCTCCTTCCCAGTGTCCAACTTCTTTTCTAAGCTCAATATTTTGCGGTCTTTCATCAATCATTCTACGATCTTTTATTTGATATTTTTCCTTTCTATTATGTTGATATTTCTTACCTTTTCTTCTGAAATACATCTTAACTAATTTTGGGTGATACTTATAAACAAATTGATAAATAGTCTCGTGGCAAATCGATTCTTGCGCCTCCTCTCGCCACTTTCCAGAAATTTGTTCTGGCGACCAATGTTGCTCTATTTTTATCAAAATATATTTCTCTAAAATACTATCAGGTAATATCCTAACATGCTTATTTGCAATAGATTTCCTCTTGGAAACTTTCTCCCATGCCTCTTCACCAACAAAGGTTTCTGCGTTTTTATTATTTTTTATGCAGCGGTATATTGTAGTCTTATTTTTGCCTAGTTTTATCGCTATTTCACAAGGATTATAATTCTCCTCAAGCAATGTTTCAATTTTTGTCATATCAGTTCTGGTTAATTGTGTGTATTTTTTCATAATGTTATTATCTTAGTTAATAAAAATAAAAATAACTAGTTCCAAATTAAAACCAGAAAATAAAATTTAGTTGCACTTCGATTTAGAAACCAGGAAAGTTTATTTTTAATTGTCATTTTTACACTCCTGTATTATTTTAATAAAGTATGTATTTTAAGTTTAAGTTTAACTTAAATCAAGTAAAAAAATATAAATGCAAGCTATAGCTACTATAGCTAAATAAAATAGTAAATTATTGATATATTACTTTATTTAAAACTGATACTCTTTTAATTCCTCAAATCAAATTCTTAATATCTAATTCTAGTTTCTCACCGTTATTAGTTGAGGTAATTCTTGCTTTATTTTTCAGTAAATCTATTGATAATTCAGCAAAATCATCTTTATTTTCCCAAGATAATATAAGTCTAGTTCTATGCCCTTGGACTGTAAACTCACCATTAAATGCATTTAAACTATTTCGCAAATTAATCAATTTAAATAAACCTTTTACAACTGGTTTATCTTTTAATTTTGCAACATCTCCTTCTTGCAAATAAGGACGGTTAATATCTCTTCCAACATCTGTTTCTTTTAGTAATTCCAAATCATTATTCATTGCAAGCAAGCCTGCGTAATAAACTTGTGGAACACCTGGGGCAAAAAATTGAATAGCCCTAGCTAATAAATAATTATAATCATTTTTCCCAAGTGCATCATAATAAGAACAATTAACCTGATATATATCAATGTTTTTCGCTGTTGCTCCTGTTGCTAGTTTGCTTTCATTATTACTATTTTCGTGAATTCTTTCCACTAAACTATCTATTTGCTCATAATCAAGTAAACCTAATTTTTTATCACTTGAGCCAACATCAACGATACCTATCCCATCGTGAGTATCTAAAACGGTTAAACAATTTCTAGGAGACATATTTAACCAAGTTGTTAAAGGTGCTAAATCTTTATTAAAAAGAGCGTGCAAAATAAGTGGTGGCAAAGCAAAGTCATAAACTCTATTTACTTTTGTAGCTACTTCTATTTGTGTTTTGTGGTGGCTGTGAATTTCTGCAATTGTTTCCATTCCAAGGTCATTTGCACGGTTAGAAAGCTTATCAATAAAATCAAAAGTCTCATCAATCATAAAACAGCTTGTCCCAGCTTTCTTAATTACATAACCTGCTGCATCTAAGCGAATAATTTTAACATTATTTTTCGCAAATATTTGTAAAATAACATCTAAATGGTGGTTTCCTTCAGCAGAACTAACATTGATATCAACTTGTTTTGAAGTAAAAGTTGTCCAAAAATCTACTAATTTTTTCTTACCATCAATCTTTGCATCATAAGCTGTAAAGCAACTACCAGGTCTTGGTCTATAAATTTTTGCAATATCTTCTTCACTAGCTCCATTTGGAAAAATACTTTCTTTTCTTAAGAACATTTCCCAATATTTTGAGTCTTTACCATTTTCAAGAGCATCTTGAAATCTACGCGAGTCAGCGGAAGCATGATTAACTATTAAATCAGCCATAACTTCATAATCCTGCCCTAATTTTGAAACATCTTCCCAAGTTCCAATTCGTTCATCAACTTTTGTATGCTCAATTGGGTCAAATCCAGCATCAGAACCATCAATAGGATAATAAAAAGGTAAAATATGAACTCCTGAAAACAAACCTTTTAATTCATTATTAAGTAATTCATTTAATTGAGTGATACCTGCACCAGAAATACGGTCAGCATAAGTTATAAGTTGGACTTTGTTTTGCATAATAAATTTTATTTATATTAAATAGTTATGTGTTTGCCAGATTAAAATAAACTGTATAACTGGCACGCTACTTCCTTAAAAAAACGCATTATACTTACTTAACTTATAATTCAAAATAGTTTTACATAACTTTGAATATTTTTTATTTCTTTTAGTTATTAAATGCAAAAAGTGACCAGATGTACCTTGCCTCACATAATCTCAGTAATATTTTAGCGTTAGTGTTTTGAATTACTAAAACCTACTTTTTGATTGTTTTATTAGTAATTGTAATTGAAACTAAATAATCCAAACTTCCTCAAGTATGTTTAAATCTGCTTAAACCCAGATTGTTTATATTGTCCGTTTTCAGGTAATTCTTTACCACTGTAACCCTCGCCAACCATTGCCACAATGATTTTATCTTCTAGTTGGATTTTTATTCCTTTAGCAATTTTTAGCTTTATCGTTGCATTATGTCCAGAATCTGGAATTCGTCCAATTCTAACTAATTTACCATTTGCTTTTTTGACCCAGACAACGCAATCCATATCAACCATTTCAACATTTTTTAAGCTTGTTACCAAAATACTATTTGAATCAGCTTCAATTTCCCAAAGAACTTGCCCTTTATCAACGATAACTGCTTTATAATTAGCACCTTGCTGCATAAAAAAGAATACAGTTGCAAATGCCAAAGTAGTTACAAAAGTTAATGATTTCCACGATAATAACCCTGCAAAAAATCCATTCTGCTTATCAGATATTTGCTCGTTTGATGTTTGTTTATCAAATAATCCTTTTTCTATATTTTGCCAAACTGATTTTGGTGGTTCAATTGGCTTGGTTTCTGCATTTAATTCAAATAAAGCTTGCTCCCAAAAAGAAACTCGTTTGGCTAATTCATTATCATTAACCAAAGCTTCATTTATAAGCTTCTCTTCTATTTCTGATATATTTTTTGAAATATATTCAACTAATTGCGTATCGGTAAAATTTTTATTTTTATAGTTCATATTTCCCCCTTAAACATTTTTTTAGTTCCTCTGTTCCTCTGCTAATCCACGATTTTATTGTGCCTATTGGCTTTTCTATTTTATTTGCTATTTGTTGGTGTGAATATCCTTCTAAATATGAAAGCAAAATAACACTGCGATAATCACTTTTAAATGTAGTCATACATTTATTTACATCATTTAACATTCCTTTTGCAATTGCCAAATTTTCAGGATTATTCACTTCATCTTTTACATCGATTAATTCTTCCTCCAAATCTATGCAATTATTTTCTTTCACTCTTTTTCTAATTAAATCAATGGATTTATTTCTAACAATAGTTCCCATCCAAGTTATAGCTTGTGCTTTTTGCACATCAAAACTAGCTGCTTTATTCCAGATTTGCATAAAACTTTCTTGCAAAATATCCTCAGCTAGGCTCTGTTCTTTTATTATACGAATAGAAATCGCAAACAGTTTCGCACTACTTAATTTATATAATTGTGTAAATGCTTTTTGGTTGCTCAAAGATACTTGTAAAAGTAGCTCATTTAATTTTTGATTATCTGTCATATTGTTTGTATCCATATTATTCTGCAAGCCCTAAATCATACCATTTTATAAGTCATATTATTGCTTTTTAACTAATAGAGTATTAATTTTTATATTGCTGCTGGATATTTGAGCTATTTTCTGCAAACTTAGTCATCTTTAACATCAATGCTATTTAATAATGCTTGATATTGTGAACTATCATTTTCTTTTATTTTACTTAAAATTAGTTTAGCAACTGTATTCATCTCTGGAACATCTATAGGCTCTTCTCCTCGTTCCAAGCCTCCAGCTAAATGAGAATATTCATTATTAATTCTTTCTGTAAATAAAACAGGAACTTTTCCATTACCAAAAAATGTTTCTAATTTATTAGTACTGTTATCTGGGTATTTATAAAAGAGGAATATTTCTAAAAATTTTCGTGCATTATTTCCGAAATTATAAAAAATATGATAGTTGGAATCATCCACTTTGTCTAATTTTAAGCAGTCATGAAGCTGTTTAAATAAATAATTAAATTCTGTAACATATTTTTTTAAATATAAAGGCATTAAACAAAAAGAAGAAGTTTTAAAATCTCTTTGAATAATTAAAAAACGATACTCAGTTGTGCTTTCTTTTGTTTTCTCCGCCCCTGGTAATCTTTTTAGGTATTTTAAAAAATTTAGACTATGTGTAGAAAGAAATAATTGTTCAAAATCTTGTTTCTGAATTATTTCAGCATTAATTAATGAGTAAATAAAAAATATATGATTATTATCAAGACTTGAAATCGGGTCATCAATCCAAATAATTGGTTTGCTTCCTTTTGTATCTACATCTCCAAGTTTTGCTAAAAAGTAACAAGAAGCAATTAAACTTTTCTCTCCCTCACTTAAATTATAAGCTTTTTTATCATCTCGGTATATTTCAAATTTAAATTGCTTTCCTTTATATATTTCATCAGTTTCTTCAACAGCTTTTAATGATAAATATTTATGTCCCAAAGAATTATTTAAATAATCATTAACTTTTCTAGCACCTTCTTCTTCATTATTTAGTTGCCTTTTTTTATCATCCATGTCTCTAATTACTTGATTAACTTCTTCTATAATTGTTTCATAATCTGATTTTGCTTCTTCACCCTTTCCTTTTAGTGTTCTAGTTTTATTAGTCAATTCTGCATAATCAATTACAGTAACAAAATCATAAACTTCTCTTAATAATAACTTCTTTTTTGCTTCTTTTTGTTTTGTCTGAAGTTCTTCAGAAAATTGGTTTGCTTCAGATCTTACTGTTTCATATTTTTCAAAAACTTTATTAAGTTCTTCTGTATAATCAGTTAATTCTTCAAAAGTTTTTTCATTTAAAATATCGTTTTTTCGTTTTTCTAATTGTTCTTGAATTCTCTTTAACTCTGAAAGATAGTTTTCTTTTCTTTTTAAATATGATTTATTTAATTCATCAATTTTTTTATGAAATGATGTATAAAATAAAGAGATATCAGGTTTGAAGCCATTTTTCACTTTTTCTTGTTCATCTTTTACTTGTTCTAATAATGTATTGATTGAGTTTTCTAGTATTTCGGACTCTATATCAAAATGTTTGTCTAACTCTGACCATCTCGCATCTGATATTTTACTATCGCAAAAGGAACATATCTTTAAGTCTTTGTCTTTATGTAAATTTCTACCATCTCTTACCCATCTGTTTAATATTGCTTCTTTTAATAACTCTTCTATCTTTTCACTTTTAGATACTTTTTGCTCAACAAGGCTTTTAGCTTGTACTTTAAATTTTTCGAATATAAAATCGGGTTGATTAAATTTAGAGATTTCACTTAAGCGTTTTTCTTCTATTAATATTTCAAGTTCTTTTTTCTTGCTATCATCTATAGGTGCAAAGGTATCTTTCAATACTACAGTTATGTCTTTTTTCAACTTTGAAATATTGTAATTTATATCTCCAAATTTACTATGTTGATTTTTTATACTGTTTTTATCTTTTGTTGCTTTATTAGATAATTGTATTTCTGATTTTTTTTCTTGATCCCTTAATTCTACTTCTGCATTATCTTGGTTTCCCTTCTTTTCTTTTTTCTTTTTATATAAGCCTGTTTCTAAATTTTCTTCATCACTACCTAGTTTGTCTTGAAGTGCATTAATCTCTTTTTCTATCTGTGTATTTTCTCCCAAAATTGCAAAAGGTTCTATTTCCTCATCAGGATTGATTATGAATCTTAAATTATCTAGAATAAAATCTTCATTAAAAACCCTAACTTTATTACTAAATGTTTGAAAGTTATTTTGGTTTATTGTGGAATCATCTGCTAGTGTTATTTGAAATTCAGGATTTTCAAATTTTTCAGGTAATTTTTTTGTTTCTAATGCTCTAAAAATCCGAGAAACTGTTGTTTTTCCTGAGTAATTCCTGCCATAAACAATATTAGTACGCTTTAAATACAAAGTAGAACCCTTGTCTTTTATAGTTTTATCCCAGTCAAATTTCTCAAATATTCCAAAATTTTCAATATCAATTTTTGTAATTTTACTCATATCACTTCACTTCCCAAAATTCATTTTTATCAGTCATATTATTGCTTCTTAATTCTGTTAATTTATTATCTTTTGTTAAGTCAAAAAATATTACTGGAATTTTATTTTTATTTGCGATTTCCAAGCCTTTTTCAGAACCTAAACATAACAAAGCGGTTGACCAAGCATCAGCTTTGGTAGCATCTTCCAGTAAAACAGTTGTAGAAACTGTATTATGCGTAATTGGTCTGCCTGTTTTTGGGTCTAAAATATGGCTATAACGAACTCCATTATCATCAAAATAATGTCTGTATGTGCCTGAAGTCATTACTGCTGTCGCTTTTTTACCGCTGATTGTAATTAATTTACTTACTTTTTTATCTTCTAAAATTGGTTTTTCAACTCCAACTTTCCAGCTTTGTGATTTTGGTTTCACTCCAGAAACTAACATTTCCCCACCAATTTCAACTATATAATTTTTGATATTTTGTTTTTCCAATATTTGAGAAACTTTTTTAATTGCATAACCTTGTCCAATTGCTGATAAACCAACTGTTGTTTCTTTATTTTCTTTTATTGCTGAATTAGTTTGTAATTTTATTTTATCAAAACCTACTTTTTCAAGAGTTTCTAATATTTTTTCTTCACTAGGTTTAGTAAATTTTTTGGCTCTAAACCCCCAAACAGCAAATAAAGGCGATACAGTTGGGTCATAACAACCATCTGATAATTTGTGTATTTGTTTGGAAACTTTTAGGAGTTCAATTATTTCAGTATCTAGTTTTATTGGTTGATTTTGAGTTTTTATTTTATTAAAAACCTCAATATCCGAGTCATCTCTATAATTAGACATTAATTTATCAACTCTGGCTAATTCAGTTGATATTTTATCTGCTAGTATATTTTTCTTAAGTGATTTTATTTTTTCAGAATCTAGCCAAAACTGAATTGTATAAGTTGTTCCTTGAGCAAAACCTTGGATTACTTGGATTTTCACTGGTTTTTCACAGGAAAATAAAAAACTAATGATAATTAAAGAAAATACTCTTTTAATTGTTTTTTTAACCAACTGCTTTTTAATCATTTTATCCTCTTGGGTGATGTTTTTTATGAATATCTTTTAGTCTATCATTTGCAACATAAATGTAAATCTCAGTTGTGGTTATATCGCTATGACCTAATAATTTTTGCACAGAACGCAAATCCGCCCCATGATTTATCAAGTGTGTTGCAAATGCATGGCGTAAACTATGTGGTGATAAACTAGTTGTAATTCCTGCTAATAATGCATATTTTTTGATGCAAAGCCAAAAAGTTTGCCTAACCATAGGAGTTCCTCTTTTTGAAAGAAATAAATAATCTGATGCTTTTTTATTAAGTAATTTAGCTCTTTGCTCTAAATATTGGTTAACCCAATCAGTTGCATATTCACCAATTGGAACAATCCTTTCTTTAGAACCTTTTCCCATTATTTTTAAAATCCCAGAGTTCAAATCTAAATCAAAAAGTTTAATATTTATTAATTCAGAAACACGCAATCCAGCAGCATAAAGTATTTCCAGCATTGCTTTGTCGCGTATTCCAATAACTGTTGTCAAATCAGGTGCTTTTAGTAAATTCTCTACATCTTCTTCTGAAACAGATTTTGGGACTGAGCGAATTTGCTTAGGTCTTTTTATTGTTCCCATTGGATTTTCACTAATAATATCCTCTAATAAAAGATAGTTATAGAATTTTTGCAAACTAGATTGAATTCTACTATTTGTGGTTTTACCAATTCCATCTTCAACTCTTTTTTGAATGTAATCTAGAATATTATTAGTAGAAACTTTTGAAATATAAATCTCTCCTTTCAAATTTTTTGAGAATAATTCCAAATCATTTTGGTAAGAAATACAAGTGTTTTTAGACAAACCTTCAACAGTTCTTAAGTGCAAAATAAAATCTAAAATCAAATTATCATCAGTTATATTTTCAGCCATACTTTATATGTAGTTTTAAAAGAAACTATGATTGTAGCAAATTGTGGTAATAATTCTTAAATGTTTAAGCAAATGTAAGAAATCTCTTTTAACATAGCCTTATATAACCTATACTTATATTAGAAATAGTGATTTTACATAGAATTACTATTTTACTTTAATCACAATTAATTGGAGATAAACTATGAATAAACTAACAAAGATTATGGCTTCTCTTGTTGTAGCCACCATATTTGGCACCGTAAGTGCCGCTGACACAGACTACAAATTAACTTTAAAACTAAGTCATGTTTTCACACCAGAAGAGCAGCTGACTATTTCAATTGATAAAGTGGCTGAATCAATAAAGAAAAAAACTAATGGTGCTATTGATATTCAAACATTCCCAAATGGGCAGCTTCCTACATATAAAGATGGTTTAGAGCAGGTTGTTCGTGGAGCTAACTTTATTTCAGTTGAAGACCCTTCATATCCTGGTGATTATATCCCAGACTTTAAAGCTCTTGTTGGTCCAATGCTTTATCAAACTTATGATGAATACATAGCAATGGTGAAAACTGACCTTGTCAAAAAAATGGTTAAAGATGCAGAGGCTAAAGGTATTAAAATATTAGCTCTTGATTATATTTTTGGGTTTAGAAATGTAATAACAAATAAGGTCATAAAAACACCTGCAGACTTGAAAGGCATTAAGTTAAGAACTCCAGGAAGCAAACTATTTATTGATACTTTAAACGCTATGGGGGCAACAGCTGTTCCACTTCCATTTAGTGAAACTCTCTCTGCTGTTCAACAAGGAGTGGTTGATGGTTTAGAAGGCTCTGAATTTACAAATTTACAAACTAAAGTTTATGAGTTACAGACTAAAAATGTTGCTTTAACTGGACACTTTTTAGGAACTTGTGGAGTTTATATTTCTACAGAGGTTTGGAATAAAATACCTGCAAATTACCAGAAGATAATACAAGAAGAATTTACCGCTGGTGCAAACGAAATGAATAATTTATTGAAAACACAATATGCTGGTGTGGTTAAAGACTTAGAAAGTAAAGGTGTTAAATTCAACAAAGTTGATCAAGAAGCTTTCACTAAAGCTACAGCAAAGATATTTAAGGAAATCCCTGATTTAACTCCTGGTGTTTATGATAATATAATAAAAGAACTCAAAATTATCAGAGAAAAAAGTAAATAATTTATAAATATGTTTTAACATGTAAAGTCATATTAAATATATATTGAATATAGCCTGCTTATTTAAAGAAAATTTAAATTTGTAGGCTATTTTTATAACTTTAAAATTAGTGAATAATTAATAAAAAAGGCTACAAATGAAATTTAAATTTACTCAGTTGGAAGAAATTGTTGGTGGAATATTTTTAACAGCGACTGTTTTACTTGTTATTTTAAATGCTTTATCAAGGAAATTTTTTGGTATTAGTTTATCTTGGGCATTTGAAGTTGCTACAATTTTATTTATTTGGAGTACTTTCATTGGTGCTAGTGCAGCTTATAAACATAATATGCATATAGGTATTGATTTATTAGTTAAGCTCACTCCAAAAAAATTGCAAAAATTTGTTGTGCCTATAGTTGATCTAGTTATGCTTATAATTGTTGCATATATTTTTTATTTAAGTATTAAATTTATTCAAGGAACTTCAAAAAAAACACCTGTTATGAATATATCATCTGCTTGGGTTAGTGGCTCTATAACAGTAGGTTTTTTCTTAATGACAATTACAGCTTTCAAAAATTTAATTAGAAGCTTTGGCGGTATATTCAAGCCTAGTCAAGAACATTCAAAAGGAGACTTATAATGGATTTACTACCTTTACTTGTTTTATTAATCCTTTATTTTTCTAGCGTCCCTATAGCTTTTGCTTTAATTGCTTCAACTATTTTTTACTTTACATTTGGTGATAGCGGTTCTCCACCAGATTTAATTTTACAAAAATTTGTAAAAAGTGCTTCATCATTTCCTTTACTCGCAGTCCCTTTTTTCATAATGGTTGGAGAAGTTATGAATTACTCTGGTATCAGCTCTAGGCTTATGAAGATGGCAGATGCTTTAACAGGACATTTAAAAGGTGGACTAGCACAAGTTAATATTGTTTTAAGTCTTTTGATGGGTGGAATTTCTGGTTCTGCTAATGCTGATGCAGCAATGCAGTCCAAAATTTTAGTTCCTGAAATGGTTAAAAGAGGTTATGGAAAAGCTTTTTCAACAGCAATAACCGCGGCATCATCAGCTGTTTCTCCTGTAATCCCACCTGGTATAGTTCTGATAATATACGCTCTTCAAGCAAGAACTTCTGTTTTAAAAATGTTTGTAGCTGGATATGTTCCAGCAATTCTTATGGTTTTATCACTTATGGTTGTTGCTGGTTATATTGCTAGTAAAAGAGGCTATAAACCACTAAGAAACAAAATGTCTTCTGGTAAACAAATAAGAAAACAATTTTTTGATTCTATTTGGGCTTTACTTATGCCGTTTGGGATTATTTTAGGACTTAGATTTGCTATATTTACTCCCACAGAAGCTGGTGCTTTTGCTGTTTTATACTGTGTGCTTGTTGGATTATTCGTATACAAAGAATTAAAGATAAAAGACTTCCCAATAATTATTAAAAATACCTTATATTCTTCAAGTACAATTGTTTTAATAATTGTTGCTGCATCTGTATTTGGGCAATATATGAGTTATGAAAGAATTCCTTACTTTTTAACCAAAGCTATAACAGAAGCTACTAATAACCCTTATGTATTTTTACTTTTAGTAAATGTGTTACTTTTATTATTAGGTATGCTGTTGGAGGGTGGAGCTTTGCTTATTATTGTTACACCTTTACTTTATCCTGTTGCAAATTCTATGGGTATTGATTTAGTTCACTTTGGGATAATTATGGTCGTGAATATTATGATTGGAGGCATTACTCCACCTTTTGGAACTATGATGTTTACCACTTGCTCAATTACAAAAGTTTCTGTTTTTGAATTCACAAAAGAAGTTATACCTTTTATTTTCGCACTTATTTTTGCACTTTTACTTATGACTTATATCCCTAGTATTGTTATGGCACTGCCAAATTTGGTTTTGTAATATAATGAAATTAATAAAACCTAAAATTATTTTTAGTGATGTAGATGATACATTAACTTACAAAGGTTTATTACCTAGTGAAGCTTTAGAGTCTTTGTATAAATTACAGTCTCAAAAAATTAAAGTTATCTTGGTTACAGGAGCCTGTGCTGGTTGGTGTGATCAGTTTGCTAGACTCTGGCCAATAGCAGCGGTTATTGGAGAAAATGGTGCTTTTGTTATAAAAAAAGATAATAATAAGCTAATCTATCAAGATACTCAAACATGTTCTGACAGGAAAAAGAACTTGAGCAAAATAAAACAGATTGCTAAAGATATTTTTATAGCTTTCCCAAATCTAAAACCTGCTAAGGATAATATCTATAGGCGTTATGATTATGCTATTGATTATAATCAAGAGATTACTGGATTTAATGAAAGCAATATAAAAAAAATTATAAAAATATGTAATGATAACAATATTAATGCAACCACAAGCTCCATTCATATCAATATGTGGATTGGTAATTTTAATAAATTAACAGCAGCTAAAAACTGGATTGCAGAAAATACAGATTTTAATGAAGAAGATATTCAAAAAAATTGCTCATATATTGGAGATTCATTAAATGATGAAGTTATGTTTAAGTTTTTTCAAAATAGTATCGGAGTTGCAAATATAAAACCACACCTAAAAAATTTAAAATATAAACCTACTTTAATTATGTCAAAGGAAGGTGGATTTGGTTTTGCAGAATGGTCTAAACAAATACTTAATAGTAAGTATTAAAAAATTAGAAAAATATTATGAAAATAATTGCACATAGAGGAGCAAGTGGTCATGCTCCAGAAAATACCTTCTCAGCTATTGAGTTAGGTTATAAGTCAGGTTCCAACTGGGTTGAATTTGATATTCGGACAACTAAAGATAATCAAATAATATTGATGCATGATACTGATGTTAATAGAACAACAAATGGAAAAGGATTGGTTTGTGATAAAACAATGTCTGAGCTAACAAAGCTAGACTGTGGGAGTTGGTTTTCTAATGAGTTTAAATTTGAAAAAATACTTACCTTTAAAAAAGTATCAAAATTCTGCAAAGAAAATAATATTACTATGCAAGTTGAATTAAAACCTGACAAAGGCTTAGAGCAAAAACTTGTAAATCAACTTGATATAGATATTAGAAAATATAATATTTTAGACATTTGTTTATTCAGTAGCTTTAACCATGATGCTCTTAGAAAGCTAAGGCAAAAAATATCAAAATCAAATATAGCAGTCCTTGTTGAAAAAATCCCTAATGATTATTTAGCTCTTATTAATGACCTGAAAGCTAACTCAATTCATATAGATTACAAACAAATTGATAGAAAATCAATAAATAAACAAATAAATAAATTACACAGTGAAAATAAAAAAGTTAGAGTTTATACCGTTAATAATGTTGATGATGCTAAGTACTTAAAATCAATAGATATAGATGCTATATTTACAGATTTCCCTAAGAAAATGATTAAGGCTATAATTTAAATTTATAAAAATATTATGAAAAAATATATTATTTCTTTAGATCAAGGAACAACAAGCTCTAGAGCAATTATATTTGATAAAAATTCAAATATAATTGCAACGGCACAAAAAGAAATAACTCAAATTTATCCAAAAGCAGGATGGGTTGAACACTGCCCTTTAGAAATTTGGGAAACAACATATAACTCTTTGAGAGATGTTATAAAAAAATCCAATATAACAGCAGAACAAATTTCTGCAATCGGCATAACAAACCAAAGAGAAACAACTGTTATTTGGGATAAAAAAACAGGCAAACCAATATACAATGCAATTGTTTGGCAATGTAGGAGAACTGCTCAAATATGTGAAGAGCTAAAACTAAAAAATGGTTATGAAAAATATATAAGAAATAATACAGGGTTAGTTGTTGATGCTTATTTTAGCAGCACAAAAATAAAATGGATTTTAGATAATGTTAAGGGTGCTAGAGAAAAAGCTGAAAATAAAGAACTTTTATTTGGAACAATTGATAGTTGGTTAGTTTGGAATTTGACAAAAGGTGAGTTGCACATAACAGATCACACAAATGCTTCTAGAACAATGCTTTTCAATATTAAAAGCCTTACTTGGGATAAAAAAATACTAAGTAGTTTAAATATTCCACTTTCAATGATGCCAAAGGTTAAAAAATCTAGTGAAATTTACGCATATATAACCCTTGATTTCTTACCCAATAAAAATAAAAAGTGCAAAGTACCAATTGCTGGAATAGTTGGTGATCAGCAGTCAGCTCTTTTTGGGCAAGCATGTTTTAATAAAGGAGATATTAAGAATACATATGGAACTGGTTGTTTCTTATTAATGAATACAGGAAAAGAAATAGTGCAATCTAAGAATGGGTTACTTTCAACTATTACTGCAACAACTGATGAGGATATACATTATGCTTTAGAAGGAAGTGTTTTTGTTGGTGGTGCCGCCATTCAGTGGCTAAGAGATGAAATGTGCTTAATAAAAAATGCACAAGAAACTGAAACTTATGCAAATAAGGTCAAAGATACTAATGGAACTTATGTAGTTCCTGCTTTTACTGGTCTTGGAGCGCCACATTGGGATATGTATGCTAGAGGATGTATAGTTGGAATAACTAGAGGAACTAATAAAAACCATATAATAAGAGCAACATTAGAATCAATTGCCTTTCAAACCAAAGACCTAATTGATGCAATGCAAATAGATTCAAATATTAAAATTAATAAGTTAAAAGTAGATGGTGGAGCTGCTGCTAATAAATTCTTACTACAGTTCCAATCTGATATTTTAGATATTATAGTATTAAAACCTAAAGTTACTGAAACAACTGCTTTAGGAAGTGCTTATTTAGCTGGCTTAGCAGTTGGTTTTTGGGGAAATAAAGAAGAAATATCAAATAGTTGGAAGTTAGATAATCTATATAAACCCAATATAGAAAAAAAATCAAAAAATACTATATGTAATGGCTGGAAAAAGGCGATAAAAAAAGCAAAAAACTGGGAGAGTGATGAGTTATGACAAAAAAAATATATGATGTATTAATAATTGGTGGTGGAATAAATGGCACAGGAATTGCAAGAGATGCTGCTGGTAGAGGTCTATCTGTTTGTTTGATAGAAAAAGATGATCTTGCTAGTGGAACAAGCAGTAAAAGTACCAAATTAATTCATGGTGGGCTTAGGTATTTAGAGTATTATGAGTTTTCTTTAGTTAGAAATGCTCTTTCAGAGCGAGAAGTTCTTTGGCGGCTTGCTCCACATATTGTAAAGCCTTTTAGATTAGTCCTGCCACACCATAAAGACCTAAGACCAAAGTGGTTACTTAGACTGGGATTGTTTTTATATGATTACATTGGTGGCAGAAAGAAAATTCCAACAACAAAGACAATAAATCTAAAAAAAGATGAAACTGGAAAACCACTAAAGGATAAATTTGAATATGCTTTTGAATTCTCTGATTGCACAGTTGATGACTCAAGGCTAACTATAATAAATGCAATTAGTGCCAAAGAAAAAGGAGCAACAATACTAACCAAAACAAAGTGCTTAAAGTTAACTCATAATGATAATGTTTGGACAGCTCATACAGATAATAATGAAGAAATAGTAACTAAGCTTATTATAAATGCAGGTGGACCATGGGTTTCAGATATAATTTCAAAAACAAACACCCAAACTGATTATAAAATAAAGCTTGTTAAAGGTAGTCATATCATTGTGCCTAAAATATTTGATCATAATAAAGCTTATTTCTTTCAAAATAATGATAACCGAATAGCCTTTTGCATACCTTATTTTGAAGATTTCACACTAATTGGAACAACTGATGTTGCTTACAATGGTAGCCTTGATGATGTTTTTATTGAAAAAGAAGAGGTTATTTATTTATGTGATTTAGTTAATAACTATTTGAAAACTCCTATAACCCCTACTGATGTCATTTCTTCATTTGCTGGAATTCGTCCTCTTCTTGACGATGGTGCAAGCAAAGCACAAGCTGTAACAAGAGATCACAAACTTGAAGTGAAGTCTAAAAATCACCCGCCAATTCTAAATATTTATGGTGGTAAAATAACCTCTTACAGAAAGTTAGCTGAGGAAGTTATAACTGAAATATCAACATTTTTTCCTGAAAAACCAGACATACAAAAAACTTGGAGCAGTTCTGAATGTTTACCTGGAGGAGACTTTAATGTTAATGACTTTGATAAAATCACCAAAGACTTATATGTTAAGTATGATTTTATTAAAGAAAATTATATAAATACAATGTTTAACAGATATGGAACTAATATAAACAAAGCCCTTAAAAAAGTAAACTCAACTACAGGCTTAGGAATTAAATTTGATGATAATTTATACCAATTTGAAGTTGATTATTTAATTGAAAATGAATGGGCTAAGACAGTTGATGATATTTTATTTAGGAGAACAAAAGTAGGGTTGATCATAGGTGAATTAAATAAAAATAAACTAAAAAACTATATAAATAAGTTTCTAAGCTCTTAAAAATATTACTTTTTACAAAGATTTGAGAAATAAAATAATCGCTTAGTGTATAATTACGCTTTGTATTAACTAAATTTAAAAAGACAAATGAGAAAAATACTTGCACTTACAATTAGTTTGATGGGATTTGTTTCCTGTGCTAATTCACCGATAAAAGAAAATATTACTAAAAAAGATGTTTCAAAAGAAGTTTCAAAAATAGTTACACCTGAAGTAAAAGAGACTTTGATAAAACCTGAGAAAAAGCATTTGCAACAACTTGGTTTAATCAATACGCTTCTAACTACTCAGCACTTTAATAAAATGCCCTTTGATGATAGCGTTTCTAAAAAAGTTATGAAAAGGTATATTGATTATATTGATTTTGGTAAATATATTTTTACAAAAGGTGAGGTTGAAGTTTTTAAAACATATGAAACTAATCTTGATGATGACGCACGAAATGATAACCTTTCAATGCCTTTTAAGATATACAATTCTTATGTCCAAAAGATGCAAAAAAGAATTCAATGGATTATAAGTTACCTTGATAATACTACTTTTGATAAATCTAAAAGCGGTAAAATAGAAACTGATGTTAAAAAAATCAAATGGGTCAAAACTGAAAAAGAATTAGATAAAAGATGGGTAAAAAGAATTCATAACGAGTTGGTTAATTTGATTATTTCAGGAAAAGAAGAGAAAAAAGCAACCAAAACAATTAGAAAAAGATATGTTAATTTAGGTAAAAAAATTAAAAAAACAACCAGCGAAGATGTTTTTCAAATTTACGCAAATGCATTAACAGCTATTTATGACCCACATACCTCTTACTTTTCACCACGAACAGGAGAAGATTTTGCTATAAATATGAAGCTTTCTCTTGATGGAATTGGTGCAAGACTTTCTCAAGAAGAAGAGTTAGTTGTTATAAAAGATTTGATCGCAGGCGGTCCTGCTGAAAAGTCAAATTTACTTGGCGAAAATGATAAAATACTTGGGGTAGCTCAAGGTAAAAAAGGCGAAATGGTTGATATAGTTGGCTGGACTCTTGGAGATTCTGTAAACTTAATTCGTGGTAAAAGAGGTTCAATTGTTAGACTTCTTATCAAAAAAAATATAACCGATAATATTACAGAAATAAGCCTTGTTAGAGATAAAATAAATTTAGAAGATTCAGCAGCTAAATCTGAAATTAAAACTATAAAAAGAGATGGCAAAGATTATAAAATTGGAGTTATTGATCTTCCTAGTTTTTACATTGATTTTGCAGCAGCTGCAAAAGGAACCAAAGATTACCGCTCAACAACTAGAGATGTTAAAAAATTAATAGTAGAACTTAAGAAAAAAGGTATTGATGGTCTTGTTATTGATTTACGAAATAATGGTGGTGGTTCTTTAGAGGAAGCTATTGATTTAACAGGTATATTTATTAAAGATGGACCTGTTGTTCAAGTTAAAAATACTAATGGAAGTATTAAAGTTCACAAAGATAGAAATCAGGAAATAACTTATTCTGGTCCTTTAGCTGTTTTAATTAATAATAATTCAGCTTCAGCTTCTGAAATTTTCACAGGAGCAATTAAAGATTATAAAAGAGGACTTATTCTAGGAACGCCAACTTTTGGCAAGGGAACCGTGCAAACTGTTGCTAGTTTAAGTGGTTTTTTACCAATGGTAAAAGATAAAATAGGTCAATTAAAACTTACTATAGCTATGTTTTATCGCATAAATGGTAGCTCAACTCAAATAAAAGGTGTGGCACCAGATATATTTATCCCTAACAAAAAAAGCTTTGTTCCAGGCGGAGAAATAAAAGAAGATTTTGCACTTGGTTGGGAAAGAATAAACTCTGCAAGCTATGAAGAAACAAACTTTATAACAAGTGAGTTAGTTAATTCACTACAAACCAAATATAAAACAAGAAATAAAGATAACAAAGTTCTTGAAAATATACTCAATATCAAAAAGTGGCAAAAAGAAGTTATGGATAATACGGTTATTACAATAAACCTTGCTGAAAGAAAAAAAGAGCAAAATGACTTTAAAGAAAAAGGTTTAATCTTTAAAAATATATATAGAAAATTATATGATTTTCCTTTAGTTACAAAGGAATACTTCAAAAAAGAAGAAAAGGATAAAACTAAAGCTGAAAAAGATGAGCAGAAAAAATATAAAATTGATGCAATCCTTGATATAGCAAACGAAGTTGTTGTTGACTTAATTAAATCAGCTAAATAAATAGTTACTAATTATTAGACATTATCTGCTAATGATAAGAATACTAAAAGCCCTAGGAGTTTTCACTTTTAGGGTTTTTTACTATAAATTACAAAACTTAGATTATTATGAATAACGAAAAAGAACAACAAATAGAAAATGAGAAAAAAATAGAAAAGAAAAGAAACCCCCAAAGAGAGATATTGGCTATTATTTGCTTTATAGCATCTTTAGCCTCCCTTATAGTTGAATATCTTATGATTCGCGGAGGAGGTGGAGATGTTGGGTTAGGAGTGTCAGGAGCTATGGTTGCTATGGCTATATTACCATATTTAGGTGGTTCTATAGTGCTGTTTATCATTAGTCTTGTTTTAGGCTCTGTAATGGTCTAATTTTATGGAACACTTTTTAAGCGACATTTATCATTCTATTAAATTTTTCATTTGGTGTCATGTAATTTATTGCGGAATTTAACCTCTTATAATTATAAAAATATATATAACTATCTACTTCTTCAGTAACTTCTTGATGACTTTTAAAACTTAAATAATTTAATCTTTCAGACTTTAGACTCCTAAAAAACCTTTCCATTACAGCATTATCCCAACAGTTTCCTTTTCTGCTAACACTCTTTGTTATATGCAAATTTACACAAAAATCAACAAATAAATTAGACGTATATTGCACGCCACGATCTGAGTGAAATAATAATTTGCTTGTATCTGGATGTTTTCTTCTAATTGCGTTTTGAAGTGCTTTTTTTGCAAGTTTTGCATTCGGTTTTTGCGACAAACTCCAGCCCACAATTTCTTTTGTTGCAAGGTCAAGAACCGTCGCTAAATAGCTCCAGCCTTGATGATTTCGGATATAAGTTATATCGCCAACCCAATGTGTATTTGGTGTTTTTTGATTAAATTCTCTATTTAAAATATTATCAGAAATAATTTTAGACACTCGTTCTTTGGGGTAATAGTGTTTTTTTCTTGGTGTAATTGCTTGAATATTAGCAAGTTTCATCAATGAAGCTACTTTAAAAATACCAATCTTAATACCGTAAAGTTGGAGTTCTTTTTGCATTCTTCTTTTCCCATAACTGTGTTTTGTTTCTATAGAAATTTTCTTTAATAAAGATATTATTTCAGAAGATTTTCTATTAATTTTCCTAGTGTTAGTCTTTTTATAAAATGTATTTTTAGGAACCCCATAAGCAGTGCATAATTCAGTTATTGAGTAATTTTTATTTGCCATTTTTATTTTCATAATAACTTCAGTTTTTAGTTTTTTTGAATAAAAATGGCAGCAGCCTTTTTTAAAATTTCATTGTCTCTTTTAGCCCTCCAAAGCTGTTTCCTAAGGTCTTGAATCTCCTGCTGCTGAGCTGTCAACGCTCTTTTGCCATCTGGAGTTTTCCCACCTAATTCGTCAATATATTGTTTTTTCCAACGCGCAACAGCTGATTTTCCTGCACCAGAAATTTCTTGAATTTGACTATTTGTATAATTTTCATGCACCATAAGCTTTGCATAATCAAGCTTTTGCTCTACAGTCCAAGTTTTTCTTTGTTTGTTAATTTTTGACATAATTTTTTCCTCTTAAAAGTGTATTATAGGCTAAAAATCTGTCCCATAAAACTGAACCACTTCACTCTGAGATTAAGTTTATTAAAATAAGCTTAACTTTAATTTTGGTTTTAGCTTTTTCCTCCCTTTTATTTTTAATAATATAACAAAGCCCTTGATGACGATATAAACCACAAAAACTAGATTATTATGAATAACGAAAAAGAACAACCAATAGAAAGAAGAGAAAATACTCCAAGGGAAAAATTTGCTATTACTTGCTTTGTAGCATCTTTAATATCTCTAATAATTGAATTTATTATACTAGCGATAGCTGTTATAAATTCAGATATGATAGGTGTTATCGTAGGAATCTCCCTTTATTTTATAACTCCACTTATGGTTATTTCAATTATATTCTTAATCATTGGAGTTTTTCTAGGCTGGAGAACAAAATTTATTAGAAATGCTTTTCTAGTTTTTATTGGGATATTTTTCGCGCTTTTAATAATATTGCCAAATCTTTGATAAAGAGTAAAAAAGCCCTATGATTTCATAGGGATTTTGTTTGAGATGTATATTGTTTTGTGAAATTTTTATTACTGATTTTATTACTTATTTTATAGAAAATATTTAAATTAATTTTAAGCTCTAAAGGTTAAATTTCTCAATTATTTCTTTTATATCATCTTCATTATCAAAGCTAATTGTTATTTTTCCGCTACCGTTTTTTCTTGCTCTGATATCAACTTTATTATTAAAAGTATCATTTAGGCTTTTTTCAATTTCCTTAGTCCATTTAGTTTTTTTAGCTCTTTCTATTTTCACTTCAGATATTAATTCATCTTTCTCATCTCTAGCAAGTTCTTCTGTTTCACGAACACTTAAACCTTGGATTTTAATTTGCTGAAGAATTTCAAATTGAGTTGCCTCATCTAAACCTAATAATGCTCTTGCATGCCCCATATCAATATGTTTTTGCACCAAAGCATCTTGGACGGCATCACTCAAATCTAATAATCTCAAAGTATTACTTATACTTGAGCGAGATTGTGATAAAACCTTGGCACATTCAATATGAGTTAGGTTAAACTCACTAATTAGTTTTTTAATTCCTATTGCTTTTTCAATAGAATTTAAATCTTCTCTTTGTAGGTTTTCAATAAGTGCAAATGTAGCACTTTCTTTATCATCAATATTATGAATAACTATTGGAACTTCTTTTAAACCAACCTTTTGTGCGGCTAGAAATCTTCTTTCGCCTGCAATTATTTCATAGTTGTTTTTTCCAACATTTCTAACGGCAATTGGTTGAATTATTCCATATTGTTTTATTGATTTTGCTAATTCATTTAACGCATCTTCATCAAATGTTTTTCTTGGCTGATATGGATTGCGTTTTATATATTTAACTTTAATGCTATTTTCAGTTGTGCTTTTTGTATCCTGTTTTAAGTTTACACTATCTCCAAGTAAAGCTTCTAGCCCTTTTCCTAATCCTCTTCTTTTCATTTTTTACCTTTTAATTTTTTCACTCTTTTATTTATTTCTTTTGCAAATTCTGTATAAGTTTTTGCGCCTTTTGATGCTTTATCATAATATAAAATTGGGCTTCCATGGCTTGGTGCTTCTGCCAAAGTTACATTTCGTGGAATAATTGTTTTAAAAACTTTATCACCCAAAAATTGAACCAATTGTTCTGAAACATCTTTGGTCAAATTTGAACGACCATCAAACATTGTTCGTAAAAAACCTAAAATTTTAAGTTCTTTATTAGTATTTTTTTGCAAATCTGAAATTGTTTCAAGTAAAGCACTCAAACCTTCCAAAGCATAATATTCACACTGAATTGGAACAACTACAAAATCACTAGAAATCATTGCATTCAAGCTTAAAATATTAAGTGCTGGCGGGCAATCTATAATTACAAAATCAAACTTATATTTTTTACTTTCTTTTAATTCTGCTAATGCTTTTTTTAGAATAAAAGGTGCTTGTTCCAATCCTTGCATTTGCACTTCTGCAACGGTCAAATCTTGACAAGATGGAGCTATAAATAAATTTTTAAATTCAGTCTCTACAATAACATCTGAAAAACTTTTTTCTTCCAAACAAATATCTAAAATACTTAATTCTAAATCTTTTTTGTCAACCCCACAGCCCATAGTTGCATTTGCTTGCGGGTCTAAATCTATAAGTAAAACTTTTTTCTTTAAGCTGCCAAGGCATGCTGCCAAATTAACTGCAGTTGTGGTTTTAGCAACTCCACCTTTTTGATTTGATATTGATATTATATTCATTGTTTTTTTAGTAAAATTAAATGTCTGTTTGCTTCTGTAAATTCAACTTCTAGCAATATATTTTTAATTATATTGAAATTAGTTTTTTCTAATAACTTTTCTTCATCTTTTGTATGCTCTGACTTCATTGCAAGCCATAAGCTACTATTATCGCCTAAATGTTTAGTTAGCGTAACAAAATTTTCAAGGTTAGTAAAAGCTCTGCAAATTATACCTTCAAAATTAAATTCAGGCTGATATTTTTCAACTCTTTCTGAAATAACAAAAACTCTTTTATTTAAACCAAGCTTTTGAATAATATGTCTTAAAAATCTACATTTTTTATCAATACTTTCAACTAAGTAAACTTCTAGTGTTGGAATTGCAATTGCTAAAATTATGCCAGGCAAACCAGCTCCACAACCAATATCAGCTAGTTTATTTATTTTATTGTTTTTTATTTCCAAAACAACAGAAAGACTATCAAAAATATGTCTTTTTATTATATTTTCAATACCTTTAACCGCTGTCAAATTATAAGTTTTATTCCATAGTTCTAATTCTTTTGCATAAATTATTAGGCTTTCTATTTGTTGGTCATTTAAATTTTGCTGTTTTAAGCTATCTATCAAATTTTGGTTAATCATAAGTTTGTTAAAGTTTTCATTAATTTACATTTAATATTTACATTCATATTTATATTTATTTAGTATCTAATCTATATCTAACTTACTTTTTAGAAGTTTTTTTGCTTCATAATATTGAGGCTTAATACCTTCTAAGTCTATTTTTTTGAGTTTAAGATTAGATAATCTTTGCTGCCTTTCTGAGTTTATTGTTGGGCAAATTGTTTTAAAAGCAGTTTTTATATGCTCCTTATTATTACACAAAAGAACCAAATCACAATTATGTAAAGCAAATTCCAACCTTGTTGTAATATCACCCATAAACGCTGCTCCAGCCATATCTAAATCATCACTTATAATTGCTCCTTTGAAATTTAACTGAGTTCTTAAAATATCTTTTAACCAAAAATTAGAAAATCCAGCAGGAGTTCCATCAATTGCGGTATATAAAATATGTGAAGGCATAATTGCTTTTATATTGTTTTTTATCATATTTTTAAATGGAATTAAGTCTTTTTCTTTTAATTCATCTAAAGTTTTAGTATATTTGGTAATTCAAAATGTGAATCTGCAACAACACTTCCATGCCCTGGGAAATGTTTTCCAACGCAAGCCATATCAAGTAATTCCACTCCTTTTTGAAATTGTTTTGCTAATTCTGTAATTACCATAGGCTCTAGATGAAATCCTCGCCCAAATATTACTTTTGAGTTTTTATTATTTACATCCAAAACTGGTGCAAAACTAAAGTCAATATCACATTTTGCAAGTTCGTAAGCCATAATAATTCCACAAGAATAAGCTAATTCTAAACCTAAGTTTTTATCATTATCATAGGTTTTACCAATTTCAGACATTGCAGGAAGATGGGTAAAGTCTTTTATAAACCTTTGAACTTTTCCACCCTCATTATCAACTGCTATTAATAACTGGTTTTTTGAATTATTTCTTATGCTTTTAACTAACTTTTTGAGTTGAGAAATATCTTCATAATTTCTAGAAAATAAAATAACCCCAGCAGTTAATGGATTATTTAGTTGCTTAATTTCTTCATCAGTTAAAACTAACCCAGAAATACCAATCATAAAACAAGCTTTTTTATTAATCATAATCATATATTTAAAATATTATTTAGTTCATCGTATTGTTGTTCGTTATTACTTATAGTGGATATTTTTTCAAAACATTCTTTATTCAAACCTAATTCTTTAAAATATTGTTTTAGATGCTTTCTTGCATAAACAAAACCATTTTCACCATAAAATAAATGAATTTTATTTACATGTTTTAGAATTATACTAACCATATCTAAATTACTTAATTTATTATCATTTGTATTATTTAATAAGCGTTTAGTTTGGGAAAATAACCAAGGTTTACCAATACTTCCTCTGCCAATCATTATTCCATCACACTTTGTAAATTCTAAGATTTTTTTTGCTTTATTTGCACTATCAATATCTCCATTTACAATAACAGGAATATTTATTTGTTGTTTAACTTTTGCAATCAAATCATATTCAGCATTGCCACTAAATCTATCTGCCTTGGTTCGCCCATGAATTGTAAGCATTGAAATCCCACTATTTTGTGCAATTTGTGCAACCTGCTCAATATTTTTTATCTGTTTATTTAAACCAAGTCTTGTTTTTAAAGTTACTGGAATATTAACGCTTGCAACAACTTCTTTCAAAATATTTTCAACCAAATTTAAATCTTCTAACAATGCAGCACCTGCCCCTTTTTTACTGATTTTTTTCATTGGGCAACCCATGTTTATATCAATAATCTCAGCTCCCATTTGAGTATAAAACTTAGCAGCTTCTGCCATCTGCATTGGATTATTTCCAATTATTTGCACAACTTTAATATGAGTATTTGGAACAAAATTTATACGATATTTGTTTTTTTTAGAATCCATTAATTGCGGAAGAGATGAGACCATTTCTGAAACAGAATAATCTGCACCTTGATTTTCACACAACTCACGAAAAGGCAAATCTGAAACTCCAGCCATTGGTGCAAGTACAACTAGTGGATATTTGGACGGGTGTTTTCTTAGTTTATTTAAAATATGCATAAAAGTTTAGTGTTGGATAGCTTATGATACGCTTTTGCTTATTTTAAAACTGTTTGGCTATTTATTTTAATTACTAAAATATTTACTAAGCAGTTAATAATTAACAACTGAGAATTATAAAATTGATAATATTGATTTTATAATATTTTCACTTCTTAGTTTTTGCAGTTTTCCTAAAATAGTATTTTCATCATCAAGCATACCTATATTAGTTACAGATTGTTCAATAATATTTATATTTTCTGAGTCTGTCATATAATATGTAAAACAACCAGTTTCAGTTTCGCCAGATTGAATTACTCTTTTTTGAATTTCTTTTGAATTAGTTTGGCTAAGTGCATCATGTATATCTAAAGATAAATTAGTTAAAATCATTTTATCTTTAAACATTTTGGTAAAGCTTGCTGGGATTTGGCTATCATAATCGACAGATATTATTAAATCCGCACCATGACAAAGAATTGCCAATACATTTGTATTTAGATTACTATAGTTAGAAGTTGCAAGATAGAAAAAGGATATATTATTATTTTTTGCAACTCTCATTGCTTCTCTGCTTTTATCAGTTACCAAACATCTAACTTTAATATTAGCATTTTTAATTTGACTGCTATTTGCAATTTTTTCTAAGCAACCAGCGTTACCTGAAGTTAAAAAAACTATCTCCTTTTTCATTTTATTATCTTCTTTCCCTATTATCTCTTATTAATTTACCTTAGCTGTGAATAACAGCAGAAAGGTTTTGCTTGTTATTTCTCTCTGTAGGTTATTCGTCCTTTTGTTAAATCATAAGGAGTTATTTCTACTTTAACTTTATCACCTGTTAAAATTCTGATGTAATGTTTACGCATTCTTCCAGAAATTCTTGCTGTGATAATCATATCGTTTTCTAGTTTTACTTTAAATGTTGTGTTTGGAAGGCTATCAACTACTACTCCAGCCATTTCAATACTTTCTTCTTTTGCCATACTTATTGTTATTTTAGTTATAAAAAAACAAAGTATAACAGTTTCCTATGCATAAGGTAGCGATGGCTTATAAATGTAACTAATATGTAACATAATTGTAACATAATTGTAACACAGACAACTTTATTAAAATTATTCATTAAATAATAGGTATATAAAATAGATAATGCTAGTTATAAATAAATGTGATACCATATTAACTATTGTGAAATATAGCTAGAGAGTGTTTAGCCAATAAAAAGTAACACAACAAAAATTGATGAATAGGAATTAAATAAAATATGAAAAAAACTGATAAAAAAACAACCGAAATATCTAATAAGTCTTTTGCAAATTCTTTAAAAACGCAAGATATGACTATGCTGATAACTTTGTCTAAGGAAAAAACAATATTGCAATCAGCAATATCAATGAATTTATCACAACCTGCAATAACTAAAAGGCTTCAAGATTTGGAAAAAAGCTTAGGCGTTGTTTTATTTCAAAGAATGTCAAGAGGCGTTGAGCCAACTCCATTTGGTGAAATTTTAATTAAACATTCACATATTCTTTTAAACCAAATACGACAAGCAGAAGACGAAGTTTCAGACTTATTTAAAGGCAAAGGTGGTAGAGTAAATATAGGAATCCCTTCAGGAGCAGCCGCTGCTCTCGCCTCAAAATCTATTGCAGAAATTTTAAAAATAAGAAAGAATATTAAAATTAATATAGTTGAAGAATATAATGCCAAATTAATTCCTTTATTGAAATGTGGAGACATTGATTTAATCGTTGGAAGACTGCCTGAAAAAGATCAATACAGTGATATAAAATTAAAAAAACTTTATAGAGAAAAGCTAAAAGTTGTGGTTAGAAATGAGCACCCATTAGCAAACAAGGAAAAAATAAAAACCAAAGATCTTTTAAAATGGGATTGGATTATGCCTTTAAAAGGCACAATTATAAATTCACAAATCCAATCATTTTTTCATGCAAAAAAACTATCAAGCCCAAGAGCAAGTATTTATTCTTCTTCAAGAATAACTAATATGAAAATTCTTAAATCAGCTGATTTAATAACTGCATTCCCTCAGGAAAGTATTCAAGAAGAAATCAAATGCAAAAATATAACAGAACTAGATATTGATATGAGTAAGCATGCTTCTTTTGTTGGTATTATAACGCGTGAAGACGGTTTTTTATCTCCAGCTGCTCAAATGTTTATTGAAATAACTACTAAAATAGGTAAAGTTTCAAAAAAATAATCAACAAAAGCATAATAAAGGTATTTATAAAATGAAGATATTAGTTTTAAATGGACCAAACTTAAATTTGTTAGGAAGCAGAGAAACTGAAAAGTATGGAGAAGTAAGTCTAAAAGAAATAGAGCAGGAATTGAAAAACAAGTTGAATTCAAACAATCAGCTTACTTTCAAACAAACAAATTATGAAGGTGATTTAGTTAATTTTATCCAACAAGCAAAAGGCGACAAAATAGATTTTATTATAATAAATCCAGCCGCTTACACTCACACAAGCATTGCAATTAGAGATGCTTTATTGGCTGTTCAAATTAAATTTTATGAAGTTCATCTTTCAAATATTTATAGTCGTGAAGATTTCCGACATAAATCTTATTTAAGTGATATTGCACAAGGTGTTATCTCTGGCTTTGGTGCTTTTGGTTATCAAATGGCACTTGAAGCTATTCAAAACCAAGAAAATAATTAAAATAATTAAAATAATTAAATCTCAATTACTTTGGAATTATTTTTAGTACTTTTTTTAAAAAAACATCATTAAAAAATTTCTTTATAACAAAACTACTACCTAATAAAACAGATAAACTTATCAAAAATGTATTAATTTCTGAGTTTATTTTAGAAAAAAGTAAAATACTTAAAATAAAACTTAGCAAAGGTATTCCAACAGTCAAAGCCAAACTATAGCTCAAAAAGTTAGCTGGCAATTGTAAATTTATAACTTCTCCTTTTTGGTATCCCACTAAATTATTATTAAGCAAAGCATTTGATTTTTCATTTATTTTAACTGATATTTCCTTATCTTTTATAAGCAGTGGAGCGATAGATAATGACTTACAGCCTGCTTTTTTTTCACAGCTAGAGCAAATGTTTTTTTCCGCATCATTTAATTTTATGTGCAGTTTATTCTTCTCTAATTTTAAAATAGTTGCATTAACTATCAGAAAGTTGCTTTTCATAGTTACCTTTTTTAAGTTATCATTTATAATAATTATTAACTAATTATTAATATATTAACAGAATAAAGGAACTATAAAAATTATGAGTATAAAAAGTGATAAATGGATAAGAAAAATGGCAGAAAGTTCTTCAATGATTTCACCGTTTGAATCTGGGCAAATTCGTATTGGAAATGATGGAAAAGCAGGTGGGATTTCTTATGGAACTTCTAGCTATGGCTATGATGTTCGTTGTTCAAATAAATTTAAAATATTTACAAATATAAATTCTTCAATTGTTGATCCTAAAAATTTTGATGAGAAAAGTTTTGTTGATGTAGAATCTGACATTTGCATAATTCCACCAAATTCATTTGCTTTAGCTCACACAGTTGAATATTTCAAAATTCCACGCGATGTTTTGACTATTTGCCTTGGAAAATCAACTTATGCAAGATGTGGAATAATTGTAAATGTAACTCCACTTGAGCCAGAATGGGAAGGTCATGTAACTTTAGAATTCTCAAATACAACACCACTTCCAGCCAAAATATACGCAGGTGAAGGCGTTGCGCAAATGCTATTTTTTCAATCTGATGAAGTCTGTGAAACTTCTTATGCAGACAGGGCTGGAAAATACCAAGGGCAAACTGGTGTTACACTGCCAAAAGCATAATTATTTTAACTAAGCTTATTAATATCCATTATGAAAATATCAAAAATAATTAATTTTTTTATTTTACCTTTAGTTATTTTTTGTAGCCTTGGAGTTGCTCAAAATAACTTAGATGATAATACAGTAGTTATTGATAATGCTTTAAATGATAGTTCTTTAAATGAAAATATAGAGCAAATAAACATTGAAAAAGAGGTTGCTGGTGCTAAGTTAGACTTGGAAAAAATAACTTCAGCGATAGCTGTTTTAGAAAGTAATATTGAAGCAACCAGTAAATCTCTAGAGGTAATGACTTCAAAGTTTGATTTAACCGAGAAAAATATTAAATCTAAAACTATAAACTTAGATAAACAATATATTAATAAAAATACAAAAAATGAAGTTGAAATCCTACTTGATAAGCTAAAAATATATTTAGAAGATGAAAGTAATACCTTAAAAACTGTCGCAATAGATAAAGAAATAGCTAGTAGTATTGCTGAATATTATCAAGGTGTTATAAGTAAATACGAGAATACTTTAGTTAAAGAAAAACTAACCCAAACACAGTTAAATGCCTTAAATAATATAGTAAACAAAGCCAAAATAATTAAAAAAAGACTTGTCAATAGAGAGAAAATAAGCAAATTAAACATAGGTAAAGCAAAACAACAAAGCACTTTGATTGAAAAATTCTTAACTTCAATTCAAGTAGCATTGCAAAATAAAGCAAATGAGCAAGCTGAAGAAAAAGCAAGAAGTAAAGAAATAAAACTAGTTACAAAACAAAAGGATTATCTCAATAGAGCCAAAGAAATACAGCATATTATAAAAAATAAAAAAACAATTCTAAGCCCAATTAGAATGAGAGATTTAAAAGAGGAGCTTACTTATAATGAAGAGATGGCTTGGATTATTGGGGTTGATATAAATTTCAAAACAGAATTTTACTCAAGCGATATTAGCACTGCTCAAAATATAGATTTGGTAAATAAAAAAGACGCCGAAGAGGTGCAAGATATTATAGAATCTGTGCAAGAGCAACTAGAGACTCTTAAACAAAATAAAAAACAACTAATTAAGCGTCAAAATATTTATAAAAAAAGGTTGAATATTAGACAAAATAAATTTAACTTAGAAAGTGTATTTAAAGAAAAAATAAGTAACATTTCGTTAGAAGTAATAGATTTGGAGAAGTTAGTTTCTGATTTACAACCTATTGTTGAAGAAAAAGAAATTAAAAAACTTTACTCACTAAGTGAGCTTTATAATTTTAAAAATGCAAAAAAAGCATTAAAAGAATTTGTAAAAACTCCTGCATTAATAATTGGTCAAGTTTCATCAAGCTTTAAAAACTTGTATAAAAGTATTAAGAAGAAACCTATAATAAGCTTATCAGGTGGTTTCTTTGCCGTTCTTTTATTGCTTGTTGCAAATAAATTATTTGCACATTTTTTATTGAAAGCTAAAAAGAAAAAATCTAGAAGAAAATCACTGAGAAAACTAATCAAACTAGCTGAGTTATTTAACAGAAAAACCCCTATTTTAGCCATTGTGTTATTCATTTTTTCAACTGCATTTTTATCAAAGTTAGGTACTGAGAGTCGTTTTATAATTTTCATAATTTTGATACCAATTTTGGCCGTTTCATTTTTAAAAGGGTTTATTTATTTAGATTTTAAAAGCCAGATAATTGATAAATTTCACTTTAAGAGATTTAAAATAGCATTATTTATCTTCAGCTTAGCTATGGTTTTATTTTTTGTTGCAAAATTGAGCCACCTTCTAGGATTTTCTGTATTGTTTTATGAAAAGATATTCTTAATTTCATCTATTTACTTTTTATTTTCAGGCAAATCAATTGTTCGTCAATACATAAATAACAGAGATGACACAACTCAATTAAAATTTAAAACCATAAAAGCTTCAGCTTATACTGCTTTTTGGTTCTTACTTTTACCGATTTTTATTGGGTTGCTTGGATTTAGAAACCTTTCTTGGCTGTTATTAAGTTATGTTTCTGGAATTTCTATCACTTTAGTTCTTCTATTTTATACACTTAGTGGAGTTAATGATTTGCGTAAATTTCTAAAGCTATATTGTGTGAAAAAGTTTAAACATGGGGCGTTTATAGCACAAGATATAATTAGCCCTTTAACGATTATCTTAAAAATTCTTTCTGTTGGATTTTGGTTATCTATTTTATTTAATCTTTTTAATTGGAGCAGAGAAAGCTACTTATTTGCCAAAATAATATCAATTTCACAATATACAATTGTTAGCCTTAATAATAATAAGATAACTGCTTATAATATATTGGTTTTAATACTCTTAATATATTTAATTTTCAAAATTGCAAAATGGTTTCGTTCAATAAGTTATCGTTGGATTTATAGCAGAATTGATGATTTGGGAGTTAGAACTTCTTTATCAATATTCACTCAATATATACTTATTATGATTGGCGTGCTTTTTGCTTTGAATTTATTAGGCTTTGATTTAACTAGTTTAACTGTTTTCGCTGGGGCTTTAGGTGTTGGGGTTGGTTTAGGTTTGCAAGATATTGCCAAAAACTTTATTTCAGGGATTTTACTATTAATAGAACGACCGCTAAAGAGTTCCGATACAGTTACAATTGATAAATTAGAAGGGACAGTAAAACGAATAGGAATGCGTGCAATAACTTTGGAAACATTTGATCAAGAGGAAGTAATTATTCCAAACTCAAGAGTTATAAGTAATAGTTTTACAAACTGGACTCATACAACCAGTATTCTTAGAACTGTTTTATATATTGGTGCAGACTATAGCTGCGAACCTAATAAAGTTATAACTGTGGTTGATAGTATTTTAGAAAAGCATCAAGATATTCTTGCCGATCCAGGTCATAAAGTTCTTTTGTGGGAATATGGTGATTCTTCAATTAACTATAGATTTCAGTATCATATAAATATTGATGAAAGTAGTATTTTAGATGTTCGTGATGACATTTTGCAAAGTATTTGGAAGGAATTCAAAGATAATGATATTAACATTCCTTTCCCACAGCGAGTTTTGACAATTAATAATATTCGTGAAGATTCTGAAATGAAGTCTCCTAGTCCATCAGGTAATTTTTTTGATACGCAAACAAACTAAGAAAATAAAATGATAATTAAAAGAAAGAAAAGTAATAAATATAAAAAGTCTAAGTTTGACTTATTTGCTTTTTTTCCTTTCTTAATTTGGTTTAAAGAGACTTCTGTAAAAACAATAAAAATAGACTTTATTGCAGCAATTAGTAGCACTATTTTTGCTCTTCCCCAAGGAATTGCTTTTGCTTTGATAGCTGGTCTTCCTGCTGAATTTGGACTTTATGCAGCAATCGTAGCTCCTATTGCTAGTGCTTTTTTTGGAAGCTCTTGGCACATTGTTTCAGGACCGACTGTTGCAACTTCTATTGTGATTATTAGCACTTTGAGTGACTATGCTGTTCCATCAACTCCACAGTTTATCACAATGGCTTTAACTGTAACGCTTTTGGCTGGAATTATTCAGCTTTTATTAGGTCTTTTGAAATTAGGACATATTGTTAATTTTATATCTAAAACTGTTATTTTAGGTTTTTCAACAGGTGCGGCCATTTTAATTATTTCCAATCAAGTAAGTAGTTTTCTAGGCTTTGAAATGCAACGCCAATCAAACATTATTTTCCAAGTTCAAGAGATATTTAGAAATTTAGAAAATACAAATATTACCGTTGCAACACTTTCTTTTGTAACACTTTTCACTGCTATTTTATGTGCTAAATTTTTTAAAAAGCTTCCATCACTTTTGGTTGCTATGGCCGTTGGCTCAATAATTTCTTTTATTTTCTCTCGTTATTTACCATCAAGCAACATAGAAATGGTTGGTAGCTTGACTAAAGGTTTGCCTAAATTCGTCATGCCAGATATATCTTTTTACACTGTGAAATCAGTAATTGCATCATCAATTGCAATTGCAATTTTAGGTTTAATCCAAGCGGTTTCAATTTCCAGAACAATTTCTAATAAAACAGATCAAGAAATAAATCCCAGCCAAGAGTTTATCGGACAAGGAATTGGAAATATTGCTTGTGGGGTTTTTAGTGGATTTTTCTCCTCAGCTTCATTTACAAGAACGGCTGTAAACTACGCTGCTGGTGCAAAAACACCTCTATCAAGTATAATTGCTTCTGGGTTAATTATTTTAATATTATTATTTGCATCTAACTTTACAGAATTTTTACCAAAACCAGCAATGTCAGCAATAATATTACTTGTTGGTTGGAAGTTGATAGATATTGGTGCAATTGTAAAAACATTTAAAACTAGTATCGCTGAAACAGTTATATTTTTCACCACTTTTGTATCAACTTTATTTTTAAGCTTAGAGTTTGCAATATATAGTGGAGTTATAGTTTCATTAATAATATATTTGGAAAAAACAGCTCATCCAAAAGTTCAAAAAATAACCCTTGATAAAAACGACCCTTACCGAAGATTAATAAAAGTAACTTCAGATAAACAAAAACAATGTCCACAACTTGCTATTTTACAGATTGAAGGTGCGTTGTTTTTTGGTGATGTTGGTTATATTGGTCAGAAAATCAGAAAACGAACCCATGAAAAACAAACAAGTATATTATTAATTTGTAACGGAATAACATTGATAGATATTGCTGGTGCTGATTTACTGCTATCGCTTTCTAAAAGAATGAGGCGAAAAGGCGGTGATTTATACCTTTCTGGTTTAAATGCAAATGCTAGAGCTTATCTACTAAAAAGCCCTTATTGGCAAGAATTAGGCGGAAATGATAATATTTTTAGCTTTTCAGTTGAGGCTATAAGTGCTATATTTGAACGATTGGATAATGAAAAATGCAGTAATTGCAAAAAACGGGTTTTTGTTGATTGTTATCAATACAAAGATTCAGCAAAACCAAACCAAGAAGCAATTATGTTAAACGAAAATCTTTAGAGAAAAAACAAAATGTCAGAAAAAATAGAAAAATTAGAAAAATCAGAAAAGCCTGAGAAAATTTTAGAATTCAAAAGTAACTTACCAAATATAACAGTTGTTAAACTGTATTCTGGTGATAATGAAAAGATAAAACAAACCCTCAAAAAACAACGCGAAGCTGCACCAATGATGTTTGCTGGTCTTAGGGTTATTGTTGATATAAGTGATATTGAAAAGCCAGAACTAGATAAAATTGATTTTAAATCACTAAAACAAACGATTATCAATGAAAGTATTTATCCAGTTGCTATTATTTCAGATTATAAAACTTGTAGAGAAAAGTCAATTCAAGCTGATATGGGTGCTTTGCCTGTTATTGAAGCTTTAGGCAAAGAAAATAAAAGTCAACTTTCTAAACAAATGAATATTCTTCAAGAAAACAATGAACTGAAAAAACAAATAGAAGAGTTAAAAGCACAAAAAGAAGGTAAAGAAACAGAAGAGCCTAAAAAAACATACTCAGATAATAATACTGATAATGATGAAGATACCACTAAAAGCAGTAATGAGAACTTTAATAAAGTGCTAACTCACGCTGTTCGCTCAGGGCAACGAGTTTACTCAAAAGGAGATTTAACAATTATAGGAAATGTAAGCCCTGGTGCGGAAGTTATTGCAGAAGGTAACATTCATATTTATGGATCATTACGAGGGCGTGCGATTGCTGGTGCTTCTGGAAATGAGGATTCGCTTATATTTTGTTTAGATATGAATGCTGAGCTGGTTTCAATCGCAGGAAATTACAAACAAATTGAATTCAAAGAGCAAAAGTGGACAGGCAAAAAAGTTCAAATATCTTTACAAGATAACAATATTAAGTTTTTTAACTTGTGATTTTTAACTTATATTAACTTATAATGAGCTCATAACAATTTATAATAGATTTATAATAATTTTATACAAACAAACTTAGATAAATAATAAAGAATGGAGGTCAAATGACTAAAGTAGTAGTAGTAACATCAGGAAAAGGCGGCGTTGGTAAAACAACAACAAGTGCAAGTTTTGCAACAGGTCTTGCTATGGCAGGCAAAAAAACAGTTGTAATTGATTTTGATGTAGGCTTAAGAAACCTAGATTTAATAATGGGTTGTGAGCGAAGAGTTGTTTACGATTTCGTAAATGTTACTTCTGGCGAAGCATCGCTTAAACAAGCATTAATTAAAGATAAAAGAGTTGATAATTTATATATTTTGCCAGCTTCTCAAACTAGAGATAAAGATGCACTTGATAAAGATGCAGTTGGAAAAGTTATAGATGATCTTAAAGAAATGAAGTTTGATTTTGTTATATGTGATTCTCCAGCTGGAATTGAGCGAGGAGCATATTTAGCATTATACTTTGCTGATGAAGCTCTTATCGTAACAAACCCAGAAGTTTCTTCTGTGCGTGATTCAGATAGAATTTTGGGGATTTTAGATAGCAAATCAAAAGCTGCTGAAGAAGGTAGAGAAGTTAAACAACACCTTATTATTACTCGTTATTCACCTGAAAGAGTTGGAAAAGGCGAAATGCTTTCAGTTGAAGATATTATAGATATTCTTGGAATAAAACTTTTAGGAATTATTCCAGAATCTGAATCTGTTTTATCATCATCTAACAAAGGAGACCCTGTTATTTTAGATAGCGGAACTAATGCTGGGCAAGCTTATTCAGATTTGGTTGCAAGATTTTTGGGCGAAGATTTGCCTCATAGATTTTTAGATGAGCAGAAAAAAGGTTTCTTTGCTCGCGTTTTTGGAGGTTAATGCAATGGGATTATTATCATTTTTTAAGAAAAAAGAACCGCAAACAGCAAACCTTGCCAAAGAAAGGCTAAGAATATTAGTTGCTCACTCAAGAGCTGACGCTAAACACCCTAAATATTTAAAGCAAATGCGACAAGAAATTTTAGATGTTGTGAAAAAGTATGTAAATGTTGAAATAGATAACATTGATACAAATATTGCAAACCAAGATGGCACAGAGGTTTTAGAGCTTAATATTACACTTCCAGAAGGAGCTGATATTGATCCACCAAAAACTAATCAGCCTAATTCAAAAAACAGTAATGTTAATTCAAAAAATAATAATACTAACAAAAAAGGAAAATCTAAAAATAAATAAACCATAAACCAAAAATAAATAAATTTTATGACAAAATATGACCTAATATGTATTGGCGGTGGCAGTGGAGGAATTGCTGCCGCTAAACGAGCAGCAGAATATAACGCTAAAGTTTTAGTTATAGAAACAGGAGATTTGGGCGGAACTTGCGTTAATGTAGGTTGTGTTCCCAAAAAAATATCTTTTCACGCAGCTCAATTTGCAGATTACTTTAGACTTGCTAAAGATTATGGTTTTTCAGGATTAGAGCCAAAATTAGACTGGAAATATTTTGTCAATAAAAGAGATTTATTTATAAATAAGCTAAATAATATTTATGAAAAAGGTCTAACAAACAACAATATAGATATTGAAAAAGGTTTTGCTAAATTTGTAGATAATAATGTTTTGGAAGTAAATGGTAAAAAATTCACTTCAGAGAATATTATTATTGCAGTTGGTGGAAAACCAACTTTTCCAAAAATAGATGGAGCAGAATTAGGAATAACAAGTGATGATTTTTTTGCTTTAAAAGAATTACCAAAATCAATAACGATTGTTGGATCTGGTTATATTGCTGTTGAAATTGCAGGAGTTTTAAACTCTTTGGGCGTTTTGGTAAATTTAATTGTTAGAAATGATTATATTTTAAAACAATCAGATAGTGAAATAACAAAACTACTTTCAGAAATTATGCTTGGGCATAATATTAATATTATTTATGAATCATCAATCAAATCATTAACAAAATCAGATGGTAAGATTGACTGCAGAATTGTTTCAAAAACTGGCAAAGATTATATTTTAGAAACTCAAACTGTTCTTTGGGCAATAGGAAGACTTCCTTTAACAACACAAATTGGCTTAGAAAATACATCTATAGAAATGTTAGCAAATAATAATATCAAAATAGATAAACAACAAAATACAACACAAAAAGGCATTTACGCAATAGGAGACATAACAGGGCAACCAACTCTAACTCCTGCAGCCATTGAAGCTGGACGACAGTTATCCGAAAGATTATTTAATAATAAAACTAATGCAAAAGCTGATTTCAGCTTTGTTCCAACTGTTATATTTTCACACCCAGCAATTGCAAGCGTTGGTTTAACAGAACAGGAAGCTAGCCAACAATTTGGAGAAAATAATATAAAAGTTTATTCTTCAAAATTCAACCCATTACTTCGCTCAATGACCGAACATAAAGTTCCAACTTTGATGAAATTAATTTGCGAAGAAGATAACGAAAAAATTATTGGAATTCATTTAATTGGCGATTATGTTGATGAAATTATCCAAGGTTTTGCAGTTGCTGTGCAAATGGGCGCAACCAAAAAAGACTTTGACCAAACTCTAGCAATCCACCCAACAAGCGGTGAAGAACTTGTTACGCTGAGATAAACTAACAAATTTATTTCTAAGTTTATAAATTAGAAATATTTAGAATAAACCCATAAAAACATTGCTCTTATGTGCTATTCTAACTATAGAATGTAAGCAAAAAATTATATTAATATTTAATTAGAGGAAGTATATGAAATTTATAAAATTTATTGGATTATTTTTAGGTCTAATTACAACTCAAGCATTTTCAACAACTTTAAATATTCAAAATGGAGCTGATCCAGCATCACTTGACCCGCATAAAGTTTCTGGTGATTGGGAAAATCGTATAGTTGGAGATATTTTTGAAGGTCTTATGACAGAAGCTGCAAATGGTGAACCAATATTAGGTATGGCAGAGGGTTATACTATTTCTTCAGATGGGAAAAAATATACATTTAAAATAAAAAAAGGTATGAAATGGTCGGATGGAACTGTTTTAAATGCAAATGATTTTGAGTATGCATTTAAGCGATTATTAAACCCTGAAACTGCTTCAAAATATGCTTGGTTACAGTTTGGTATAAAGAATGCACAAGCTTATAATTCAGGAAAAATTAAAGCGGAAGAAGTTGGTGTAAAAGCAATAGATGATTTGACTTTAGAAATAAACCTAGAAAATCCAACTCCATACTTTCTTAGCTCACTAACTCACTATACAGCTTATCCTGTTCCAAAACATTTGATTGAAAAATTTGGAAGTGAATGGGTGAAAATGGAGAATATTGCAACTAATGGAGCTTATTTTCCAGTTGAATGGATACCTGGTTCACATGTTAAGGCTATTATAAATAAAAGTTGGTATGATGTTAAGTCTTTGAAAATTGATGAAGTTATTTATACTGTTTTAGAAAATGAAAGCACCGCTTATAAATCATTTCAAGCGGGCGAATTTGATTATATTACAGGCTATCCAACTGATCAATTTGAGAAAATAAAAAAAGAAACTCCTGAAGTTTTGGCAGTTAAACCATTTGCAGGTCTTTATTATTATGTAATAAATTCTAAGAATGAAAACCTGAAAGATGCAAATATTAGAAAAGCTTTATCAATGACGATAAATCGTGAAATTATCACTAAAAATATTTTAGGGACAGGCGAAGTTCCAGCATATTCTTGGGTTCCACCTAAAATGAATAATTATACTGAAGTTGCAAATGTAAAATGGAAAAGTAAATCTTACAAAGAGAGAGTTGCTGAGGCAAAAACAATACTTTCTAACAAAGGTTTCTCTAAAGATAAGCCTCTTGAAATAACACTTCGTTATAACACCAATGAAAACCATAAAAGAGTTGCAATTGCAGTAAGCACAATGTGGAAATCAATAGGTGTTAAAGTTAAACTATATAATGCTGAAACTAAAGTTCATTATGCTGATTTGAAAAATAATGACTTTGAAGTAGCAAGAGCAGGTTGGTTAGCTGATTACAATGACCCAATTAATTTCTTGGCATTACTTGATAGTCAAACTGGTGATAATTATGGACAGTGGGAAAATAAAGAGTTTGATGACCTATTAAAAGAAGCTGCCAAAGAAATTGATCTTAAGAAAAGAGCATTAATTCTTAAACAAGCTGAGCAAATTGCATTAGATGATAGTGCTGCAATTCCAATTTATTACTATGTAACTTCTGTTTTAAAATCTACTAAGTTAAAAGGTTTTGAGCATAATGTTTTTGATATTCATAGAACTAGATGGCTGTCAAAAGAAAAATAGAATTTTAAGTGAGGATATGAGTTATTAAAGCTATTAACAGGTTTTAAATAAAAATACTCAAACAAAATAGCTAATGTTTAAATATTCATTAAAACGATTTTTAACCACAATTCCTGTTCTATTTATTGCGATTACCTTTGCGTTTTTTACGCTTAGGTTAGCACCTGGCGGACCTTTTGATGGTGAACGCGCAATGCCAGCACAGGTTAAAAAAAACTTAGAAAAGCATTATCATTTAGATAAGCCAATTATTGTTCAATATGGTATTTATATTAAAAATGTTCTAAAAGGAGATTTAGGACCATCGTTTAATGATTTCACTTTTTCAGTTAATGAGAAGATTGCCCAAGGATTACCTTATACGCTAAAGCTTGGTGGGTTAGCATTATTAGTTGCAGTTATTTTTGGGACTTTATCTGGAATGATTTCAGCATATTGGCAAAACTCTAGGCTAGATTATATTATTGGCTTTGTAGTTTTATTAGGTCTTGTTATTCCTAACTTTTTGATGGCACCTATTTTGCAAGAATTCTTAGCAAATAAGCTAAATTTTGCACTTTCAACACCAGACAAACCAGTTAAAATATTTATGGTTCGTGGCTGGGGCGAAGGCTCTTGGGCAAATTTAACTTTACCAGTAATTGTTTTAGCACTTTCTCATATTGCAAGAATTTCAAGGCTTATGCGAGCTTCAATGATAGAAGTATTAAATGCAAACTATATTAGAACAGCAAGGGCAAAAGGAATTGGTGTTAAATTAGTTATGTTTAGGCATACTTTTCGCCAAGCATTTATTCCAGTTTTATCATATTTAGGTCCTGCAGCTTCTTACTTATTAACTGGATCTTTGGTCGTTGAAATGATTTTTGGACTACCAGGAATTGGACGCTTATTTATTGATAGTGCTTTGAATAGAGACTATGGAATGGTTTTGGGAACAGTTATTTTTTATATGATTTTAATTACTTTTTTAAACTTAGTAGTAGATTTACTTTATGCTGTTTTGGATCCTAAACTTAGGGTGGCAAAATGAGTAATGGTTTTTATGATAAAGAAGCAATTATTAACGGAAGGCTAAATAATTCAAAACAAGCTAATCTAAAGAAAGGGCGTTCATTAACACAAGATGCAATTGCTAGATTTAAATCAAATAAAATTGCAGTTTTTTCAGTATTTATATTTATTATTTTACTTTTGCTAGCTTTATTTGGTTCTATGCTTTGGAAATATGCCGAAGATGAAACTTTTTGGGAATTTATCAAATCTCCACCAACAATTGAGGGCTGGCATATATTTGGATTTGATGTGAATGGTAGAGATTTAGTTGCAAGAACACTTTCAGGCTTAGGCGTTTCTTTGCAGGTTGCATTTATTGCAACAACCGTTTCAATATTCATTGGAGTTAGTTACGGTGCTATTTCAGGATATTTTGGAGGTAAGGTTGATGAAGTAATGATGCGATTTGTGGATATTATGTATGCACTTCCTTATATTTTATTTGTTATTTTATTACAGGTTATATTTGGGAGAAATATATTATTTTTATATATTGGAATTGGTCTTTTGGAATGGATTACGATGGCAAGAATTGTTCGTGGGCAGACTTTAGCAATTAAGGAAAAAGAATATATAGATGCTGCAAAAGCAAGTGGAAGAACTTCAATGCAAATAATATTCTCACATATTATTCCTAATCTTATTGGTGCAGTTGTTATTTATGCAACCCTTACAATTCCAGAAATAATACTTACTGAAAGCTTTTTATCATTCATTGGTTTTGGAGTTCAAGAGCCGCAAACCTCTTTGGGAACTTTAATCTCAGAAGGTGCTGATAAAATATCTAGTTTTTGGTGGATGCTTTTATATCCTGCTGGAACATTAGTTTTATTATTGCTTTCTTTGGTATTTATTGGTGAAGGCTTGCGTGATGCTTTTGACCCTAAAGAGAGGTGATTTATTGTGTCAGAAAAGGATAAAATAGTTTTATCAGCAAATAACCTAAGTGTTTTATTTAAAACAACTTTGGGAGATGTTTGTGCGGTAAATAATATTTCATTTGATTTAAAAAAAGGTGAGAAACTTGCCGTTGTTGGAGAATCTGGTTCTGGAAAATCTCAAAGTTTTTTGGCTATGTTAGGTTTGCTTTCCAAAAATGGCAAAGCAACAGGAGAAGTTTTATTTAAAGATGAAAATCTATTAAAACTAAAACAAAATGAACTAGATAAATTTCGTGGAAGTGATATTTGTATGATTTTTCAAGATCCTATGACTTCATTAAATCCATCTTTAACTATTTTGACTCAGCTAAATGAAGTTCTAATAAAACATAAAAAACTAACAAAGAAACAAGCAACAAGCAAATCTTTAGAAATGCTTAAAAAAGTAGGGATTCCAGAGCCAGAAAAAAGACTAAAAAGTTACCCTCACGAGCTATCAGGAGGAATGCGTCAACGAATTATGATTGCAATATCACTTATTTGCGACCCTCAAATAATAATTGCTGATGAACCAACAACAGCTTTAGATGTAACTATTCAAGCTCAAATTTTAAATTTATTTGATGAATTACAGCAAGAGCTAAATACATCTTTGATTTTAATAACCCATGATTTAGGAGTTGTTGCGGGAATTTGTGAGTCAATGTTAGTTATTTATGCAGGAAAAATTGTAGAAAAAGGTAAAGTAATAGACTTATTTGAGAACCCAAAACACCCATATACACTTGGTTTATTACAATCAACTCCTAATATTGCAAACTCAAATAATCAACTTTCATCAATTTCTGGCTCTCCACCAAATTTACAAAATCTTAGTAAAGGCTGTGCTTTTGCACCAAGGTGTCCTTTTTTGATGGAAAGGTGTAAAACTGAAGTCCCAAAACTAGAAAAATTCAGTAAAAATCAAGAGTTTGCTTGTTTCTATAAAGGTTTAAATAAAGAAATGGCAGATAAGTTTATTGAGGTTGTTTGATGGAAAATATTTTAGAAGTTAAAAACATATCTGTAGTTTTTAAGATTGGTGGAAGTTTATTTACAAAACCTCAGAAACTAAAGGCTGTGCAAAATATTTCATTCAACTTAGAAAAAGGAAAAACACTAGGAATAGTTGGAGAATCAGGCTGTGGAAAATCAACTTTAGGAAGAGCAATATTAAAGCTTCAAAAAATAAACTCAGGGGAAATTATTTTTGATGGAATGAAAACTTCAAATTTATCAAAAATAGAATTGCTTGAGTTTAGAAGAAATATTCAAATAATTTTCCAAGATCCATTGGCTTCATTAAATCCAAGAATGACCGTTGGGCAAATAATTGCAGAGCCTCTAAAGTCATTTTCAAAAGAACTAACAAAAAAACAAAGAATTGGTAAAGTTCTTGAAATTATGAAAGAAGTTGGGCTTTTACCTGAAATGCTAAATCGCTATCCTCACGAATTTTCAGGCGGACAAGCTCAACGAATTGGAATAGCAAGAGCTTTGATTTCTAAGCCAAAGCTTATTGTTTGTGATGAACCTGTTTCTGCTTTAGATGTTTCAATTCAAGCGCAAATTATTAACTTATTAAAATCTCTACAAAAAAAGCATAATATTTCATTAATATTTATTTCACACGATCTATCTGTTGTTAATCATATCTCAGATAAAATAGCAGTTTTATATTTGGGGAAAATAATTGAATTTGCTAAGAAAAATGATTTTTATAAAAAACCCAAACACCCATATTCAAAGGCATTATTATCAGCGGCTCCAATTCCAGCTCCAAGAATTGCCAAGAAAAGAAAATATAAACCTCTAAAAGGAGAGCTACCTAGCCCAATAAACCCACCATCAGGCTGTGCATTTAGAACAAGATGCGAACTGGCAGACTCAAATTGTGCTATCCCATCTGATAAATTTGAATTAGAAGATTCGGGTAATAATCACCTTGTCGCTTGCCCCAAAATTATAAGTAATAATTAGATCTGTGAAATCCTATTAACTTCACCTATTAAGCTATTATTTGTTATTTCAAAAGAAACCACAAAATTAATACTGACTTAGTCCAATTTACTGTTAAAATACTCAGACAATTCTTAATAATAAAGTGAGTTTTTATATTTAGCTTTTAATATTAAGGTAAATAAATTTAATAACTAAAATTTTGATGGAGAGCAACTATGTCTAATAATGGAATACCAAAAAAAGTAAAACTACAAATGATTTTCTGGGCTTTATTTATGCCTGTTATTTTAATCATTTCTATAATTTTCTTCTTGCCTGAGAAAAAAGATGAGCTTTTAACAATGCAAGAAAAACAAGATATTAGACTACAACCAGTTGGGAGAGTTGCTGAAGAAACTGAGGCAGAAGCTAAACCTGAAGTAAAACCAGAAACAGCAGAAACAAAACCTGAAGTAAAACCAGAAGCAAAACCAGAAACTACAGAAGTAGTTGAAGCTGTAAAAGAATTTGATGTAAAAGCTGCTTATGTAACTTGCAATGCTTGTCATGGAACTAACTTCCCAGGAGCTCCTCAAAAAGGAGATGCGGCTGAATGGAAAAAAAGATTTGAAGCTTTAGGTGGAATTGACGGTGTTGTTGCTTCAGCAATAAAAGGAAAAGGCGTTATGCCTCCAAAAGGTGGAGCTACTTTAAGTGATGCTGATTTTACAACATTAGTTAAATATCTTTCTGATACTAAATAAATTACTAAATAAATTAATACAAAATGAATAATTCAATACTAATACTAAATTGTGGGTCATCTTCTGTTAAATTTTCTCTAATAAATAAAGATACAGAAGAAGAAATTATCAACGGAATGGTTGAGAAAATTGGGGTTCAAGGGACTGAAATTGCTCTAAAATACCAAGGGAAAAAAGTAAAAACCTTAATTGAAGGAGCTGATCACGAAAAATCTCTTACCAAAGTTATTTCTCAGATAAATAAAACAGTAGAAACAAATGTTGTTGCTGTTGGTCATAGAGTAGTTCACGGTGGAGAATTATTTAATAAATCTTGTGTTGTAACTGATGAGGTTTTAGCAGGAATTGAGAAATGCTCAAACTTAGCTCCATTGCATAATCCTGCTAATATTTTAGGTATTCTAGCGGTAAAAAAAGCATATCCTAACTTAGTTCAAGTTGCTGTATTTGATACTGCATTTCATCAAACTTTACCTAAAAAAGCCTATCTTTACGCCCTTCCTTATAAATTCTACAAAGATTTTGGGGTTCGTCGATATGGCTTTCATGGAACTTCTTATCGTTATATCTGCTCTGCTCTTCCAGAATACATTGGAGATATTTCTGATAAAAAAGTGATAGTTGCCCACATTGGAAATGGTGGTTCTGTCGCAGCCATACAAAATGGTAAAGTTGTTGATACTTCAATGGGAATGACTCCTTTAGAAGGTTTGGTTCATGGAACTCGTTCTGGAGATATTGACCCTGGTGTTATTGAATTTATTTGCCATCAAACTAACAAATCAATTGAAGAGGTTACTTCTATTCTTTGGAAAGAGTCAGGTCTTTTAGGACTTTCTGAGCTTTCAAGTGATTGCAGAACCATTGAAGATTCAGCTATAGCTGGTGAAGAAGCAGGAACTCGTGCTTTAGATGCTTATGTTTATCGTTTAATTAAATACATTGGAAGTTATGCCGCTGCTATGAATGGAGTTGATGCAATTGTTTTCACAGGTGGTGTTGGTGAAAATTCTGATGTTGTCAGAAGCCAAACCTGTGCTAATTTACAATATTTAGGCTTTGATATTGATGAAGAAATAAACTCTAAAACTATTCGTGGAAACGATGGAAATATCGCAAAACAAAACAGCAAACCTGTGTTAGTTATTCCAACAAACGAAGAAAAAATGATTGCATTAGATGTGATTAAACTAACTTAAATAAAACAACTAAAAAATAACTCAAGTAATATATGAATTATAATAAACTTATACAGTCTAACAAATTCATATATTACTTTACTTTTTTCGCTAGTCTTTTGATTAGTTTAGTTTTATTCCTAAAACATACACCTATTGGAAATGATCCAATATTATATATCCACACCGCAGAAGAGTTTTTAGACAAAGGGCTAAAAGCAGCTTTCAAATCTTACCATTGGGCGTTTCATTCAATAATAGCCGCGTATTTCCATAAAATAACTAGCTTATCTATTGAGAACTCTATTTATTTATTAAACTCAATTTACCAAGCTCTTGTTTGCCTATATTTTGTTAAGTTCTATAGGCTAATAGCTAAAGATGGGCGAGTTTGGGTTGCTGCTTTATTAATTCTAACTTTTATTTTCTTTAATGAAAATAGACAACATATGGCTAGAGATAGTGGTTTTTGGGCTTTTTCCTTAATAGCACTTTATTATTTCAATTGCTTTTACAAAACATCTAAACTTAGATTTTCATTTTTATGGCAAATTTTCATTATTATTGCAACTATTTTTCGCCCAGAAGCTGTTGTTTATGCAATTTTACTTCCTTTTATATTTCTTTTTAACAAAGGAAAAAGAGGGAGATTTTTTCTTTGCTACTCAATTTTTATTCTAGGTCTAATTATAGTGATTTCATATATGCTTGCAATTGGCATAGAATTTAATGAAAATTTAATCCCTCAGCAGTTAAGCTATATTAACTTAAATTCTGTTGTGAAAAACTTTATCAAACATTCTGAAGCTCTAAAAAACACATTAATAAAATATAATAAATCTAATGCTCAACTAATGTTATTTGCTGGATTAATATCAGTTTTTATCTGGAAAATATTACACTCAGTTAATATATTTTATTTACTTATTTTCTCTTTTGCTAAAAAAAACAAATGGAAAATACTTACTAGTGAAAACAAAATAGTTTTCTTTACAGTTGTTCTTTCATTTATTATTTTAAGTGGATTTATTTTAAACAAACAATTCTTAGCTTCTAGATATATGATGTTTATGATTATATTAATTGCATTGCTAATGGTTAGATATTTAGATTATTTCTTGGAAAATATCACAAAAAATAATAAGTTATTTCTCATAGTAACCGCTATATTCTTTGTTTATACAACAGCTGATGCTTTTATTAGCTCAAGAACTCCTAAGACTTACCTGTTTAAGTCTGGAAATACTATTAAAGCTTTAGCAAAAAAAGGAAACACCCTTTGTAATAATAAAAAAATTCGTTATTACTCTGGAAATAACTGCCAGTTAAATTTAGAGTTACTATTTTATGGAAAAAAAGAAATATCTAAAATAACAAAAAATAGATTTAGATATTTAGTTATTTGGGTTAAAAAAGAGCAAAAAGAATATTTAAGTAACTATAAAAAAAATAGACAGCTAAAGTTAATAGAAGTGATACCTTATGTAAAATCAGATGCTGTTTATATTTTTGAAATTAGATAAGAATAAACTAAGATTTTATTAACTTAGGATTTTGTTTGTGGCGGTTTTTATCTCGTTTAGTTTTTCTTTCCAAATTTTTATAAAATGATTCTGATAAGTCAATTCCAGTTTGATTGGCAAGGCAGAGAACTACAAATAAAACATCAGACAGTTCTTCCCCCAAATCTTTACCTTTATCACTTTCTTTTTCACTTTGTTCGCCATAACGCCTTGCAATAATCCTTGCAACCTCTCCAACTTCTTCAGTTAATTGAGCCATATTTGTCAACTCATTAAAGTATCTAACTCCATGAGTTTCTATCCAATTATCTACTTCTTTTTGTGCGTTTTTTATATCCATTTTTATATGTGATTATTTATATTTATTTGTATTTGATGTTCTTATATATTCATTTTAAAATTATTTTCAAACTATTCTATAACTATTTTTGTGTTATTTTTGGAGTTTGTTTTTTATGTCTTTTATTTATTTTTCTTTGCCTTTTTTTCTCACGCAAATATTCAGCAAATAGACTTACTGGCTTTTCTTTTCCATGTAAAAAATAATAAAGTGAATGCGAACTATGAATTAAATTTTTTGCTTTTATTTTTGTTTCTAAATCTGATGCCATCAAAAATACATCACCAGGTTTTATTGGAGTTGATAGTTTTGGCAAAAGCTCCTGTTCACCATTCCTAGTAAGCATCAATGGAATAGCTTGGGCTTTTTGTGGTTCATCTGGATTTGGTGAGATAAATATATCTTGTAACCTTAGGATTGTTCCACCATCAATAATATCCAAGCTTGCTTGAGCGTGTTTTTTATTAAATTGTAATAGGTATGTTTCTGGTATTTTTTCTGATACTGACTGCATTTTTTTTATCAAATCAATCGCCCAAGATTCAGTTTTATGTCTGACTAGTTTTGAGAAACTTGCTAAATAAGGTTGTGTTATAACAGGGGAAATATGCCAAACCAAATGTCTAGAACGCTCCATAACAAAGTTTATACTTGCACTTTTAAATATTTCTCTATTATTAGCATTATTTTGCCTAGCAACGGTATAAATATTATTATTCATTCGCTTGGAAGTAATTATTATTGATAGATTATCTGCATCATTTTCAGTTGCAGCAACTATTCCAACTGCTTTATTTATATTGGCTTCTCTAAGTGTAATTGCTTCTGTTCCTCGTCCTTTTATACGATTTAGTTTATTCTCATAGTTTTCATCTATAACAATAACATCAGCACCTTCGTATTCTAAATATTTTGCCATTTCTAAGCCAAACGAATTTCCACCACAAATAATCCACAAACCAACTGGAATATCTAATTTCTTAGGATAATTCCTACCTGGCTGGCGAAGTAAAGAAAATAACAATTGTTGAACTGTTGGCATTCTTATTGCCATTGAGATATTTGTCGCAAAAATATTATATAAGCTAAAAACATGGTCTGTATTAAATGATTTCACATTATCTATTGCTTCATTACTATCTGCACGACAAACTATTTTGATAGTTTTTTGCAAAAGCCTTGAAGCAACAGCTATTTTTACATTAACCGTATCAGAGTTAGTAATGGCAATAACGGCTCTACAATTTGGATTATCTATTCCTGCCATTTTCAAACTATTAACATCACTTGCATCAGCGTGTAAATAAGGTGTGAAAAGGATAGAACTATCAAGTGTTAAAAGACTTACCCTACTTTCATCACTATCAATAACTACACAAATATAATCTTTTTTATTTAAACTGTGAACAAGAATTTCCCCAGTTTCTCCATATCCACAGATAATGCAAAATTTACTATTTATTTTTTTAACCCTTTTTACAAATTTATAACGCTCAAGTGCTAACTTAAATGTTTTATCCTGCAATAAAGATATTATTTTACCAATTGCAACAAGCCAAGAAATAACTGTTAAATATATACAAAAAGTAACCCAAAGGCGTTGAGTATCAGTAAATTCATAAGGTATTTCACCAAAACCAATTGTTGTTGCTACATAACTAAAAAAGTAAAATGCATGAAAATAACTAACATGCCAAACCTCTCCTTTGTCATCAATGCCAGGAATTATAGTCAAACCAACTACGGCAATAGTATAAGATAAGATTAGTAGGATTAAAGGAGCTCGTAACCGCCTTAAAACCAAATATATTATAGGATTTTGCATATTACTTATTTATTGATTATTAGTAGTTATTAATGATTTTATAATTACTTCCTAATGCTTATTGTTTCGTATAACAAAAGTGCAACAGATGCAAAGTTAGCAACCAAAGCCCCTCCAGCCATTGAAACAATACTCGCCATAGTTGATGGATCCATACTTTCTGACCCAGAAATACTATGAGCTGTCCAAATTCCAATACCAATTAACATTTGGAAATCAGCTACAACACTAGTTGCTAAAAAAACAGCACCAAGAGATGATCTATCACCAAACTTTAAGATAGTTGCAATCAAAGAAATAACAAAAGCTAACATAAGCTCCCAAGCGTGGTGGTGTAAAGGGTTATCAAATTCCCCCATAACAAAGCCAAAGTTTAAAGTTAACGCAAGGACAATAAAAAATCCAAACCAGCCTCTTTCAGTATTCATAAAACAAACCTCTTTTACATAAAATTAAGAAAAACAAATATTAATAAACATTAATAAATATCATTTAAGTTATTTAAGTTCTACATAATAACAATAACAAACGATAAAAACAAAAAAAGCAAGCCTAAAGCTTGCTTTTTATTCTATTTGGTTGGTTTATTGCTTATTTTTCAGACGCTTTGAAAAACATATTGTAAACAAAACCTGCTGCAATAGCACCAGCAATTGGAACTACCCAAAATACCCAAACTTGACTTAAGTAAGCCCCATCTGCAAAAATTGCTTGAGATAAGCTTCTTGCTGGATTTACAGAAGTATTTGAAACTGGGATTGAGATTAAGTGAATTAAAGTAAGCGCTAAACCAATTGCGATTGGAGCAAAACCAGCAGGAGCTAATTTATCCGTTGCACCTAAAATAATAAATAAGAAAAAGAAAGTCATAACAAACTCAGTAACTATAACTGCTGTTAAAGTATACTTACCTGGAGATAAATCACCAAAGCCATTTGCAGCAAAACTTCCTAATGTGCCACCATCTCTACCTGTTACAATAATTGCCAAAACCGCAGCAGCAGCAATACCACCAATAACTTGAGCAATAATATAAGGTGCTATTTCAGAAGTTTTGAATTTACCACCAGCCCAAAGACCAAAAGTTACTGCTGGGTTAAAATGCCCACCAGAAATATGACCAACAGCATAAGCCATTGTTAAAACTGTCAAACCAAATGCTAATGAAACTCCAACAAAACCAACATTATGGTTTCCAAATAAATCATTACTTGTTGCTAAAGCAGCTGTTCCACAACCACCCATTACTAACCAAAAAGTTCCAAAGAACTCTGCCATCATTTTCTTTTTAATACACATATTTTTTCTCCTGTTTTTTAATTATAAAATTTTTTACCATTTTTCTTTCTAACCTTCTTTCTACTTTTCTTTATTTAAGTGATTCTAATGCTTTAGTAACACCTGATAAAGACACATTTCCATTTATAGCCTTTTTACCTAAAAACACTACAACTTGCATTTTAGAGCCTTTTTGCATTGCTGCTTTTAGTTTTTTATCTAAAGAAACTATTGCATTACAACCAGCTGGATCACAGTTTGAATAATGAACTCGCCCAACTTCTTTTTTATCAACAGCTATTCCAACACCAGCTTGCAAATTAACTAGCAAAGGAACTTTAATAAATGCTAGAGGAGATTTTTGTCCTTTAACTTTACGGATAAATATATTTAGAACTGGTTTTTTATTTTTATCAAAAACTGTTTGAGTTATTCCACAAATACTTTTCTTTTTAGCTTTTACACATTTAGATTCCCAACTTCCATATTTTTCGCCATCTTTAGCAAAAGAGTTTCCTGCTAGAATTAACCCAGATAAAATAGCAAGTTTTGCTATTTTTTTTATTATTTTAATATTCATATGTTTTTATACCTTTTTATTAGTTTATAATATTTACAAGTTGCTTATTCTATAACAGCAACAAAAAAGAATAAATATATTTTAGTAACTAAACTGTGAAAACTACAATAGGTATAAAATCAAATAAATGAATTGGCAAAAATTTTTCCAAAATAAAACAATATTTAATTATATATTATTACCTTTAAGCTTTGTGTTTAAAGGTTTGGTTTCATTGCGTCATTTTCTATACAAAAAAAATATTCTAAAATCTTACAAATCAAAAATACCAATAATTATTATTGGTGGAATTAATGTTGGTGGAAGTGGTAAAACACCTTTAGTTATAGCACTAGGTGAGTTATTAGCTGAAAATAATATTAAATTTGCAGTTATTTCTCGTGGTTATGGTGCTGATTTTGAGGGAAATAAAGAGGTCTTACTAACAAATAAAGCAAATGAAACTGGTGATGAGCCACTTTTGATAAAAACTAAATTAAACTGTCCTGTTTTTGTGGGACAAAATAGAGTGAATTCAGTAAAATTAATTGAAAAAAACTACCCTGAAATTAAAATAATTTTAACTGATGATGGCTTGCAACATTATAAATTACAAGCTGATCTGAAAATTTGTGTTGTTAATTCACAATATAAATTTGGAAATGGTTGGATGTTACCAGCTGGTCCTTTGAGAGAGCCAAAATCATCATTAAAAAACATTGATTTTATAGTTAGTAATGGTGGCGTTTCTCAAGAATATCATTACAAATTAACTTTTTTAGACTGGAGTCATATAAATTCAAATACAAAAGAAATTACAAAAAAATATCATGATGAGTTTATAAATAATGAAAATATTGTTGCGATTAGCGGTATTGCAAACCCCAATAATTTCTTTAATACTTTGACTGACCTTGGGATTGAATCACTAAAAACAATTAGCTACCCTGACCATTACAAATACACAGGAGCTGAAATGTTAGAAAATAAAACTATTTTAATGACTGAAAAAGACTGGATTAAATTAAAAGAATTTAAGCATAATGATGCTTGGTTTTTAAATACAAAAGCTATTCTTAGCTCACAGTTAAAAAAAGACTTTATGGAAAAAGTTAATAAGATAAAATCATAAAATGGATAATACAAAAATGAACGATATAAAAATACTTATAGTTGATGACGAAACTGATATAAATGAACTCCTCAAAGATATTTTAGAGGACGAAGGCTACAATATTTACACAGCTGAAAATGCAGAGCAAGCAAATAAAATATACTCTTTTAATGATATAAACTTAGTTTTATTAGATATTTGGTTGCCTGATGAAGATGGAATTTCTTTATTACAAAGGTGGCAAGAAACTAACAAACTTAAATCAACAGTTATTATGATGTCTGGGCATGGAACAATAGAAACCGCTGTTAATGCAACAAAACTTGGAGCCTTTGATTTCATTGAAAAACCAATTTCAATGGCAAAATTATTGATTGTCGTTAATAACGCAGTTGAAAAAATAAAACTTGAACAAAAAAATAGTAACTTAATTTCACAAATAAATAAAAAAGTAGAAGTTATTGGTAAAAGTCCTTTAATTTTAGATTTAAAACAGACTATAAATAAAATTGCTTTAACAAGTGTAAGTGTTTTATTTACTGGTGAGGCTGGCACTGGGAAAAACTTTTATGCAAGATATTTACACCATATTTCCTCACGAAGCTCTGAACCATTTATTGTAGCAAATATTTTAAATATGTCTGATGATAAGCAAATGCAATATTTTATTGGTTCTGGTAACAAAAATGGGTTGATAGATATTGCTGAAAATGGTGCTTTATTTATTGATGAAATATCTAATTTAAGCAAACCTGTGCAATCTTTATTAGCCCAAATTCTTGAGCAACAGGAATATAATAATTTAGAAAAAGGTGGCATAGTGAAAACAAATGTAAGGTTTTACTTTGCAACTAGATATAATCTAGAACAGCTTGTTTCTCAAGAAAATATAAGTAAAGATTTGTATCAATTAATTCAGATAACACAAATAAAAATACCTAGCTTAAATCAATACAGCGATGATATTCCAGAACTTATAGATTATTTTATTGATGGTTTTGTTAGTAATGAAAAACTACCTTATAGGCACTTTTCTATGCGTTCACTTAATTTTTTGCGTCAATATAATTGGGCAGGAAATATTTTAGAATTGAAAAATTTTATCCAACGAGTTTTAGTTTTAGATGAAAATGAGGAAGTTCATTTAGAAGAAGTCTCTAACTTAATTCAAATAAAACCAAACCTTGAAACATCTAATAATATACCTATTCCATTAGATTTATCTATCCGAGATGCTAGGGAAATATTTGAAAGAATATATTTAACAAAACAATTAGAATACTGCAAAGGAAATATTAGCGAACTTGCTAAGAGAGTTGGTCTTGAACGAACTAACTTATATAGAAAATTAAAAAATTTAAAAATAAATTACAAAAAATAAACCATAAACTACATTAATATATAAACAAAACAAATATGAAAAATCCATTATTAAATATAAAACAATTCCCAGATTATGATAATACTGAAGCAAAACACGCTTTTGAGGCGATAAAAAAACTTTGTGATAATAATAAATCAGAAATAGAGAATATTATAAATTCATCAAAACCAACTTGGGAAACCTATGAAATTTTAGAGGAGCTAGATGATAATTTATCAAAAGCTTGGTCTGTAATCTCAAATATGAGTTCTGTTATGAATGATGATGAATGGCGAGAAGCACATCAACAAAGCCAGCAAATCATCTCTGATTATTCTGCAAAAATGTCTCAAAATAAAAATCTGTATGATTTTTATTTAAATTTAGAAAAAGGAAAGAGTTTTAATAATTTTAACTCAACTCAAAAGAAAATTATCCAAGATGCAATCAGAGATTTTAAGCTTTCTGGGGTAAATTTAGAAGAAAAAGATAAAGTAATTTACCAAAATTTGGTAAGTGAATTAAGTGAGCTTAAAACTCAATTTTCTAATAATGTTTTAGATGCAACACAATCTTTTTCCATATTAATAGATGATAAAAAACAACTAGATGGAATACCTAATTCTGCAATAGATTTATATCAACAACTTGCAAAACAAAAAGATAAAAAAGGTTATTTAATTACTTTAGATTTTCCATCATATTTTCCAGTAATTAGTTATTCAAATAATAGAGACTTGCGGGAAAAGTTATATTTAGCTTATGCAACAAGAGCCTCAGAAATATCAAAAGAAAAGATGTTTGATAATACAGAAATCACTGAGCAAATTTTAATTAGAAGACAAAAATTAGCCAAATTATTAAGCTTTGAAAATTATAGTGAATATTCAGTTTCAGATAAGATGGCTGAATCACCTACTGAAATATTAAACTTTCTTTATGATTTAGTTGATAAAAGTAAAGTTTCAGGGCAAAAAGATCATAATGAGTTAAAAGAATTTGCCAAAAATGAATTAAACATTAATAGTGTTGAGGCTTGGGATATTAATTTTATTGCTGAAAAACTAAAAGAATCAAAATACTCAATTTCTCAAGAAGAATTACGCCAATATTTCCCAACTAATAAGGTTATATCTGGTTTATTTTCTATAGTTAATTCTTTGTTTGAAGTTTCATTTGTGGAAAATAAAACTTATAGCAAATGGCACAAAGATGTTATTACTTATGATGTTTTTGATAAAGATAATAACAACATAGCACATTTTTATATGGATTTATATGCACGCACAGGCAAACGAGGTGGTGCTTGGATGGCTGATGCAGTTTCTAAAATCAAAAATTCAAATAAAGACCAAAAACCAATAGCTTATTTAACTTGTAACTTTATTCCACCCGTTGAAAATAGTATTTCTTATTTAAATCACGATGAAATTGTAACTTTATTTCATGAATTTGGGCATACGCTACACCATATTTTAACAAAAGTTAATTATAGTGCCGCTTCTGGAATTAATGGTGTTGAGTGGGATGCAGTTGAATTACCTAGCCAATTTATGGAAAATTTTTGTTTCCAAGAAAAAGTCTTACAAAGTATGAGTGAGCATAAGGAAACAAAGGAAACTTTGCCAAAAGATTTATTTGATAAATTAACCGCTTCTAAAAATTTTCGCAGTGCTTCTATGATGTTAAGGCAATTAGAGTTTTCAATATTTGATATGATACTGCATTGCAACTATAATGATGATAAGGGTAAAACTGTAATGCAAGTTTTAAAAACTGTTCAAGATAAGGTTGCGGTCATACCAACTAACGAAAACTCAAGGTTCCCAATGAGCTTTTCGCATATTTTTGCAGGTGGTTATTCAGCTGGTTATTATAGCTATAAATGGGCTGAAGTTTTATCTGCTGATGCTTTTTCTTTGTTTGAAGAAAAGGGAATCTATGATAAAACAACTGGAACTTCTTTTAAAAATGAAATTTTGGAAAAAGGATCTTCAAGAACTGCTTTAGAAAATTTCATTAAATTTAGAGGGCGGAAACCAAGCGTTAACGCACTTCTAAAGCATAATGGAATTTAAATATAAACAAAGAAGCAATTAAAGTAAGTAAATAATTAAGTAAATAATTGAGGTAACAACCATGAAAAAAATTAAATATATAACTCTAATAACAGGATTTTTATTTTTGAATATTTTATCAGCTGCCAGCATTTGGGTTAGTGATGAAATTCAAGCACCGCTTCGTGATAAGCCTGAGCTAAATTCTAAAATCATTATTATGATTCCAGCAGGGGAAAAGGTAAAGATTATAAAAACTGAGAAAGATTACACGCAAATTAAAACAAAATCTGGTAAAAAAGGCTGGCTTTCAAACTATTATATTCTTAAAAAAGCTAGTATCCATAGCAAATACAACCCTATTTTAAAAGAGCTTGTTAAGATAAAAAAAGATAACAAAGCACTTATTCAAGCTTTAGAACTAAAAAAACAAACTATATTAAAACTAGAAGATGCTAATAAAGGAGCAGCGGCTTCACAAGAAAACTTAGCTGTTTCAGAAACTAATATCAAAAAATTACAAGCAAAAGTTATTTCTCAAGATAAAGAAATAACAGCACTTAAAGAAACAACTGAAAAAGCAAATAAGAAAGCAATAAATGCTCAAACTAAGTATATAAATTTGGTAAAAGTGTCTGAAAATGCAGTTAAAATTGCTGAAAAAAACAAAGCTTTATCAGAAATAAATGTAGCAAACGAAAAAGAAATTCAATCTCTTAAAAATAAAAATCAAAACCTAACCTCACAAGTTGGAAGTAAAGCTTATATTATCGGTGGTTCATTTGTTTTTGCAGGACTTTTGATTGGTTATATTTTATCAATTATGATGCCTGCAAGACGCAAAAGACACTATTTATAATAATTTCTAAACAACTAAAATAGATGAAAAAAGAAATCTTAATAATACTCCATCATTCATCAGGAACTGGTGGGCGAATTCAGTCTAAGTTAATTGAATTAGGCTATGAATTAGATATTCGCTGTATTATTGAAGGTGATACTTTACCAAACGCTAGTAATTACGCTGGCGTTGTTGTTTTTGGCGGAATAATGTCTGCTAATGATTGCCAAACAATCAAAGGAATACATAAAGAGATAAACTGGATTCCGTCTATTATTGAGGCTGATATTCCGTATTTGGGAATTTGTTTAGGGGCTCAATTACTATCTCGTGCTTTAGGCGGAACTGTCTGCAAAAAAAGTTGTTTCTGTCAAAAATGTCCAACTGTGGAAATAGGATTTCACCCAGTCAAACCTAAAGGAAAGGAAGGTAATAAATTCCTACCAAAAGGTGATTCAGTATTTTACCACTGGCATTTTGAAGGATTTTCAATTCCGAAAGGTTGTGAATGTATTGCTGAAAATAACTGCTTTCAAAACCAAGCTTTCAAACTAAATGATAAAGTTATAGGCTTACAATTTCACCCAGAAGCAACCAAAGAAATGATTGAACAATGGGTGCAAAGAGAACCAAATAATCTAAAATTAAACGGTGCCCAAGACTATAAAACTCAAATGAAATTATATGATAAATATGATAAAGAAATTAATGTTTGGCTTGATGAGTTTTTAGATAATTGGTTAAATTCTAATTAATTAACCAATTCTCTAACCAAACTCTATAAATACAAACAACTTAATTCTTTTAAAGAAAAATGGTTTTTAGATTTTTAAATGTTACTGAAAAACAATACAAAAACCTAGCTAATTTTAGAATTTATTGCTCTAAGAATATCGGTTTTATCAATTGAATTATCTATTATTGCTTTGCCTAGTTTTTCAAAAACAATCAGTTTTAGTTTTCCAGCAGCAACTTTTTTATCCAAAAGCATTGCGTTATAAATTTCCTCACTATTATAGATATTATTAGAGTTATCTAATTTGGTTGGGCTATTTGATTTTGTAAAAAGTGTTTCAATTAATTCCACATCATCAGATGACAATTTGCCCAGTTTTTTAGAAAGTTCTGCAGCCATCATTGTTCCAATTGCAACAGCTTCTCCGTGAAGATATGTTTTATAATTTGTAATAGTTTCAACTGCATGTCCAAAAGTATGCCCTAAGTTAAGCAATGCTCTTTCACCTTTTTCTTTTTCATCATTTGCAACAACTTTTGCTTTGTGCAGACAGGAGGTTTTTATTATTTCAATTAATATTTGTGGATTTAATTTTACTACTTTTTCAGCAATTTTATTTAAGCGTTGTAAGAAATCAATATCTCCGATAAGTCCATATTTTATAACCTCTGCCATTCCTGCACTTATTTCTCGTTTATCAAGAGTTTTCAAAACGCAAACATCAATAATTACAGCTTTTGGTTGGTGAAAAGCACCAATCATATTTTTACCTTTTGGGTGATTTACTCCAGTTTTACCACCAACAGAAGAATCAACTTGTGATAAAAGTGTTGTTGGTATTTGAATAAAATCAATTCCGCGTTGATAACTTGCTGCTGCAAACCCTGTAATATCGCCAACAATCCCACCACCCAAAGCAATTAAAATACAATCTCTTGAGAATTTATTATCAATTAATTTATCATAAATTAGGTTAAGTGTTTGCTGGTTTTTATTGGTTTCTCCCTTTGGCAATAAGACGCTAACAATCTTAATATTTGGTATTGTTTGTAATGAATTAACAACTTTTTCCAAGTATAAATCTGCAACAGTTTCATCACTTACAATACAAACTTGTTTTGTATTTATATGTTTTGTAAGTAATTTAGCATCATTTAATAAATTTTCTCCAATATTTATATCATAACTATTATTTCCTAATTTAACTTGAACGGTTTGCATAATTTCCTCTAGTTGTTTATTTTTGTTTATATTTATTTATCAAATTATAACCCAGTTAGCTTGTGTTTTAAGTCTCTTTTTATCATTCTTTTATAAGAGATTGGTTCTAAAATTTCAACTTGCGGAAGCCAGCGGATAAGTAAGTCTTTTATCTCAAAAAAACCAGTTACTTGATAATGAACTTCTATATCTCCATTTTCAAAAGTATTAATAACCTCTTGTGATGGTAAATATTTTTTTAAAGTAAAAAATCTTCTTATTTTCTTTTTAACTCTAATTTTAACTATTTGTTTTTGTTTGCCAAAAATTGACCAAGGAGTTTGAATTTCATTAATGAAATTTTCTACATTTTTACTTTTACTAAATGTATTTTTTGTATAATTTATTTCTAAAATTAAAGCAATTCTTCTTAATTGAACTTGTGCATTTTCTTTATTTACAACAACAACATAAAAATTTTCATTCAAAAAAATTATTTTATAAGGAAGGAATATCTGAATTGAAATATTTCTTTCAACCTTATAACTCATTTCAATTTCTTTATTATAAGTAATCGCGTGTTCTAGTTTTTTGATAACCTTTTCATTAGCCAAATCTTCAAAAGGGCGAGATTTGAAATCATAAACTGTCTGTGAAGAGTTTAGCAAAGCTTTTGTTTTATCAGAAACTTCTGTTTTTTTATTTGTAACCCCAAGTAAATTTATAATATTTGCAAGCGTCATCAAATTAGTTGTATTTAAAATATCTTCTAACAAAAACGACTGATAAGCTTGATAAGACTGCCCTTGTTTAGTTATAAAATCACCAAATATTTCTTTGATTAACTGAAAATCTCGGCGGATTGTTCGCTCACTAACTTCAAACATAATAGCAAGTCGTGAAACAAATAATACTTTGCCATCATTGAGCATTTTAAGTATTTCTATTGTTCTGTGTAAACTTGATTTTTGACTCATTTAAACACCATTGATAAAAAAATTAACTATAAACTAATCGGACATAATACGACCAAATAAAATTATATCATATGCCTAAGTTAAGAAAAAATAAAAAGCTTCACAATAAGGTGGGATACTTAGGAATTATCATAGGAATTATCAAAAGAGGAAATTATGGACTTAAAAGAATTTGGATTTACAGAGATAAATTATCAATTATTAGATGCGGTTAAAACGCCTTATAAAATTTATGCAGAATTATTAGATGAAGGAGCTCAACAACAGTTTTTAGATGTTTTATCTGCTCCATTTGTAACTTATGCAGCTCTTATGCCAGACGCTCATCAGGGCTATACTATGCCAATTGGTGGAGTTTGTGCAACTAAAGATGTTATCGTTCCACAGTTTGTTGGATTTGATATTGGTTGTGGAATGTGTGCGTTCAAAACTAATTTTTCCAGAGAGCAAATTGAAAATAAAGCACAAATTATTTATAACAAAATAATAGAAAACATACCTTTGGGATTTAAAACACATAAAAATGCACAATCTTTCAAATCTGATTTGCCACGAACTGATTTCGCACAATATATTTTAGAAAGTTCGGCTTTAAAGCAATTAGGAACTTTAGGTGGCGGAAATCATTTTATTGAAATTGGTTACGGAAAAGATGAAAGTGTTTGGATTATAGTTCACTCTGGAAGCCGTGGGCTAGGTCATAAAATAGCAAGCCACTATATGTTACAAGCTTTTTTGGAGCAAAACCCACAAGATAAAAAATTAACTGAAATAGTTGCTGAATTTGAAGAACGAAATATTAAATTTAAAGAATTAAGACCAGAAAAGTATCAATCATCTTTAAATAAATTTACGGTAAAACAAAAAGCAGCTTTGATAAAAAAAGCAAAAATTGACAATATAAAAGGGATTTGGGGGTTAGATACTAATTCAGAATTAGGAAAAGAATATATTCTTGATCAAAATTTTGCACTTAATTATGCTTTGGAAAATAGAAAACGAATGATTATTGCGGTGCATAATATTTTCAATAATGTTTTAAATTCAGAAAATGAAATTGATTTTAACTGTAATGATTTTATAAATAGAAACCATAATCACGCAGAATTTGACGATAAATCAAACCAATGGATTCATAGAAAGGGGGCAACTCACGCAGAAAAAGGAATGCGTGGCGTAATTCCTGGGAATATGCGAGATGGGTGTTTTATCGTTACTGGAAAAGGTAATTATGACTCATTGCAATCATCTTCACACGGTGCGGGTAGAGTTATGAGTAGAACAAAAGCAAAGAAAAATGTTTCAATTGAAGATTTTGAAAGCTCAATGAAAAATATCACAGGAACAGTTGATATTAACACAGTTGACGAGTCTCCTTTTGCTTACAAAGATATTTTTGAAGTTATGAATTTACAAAAAGACTTGGTTAGTATTGATGACCATATAAAAGTTTTGATAAATGTAAAAGATAATGCAAAAAGTAGGTTTTAGTAATTCAAAACACTAACGCTAAAACTATTACTAAGTTTATTAAAGAGACAAGCATACCTTGTCTCTTTTTTTGTGTTTAATAACTAAAATCATTATTAAAACCAAAAATAAAACCATTAGTCTAAGAGTTTAGTATAATGGTTTGATTAATTTAAATAACTCAAATAAAACCAAATAATCAAATGCAAAAAACACAACCTAAAATGGCTACAAATATAACTGCAAAACAATTAACAACATACAAAAAACACTGGGCGCATAGATTTGGGACTTCTAGTATTTTACCAATGTCTAAACAAGAGATGGATAATTTAGGTTGGGATAGTTGTGATATTATTTTAATAACTGGAGACGCTTATATTGATCACCCAAGTTTTGGGGCTGGGATTATTGGGCGAGTTTTGGAGGCACAAGGCTTTCGTGTTGGTATTATTTCTCAGCCTGATATAAATAAAGATGAAGATTTTCTAAAATTAGGTCAGCCCAATTTATATTTTGCGGTATCAGCTGGAAATATGGACTCTATGATAAATCATTACACAAGTGATAAGAAAAAACGCCACAATGATGCTTATACGCCAAACGATGATTATGATAAACGCCCAGATAGAGCAGTTATAAAATACACAAATGTTGTAAAAAAATTATTCAAAGAAACACCTGTTGTAATTGGTGGGATTGAGGCTAGCTTGCGTCGTTTGGCACATTATGATTATTGGAGTGATAAAATTCGTCGTTCAATATTATTAGATTCAAAGGCTGATTTACTTATTTATGGAAATGCAGAACGAGCGATTGTTGAGATTTCACATAGAATTGCAAGTAATAAGCCAATAACTGATTTATTTGATATTCGTGGAATTGCATTTATTCCAAGTAAAATACCTGATGATTTTGCAATAATTGATTCAACAAATGTTGATAAACCCGGTGTTATTTCCAAAATTCCAAGTCCTTATGAAGATATTGAGCAAAATTGTGATAAAAAATCAGATGAGCAATCAAACGAGCAACAAATTGAAAAAGCAGTCCATTTTGCACCAAATAGAGATAAGTTAAAAGTTAGCGATTTGGATAGAGAGAAAACGGTTATAAATTTACCCAGTTTTGAAGCAGTTACAAATAATAAAGTTTTGTACGCACACACAAATAGAATTTTCCACTTAGAAACAAATCCAGGGAATGCAAGACACCTTATGCAACAACATAGTGGGCGGAAATTATGGATTACACCGCCACCAATTCCACTTAGCACGCAGGAAATGGATTTTGTTTTTGGGTTGCCTTTTTCAAGGAAACCACACCCAAGTTATAAAGATGCAAAAATAACAGCTTATGAAATGATAAAAACCTCTGTAATGCTTATGCGTGGTTGTTTTGGTGGTTGTACTTTTTGCTCAATAACAGAACACGAAGGCAGAATTATCCAAAGTAGATCACACGAATCTATAGTTGAAGAAATTGAAAATATTCGTGATAAAACACCTGGTTTTGCAGGAATTATTTCAGATTTGGGTGGACCAACTGCAAATATGTATAGACTTGGTTGTAAGTCAAAAGAAATAGAAAAAAATTGTAGGAAATTATCCTGTGTATTTCCAGGGATTTGCCCACAATTAGATACAAATCATTCTTCATTAATTACGCTTTATAAAAAAGCAAGAAGCATAAAAGGGATTAAAAGAGTATTTGTGGCATCAGGCTTGCGTTATGATTTGGCGGTAGAATCACCTGAATATATTAAGGAATTGGTAACTCATCATGTTGGCGGATATTTAAAAATAGCACCAGAACACACGGAAAAATCAGTGCTAGAAAATATGATGAAGCCAGAAATGAAAACCTATGATAGGTTTAAACAATTGTTTGAAGAGGCTTCAAAACAAGCAGGAAAAGAGCAATATTTAATACCTTATTTTATCGCAGCCCACCCTGGAACAACTGATAAAGATATGCTTAATTTGGCAATTTGGCTTAAGAAAAATAACTTTAGAACAGACCAAGTTCAAGCGTTTTTACCAAGTCCAATGTCTATTGCAACTGCAATGTGGCATAGTGGTTTTACACCATTAAAAGGCTTAAAAAATAAACCAAAAGTGGCTTCTGTAAAAGAAGAAAAAACTAGAAAATTACACAAAGCATTTTTGCGTTATCACGCTCCAGAAAACTGGGATTTATTATATGAAACACTTATAAAAATGGGTAGAAGTGATTTGATTGGAAATGCTAAAAACTGCTTAATCCCACCAACAAAACCCAAAGCAAGTTTTGATAAAAATAGCAAAAATAAATACCGCAAAGTTACCGCTTTTGGAGAAGACAAATTAGGACCATTCCGCCCAAAAAATAGACTTGCAAAAAGTAAAAAACCAACAAGAAATAGTAGTAAAAAAACAGATAGTAAAACTGCCAAATTCAAAAATTTTAGAACTAAAAATGGCAGAAAATAATGGCTGAATTATCAACTGAAGAAAAAGATGAGATTTTAGAAAGGTATGATTAGCTATTTATTCAAGAATTTTATGATTTCACCCACAAAAGCATCCACTTCGCTATGTTTAAGAGTATTTAGATAGGTGAAAGTATCATCTTCTGTGTTATTTTGTTGAATATTTTTATATAAATTCTTTGGATTTTTATACTTATTATTACTATTGTTTGCTACCTCAAGACCAAAATTATTGCTATTTTTTTTATACTCATGAAATAATTTTTTCTCAACACTCTCAAAAGGTATAAAATAGACACTATTATTTTTACAGCTCTCATCTTTTTGATCCCCATCTAAAATAGAAATAACATTTTCTGCAGATTCGAAAAATTCTTCTTCGGCATTTCTATTCATTAAACTTACAGTACTTGTTGCCGCTCCAATGTAGATTATTTTATACTTTTTATTTATAACTTTACTTTTTAATAAGAACTCTAAATATTTCTTTAAAACCACATCCTCTGTTAATATATATTTATCCCAACCTTTGAAGCCATATAATATTCCTTTAACATAATTATATGATTTTTCTTTAATAATTACTGTCCCTTTGCTATCTTTCTCTTCCTCCATATAATTTAATAAACCACCATCTGAAGAAAATGACCTCATCAATGTAAGTGATTGAGTAGTGAATAAAATATTCACCTCATTTTCATTACAAAAACACTTTAATACCTTGAGAAGATTTACTTGAGCAGACGCATCCAAAGAGATATCAATTTCATCAATCACAATTAATTTTTTCCCTTGCATAAGTAACTTGTAAAGGCTTATTACAAAAAACTCACCAGAGCTAAGATAGTCTTCTCTTATATAAGTTCCATCAGCCTTTAAAATAAAATAATATATTGAGTTTCTTATTGTAATTTCTTTTAAATCATTAAATCTGTTAGGTTTATATATTTTATTCAAAAAAGTAATTAATTTTTCCGCTTTAGTATATTCCCTTGTGGTAATTTTAGCTCTTAACTCACTATCAATTCTACCTAAGCGTTGAAAACTATCAAATCTTTTCCCATTAGGTATTGGAAGCTCAATTTCTATTGAATCCTTTAAATCTTGATTGATAATTGATTTTGTATCAATCGTATCTAGATTAGAATTATACCTGGTTTCTAAACCGAAGTGCAACTAAATTTTATTTTTAGGTTTTAATTTGGAACTAGTTATTTTTAGGTTTTAATTTGGAACTAGTTATTTTTATTTTTATTAACTAAGATAATAACATTATGAAAAAATACACACAATTAACCAGAACTGATATGACAAAAATTGAAACATTGCTTGAGGAGAATTATAATCCTTGTGAAATAGCGATAAAACTAGGCAAAAATAAGACTACAATATACCGCTGCATAAAAAATAATAAAAACGCAGAAACCTTTGTTGGTGAAGAGGCATGGGAGAAAGTTTCCAAGAGGAAATCTATTGCAAATAAGCATGTTAGGATATTACCTGATAGTATTTTAGAGAAATATATTTTGATAAAAATAGAGCAACATTGGTCGCCAGAACAAATTTCTGGAAAGTGGCGAGAGGAGGCGCAAGAATCGATTTGCCACGAGACTATTTATCAATTTGTTTATAAGTATCACCCAAAATTAGTTAAGATGTATTTTAGAAGAAAAGGTAAGAAATATCAACATGATAGAAAAGAAAAATATCAAATAAAAGATCGTAGAATGATTGATGAAAGACCGCAAAATATTGAGCTTAGAGAAGAAGTTGGACATTGGGAAGGAGACACAATTGTCGGTAAAAATCACCAAGGCGCGATAGTTACAAATGTTGAAAGAAAAAGTGGTAAATTAATAGCTTCCAAAGTGAAAAAATCAACCGCAAAAGCTATTTTAGAAGCTACAGTTAAAGATTTCAAGGACTTACCAAATGAGTTACGAATAAGCATGACATACGATAATGGCAAAGAGTTTTCTTTACACCAAGAGATTGAAAAACAAGTAAAAATGAATGTTTATTTTGCACACGCTTACTCACCTTGGGAAAGAGGAACTAATGAAAATACCAACGGTTTGCTCCGAGAATTTATCCCCAAAGGCACTGATTTTAATAATGTTTCTGATGAAGACCTTGCTTATTTTGTAGAACTTATTAATAATAGACCACGAAAACGACTAGGATTTAAAACCCCAAATGAAGTCTTTCAAGCTGAACTTGAAAAGTTGCACTTGTAGGTAGAATCTAGCATATTTGAAGTCATACTTATCATCATCTATTTCATAAGTTATTTTACTACTATTACTAAATATTTTTGGTGATGCTGTTCTCACGAAAGTGTCTGAAGATTTTAAATTTGCTATAGATCTAATAAGAGTTGTTTTTCCAACACTATTTTTCCCCACAAGGCAGGTTATTTTATTTTTAGATAAATCTAATTCAAAAGTAAGCTTCTTTATATGTTGAATATCAGTTAAAATAAGTTTTAGCATTATATTTTTAACTTTTAATTGTTTGATGGATAAAACCATCAACTACATAATTACCATATTTTCTCCGTAGTTTATCTAAATAAGCTTTATCTACAGTATTTATATAATTTAATTTTCCAGATATTGTTGCTATTTTATACTCATACTTTTTTAAGCAATCATCAAACCTATCCTTATCCGTAACATAGTAGTATAATAACACTTCAAGCTCTGATTTCATCTGCGAGTCAACAGTAATTCCCCCTGAGTTTAAAACCACCATACCTAATAATTTTATTTTTTCTCCTTGTCTTAGGTATTTTGTTTTAACTTTATTTATTTTAATGCTACCACTGAATAGCTCTATAAAAATATTTGATATTTGGAGTTCAATTTTTTTATTACAAAATTCCTCCATAGATGAAACAATAATATCATCTGCAAATCTTGAATATTGGAGATTGTTATTTAAACAATATTCTTTAAATTTAGCATCAAAATTAAACAAGAAAGTATTACTGATATTTGGAGAGGTTGAAAAGCCTATAGGCAAAACCCGATTAACTGTTACTAAATTCAGTATGCTCTCCTTGTGATTTTGTATATCACTTATTGGTGAGTTAGATAAATTATTATCAAGTATTGCTTCCACATCACTTTTAGAGATGCTATCAAAAAAACTTACTATATCTGTTTTAAAAAAAAATTTATTTTTACTATGTATTTGCACAGCATCAAAGGCTGTTCTTCCTTCCATATAAGAAAAAACAACATCTTTATCAACTTTGGCAAAATTAAAAATAAAGTTATTTAAAAAATTATGATATTTTCTAAGTTGCTTAGAAGGGTTGAATAAATTTAATTTATTTTTTGAAATTATTTCTTCGTGTTCAATACTATCATTAATAAATCTTGAGAATTTTAACTCATTGTGAAAAGTTGAATTGAAGGCTTCTTGAAGTGTTATTCTGACTGTGGTTGAGTTAAGCATAAAGAGTAATTAGATTATTTTATTGAATAAATTAAAGCCTATCAAATGATAGGCTAAATTTCTAAATATTGACCACTTAGAGATCAGCTACTAAAAAATATTAGTATGACTTTGGATACCAAAATCACTGACATACAATTAGTATATGCCTTTCAATCATAAATTTCAATTAATTATTTTAAAAATTAACAACTTTTTTCTACACTTTAGGTTAACCAGCTAATTGTATTGTGCAGACTCATTGTTTTCTAAGTCTTACAAAAAACCACACCACTCAAGTTTTGTGTTATTATTTACCTTAAGCATCATCTTATTTACTTATATCTCTTTGTTTTTATTAGGTTTGGGATTGCGTAATAGGTTCAAAATTTAATTAAAAAAATTATGATTATAGATTTACATTGTCATACAACCTGCTCCGATGGAGAACTTAGTCCGCAAGAATTAATCAACTTAGCCGTTGAAAAAAATATTGAAATGCTTGCTATAACCGACCACGATTGCGTTGATGCGTATAAAGAACTTGAAAATATAGATATTCCAGATAGTTTGAAAATAATAACTGGAATTGAATTTTCAACTTGTTGGAGCGGAATTGGCGTGCATATTGTTGGTTTAAATATTGATATCAAAAGCAAACCTATTTTGCAAGCTATTGAATTTCAAAAGAATGCTAGAATAAATCGTGCAGAATTAATTATTTCTAAACTAAAAAAACAAAATATAGAAATCACTTATGCAGATTTAGTAAACCAAGCTGGGCATAATAATATTGGAAGACCGCATATTGCAAGGCATTTGGTTGAAAAAGGTTTTGTTACCTCAATTGATAAGGCGTTCAAAAAATACTTAAAAAACAATAAAATAGGAAGCGTAAAACAAAGCTGGGCAAAAATAGAACAAATTATAACTTGGATAAATGAAGCAGGCGGAATTGCAATAATCGCCCACCCAAATAAATATAAAATGACTCGCACCAAGCAAAAACATTTTATCGATGAATTTATAAATATGGGCGGAAAAGGAATTGAAATTATATCTGGCTGGCAATTAGAAGATTTAACCAATAAATACATAAAGTTAGCTAATGATAAAAATTTACTCGCTTCAATTGGCAGTGATTTCCATAGAATTGCAAAATACCAAGCCACCCTTGGGGTTGAGTTCACTAATATGCGTTTGGAAAATATTGATAATGTAAATTTTGTTTGGGATAATTTGATTGAAAAAATATAATAAATTATCCAATTAAATTAAATTTAGCAAATAATACCTTTTAGTATAGGAAATAGCTTTGCGGTAGTTTAAAAACTTGGTAGAATTTTACCTAACTTTTAATTTTAATAACTAACTTAATAAAATACTATGAAAAAAATAATAATTTTAACAGCTTTGGCTTCAATAATAACTGGATGTGTAAGCGGTAAAACATATAATGCTTCTCAGCAAACTGTAGTTGATTTAACTACAAAAAACAATACTCTTGAAAATAAAGTGAAGCTTTTGGAGCAACAAATAAAAACTAATAAAACCAAAAGAATAATTAAATTACCAACGGGAGCGCCAACAACTTATGATAAAAGACTGAACAATAATAATATTTCAACAGAAGATAAAGCTTATTTTACAGCAGTTAATCAATACAAAGCTGGAGATTCAGCAACAGCTGTTAATTCTTTTGTAAAGTTTAATAAAAAATTCCCAAATTCAAAACACCATACCAAATCACTTTATAATCTTGGACAAGCAGCTTACAGTGATAGAAATTACGACCAAGCAAAATTATCATTAGAAGAATTAATTTACCAAAACCCTACAGCAAGCAACAAAGCTTCAGCCGTTTTATTACTGAAAAAAGTTTATAAAGCAACTGGTGATAACGCAAAACTTAAAGAGTTGAATACATTTTCTAAAAATGCAACAACTGAGACTGAAACATATTAAATAAAACTAAAGAAGACTAAATAAAAACTTAAAGGAGTAAAAAATGGCAGAAAAAACAGAGGCAGTTACAGAAGCAGTTAAAATTCCAGATGCAGAAGAAGTTGTTGAAACACTAAAAAACCTTGATGCGGAAACAATTAAAGAGCTAATAAATACTTATGCAATTCCTTGGGGAAAAAATATATTATTTGCAATAATTATATATATCGTTGGTAAAATTGTTGTAAAAATAATTCGTAAATTGATTATGAAAATAGTTAAACGAGCAACAAAAGATGAAATGTTAGAAAAATTCATTTCCTCAATTATCGGTGTGGTTTTAATGCTTTTTGTGATTGTTGCATCTATTTCTCAACTTGGTGTAAACACAGGTCCTTTAGTTGCTCTAGTTGGTGCAGCGGGTTTGGCTGTTGGCTTAGCCCTAAAAGATTCAATGGGCAATTTTGCAGCAGGCGTTATGATACTTATTTTTAAGCCATTTAGAAAAGGCGATACAATTGAAACTAATGATTTACTTGGTAAAGTTATTGATATTAGTATTTTCACAATGACTATGACCACTCCTGATAATAAAGAAGTTATTATCCCAAATGGGACAGTTTTATCTTCTCCAATTATAAATATTTCAAAAAAAGCAACTAGAAGAGTTGATATGGTTTTTGGAATTGGTTATGACGATGATATTAGAAAAGCTAAAGAAATATTACAAAATTTATTAGACTCAGATAATCGTGTTTTAAAAGAACCATCAGCACTTGTTGCTGTTGCTGAATTAGCAGATAGCTCTGTTAATTTCAATGTTCGCCCTTGGGTAAAAGCTTCAGATTATTGGGCAGTTTTTTATGATACAACTGAAAAAGTTAAAATTGCTTTTGATGAAGCTGGAATTACAATTCCTTACCCACAAATTGATTTAAACACAAAAGCACAATAGTAATAAAGATAGTAGATAACTGATTGATAACATAAAAATAAGGCAAAATAAATGGCGAAAAATATAGTGGTAATAGGAAGTCAATGGGGCGATGAAGGAAAAGGCAAAATCGTAGATTTACTAACCTCTAAATGTAATGCTGTTGCAAGATTTCAAGGTGGGCATAATGCTGGTCATACCTTGGTTTTAAATGGTAAAAAAACAATTTTACATTTAATTCCATCTGGAATTTTGCATAAAGGAATAACTTGTTTTATTGGAAATGGTGTTGTTTTATCACTTGATGCTTTAATTTTGGAAATGAATGGTTTACCTGATATTGACTTTACTAAAAGATTAAAAATATCAACTTCTTGCCCTTTAATTTTGGAAAGCCATATTGCCCTTGATAAAGCAAGAGAAATACAAAAAGGAAAAGATGCTATAGGAACAACTGGACGCGGAATTGGTCCCGCTTATGAAGATAAAGTTGCACGCAGAGCTATTAGAGTTTGTGATTTAGAAAATCCTGAACAACTAAAACTAAAAGTTGAAAAACTTGTTTCATACCATAATTTTTTATTGGAAAACTATTACAACTCAACTCCTATTGCTATAAATGAAGTTTACGAAAATTTATTAAGTAAATATCAAATTGTTAAAAATATGACTTGTGATGTTTCTGTTGAGCTGAATAAGTTAATGAAATCAGGTGGAAATATTATGTTTGAAGGAGCGCAAGGAGCTATGTTAGATATTGATCATGGCACTTATCCTTTTGTAACTTCTTCAAATACAACTTCAGCAAATGCTGCAACAGGAACAGGTTTAGGACCAAAAGATATTCATAATATTTTAGGAATTTCAAAGGCTTATACAACACGAGTTGGAGCTGGACCTTTTCCAACAGAGTTATTTGATGATACTGGTGCAAAAATAGCAAAAATAGGTGCAGAAGTTGGAGCAAGCACTGGGCGTGCTAGACGCTGTGGTTGGTTTGATGTGCCTGTTATGAAGCGTGCAATTATAAATAGTAGCATTACTTCAATTTGTATTACTAAGTTAGATGTTTTGGATAGTATTTCAGAGATAAAAGTTTGCACTTCTTATGATTTAGATGGGCAGGAAATTGATATTGCACCAAATGATTTAGCTAAGTTTGAGAAATGCAAACCAAACTATAAAACATTTACAGGCTGGCTTGATAAAACTGAAAAAGTAACTGAATATAAAAGTCTACCAGAAAAAGCTAAACAATATTTATCTGCATTAGAAAATTTATTAGGTGTTCCTATTGATATTATTTCAACTAGCCCTGATAGAGAAGATACTATTATCCTTAAGGATTTAACCACTTAAAAAAATAGAGTTTGTGCTTATAAATTCTAAAAAAACAGCCCAAGAAATAAAACAAATTGGTTATGACTTGGGCTTTGAAACTATCAAAATTAGTAAACCATCACTCGCAAGAGCGGAAAATTTATTTGAACGATGGCTAAAACTAGGCAACCAAGGAGAAATGCAATATCTTCAACGACATAACTTAAAAAGAGTAAATATTAATCAAATTTTTGAACCAACAGTTAGTGTTATTTCAGTAAGTTTAAGATACTTACCAGAAAATATAGAAACTACAAAAAAACAACTTCAGAATACTAAAAAACCAAATATTTCAGTTTATGCAAGAGGCAGAGATTATCATAAGTTAATGCGTAAAATGTTAAATAAATTTGCAAAACAAATAGAAATTTATTTAGATAATGAATTAAAAAACTTAGGAATGGAACTCAAAGCAAGACCTTTTGTAGATTCTGCCCCAGTTTTAGAAAAATCCTATGCGGAAAAAGCAGGTATTGGTTGGGTTGGAAAACATACAAATATTGTAAATAAAGATAAAGGTTCTTTTTTCTTTTTGGGGGAGCTTGCAATTAACTTAAAATTAGCAACAGATGATAGAGTGGAAAATCACTGCGGAAGTTGCACCAAATGCATTGATGTTTGCCCTACAAACGCAATAATTGCACCATATATGTTAGATGCAAAAAAATGCATTTCCTACCTCACAATAGAGCATAAAGGTATTATTTCTGACAAACTCAAACAACAAATTGGAAATAGAATTTTTGGCTGTGATGACTGCCAATTATATTGCCCTTGGAATAGGTTTGCAAAAAAAGTAGATACAGATTCTTTTTTAATTCGAAAAGATTTGGATGATAAAAACTTTTTAGAATTGCTTAGTTGGAGTGAAGAAGAATTCCTACAAAAAACAGAAGGAAGCCCAATAAGAAGAATGGGCTTTGATGTATGGCAAAGAAATTTAGTTATTGGCTCTGGTAATTATTTGAAAAATCATAAAGATAAAAACCTACTTGTGAAAATTAAAAATATTAAAACCAATAACTTTGCCACAAAAAATGCAATTAATTGGGTTTTAGAAATTACTAAAAAATCAAACTATTGAATTCAAATAAAATTTACTTTTTGTGATTAAACATTATTGGTTTTTCTATTGATTTTTGCAGCACTTCATCTTCAAAATCAGTAACTTTTCTTGAGAAATTAGAAAAATCGTATAGTTTTTTATCCATTAAATGTGATGGTTTTATATTTGAGATTGCGTTAAAAATAGTGTTTTTCCTATTTGGAAACTCTTCCTCCCAGTTTGAAAGCATTTTCTTTATTTTCTTGCGTTGCAAATTTTCTTGAGAACCACATAAATTACATGGAATTATAGGGAACTGTTTTTCCTTAGCATATTCAATCAAATCTGCTTCAGCAACAAAAGCCAACGGGCGAATTACAATATGCTGACCATTATCACTTCTTAGTTTTGGAGGCATTGTCTTCAACGAACCACCAAAAAACATATTCAAAAACAATGTTTCTAAAATATCATCTTTATGATGTCCTAATGCGATTTTTGTTATTTTATTTTCTTTGGCAAAACTATACAAAATACCTCTTCGTAATCGTGAACAAAGACTGCACATTGTTTTACCTTCTTCAATCTTATCAGTTACAATTGAATAAGTATTCTCTTCAATAATCTGAAATTCCACCCCTAAATTTGTTAAGTAGTTTGGTAAGATTGTTTCATCAAATCCAGGCTGTTTTTGATCCAAATTTACTGCAATTATTTTAAAATCTATTGGTGCCGCTTTTTGCAGTAGTAAAAGAATATCAAGCATAACAAAAGAATCCTTTCCACCTGATACGCAAACCATAACTCTATCGCCATCTTCAATCATTTGGAACTGCTCAATTGCTTTTGCTGTTTGCCTTTTTATTTGTTTTTGTAATTTTAGTAGTTTTTTGTTTTTCATAAGTTTTATAATTTATTTAATTTCTATTTTCTTTAACTTATTGTGTCAAACTAAAGTAAATAGATGGTAATATTTGTGGTAATTTTTTACTGTTTTTAACAATTGTATAATTATTAACTCCAAAAATATAATTTAAATAGCTATGTGATTCACTATCAATTGTTACACAAAATGGTGTTATTCCTTTCTTTTTTGCTTCATCTATTGCTTTTTTAGTATCTTCAACTCCATAACGACCCTCATACCTATCAAGATCATTTGGTTTTCCATCACTTACAATTAATAATAATTTATTTTCTGTCTTTTGTTTTTCTAAAACTTCAATTGATTGCCTAACGGCCGCTCCAAGTCTTGTATAAAACCCAGGTTTTATTGCATTTATTCGTTGAATTATATTGGGTTTATATTCTTCATTAAAGTTTTTCAAAATATGATAACGAATCATTTTATTTTTCACAGATGAGAATCCGAAAAGACCAAATTTATCCCCAAGAGTATTTATAGATTCTGCAAAAATAAGTAAAGTATCACGAACAACATCAATAATTCTGGTTTCATCATCTACATAGGTTTCAGTTGAAAGTGATAAATCTGCTAGAATAAGTGTTGAAAGTTCACGATTTTGCCTTTGATTGCTATTATAAAAATTTTGGTTCAAACCTGCTTTATTAGGTTCTGTTGCAAACTCTATCCACGCATCAATATTAATTTCCTCACCTGCATCTTGTCGTTTTTGTTTATATTGATTTAATAAAAATAAATTGAGCTGAGCTTTTAGCTTTTTTATTAACGGTTGTAAGTTTTTAGGCATTTCAGGAGAACCCAAATCTTTTGCTAGCAACGGTTGAAGTAAACAATATTTCTGCAAATAAATCTGTTTTTTAAAATTCCATTCAGGCAAATATATTCCTTTACCAATTGGGTAATCATCCGCATCAGCAGATGGCAAATCCAAATCCACCTTTAAGCGTGAGGAAAGCCCCTCAGCTTTATCGCCAATTGTCATTTCTTCTATATTATTAGCAATAAATGCAGCGTTTTCATCAAACTCATCATCTTCTGTTCTATCAACATTTACATGCTCTTCCCAAGCAGGAAGTGCTTCTGGTAAAAACATTAGCAATCCATCAGTATCATTTTCCTCTTTTTCTATTTTTTTTGCTTTTTTCTGAGATTTTATTTGCTCTTTCTTTTCAGCTTCTTGTTGATTTTCTTGTTGAATATTATCATCATCTGAAGCTTTTACTTTCTCCAATTCCTTTGTTGGATAAACCCAAAGCACAAAAGGAAGTAACTCATTTACTTGAATATTATTGTTTTTTAATAAACCATTTTTAACACTTTCAACAAAAGTTATTTCCTTATCTCTAAGCTTTTTGTTTTTATAAGATTTTCTAAGTTTTATTATCAAAACTAACATCTCATTATATGATGGTTTTAAACTTGGGTAGTTTTGCAAAATATGCTTAGTTGCTTCAATATTAGACTGCTGCCAACCAAGCTTAGGATTATAATAAGCTGACATCATTATTTGCCAAAAATATAATTTTTTATTTAATTCTTTACTTGGAAAAACATCAATTTTATTTGGAAGAAATACATTATCGGAATTTATTTCAGCAACACAAAATTGCTTTCCAACTCCAGCTATCTTTTGTATTAACTTGCGTTTCCCTTGGTATTCTTTTAAATTAATTGACTTAATAGACTTTGATTTATGACCCCCTACTCCACGAAAAAATATTGATAAAACTTTATCAATACCCTCTAAGTAAATTACACTTTCTGGGTAATTTGGCTGAGTGTATTTTGTGATTAATTTATGCCAAACAAGCCCTACTCTATCTTCCATTTTATATTATATTTTAGTGTTTTTTATTTTAAGTGTAAAAAAAGGTGGTTGAAAACAACCACCTTTTAAATTCTACCTTAAATTAGATTAATTTATCATTTCTTCTTGAAAAAAACTAAGAAGCATAATAATCAAACCAATAGTAAATGTAGCTCCTGCGACAAGCCTAATCCAATAATAAGGAGCAAGCTCTGCTTGAGTTGACATAAAGTCAAGTGCTTCAGCACTTTTAGGAACTCTTTGTAATGCAACCTGATGGAATCCAGCACCTGTTAAAGCCAAAGTAATTACAATCATTGAAATCGCCATTAACCAAAAGCCAACTTTTTCTATTTTCTGAGCAGCTGGAGGGTTAGCGTTTTCTTCCCTTCCGTTTATAATTGGAATTGAATAAGACATAATTGCAATCACAACCATTACATAAGCGCCATAAAATGACAAATGCCCATGAGCTGCAGTTACTTGAGTTCCATGAGTATAGTAATTCACAAATGATAGTGTATGAATAAATCCCCAAACACCAGCACCTAAGAATGCCATAACAGCAGTTCCTAATGCCCAAGTTACAGCCATCTTATTTTTATGATTAATTTTGCGATTTTTAACCATTGAAAAAGCATATAACATCATCATAAAGAATGGTAATGGTTCAAGTGCTGAGAATATAGAACCTAGTGGTTGCCAATAACCAGGAACAGCCAACCAAAAATAGTGATGCCCCATTCCAACTAAACCAGTTATTAAAGCTAAGCCAATAATTATATACAACCATTTTTCAATAACTTCTCTATCTACACCAGTTACTTTAATTAAAACAAATGCAAGTATTGCAGCCATTATTAATTCCCAAACACCTTCAACCCATAAGTGAACTGTCCACCACCAAAAGTATTTATCCATCGCAAGATTGCTTGGATTATAAAAAGAGAATAAAAAGAATACAGCAAGTCCAACAAGACCAGTTATTAAGACTATATTTATAACTGTTTTACGACCTTTTAGAACTGTCATTCCTATATTAAATATGAACGCTAAAACAACTACAACAATACCAACTTTAGTAATAGTTGGTTGCTCCAAAAACTCACGCCCCATAGTTGGAAAGTATTTATTTCCAGTTATTTCAGTAAGAGTTGAATAATCAACTAATAAATAACCTAAAATAGTTAAAACACCTGCTGCAGCAAATACCCAAAAACCAATTATTGCTAATTTAGGTGAAAACAATTCAGTTTCAGATTCTTCAGGAATTAAGTAATAAGAAGCACCCATAAATCCAAATAATAGCCAAACTATTAACAAATTAGTATGAACCATTCTTGCAACATTAAATGGAATTAGTTCATTTATAACATCTCCATTCAAATACTGCATTGCCATTAAAAGACCAAATAAAACTTGACCCACAAATAAAATCATTGCAAAGATAAAATAAGGCTTTGCGACCTTTTGAGATTTAAATTTCATAGTTTCCCCTTATCCTTTAATATTTGGTGGCCAGCCATTGTCGTCAATTCTTGAAGTCCAAATTAAGAATTCTGATAACGCATCAACCTCTTCTTTTGTTAGATTAAATTGTGGCATTTTTCTTCTCCCAAGTGCTGGAAGAGGCTGTGCTTTCATCCAACCCTGCATAAATGCTTTAAAACCTTCCTCATTTCCACCGCCTAAACGATCAAATGCATTAGCTAGTTCTGGTGCATAATATGCCCCTTCACCCATTATTGTATGGCAACCAACACAGTTGTTTTTTTCCCAAAGTTCTTTTCCATGCTTAACTTGATCTGTTATGTTTTCACGATGATCACGCTTTGGCATCTCTTTTACAGTGTGATAAGAAAGACCTACCAAGACAAGGAAGAAAAAAGCACTCCCGCCAAAGTATATGTTTCTTGCCATACTTTTAGTCATATTTTTCATAAAATTCTCCAATAAAATTAGTTTTGCAATATTAAGGCAAACACCATTTAATATGATTGATATATGTCAAATAAAGCAACTTATATTTTTTATTAACTTTTACTTCTTGTATAAAAAAACCTTAACTCACTAATTGTAAGTTAAGGTTTTAGCTTTTATAAAATAATTAAATAGCTTTAACTACTTAATAATATTTATATAATTAAGTTTCAAACATACAAAATACTACTTAGCCATATCTTTTACTTTATCCATAGCTTTGTCAGCCGCTTTTTCTACAGTTTCTTTAACCGCATCTTTTGCTGTATCAACCGCTTTATCCGCAGTGTCTTTAACTGCATCTTTAGCTTTATCCATTACTGAATCAGTTGTTTCTTTAACTACTTCTTTTCCTTCCTCAACCATATCAGTTGAAGCTTCTTTTGTAGTTGGAACTTTAGCTTTCCCTTCTTTTTTAGGAGTTGGTGTTTGTGTTACTGCTGGAGCTTGTTTTTTCTCTGCTTTAACAATACTTAACAATTCAACTTCAAACTTAAGAGTTCTGCTTGGTCCTATGTTAGCAGGAGCTTGATCACCATAAGCTAAACGTGCAGGAATAACTATTTCATATTTAGAGCCAACAGTCATTAGCTGAAGTGCTTCAGTCCAACCTGGAATTACAGCATTTAATGGGAATTTAACTGGCTTGCCTCTTTTAACAGAACTATCAAATTCAGTTCCATCAATTAAAGTTCCTACATAATGAACTTCAACTGTATCTGTTGCTTTTGGTTTTTTACCTTTACCTTCAGTTATTACTTTATATTGAATTCCTGATTCTGTTATTTTAACTCCTTTTTCTTTTTTATTTTTTTCTAAGAATTTTTTCCCTTCATCTTCATTAGTTTTCTTAGCTTTTTCTGCTTTTTTCTGAGCTTTTTCTGCTTCTTTCTGAGCAAATTTCATTGATTTTTGTTGGAAATCAAGCATAACTTTGTTTATTTCCTGAGGAGTCATTTTTGATTCTTTTCCATCAATTGCATCATTTAAAGCATCAATAAGAACTTTTTTATTTAATTTTATTACTGTTTTTACATTTTCACTAATTGACATTCCCATTTGGTTGCCAACTGCATAACTTATTTTATCATCTGATGTTTTAAGGTCTGCTGCAAAAGCTGAAAATAAGCTTGCTGATATTACAGTTGAAAGTATTAATTTTTTCATTTTTTCTCCGTTTGTTTATGTTAATAAATTTAATTTGTGCTTAGAATTATAGCAAAATATATTCTTTTTTTATTCATATCTTTTGTTTCACTTTTATGAAAGTAAAAATAAAAGCACTAAAAGTCTTTACTAGCATTGTTTTTTTTAATGTTTATGTTATTTTATATTTACTACAACAACGATAATCCAAAAGTGGTTACTATGAAAAATTCATTCAAGAAATATTTATTTACTTTACTTCTTCCTTCTTATTTTTTCTTAAGCTCTTTTGCTAATGCTTTTGCACTATCAACAAACCCACCAAGATTTGAAATATCTGGAGAAGCTGGTAAAACCATAAGAAAAACAATTGTTATAACAAATCTTTCAAACAAAAAAGAAGTTTTAAAAATAAAAACTCAAGATTGGAGTTTTTCAGAAAAAGGTAAGTTATCCTTTTTTGATTATCTAGGCAAAGATAGTTGCCGCCCTTGGGTAAAACTAGAGAGATTGAAAATGTCTTTAGGAAGTGGTAAAGCTAGAAAATTTCGTTTTGAAATAAAAGTTCCAGCTAATGCGCCAACAAGAGAGTGCAGGTTTGCAATTAGCATTGAAGGAACTAAAAGCTTTAACAACAAAATAGGTAACAAAGTTAGCCTTCCAGTTAATGGAAGTGTTGCTGTAATTGTTTACTTATCAATTAATAATGCAAAATCAAAACTAAAACTTACAAAAGTAAAAACAGCTGTAGTTAATAAAAAGAAAGTTCCAGTTGCATTTATAAAGAATACTGGAAATGCCCATGGCAGAATGAGTGGACAATTAACTGGGGTTGATGCAAAAGGAGTTAAATACTTCCTTAGCATTTCAACTTTACCTATTCTTACTGGGCAAACTAGAGGGTTAGTTTTAAGCCCTCGCCCTCAAAATAAATCAATCAGAAAATTTAAAGTGAAATATCCTATTAAGATAAAAGGGAGACTTTTCACAACTGAAGGAGAAATAAACTTCAAACAAACGGTGAAATAAATGAAAAAAGTCTCTATATTTTTCTTAGTTTTTTTTGCTACTTTTGCTTTTGCAGCATTTCACGGGAACCATAGATTTTATTTAGCAAATACTAATGGAACTGAAAAACTAATAATAAAAGTACCAGGGGCAGTGGTTGGCAATAGTAGTAGTTTATCTAGTCAAACAAGGAGGCTTTTCTATATTGCTTATTATGTTAGAAAAGACTTAGAAATTGATAAAAGGCTTCAAGCCGATATAGATATTAATATTTTATCAGATTTGAATTGCACGACCGTATTATGTGCTGGCATTAGTATTCCGTCATCTCAAATTGAGTTTGATATATATAGGTCTGACAACAATCCCAAAACAACTTTTTCACCATCAATTTTTGACCTAACAACACAGACTATCGAGTTCACTTCATTGGCAGGATATCACTCAGCATCTTATAATAGATTTATTTTACACTATAAAAATGAAAGTATATATCCTGCTGGAAAATATAAGCTTAGAATGAATGCGAAAGTAACTCCTACTAGATAAAAAAATGAGCATAAAAAAACTAACAACATCAATTATTATTATACTTACAACATACAGTGCTTTATCGTGCGTGTCTAATCGCCCTCAAAGAAAACCTAATCGCCCCGTTGACTGTAATTTAGATATTCAGGTTACTATTGGAGCTTTTTTAAGCTTTAGAGTTGGGTCTAACTCAGGCTTAAAAGAAAGCATTCTTTTTGATTTAACTGATGCTCCTTCACCAAATAACTCAACTTTTAACCAAATAAATTTTAAAGGAGTCCCTGGGCAGCCAAATATAATAACAGGTGTTAGCAATATTGGGCGACCAAATTTTGTAGAGGTTGAAATTTTATCTAATAAAGGGAAAGTAATCATAACCGCTACTGCTACCGCTCTTGCAAATACTTCTGGAAATACTATACCCTTATCTAAAATAACAGGTCAAAGCTTACTAGGCATAATTTCACATCCAATAATCAACTCTGGCAAAAGTATAAAGACTTCATGTACCTCTTTTGTTAGCGTGTCAAACTGTGTTACTCAAAGGCAGGATTTTTGGCAATATCTATATACAAATGATACATCGCCTCCAGCAGGAACTTATAAATCTACAATAACTTACAAGGCGTCAACTCCATAAAAAACTTTACCATGAGAAAATTTGCAGTTATAGGAAACCCAATAAATCACTCAAAATCTCCAGAAATACAAAGTCAGTTTGCCAACGAGTTTAATATGGATATAACTTATGGCAAAATACTTACTGATACCAAAGACTTTGAGAAAATAGTTACTTCATTTTTCAATGATAAGCTTAGTCTTGGGCTTAATATAACAGTTCCATTTAAAGAAAAAGCCTTAGAATTTGCAGATATTATTTCAGAGCAAGCAAGGTTAGCAGGTGCAGCCAATACATTAATGAAAAAAGCAGATCCAAACAGCTCAAAAGGCTATGATATTTTTGCTGACAATACTGATGGAATTGGGCTTATTCGTGATATTGAAATAAATAATGAAATCACAATAAAAGATAAGAATATATTACTAATTGGTGCTGGTGGTGCTGCTAGAGGTGTTATTTTACCAATTTTAAAACAAAGCCCCAAAAAGCTCATTATTACTAATAGAACAATATCTAAAGCAGAAAGTTTGGCTAATAAATTCAATAAATTTGGGAATGTTTTTTTTAAAGATATTTTAAATATTAATGAAAAGTTTGATATTATAATAAATGCAACATCAGTAGGATTAACTAATGATGAATTTAAAATAGATAATTATATTTTTGCTAAAGATTGCTTTGCATATGATATGTTTTATGGGGTTGAAACTAATTTCTTAAAACTTGCAAAAAAGAATAATGCTAAAATATCAGATGGATTTGGAATGCTTATCGAACAAGCGGCTGAGTCCTTTTATATTTGGAATAATAAAAAACCAAATACATCTATTCTATTAAAAAAAACAAATAAACAAGAGGATAACAAGTGATAGCAGAACTACTTACAATTGACAGTATAATTACCTTAATTTTACTAATTTTATTACAGGCTGTTTTAGGATTTGATAATCTTTTATATATTTCCATAGAGTCCAAACGCGCTCCTAAAGATAGTCAAAAAAAGGTTCGCCAATTAGGAATTCTTATTGCCGTAGCTTTAAGAATTGTTTTGTTATTTTTAATAATGACGGTTATTGAAAAATTTCAAAACGAATTATTTAACTTTCACTTTTCAAAGTTTTTGAGTGGATCCTTTAATTTACACGCAATAGTTGTTCTGTTTGGTGGTGCGTTTATTTTATATACTGCTGTAAAAGAAATCTGGCATATGATGCTTGGTGAGGACGAACATAATGATGCCAACAAAAAATCAGCCAAAGTTGTTATAGCATCAATTGTTATAATGAATGTTGTATTTTCATTTGACTCAATATTATCAGCAATGGCACTAACCTCTGACATTGATCATAAAACAGCAGCTTTTATAATTATGGCTATTGCCATTATCATAAGCGGTATTTTAATGGTTATGCTTGCTGATGGTGTTTCAACATTTTTAGAAAGAAATAGAATATATGAAATTTTAGGTTTATTTGTTTTATTTATTGTTGGAATTATGCTTCTAACAGAAGGTGGACATTTGGCTCAAATAAAAATTCTAGGTAATGAAGTCCACGCAATGACAAAAACAACTTTCTATTTCGTTTTGGCAATATTACTGCTTATGGTTGTAGCACAATCTAAATATCAAAAGAAAATGCTAAAAAATAGAGCAGAAAATATAAAATCTTAGTTATTAAGTAAATAAAAGCATTATTTTTGCTTTTTATTTGCTTTTTATCTGTTTGGGCATTATTATATCTTTTGAGTGTTACTTAAGAATGCTCGTTTTGTAAATTTTTAAACAGGATAAATCTTGCAAGTTATCTTTATTTATATATAAATTCGGAGAAAAAAATGAATAAAAAATTAATATTAGCAACTGCATTTGCAGTAGCATTTTCAGCTTCAGCGCATAACGCTTCTGAAGGTTTAGTAGATAGTCAAGGAAATACAGTTCATAACAGTGATGGCGTTTGTGTTGAAGTTATGGATGGAACTGGCGATTGTGGTGTTGCAAAACCTGTAGCACCAGAAACTGTAACATTAGGAGCACATGCTTTATTTGATACAGCAAAGTACAATATTAAATCTGCTGGTAGAGCAGAATTGAAAACTCTAGCCACTGCAATAAAATCTTTAAAATCAATCGCTCAGATTTCTGTAGTTGGACATGCTGATAGTCGTGGTAATGACCGTTACAACCAAAGACTTTCAGAAAATCGTGCAAATGCAGTTAGAGCATACTTAGTTAAGCAAGGTGTTAGTGCTGATATGATTTCAGCAAGTGGTATGGGTGAAAGCTCACCAATTGCTACAAATAAAACTAAAGCTGGTCGTAAAGCTAACAGAAGAGTTGAAATAACTGTTTCTGGTGCAAAAGATGGTATGCTTAAGAAAGCAATCAAAAAAGTAAAAGATGCAATAATGAAATAATTATTAATTTAATTACTTTTAAAAAGCTCACTTCGGTGGGCTTTTTTATTATCTAAAAAAAATATAATAATAAAGAAAATTAAAGTTTACCTTGTAAACCTCCACTATGATAAATAACTAAATTTATTCCTTGGGCAAATTTATTTTTCTTAATCATATCAAATATAGCAAAAAATAATTTTCCAGTATAAACTTGATCTAAAGGAATATTATATTTAGCCTCAAAATAATGAATAAAGTCTATTAACTCTTTTGTATATTTACCATAACCACCAAAATGATAATCAAGTTCAAGTTTATAATTAACTTTTTTATAATATTTGGAAAACTTTTCAATATCTTCATACAGAAAATCAGCTCCTTTTAGAACAGGAACTCCTATTACTTTTGTTGCTAGATTATTTAAATAAACGCCATCAATTATCCCTGATAATGTCCCTGCAGTTCCACAAGCACCAGCTATAATATTAATATTCCCTAAGTCCTCATTGCACTGGGTAACAATTTCCGCCGCACCTTTTATAGCTAAATAATTACTCCCTCCTTCAGGAACTAAGTATGCATTAGGATAATTTGATATTATTTCTTTTATAGAATTACTTCCTGGTTTCTAAACCGAAGTGCAACTAAATTTTATTTTTAGGTTTTAATTTGGAACTAGTTATTTTTATTTTTATTAACTAAGATAATAACATTATGAAAAAATACACACAATTAACCAGAACTGATATGACAAAAATTGAAACATTGCTTGAGGAGAATTATAATCCTTGTGAAATAGCGATAAAACTAGGCAAAAATAAGACTACAATATACCGCTGCATAAAAAATAATAAAAACGCAGAAACCTTTGTTGGTGAAGAGGCATGGGAGAAAGTTTCCAAGAGGAAATCTATTGCAAATAAGCATGTTAGGATATTACCTGATAGTATTTTAGAGAAATATATTTTGATAAAAATAGAGCAACATTGGTCGCCAGAACAAATTTCTGGAAAGTGGCGAGAGGAGGCGCAAGAATCGATTTGCCACGAGACTATTTATCAATTTGTTTATAAGTATCACCCAAAATTAGTTAAGATGTATTTCAGAAGAAAAGGTAAGAAATATCAACATAATAGAAAGGAAAAATATCAAATAAAAGATCGTAGAATGATTGATGAAAGACCGCAAAATATTGAGCTTAGAAAAGAAGTTGGACACTGGGAAGGAGACACAATTGTCGGTAAAAATCACCAAGGCGCGATAGTTACAAATGTTGAAAGAAAAAGTGGTAAATTAATTGCTTCCAAAGTGAAAAAATCAACTGCAAAAGCTATTTTAGAAGCTACAGTTAAAGATTTCAAAGACTTACCAAATGAGTTACGAATAAGCATGACATACGATAATGGCAAAGAGTTTTCTTTACACCAAGAGATTGAAAAACAAGTGAAAATGAATGTTTATTTTGCACACGCTTACTCACCTTGGGAAAGAGGAACTAATGAAAATACCAACGGTTTGCTCCGAGAATTTATTCCCAAAGGCACTGATTTTAATAATGTTTCTGATGAAGAACTTGCTTATTTTGTGGAACTTATTAATAATAGACCACGAAAACGACTAGGATTTAAAACCCCAAATGAAGTCTTTCAAGCTGAACTTGAAAAGTTGCACTTGTAGGTAGAATCTAGCCTTTGTTCTTTCTCTCTATAATCTCTCCTTGTAACAAAATGAAACTGCATTCCCATTTTATTCGCTGATAATAGCGTTTTACTCCATTTAGATTTATTTTCTAACTCATTACCCCTAATTATCCCGATTGTTTTAATTCCAAGCTCTTGCCCTAATCCAGCAACCGCATGAATATGATTTGAATAAGCACCACCAAAAGTTATTATTGTTTGATATTTATTATCATAGAATTCATACAAATTATATTTTAGTTTTCTAAGTTTATTTCCTTGAATAATTGGATGATTTAAATAATCTTTTTTTACATAAATACTCACTCCATTAATCTTATCAATGAATGTTAGTTCGGTATGTTCTTTTTTTAATAAAGTTTTTATTTTTTTATTCAAATTCATTTCCAAATGGGTTAATTATTAATTTTTTCTATCAATCCTCCCTATTTTAAAACTATGCTGTAAAATAGAAACAACTTTTAAAATAAAATAGCAATGATTTTACTAAACAAAATAAAACGAAATAAGCTAAGTGGTTCTAACTTTGGCATTTTACTATTTGCTATTTTGCTTGGTTTATTTGTTTCAATTGGTGCTGGGTTATTTGAGCTAGCATTTTCAAGAACCGCCTTATTTATTGCAGGACTTTCAAAGCAAGGTGGAATTCAAAGTATTATTTTATCAATTATTATGCCTTTGATAGGTGGTGTAATTATTTATTTTTTCATAAAAAATACCAAAGAAAAACGCCAACATAACCCTGCTGACATAATATCTGGAATTCATATTTACAAAGGAAAGCTAGATAGTAAAACCTGTTCTTTGTCTATTTTCGCTTCATTATCTTCACTTGGTTTTGGCTTTTCAGTTGGTCATTATGCACCAATTGTGGTTTTAGGTTCTATTATTGGTTCTTTGTTTTTCAAGTTAAAAGCTATCGCTCCTATTTATATTCATATTAGCATTGGAGCTGGGGCGGCTGCAGCAATTGCAGCAATATTTCACACACCAATTGCCGCTGTTATTTTCGTGCATGAAGTTTTATTTAGGTTTTTTTCTGTTCGTGCTTTTGCTCCAATTACAATTGCAGCGGTAACAAGTTATATTTCAAGCAATTACTTTTTTGGTAAAGATATTCTTTTCCCAACTGTAAAACATTTTCAGCCAGAACCTGCTATTTATCTTTTAGTTGCCTTTTCTGCAATAATTGCAGCAATTATTGGAATTACATTTATAAAGTCTGTCCTAAAACTACAAAAAATATCAAATAACCTAAGTTATAGTATTAGAACTAAAATAATAATCTCCGCTTTAACCGTTGGCATTATTTCTATTTTTATCCCAGAAATTCTAGGAAATAGCCAAGCAACTTTGAAATCAGTTCTCTCTGGAGAAAACTTTGCTTTAAAAGCTTTGTTATATATTTTTGTAGCAAAAATAATTGTTACAACTATTTGTATTGGAATGGGGATTCCTGGTGGTATTTTTGGTCCTGCAATTTTCTTTGGTGCTTTAGTTGGAAGTATTATTTCTATTTCTTTTGATATGGCGTTTCCAGGACTTATTTCTAACACTGATATAATTGTTATAACTTCAATGGCTGCTCTTGCTAGTTCTGTCTTAGGTGCACCAATAACTATGATTTTGATTGTTATTGAAATTACAAGTGATTATCAAATCACAAGTGCAGTAATGTTAGCAGTTGTAATTGCAAATATAACTTCTTTTAGATTTATGGGGGCAACTTCTTTCTTTGATATGCAACTAAAAGCAAGAGGATTTGATATGGATGTTGGGCGTGATCAAATTCATTTACAAAATAGAAATATCACTAAATTCATTTCAGACAAATTCATAAAAATCATTGAAAACACTTCATACTCAGAAGCAAAACAAAGACTTATAGAGGCAAATGATAATAATGCTTATATCGTTGATGATGAAGGAAATTATCTTGGAGTTTTATCATTAATTGAAATAGAAATTGAGTTACAATCCGATATAAATAAAATTATTAACAGAGAGGATATTAGTTTGGAAAGACCTGTTCTTTATCAAGCAAATTCAGTTTGGGTTTCAATTCAAAGAATGGAGGATTTTCAAGGTAAACATATTGCTGTAATAGATAGTGAAAACAACCCAAAACTACTTGGTGTGATTTATGAAAAAGATTTAATTCATAATTATTTGGATACAGCAAAAAGGCTAAGACTAGAAGAAAATGCAACCAAAGATAGCTCCTAATCTAACAAATCTAGAATAGACTTTGCCTTTTCATAATCTGCTTGAGTATCTATTCCAATTGAGTTATGTTTAGTTTCTATCATTCTGATTTGAAAACCATTCTCCAAAACTCTAAGCTGTTCTAACCTTTCAACTCTTTCAAGATAGCTTTCTGCCATTTTTGAAAATTCAATTAAGAAATGTTTCCTATAACCATAAATTCCCAAATGTCTAAAAAATACTAAAGTATCAGGAATTGTTTGATGATGTTTTAACAAAGCATCCCAACCATCACGGTGATAAGGAATTATTGAACGCGAAAAATAAAGTGCATTATTATTTTTATCAACTGTAACTTTAACTATATTATGATTTTTCAAGTCTTCAACAGTTGTTAGTTTACACATAACGCTTGCCATATTTATACTTTGGTCTTCTAAACTATCTACAAGATTTTCAATTAATTGTGGGTCAATAAATGGCTCATCTCCTTGAACATTTATAACTATTTCACAGTTTAAATTAGCAACAGCTTCTGCAATTCTATCTGTTCCTGATTGGTGATTTTTATCTGTCATTATTATATTTGAAGTGTATTTTGAAGCAGAACTAAGAACTTCTTCACTATCAGTTGCTATGTATATTTCATCAATATTTTTTACTTTTTTGCACTGCTCAAAAACCCTTTGCAAAACTGTTTTACCATCTAAATCTAAAAGAACTTTATTTGGAAGTCTGCTAGAGCTTAACCTTGCAGGAATTACTATAATTTTTTTCATACTAACCCTCAAAATCATAAAGCTGAATTATTCCAAGTAATTTATTTTGCCCATTAGTAACAACTAAAGAGTTTATTTTATTATTTGTCATAAGTTTGCTTGCAACTATTAATTTACTATCTGGTGTTACCGTTTTTAAATTAGTTGTCATCAAATCATCTGCCGTTAGCTGAAAAAATTCATCTTGTTTACTTTCCATCGCACGCCTTATATCACCATCTGTAATAATTCCTTTTACACTTGATATTTCATTCCCACTTTCCTTTTCTTTTTCTAAAACAACCACTAAACCACACTTTCCTTTTGTTATTTGCTTAACAATTTGCTGAATATTGGACTGTTTATTACAAGTTGGCAAATTATCTTTTTTCATAACATTATCAACTGTCATCAAAAGCCTTTTTCCCAAAGTTCCACCTGGGTGAAATTTTGCAAAATTTTCATCTTTAAAATCTCTAAGTTTCATCAAACAAACAGCTATCGCATCTCCCATAACCAAAGTTGCAGTTGTTGATGAAGTTGGTGCTAATTGAAGTGGGCAAGCTTCTTTATCAACTTTAATACTTATATGATATGTTGAATTAGTTGCAAGAGTTGACTCAATATTTCCAGTCAAAGATATTATTGTGTTTTCATTATGCTTTAGAAAAGGTATTAATTTTAAAATCTCATCCGTTTCACCAGAGTTTGAAATTAAAAGCAAAATATCTGAAGGCTCAACCATTCCCAAATCACCATGATAAGCTTCACCTGGGTGCAAGAAAAAACTTGGGGTCCCTGTGCTCGCCAAAGTTGCTGCTATTTTTTTACCAATAATTCCAGATTTGCCCATTCCAGATATAATCAACTTACCTTTTGCATCTAGTATAGAATTGATTGATTTGGTAAAATTACTATCTAATCGATTAACAAGCCCTTCTATTTCTTTGGACTCTATTCTAAAAACTTCTTCTGCTATTTGTTTTATATTCATCACTTAATTATACATTCTGCTTAGCTTATTGTCATCTTGTAATGGTCTAATTTTATGGAACACTTTTTAAGCGACATTTATCATTCTATTAAATTTTTCATTTGGTGTCATGTAATTTATTGCGGAATTTAACCTCTTATAATTATAAAAATATATATAACTATCTACTTCTTCAGTAACTTCTTGATGACTTTTAAAACTTAAATAATTTAATCTTTCAGACTTTAGACTCCTAAAAAACCTTTCCATTACAGCATTATCCCAACAGTTTCCTTTTCTGCTAACACTCTTTGTTATATGCAAATTTACACAAAAATCAACAAATAAATTAGACGTATATTGCACGCCACGATCTGAGTGAAATAATAATTTGCTTGTATCTGGATGTTTTCTTCTAATTGCGTTTTGAAGTGCTTTTTTTGCAAGTTTTGCATTCGGTTTTTGCGACAAACTCCAGCCCACAATTTCTTTTGTTGCAAGGTCAAGAACCGTCGCTAAATAGCTCCAGCCTTGATGATTTCGGATATAAGTTATATCGCCAACCCAATGTGTATTTGGTGTTTTTTGATTAAATTCTCTATTTAAAATATTATCAGAAATAATTTTAGACACTCGTTCTTTGGGGTAATAGTGTTTTTTTCTTGGTGTAATTGCTTGAATATTAGCAAGTTTCATCAATGAAGCTACTTTAAAAATACCAATCTTAATACCGTAAAGTTGGAGTTCTTTTTGCATTCTTCTTTTCCCATAACTGTGTTTTGTTTCTATAGAAATTTTCTTTAATAAAGATATTATTTCAGAAGATTTTCTATTAATTTTCCTAGTGTTAGTCTTTTTATAAAATGTATTTTTAGGAACCCCATAAGCAGTGCATAATTCAGTTATTGAGTAATTTTTATTTGCCATTTTTATTTTCATAATAACTTCAGTTTTTAGTTTTTTTGAATAAAAATGGCAGCAGCCTTTTTTAAAATTTCATTGTCTCTTTTAGCCCTCCAAAGCTGTTTCCTAAGGTCTTGAATCTCCTGCTGCTGAGCTGTCAACGCTCTTTTGCCATCTGGAGTTTTCCCACCTAATTCGTCAATATATTGTTTTTTCCAACGCGCAACAGCTGATTTTCCTGCACCAGAAATTTCTTGAATTTGACTATTTGTATAATTTTCATGCACCATAAGCTTTGCATAATCAAGCTTTTGCTCTACAGTCCAAGTTTTTCTTTGTTTGTTAATTTTTGACATAATTTTTTCCTCTTAAAAGTGTATTATAGGCTAAAAATCTGTCCCATAAAACTGAACCACTTCATCTGACAAAATAAAACAACTGGTTTAACCAGTTTATATTGCATAAAAAAAGGAGCTAACATAAGTAGCTCCTTTAAAGCGTCTAAATAGATTATTTAAAAACCAAGTTTAACACCTATGTAAATACTTGTATCTTCATAGTCATCAAAGTTATTTTTATGACTTAACTCTCCATAAATTTGAGCTGTTTTTGAAAGCTCTGCACTAAACCCAAGCTTTATCTCTCCAGCTGGATTATCATAGCTATTGCCTTTTATTTCTTTTATTCCTGCATAGCTAAATTCACTTGTATCACTAAATTCTTTCGTTACCCCTAAATAAATATAAGGCTTAAGCTTCCATTTGTTCAATTCAATAGTTGCGTTAGCTTGAACTCCCAAACGACCAGTTATATAAGTATGATCTTCAAATTTAGCATCACTTGTTGCAATACCATCTCCTTTTACATCATCAATTTTTACTTTTGTTGCGGTTACTTGAACTTGAGGTTTTATTGTAATCTTATCGGTTACTTTAAATGCATGCCCAACTTCAACAGAAGCTGATATAGAGCTAGCGTTAGTTTTTGTCGATAAGGTTCCAGCATCTATTTTAAAACTGGCGTTATTATAGTTAGTTGCTAAATCAATGTATGTTCCACCGTAATGAGAGAGCGTTGCATAAGCCCCCAAACTATAAGAAATATGTTTAATTTCAGCATCATCAGCAATATATTTATCACTTGACCCAGTTGTTGTATTGCCTGAGTTATATGATGTAAAGCCACCTAAATATCCTTTCCAAGAGCCATTTAAACTGAACTCAACATCAGATCCTATTGTTAAACCACTATCTTTTGAATCAAGAGAATAGTTATCTCCTTTGTCAAAACTAAATCTATTATGATTTATTTCTGCCCAAGTGTTCCAACCTTTATTGCTATCATTCTGATTTTCATCCCTTAAATCCGCTAATCTCACATGCAGGGTATCTAATTCATTTCTTGATACTTCATAAACAATATTTGATAAGTTTGCATATGCTGGTATTTCAGCAACCACTTTAAACACTTGCGTAGGTGTTGGTGTCGGCGTTGGTGTAGGCGTTGGCGTAGGCGTTGGTGTTGGCGTAGGCGTAGGTGTCGGCGTTGGCGTAGGTGTTGGTGTTGGCGTTGCCGTTGGAGTAGGCGTTGGCGTTGGCGTAGGTGTTGGCGTAGGCGTTGGCGTAGGCGTTGGCGTAGGAGTAGGCGTTGGTGTCGGCGTAGGCGTTGGTGTCGGTGTTGGCGTAGGTGTCGGCGTTGGCGTAGGTGTTGGCGTTGCCGTTGGAGTAGGCGTTGGTGTTGGCGTTGGTGTCGGCGTAGGCGTAGGCGTTGGCGTTGGCGTTGGCGTTGGCGTTGCCGTAGGCGTAGGCGTTGGCGTAGGTGTCGGCGTTGGCGTTGGCGTAGGCGTTGGCGTTGGTGTTGGCGTAGGCGTTGCTGTTGGCGTTGGCGTAGGTGTTGGCGTAGGCGTTGGCGTTGGCGTTGCTGTTGGCGTAGGTGTTGGCGTAGGTGTTGGCGTTGCCGTAGGCGTTGGCGTAGGTGTCGGCGTTGGCGTTGGCGTAGGCGTAGGCGTTGGCGTAGGCGTTGGCGTTGGCGTTGGCGTAGGTGTTGGCGTAGGTGTTGGCGTAGGCGTAGGCGTTGGTGTTGGCGTCGGCGTTGGCGTTGCTGTTGGCGTAGGTGTTGGCGTTGGTGTTGGCGTTGGTGTCGGCGTTGGCGTTAGCGTAGGCGTAGGCGTTGGCGTAGGCGTTGGCGTTGGCGTAGGTGTTGGCGTAGGTGTTGGCGTAGGCGTAGGCGTAGGCGTTGGCGTTGGCGTTGGTGTAGGCGTAGGTGTAGGCGTAGGCGTAGGCGTAGGCGTAGGCGTAGGCGTAGGCGTTGGCGTTGGCGTTGGCGTTGGCGTAGGTGTTGGCGTTGGCGTTGGCGTTGGCGTAGGTGTTGGCGTAGGTGTAGGCGTAGGCGTTGGCGTTGGCGTTGGCGTAGGTGTTGGCGTTGGCGTTGGCGTTGGCGTAGGTGTAGGTGTTGGCGTAGCATTTAATTTTGGTCTTGGATCTGTCGCCGAAGTTAAAACCCAGGCAGTGTTTGTTCTTTTTAAATTCCAGACAAAAGGAGAGTTAGCAAACCTACCTTTTGTTGGGTTATTGTTGTACTGATTAGATGCTACTAGACTAAATTTTTCATATTGTATATATGTAAGATCTGGTGCTAAAATTAAAATAATTTCTTTGGTTGATGCCTCCATAGCCTCAGCTAAACCCACTGTAGTATTTGAGTTCGCATCAAAAGTTTTTGTTGTTACATCATTTATTGAAATTTGACCATTTCTTACATAAAGCATACCACTAACTTTCATTGAATCAGATTTATAAGTCCCAAAATCAGTGTCAAATTTATAAATTGAATTAGCACTTGAAAGACTTCCTTTTATAGTCAGGATATCTCCTGCTACACCATCTTCAAAATCAAAAACTCCTTCATTTGTTACATTAGAATCTATCACATAATCACCTGAACCACCCCCTGTCATTATAAGAGTTGAGGTTTTATCAATATAATATTCATAAAATTTAGGAGATGTATAAGAATTTTCTAAGTCCATGTTTGTGTTTAGTATTAATCCAAACTCCTCAAAATTTTTAAAATTAGAGAATGAATCTGTTACCTTACCTTTATATTCAGCAATATTAAATCTATCACCATTATGACCAGTAGTTCCTCCATCTATAGTCGTTGATATCTTGTTACCATAACCAAAATAGTTCACTGTATCATGACCAGCATTCATATCTATTATCCCAGTAACTTCCGCATTTTTAAGATTAAGAACATCTCCCTCACCCCCTTTCCAATAGTAGTGATCAAAATCCCTTGGTTCAATTGAATATTCGCCATAAATATTATCAACTTTTGAATTTTCAATCGTTATTGTATCACTTCCTCCAACCGCAAGAGTAGTCTTCAAGTAATCTTTTTCTATTTTATCTCCGTATATCGTACCTGCAGTTGAATTTAATATTGTTATTTCACTACTTGTATTTTTATCATTTTTAAATTCAGACATATCAATAAAGTGATTAGCTATAACATCTTTTACATTTGATGATGAGATAAGAATTACATTTTTTGCTTGATATGGACTTACTTTAATGTCTCCATATTGATGATTATCTATTGTTAGATATTTTGCACCTTTAATAGTTCCCGTTACAGTTGAGTCTTTTACTGTTATACTAGTGTTTGCACTAGAAGACACAGAGTACGAGTTCCTTGATGGGGAGACTTCAAACCCTTCTATATCTTTTACAACAGAGCCGTTCCTTACAACAATATCTTGTTTGCCTGAATTAAGGAAACTATACCTGTAACTATCTTCTGAAGCGAATAGACCAATAACATCCTCTACTTTGCTGTTATCAATAATTATTACATTATCTGATCCATTGAAAGCATTAACATTAAATGATTGGCTTCCTCTAATAGTCTTCACTTTACTATCACTAACAGTAATAAAGACTTTTCCTCCTTTTATTCTTTCACTTTCTTTTGAAAAGCGTGAAGAACCAACAACAAAACCAGTTATAGAGTTTACAAACGAGTCTTTAACTTCAATATTATCAACCCCACCAGTAAAAATTTGTGTTGATCTAGTCAGCCTCGTACCAGTAACTGATGCCGTATAATAACTACCACCCAGAGGGTTGTTATAAATTCCTTTGCTTGACTCTATCTTTAGAAAGCTATTTCCTCCAACAGCATCAGTAGTGTTTATAAAATTGAACCCTGTTATCCCCGCTTCAGCATTTTTTGCAGTTATAAAAACATTTCCAGCCTTTGCATTTAAAAGTCGAGGGCTGTAGGAATCATTAAACTCTTGACCGATAACCGTAGCAGTTGAATCTTCTATTTTTATAATATCATCCCCTCCTTTAGCACCACTTTCCCAATATGAAGCTCCTGTAGCGAATGCTACATCAGAGTGATTTATTATATTTATTCTATTATTCGTTGCACTACCATGATCATACTGCCCATGTACTGAACGTATTGTAGAGTTATCAATAGTCAGAATATCATTACCACCTACACTATCAGTACCACCTAAAAGAGTAAGCTTCTTTTGATTCGTGTTTTTTATTGTAATAATATCGTCTATATCATTTTTACTAGACGCAATATTAGCGCTAGAGCCACTTATCTGAAAAAAGTCTATATTATCCAAATTACCATCCTTATTATAAAGTTCTGTTATCCCATCAAAGACAACTACATCAGGAGCATTGATTGCTTTTATTTCAGACAGATCTAATGACATTAGTGGATATCTTTTACTAATATAAGACGTATCAGCGTATAACTTTCCTGTGCAAATTACAGGGTTTGCAACAGTTCCATCAGGACCTGCTGTTAATTTCGGAGAGCAACTAGAGTAAGCTTGAGTTGATAGTATAGAAGCGATAGATGTTACGATGATTTTCTGTTTATTTGTCAGTTTCATTATTATACTCTTATTAAAGTTTTAATTATTCATCAAATCAACATTGACCGATGGCTTTTTATTATTCTATTGTAGTTATTTGTCTTGTTATTGAATATTATAACATAGGTATTTCTTTTTCCTAAAATGGTATATTTATTTAAAATAAAAAAGGAGTAACTAATTAAAGTCACTCCTTTTTTATTTTAAATAAATTTAGATTACCAACACTTAGATATATCAGCACTCGCATGCTCATATGTTTGCCTTCCAAAATTATCTATTTGTAGCCAGCCACAAACATCTTCTGTTTGGATATTATTAGGAGTTGCCCTTATTGTATACCTTTGAGAGTCAATCCTTGTGATATTTATATTATACCTTATAAACCCACTATTTCCTGTATATTGAGATACAACAGGATCCGCATTCAGACCATCTATAAATATAGTTCTGTATTGGCTATTTTGAGTATAGTCACGCTCCAATGTTGACACCACCTCCATTATTTTAGCTTGGACTGTTTTCTTATGCCCACTAATAACATACTCTCTATAACTATTAACACTAAAAGCCACCAATATGCCGATAATTACTACAATAATCATCATTTCCATTAAGGTAAAGCCCTTTTGTTTTCTTTGTATTTTTTGTATTTTTTTCATATCATTTTATTTATTAAATTATAAATCCTTAAAAAGGGCATTTAGTTACTCTAATTCAGCCCATGAAGAAAGTCTTCTTGATAGACAAACCTCTGAGTGAATAGCACTTCCATCAGAACTCATAACTGTATTAATTCTAGCTGTTTCACCTGGACCACAAGACCCTCTACCAGATTTTCTTGATGACTCAGAAGATGTTGAGCTGTATATAATACCGTTATCTATTACTTTTCCAGACTTATCTTTTAGCACTGCTCCTAAAGGAACTAAACTTCCCGCAGTGCCTGAGGATGTAACTTTATCACTATCATCTATTTTACCATCTCCATTTATATCAGATACAGGCTCTTTAAAGCTTGAGACTCCCCCGTCATTATTATCAATTCTAAATGACATAACAACCGATCTTGCACCTGCTCCAGGAAGACAAGGATCAGAGCTACCTGAAGTATCAATTTGAGAGGCTATGAAGCTTATGCCAACTTCATTATTTTTTGAGAATGAAACAAATGGTTTTTGAAATATCTGTTCTCTACTCCCAGCATCAGAAACCCATCCAGAAACAGGATTCCCCGTCAAATTATTTAAAGGAAAATAAGATGTATTTGCTGATTTACCCCACCAATTAGCCCATACAATTGGACTAATAGAAGCTCTATCCAAAGTTCTATAGCTAACATTTGCTATACCACCCTTCCCATCAGGCATAGTTGTATCTTTAATCGTCCATGGTAGATACCTTAGATTACTTCTATTTAATGGCTTTCCTGATGTATTTGTATTCCTTGTTGTTATTTTTTCATCACCAAAATTATCATCTACATCATCCCAAACAGCATACATACTATTTGTAATTTTCTTAACTGGATCATTGCCAAATAAATCTCCTGTTCCAAAGTATACTAAGTAACCCCTATTATTTGGGTGTGGAATAACTATTAGCGGAGCTGTTATTAACTGAGCTGTTCCATTTTTATCTGTAGCTGTAAATAGCTTTTTAACTCTAGGCTCTTTATTATCTCCGAAAGCATCCGCTGAAAAGTCAATGGTATAAACATTTCCATTCAAATCAGCAACATAACCACGATCCTCTAAATTTCTAAAAGAGCTATCTATAATTAATTTTGAAGAATGTTTTTGATGATCAATCCATGTCATTTGACCTAACCCTCTAGAACCAGGAACGGATACTTTATCCAAAATAACACCTGTTACTGCATCTATAATTACTATTTCCCCATCTGTTGTGGATGCTGACTCTTTATAACCAGTACTAACAACAACAACCCAGCGATTTTTCTGAGAGCTTCCTGCTGTATTCAATCTTCCTTTATAATACCCCTCTAGTTGAATTATTGATGGTTTGCCCATAATTCGCCCAAGACCATCACTTTCGCCTAACTCCCAAAGAACTTTATCTGTCCCAAAACTAGTAGGGTCTGTTATATCAAGAGCAAATATACCTGATCCTCCTGAACCAAGACTACCAACTAATATAGTTTTTTCTTCTCCTCCAAGGTATAACATATCTTGGATAGAAAGCTGTCCATCAACAAACGCCATATGGCTATCGGATGGGTTAATTAGATTTCCTAAGTTGCTAAACAATTGACTTGGAACATATGCAAATTCTTCAACAGCGTTATCTGCACGAAAAGCATGTAGCATCCCATCATTACCTCCTGTATAAATCATAGGGGTTCTTGTTTTTGCAAAATAAAAATTCTCTGAATTTCCCACAAATACAGGGATTGTTCTCCCCATATCTCCTAATTTAACAGGACCAGTATTACTGCTGCCAATTCGGACTCGGCTTCTTACACTCTTATTCGCATTGTTTAGGTCTAGGCTTCCACGCAAATATTCAACAGCCTCATCTCCTGTTATTGTTGTATCATTAACTAATGACAAAATGTCAGTTATCTGTGGTGATGATAAATTACCTGCATGAAAATCAACACCTTTTTTACTTAAGTTATTATAGCTATATATATTTCTTCTATCTGCAGGCAATGTATTCAACGATGCAGAAAGTTCATTCACGTCAGTTCCGCCTGAACAAACTTCACCAGCAAAGTGGTCTCCAGGCATTGCAGACGAGCCAAAACAACGTTTTAAATCATTAACAGTAACCCCACTAACAGTTCTATCATTAGGATTTCCTGAGTAAACTTTTCTTATCAACAAATCACCTGTTCTAGAGGCGAAATCAATAGAGGTTGTTAGTAGCAAATTAGAGCTATCATCTGTTATTTGGGCCACCCTTGCAGAACCTGACATTGATTTTGTTGTTGTTCGCGATTTAATATTTCTAAAAATTCTTTCAAATGCCTCCTGCAATTTTTTAGGATTGTCAACCCTTATGAAATCCCCCCTTCCCGCATAAGCTGCGTGCCTAAGGTCATCTTGCTTACTATCAGGGGTAGCTTGAAGAAATCCACCAATAGTTGATGTATTCCATATCCAATTGTTTCTGAAATTCATCATATTAAGCTTCTCATCACTACTCATATTGTCACCTATTCCTAGACCGATTGTAAATGTAACTAAGTGCTGTCTATCTGTTGGGTCATTTTTAGGATCCCAAAAAGGATCGGTGGCAATACCTCCTTGAGTATAATACGGTACATTACCGTTCACTACTGCTGGAGAAAGATCAGTATTCCAGTCAAATAAAGCAATATCAGATAATGTATTAGTTCCATCTATATCGAGAGAATTAGTATTCCCAGCAATCAATCCAGCCTCTGGTGAAGACAGGGACATGCTTACAGGTCGACCATCCACATCTATTCCATCCAACCTAGTTGAACCAAATCTATTATCATAATCACCTATATTGGTTCGAGTAAAGTCCTGATTCCACTGTCCGTCAGATAGAAAAATATGGAAATTCTGTTTACAGACCGCTGGCTGAGAAGTTACCGCACCACTTGCATCAGACTTGTAAATACTCTGTAAATTACTTTGAGCTGCTGATGAGAGCGAACGTATTGACTCACCTACAATTTTAAACCCATCTCTTCCCGGAGTTCCTCCCTCTGCAGTCTCAGAGTAAAGCCAGCTCAAAAAAGCCCCACTTTCAGCTGGTGATATAGTATGCTTTGGAATACCTGATGAGGCAATTATATCATTAGGTAAGCCGTATATATTATTCGCCCCCCCAAACCTAGTTGTATTTATAGAAGAATAACCAAAATCAAAATCAAAATCAGCCTCTGCAAAAACTTTTGCTACTGATGATTTTGTTAATAGATTTCTAGTTTGATAAAACTCAACATAATTATAGCAATTTTGCAGCTCCGTAGCTGTTGGAGACGATGGAAGATTTCCTCCACCATTTCGACAAGCACTTATACCTGTTGCTTGCCCAGTACCAAAACCAAATAAAGTCGTACCTAATGCCATTATTCCTGAATACTGATCAATATGATCAGGTATAAATGGCGCAAACGCATCTGAATAAGTACTCGTAGCTACCATTGGGGTAATACCACCACTCGCATCTCTAACTATCAACCCAGCACTATCTATTGCAGGTGGTGGTGTGTAGTCAAAGGCATTATCATATGGAACATGATCTCTCATCGACCCACTATCATCTATAGTGAAGAAAATATTAGGAGGAATATTAGAGCCTCTAACAACTGGCAATACTGACTCTATCCTAACAGGATTAAGACTAACTACTGGTGTAGTAGTTGTAGTTTGTGCAACAGAAATTTGCGCTGACATAACTCCTGCTATAAAAACACTTACTTTTTTTATTTTTAAATTTTTCATAATTTACCTAATATTTATATTTTTTTATTAAATCGGTGTTGCAGCTGTGCCAAATTTAGTTGCTTTCGTATTAAAGTGTCTTGTATAGACACTTTGTATCACTATTTTTTCAATAAACTGATCCGCAGCCATTCCTGGTGATTGCGCTGATGCTTTAACAGTTATCAAATAAACTGCCTCAGAAGCTTCATCTTCATCCTGAGGCTCTACAATCAATTCAATAAATGTATAAGTTTTTATCTTCCCATAAGAAGAATCATTTTCATCACTTGCATCTGCTGTATTTAATATTGCAGCATCCCAGCCACTATCATTGAAATCACCAAATTGTGTTCTTGCAGTACTTCCGTTCACTTTACTTTTACTGAACATACCACGAAGTTTTTTAGGAGACCAAACCATGGTCAACTTATCGCTAGAGGACATACTTATTTTACTCATAGGTCCTTTTGACATATCTCCACCTGGAATACTTCTATCTATCCCCTCAAGCTTAGTCACTGCCTGCCTCATAGCTATTTCAGCCACATTAGCAATCTCCTCATACCTAACCGTTGCTTTCGCAACCTTCTCCAAGACTATTCCTTTTTTTGCTACAGTTAGACCCAAAAGCGTTATCACAACTAATACCAATAAACTAGCCAGCAACGCCAAACCTTGTTCTTTTTTATATTTTATATTCATAATTTTAATCTCTTTTCCCTAAATTTATCTTAATTAATCCCGTTCTATTTTATTTCTAAGGGCTGTAATATGCGACATAGAAACCTGATTTCCCACATTATTATCTACACTTTCCGCCAAATAGTCTACTTTAACAGACAGAACCCTATCAGAAACATAGCCTAAAGAAGCGCTAGATGTTGATATCTCTTCTGCAGTAAAATAAGCTTGAGTTGATAACGAAGTGCCTAAGCCAAGGGTTAGTTTCATGCTAGATACTCCATCAGAAACTTGAATATCCTGACCAGACATTAAGTCATAACGCCTAAGACCGACCCTATTCTCTCCATCTCTACCTACATAATACACAAAAAAGTTTATTTTTGTTAATAAGCTATTTCCAGCACCATAAGCCTCTGGAAATGATAAATCTCCAGCCAGAGTTAATGTATCTGTTAATACATTAGACTCTACAACTTTAAAAATTGTTGCTTGCGAACAGTCTGATATCATAAAAATAGACGACGCACCAATTTGAACATCCTTGCTTACGCTCAACACCCCTGCTTCAGAGTCCTTTTTGCTATTACTTATTGCTAATTTCTCACCGGAATCAATAACTACAAAATAGTCCGTATTTGGTTCAGAATTTGCCAGAGCACTCGTAGAAAAAGCATCGCCTATAACTCCCACTTTAAATAATGGAAAATCATTTACTTTTAACTTATAACCGTCGTAGGGATTAAGCAAATCTCCTTTAGAACCTGTTATATCAATACCCTTTTTCCCAACAATCGGCACACCCTCGCCTACTGAGTAGGTGGTATTTGTATCGTTTGCAGCTGCAATATACAAATGCTCATTTCTTGCCATTGTTGTTATATCTCCACAAGCAGATGAGAATGAATGCTTCAATGCATAGCTTATCCTGTTACTTGCAAATGATAAAGTCTCATGAATATCTGCTTGGCTCTGATGTGCTTTAGCATTAGCAGACATAACAGCAACAACCCTTGAAATACCTGAGAGAACTATTATCGAGATAGCCGTTGCAGTCAACAGCTCTATTATACTAAAACCTGATTGGTTTTTCTTTTTATATTCTTTTTTAATATTCATTTTTTTCTCTATTAATAACATTCTATTACTTCAACCAAGTATGTAAACTAACATACCCACGATCAGGATGCTTACCACCAATAACTCTTGCTGAGTAATCAGATGCATAAGTCGCAGGGCAGTCAGCAGCAGTTACTGGCGTATAATTACCAATACCTGCAACATTAGAAGCATTTTTCCAAATAACTGTCAATCTATACTTATTTAAAGAAACTACATCTCTATTCATACAAAATATCGCCAAATCATCAATCCCCTTAAAATTTTCTGAAAACATTCTCTGCAAGAGAGAGAAGTTATCTTTATTTATATCAGATGCATTACACCAAGTACTAGAATCAGTCAAAGAAACAGCGCTAGAACCACATTTTGTCAAGACCACCTTAGATGGCACTACACTCTCAACTTTCATATTCCCACCTTTGTTTACTAACAACCAGCTTGCCATTCCTGGAGTAGCCCTCATCACTTCCATTACCGAGGTAATTGTTTGAGTTGCCTGCAAACTATAATTAACTTTAACAGATCTTTGTAAACTTACATTCTGTAACTTTATATAAGCGACCGCTGCAACAGCTAAAATAAGAGCTGCAATCATTGTATCTATAAGAGCAAAGCCCTTTTCCTTCATTTTCATAAGATTATCCTTCTTTTATTTTGTGATATTTTTTATTTTTCCACTTGGCGAAACAACAACCGCTCTTATCAAAGACCCTTTGAGGTGATTCGCCGCCCCCACAACAACCGTACCATTTGTCACAGAACCGCCTTTTCTTCCAAATCTGAAAATATTTTGATTTGAGCTATATATAGAAACATTTCTGCTTGCTGTAGTTTTAACTATTTTTATTAGATTATTAATACTACCAACCTTACCATCACCGTCCCCATCTGCAAACACAATAAAACCCGTATTTAATGCCGACGAACCTTTAGAAAACAAAACATCCCAATCTCCAGCATCACAAATATCATCAGCTAAGTATGTCGCTGGTTCTCTATTCGCATCTTGCATAGGACACATAACAACCTCTTCCCCCCTTGTTATCGCACCAGTTCTTGCTAAGTTAAGAGCATTCTCGATATTGTCAGAAAGCTCCCTCACCTCGGCTCTTGTTTGAGTAGCGACAAACCCAGGAGCAGCGTAAGCCAAAATAATGCCAAATAAAGTTATTGTCATCATCAACTCAATCAAAGTAAATCCTTTAGACTTTCTTCGTGATAGTGATTTCCCTAAGTTGTTTCTTCTTGTTTGTTTATTCATTTGTTTATACATAAATATTTATTATTTTTTAAAGTTTTATTCTGAATTCTGAAAAGAGTATATATTACTTAATACGCAAAAAAGCAAATATAACAAGGTTGTAATTTTATCATTCAAATTACTATTCAAATAATATTACAACCAAGTTATACCTACTTTTTAATCGACCTCATTTTCTGAGGTAGTTATTTAGGCGTGGAGGTTATCACATTGGTAGAGATTTCCCAAGTATTTTATTAAGTGTTGCGATAAACTCAGGTGAATTTTCAACACTTCCCTGCTCTGCCAAAACAGCTTGATTGAATAGAACTTTCACCCAATCAGATAGCTCTTCACCTTTCAATAGCTTTAGGTTTTCAATAAGCTTATGCTCTAAGTTTAGCTCAAAAATATATTTTTGCTCTGGAACTTCCTGTCCTGAAGCTCTCATTAATTGAAGCATTTGTGCAGACATTGCATTAGCTTCCAAAACCACACAACTTGGAGTTTGAGTTAGCCTTTTACTTGCTCTAACTTCTGTTACTTTATCAGCTAGAATTTCTTTTATTTTACTAATAATTTGTGCAAAAGACTTTTCATTTTCTTCATCTTTCTTTTTATCCTTTTCAGTTTCTTTATTTGAAAATAAATCACCAGAAATATCTGTTTTATTAATTGATTCAAAAGTTTTCTCTTCAAAATTAAATAAATTTCCCATCATCCATTCATCAATCCTATCCCACATTAATATAACTTCTACGCCATTTTTCTTAAAAATTTCTAAGTGTGGACTATTTTTTGCAGATATTTCAGAATCAGCAACAAGGTAATAAATTTTATCCTGTCCTTTCTTCATTCGTGAAATATAATCATTCAACGAAGTAAGCTCTCCATCTTTAGTTGAAGTTGATGTAAATCTTAATAGGTTTGTTATTTTATCTTTATTAGCAAAATCTTCAGCCGTTCCTTCTTTCAAAGCGTTACCAAATTCAGCATAGAATTCTTTATACTTAGCTTCATCTTTACTAAGTTTATCTAACATTGTCAAAACCCTTTTGGTGCAAGTTTTTTTAAGCGTTTGAGTGATTTTATTATCTTGAAGCAGCTCTCTTGAAACATTCAATGGCAAATCATTTGAATCAATAACACCTTTTACAAAACGCATATAATTTGGCAAAAACTGTTGTGCTTCATCCATTATAAATACTCTTTGCACAAATAATTTAAGTCCGTGCTTACTCTCCATTTGAAACATATCCATTGGTGCTTTTTTAGGAATATATAATAGTGTTGTATATTCCAAATTACCTTCAACTTGATTATGTGACCAAGCCGCTGCCTCTTGATAATCGTGGCTTATGTGCTTATAAAACTCTTGATAATCTTCTTTTTTAATATCAGATTTACTTCTAGTCCAAAGTGCTTTTGCTTTGTTAATTTGAACAAACTTACCAGCAACTGCTTCTACTGTTATTTTACCATCTTTATCTTGTTCCTCTGCAACTGGTTCTTGCCAAAGCTCCACGCAAGTGCTTATGTGGTCAGAGTATTTAACTATTATTTGATTAAGCTGCCATCTTTCCAAAAAGTCCAAACAATCTTCTTTTAAATGCAAAGTTATTGTAGTCCCTCTATTTTCTCTTTTGATAGTTTCAATTTCAAAATCAGATAAACCATCAGAAGTCCAACGAAAAGCTTTCTTCTTACCAGCTTTTAAAGTTTCAACCACAACCTTATCAGCAACAATAAATGAAGAATAAAAACCTACTCCAAATTGACCAATTAGCTCAGAATCTTTACTTTTATCGCCAGAAAGCTTACCAAAAAATTCTTTTGTTCCCGATTTTGCAATAGTTCCCAAATTATCAACTAACTCTTTTTCAGTCATTCCTACGCCATTATCTGAAATAGTTAGCGTTTTATTATCTTTATCAAAGCTTATTTGGATTTTTAACTCACCATCATCACCATAAAGACTACTATCTGAAAGCGCTAAAAATTTTAGTTTATCAATCGCATCAGATGAATTAGATATTAATTCTCGTAAAAAAATCTCCTTGTTTGAATATAAACTATGCGTAACCAAATGAAGTAACTGACTGACTTCAGTTTGGAAACCCATTTTTTTATTTGTTTTATTTGCCTTACTTGTTTTGCTAGATTTACTTGCTTTGCTTGTTTTTTTCTCTGTCATAATTTCCTCTAATACTAATTTATTATAAAATTCAAAGTTAAGTAATGAGGATTGTTTATATATTTTCAAGTTTTTATGGTGGAATATTTTAGTTTATGGTATAAAGCACTCTGCAAATCTTATTGCAAAAAGACACAAATATCTTTTTAGAAATTCGGGGTGCTTGCTTAAAAAGCTTTCAACGCTTTATAACAAGTCGTCTTTCTAAGATATTTGAGTGTTATTTTATTTAACCCTAGAAAGCATTAATTATAAACAAAGTTGCTTTCATTAAAATTGGAGAATTAATTTATGTCAAAAGTATCTATGCGTGATTTATTTGAATCAGGCGCTCACTTTGGTCACAGAAGTCGTTATTGGAACCCTAAAATGGCTCCTTATATTTATGGAACTAGAGGTGATATTCATATTATAAACCTAGAAAAAACTGTTACTCTTTTAGAAGAAGCTAATAATTTTTTAGGAACTGTTGTTGCAAATGGCGGAACAGTTATGTTTGTTGGAACCAAAAGAGCAGCATCAGGAATAATTGAAAATGCAGCAAAAGAATGTGGAATGCCTTTCGTAAGCCAAAGATGGTTAGGCGGAATGATGACAAACTACCAAACAATCAAACAATCAGTTCGTAGATTACACGATATGCGTAAAGCGGACGAAGATGGAAGTTTAGATCGTCTATCTAAAAAAGAAGCACTAACTATTAGAAAAAAACAAATCAAATTAGAAAGCTCTTTAGGTGGAATAGCTGATATGAAAAAACTACCTGATGTTTTATTTATCGCTGATACTGGACATGAGAAAATCGCAATCCAAGAAGCTAGAGTTTTAGGAATTCCTATCGTTGGAATAGTTGATACAAACAACAACCCAGAAGATGTTGATTATATAATTCCTGCAAATGATGATTCAGTTAGAACTTTAGAATGTTGTATAAATTCAGCTTGCGCTAGTATTAATGACGCTAGAGGAATTAATACGGTTGCTAAGAAAACTGAAGAAGTAGTAGCGGAAACTAAAAGCGAAGTGAAAGCTGAAGCAGTAGCAGAAGCTAAAGTAGAAGCTAAAGCAGAAGCTCCAGCAAAAACAGAAGAAACTAGCTAATAAATCAAACCCTAACTTTTAGTAATAGATGTTAGGGTTTATAAAACACAAAAACTAATTATGTAACTTAGTTATATTTATATAATTAGCGAAAATAAATAAAGAGGAATAATTAATATGGCAATTACAGCAGCATTAGTAAAAGAACTGCGTGAGAAAACCTCAGCAGGAATGATGGAATGTAAAAAGGCACTTGTTAAAACTGACGGTGATCTTGAAAAAGCAATTGATATTTTAAAAGAGTCTGGGCTTGCAAAAGCTGAGAAAAAATCAGGAAGAGTTGCAGCAGAAGGAAGAGTTGCAGTAGCAAAATCTGGAAGCAAAGCTACAATAGTTGAAGTGAATTGTGAAACTGATTTTGTATCTAAAGGCGATGAATTTGGTGATTTTGCTCAAAGTATTGCAGATGCAGCTTTACAAGCAAATACTGCAAATGTTGAAGAGATTTCTAAACTTCCAATTAATGGCGGAAGCGTTGATGAAGTTCGTGCTGGTTTGATTTCTAAGCTTGGTGAAAATATGACTGTTCGTCGTGCGGAGATTCTAAATCAAGATGGTTTAGTAACTAGCGGATACATACACGGAGCTGGAAAAATTGGAGTTATTATTGCAGCAAAATGTAATGATGAAGCAAAAACAAAAACTGAAGAATTACTTAGAAATTTAGCAATGCATATTAGTGCAATGAGTCCTTCTGTTATTTCTTACAAAGACTTAGACCCTAAGTTTGTAGAAAAAGAAACTATTGCAATAAAAGCAACTATTGAAAAAGGAAATGTAGAATTGTTTAGACTTGGTAAACAAGAAAAAAGAATTCCAGAATTCGCAAGTATGTTACAGCTAACAGACGAAGCTCTTAAAAATGCAGAAGATGCAATGAAAAAAGAACTTGAAGCTCAAGGCAAGCCAGAGAAAATTTGGGATAAAATTATTCCAGGTCAAATGGCAAGATTTATTGTTGATAACACACAAATTGACCAAGACCTTGCTCTTTTAAGTCAAGCTTATGTTATGGACGATAAGAAAACAGTTGAGCAAGCTATTTCAGATACTGACGCTTCAATTGAACTTGTTAAGTTTGTGCGTTTTGAACTTGGTGATGGAATTGAGAAAAAAGAAGATAACTTTGTTGAAGAAGTTATGGCTCAAGCTAAAGGAGGTTAATCTTTTAGTTTGAAGTTTTTCAAAACCGCCTTTGGGCGGTTTTTTTATATCCTAATTTTACAACCAAATTATTTTCACTTAAAAGATTACTTATCTTAATTCTAATAGTTAAGTAGATAATAATTAACCAACTAATAACTTAATAATTATTAATATGACAAAAATAAAAATTTGTGGAATAACTAGAGAACAAGATGCAATTGATGCGATTTCATTTGGAGTTGATGCACTTGGTTTTGTGTTTTATGACAAAAGCAAACGCTTTGTTAGCCCTGAAAAAATCAGCTGGATAAAGAATTTACCCGAAAATATAAAAAAAGTTGGACTATTTGTAAATCCAGAAAAAGATTATTTAAACCTTATAATGAATGAACTTCCAATTGATATTCTTCAATTTCATGGAAATGAAAGCCATATTTTTTGCAAAAGACAATCTACTTTGTTTAAGAAATGTTATATAAAAGCAGTTCCAATGCAGTCTCTAAATGAAACCCAAGCTATTGATTATATTAATAACTACCCTACTTCCAGTGGCTTCCTATTTGACAATTATGGAAAAGATGAAATTGGTGGAAGCGGTCAGAAATTTAATTGGAATAATATGCCACAAACTAAAAACAAACGAATTATTCTTGCTGGTGGCTTAACAGTTTCAAATATTTCTAGTGCAATTAAACAAATAAAGCCTTATGCTGTTGATATTAGCTCTGGAGTTGAGGTTTCTGCAGGGATAAAATCAAAACAAAAAATGAAAGATTTTATTGAGCAAGTAAAAGCTTAAAAAAAACTGTAGTTGAACTTATAGTTTTCATATTGTGAATATTTAGAATTTCTTTATTATATTTTATAACTAGATTTAGTTATTTGGGTTTTGATTTAAATATTCATTAGGCATTTATTTAGAACTAAAAAGATACATCTATAAATAATTTCACAGACATTTTTATACACTTTTTATTATATTATATGAACTTAGAAACAGGAATTTCACTATTTTTTGCTATATTTTTATTTGTTATAACCCCTGGACCTGGAACTTTTACAATTTTAGGGACAGCTTTAAACAAAGGTGCAAAAGCGTGCTTACCACTTTGTTTTGGTCTAATTTCTGCGGACTTAGTTTATTTAATTTCTGCTTGTTTAGGTTTGGCTGTTATTATTAATAAATACTTGTTTTTATTTTTTATAGTTAAAATTTTTGGTTCTATTTATATTTTTTACTTAGGTTATAAAATTATAAAATCAAAACCAGTAGCTTTTAATTCACAAGCAAAAATAAGTAAATCAAATAAATTTAAGAAATCTATGCAGATGTTTTCTAAAGGTTTTTTAATTTCAATCTCAAACCCAAAAGTAATGCTTTTCTATGTTGCTTTTTTACCTAATTTTATTAATATCAAAACTCTTTCCGCCTATGATATAGGTGTTTTAGCTATTATTTGCACTTCTTCTGCACTTTTTGGAGCTATTGGAATTGCAGTTACTGCTTCTTATACTAGGAATTTTTTCACTTCTGAAAAATCCGTTGCCAAATTAAACTTAATATCTGGTTTGGTTATGATTTTAGCTTCTATTTATCTAGCATCTACTTTAATTTATAATTAATTTTTTTAGTAAAATTAGACTATAATTAGAAGACTTAACCAAATAAAATATTGAGAATTATTATGAAAAAAGTATGTGTTTTAGGGGCTGGAAGCTGGGGAACAGCTTTAGCAATAAACTGTAGCAGAGTTGAAAATCAAAAAGTTTATTTATGGGGACACGAAGAAAATCATATAAATAACCTAAAAAATGATGGTGAGAATAAACAGTTTTTACCATCTCATAAATTCAAGGAAAATTTAATCCCAACTGCCGATTTATCAATTGTTAGTGAATGTGAGATGGTTTTATTAGTTGTTCCAAGCTTTGCTTTTAAAGAAATGCTTAATAGAATAAAACCTTATATAACTAACCAAAAAATTGGCTGGGCAATAAAAGGATTTGATGCAACAACAAATGATTTGCTAAGTAATACTTTTATTAATATCTTTGGAAATACTGATTTTGCAATTATTGCAGGACCTAGTTTTGCCAAAGAAGTTGCAACTGGGCTTCCAACTGCAATTACAGTTGCAAGTGAAACTCAAGAATTTGCAGATAATTATGCTAGTTATTTGCATAATGATATGATGAGAATTTATACCTCTACCGATATTGTTGGGGTTCAGCTTGGCGGTGCTTTGAAAAATGTAATTGCAATTGCAGCAGGAATTGCTGATGGACTTGGATTTGGTGCAAATACAAGATCTGCATTAATAACTCGTGGACTAAAGGAAATTAGTAGGATTTCAGAAAAATCAGGAGCTAATTTAGAAACACTTATGGGACTTTCTGGCTTGGGAGATTTGATGCTAACTTGCACTGATAACCTTTCTAGAAATAGAAGGTTTGGGCTACTTTTGGGGCAAGGCAAAACAGTAGAACAAGCAAAAAAAGAGATAAATCAAACTATTGAAGGAATAACAACTGCGTCAGAAGCTAAAGAATATGCTAACAAAAACAATGTTCACGCACCAATAATTGATATTGTTTATAATATTATTCAAGGAAATATTAGCACAAAACAAGCCGTTGAAAAAATGATAAGTAGTAAACCAAAGCCTGAAAGTTTATAACTAACAAACTTAAACACTATGATTATTAAAAAAATAAAACAACAAAATTATATTTTTATAGTTTTATTATTTACTATTTTTATTCTTATTGGTTTTTTAGGAATTAGGTTTAATAAACAATTTGATATTACACAAAGAAAACTAAACTCTTTATCTGAAAAAACAACTACTTTATTAAAACAGATTAATAAGCCATTAAAAATAACTGCCTTTATTCGTGGAAATTTGGAGTATAAAAAAGTAATCGTTGATGTTATTGATATTTACAAACAAAAGAATAAATTTATTTCATTAGAGTTCAAAAATCCAGATACTGATATTGATTTAATCAAAAAATATAATATCAGTCAAAATGGTGAGCTTTATTTTCAATATAATGGCAAAAACTCACACTCTATAAATATTAGTGAGATTGAAATTGGCAAAGCTATTTCTAAGCTTTTATACAATAAAAAACAAAATATTACTTTCATAACTGGTCATGGTGAGCGAGGTCTTTCAAAAGCTAATTTTGATTATAAAGACTTAGTTAATAATCTCTCAAATGAAAATTTATCATTCATACAGCAAAATACTACAGCTACAACAACTATAAGTAATAATACCAGCTTGTTAGTTATCGCAGATCCAAGAACCAAATTTAGCAAGAGTGAACTAAAATCAATTCAAAAACATATTGATGATGGCGGAAATACACTTTTTTTAGTTGAAAAAACAAGTAGTAACTTAGGAAATATCTTAAGTAACTTAAGTATAAGTTTAGAAAAAAACATTATAACTAATAATTCTGGTGTTAAATATGGTATTAAAAATAATAAAATGCTAATTATTGAGCCATTTTCAACTTACAAGCCTCTTAAAAATATTGATGCAATGCTTTTATTTCCAGAAACAACTGAGATTAAGTATTTAAATAAAAATAATATTTCAAATAAATTTAGTGCAAGAGTAATTTTAAAAACTAAACAAAATAAAATATTAGGAATTAATTTAAAAAGAATTAAAAACGATAAGGTTCAAAGAGTTGTTGTTATTTCTGATGCTGATTTTTTAAGTAATAGTTATATTGGAAATGGGCAGAACTTACTTTTTTCAAAACAACTATTTAGCTTTTTATCACTTCCTGACTTTGCATTTAGTATTGAGAAAAAATCTGCTAATAAAATAGTTATAATTCCAGAAAAAACTTTGTTTATTATGGCATTTATATTGATTTTCATTATCCCTATTTTAATTTTCTTGTTCGGTTTTTGGGTTAGAAGAATCTACCGCCGTAAAAATGCCTAACTCTATAAAAAAACTATCTATCTGGTGTCCAAGACCAACAAAGCAAGCTAAGTATTTTATTGATTATTTTACGGAAATTAATAATATCAAAGCATTTTCATTATCAGTTATTGATATTATTTTAGTGAAGCCACAAAACTTAGAACTTATTTCAAAATCAGATGCTTTATTATTTGTAAGTCAAAATGCAGTTAATTCTTTAAACAAGTATAACTTAGACTTAAATATAATAAAAAATAAAACTATTATTGCAATAGGAAGTGCAACTAAAAAAGCCTTAGAGAATATAAATATAAAATTTAGTTATACCTGTAAGCCACCTTTTAATAGCGAAACTTTAATTTCAGATCCTGAATTTTGGAGACTAAATTTTAAAAACATTGTTATTATAAAAGGTGAAGGTGGGCGAAATACAATTTATGATGCCATTAAATCAAAAGGTATAAATATTAGTAATTTAGTATGTTATAAACGCAAGAAAATTCTAATATCAACGAAATCTATGGTAGAATTTATAGATTGTAATAATATAAATGCAGTATTGGTTACAAGTGTGGATATTGCAAAGCAAGTTGATGCAAATTTAAAACAACTTAAAAGCTATGATTATTTACAGAAAAACATAGTTGTTTTTGCATTTAGCAAACGAATTGCTTTAGCAAGTTCTAAACTTGGATTTACAGAGATTGTTACCTCAAAAATAGCATCTCGTGATGAATTTATTAAGAGTATTATCAAATATTTAAATTAGGTGAAATAAATTATGACAAATCAAAAGAAAACAAGAGGCAACAAAAATTATAAAAATCAGAGCAATAAGTCTGAGAAAACAGAAAGTAACTCTTCAAAAGATGATATTAATTCAAAAAAAGAAACAAAAGCTGAAACTAATAATATCAATAGCTCAAACTCAAAGAATACAAATTCAAAGATTACAAATCTAAAGGATACAGATATAAAAAAAGAAGAGCAAAAAGCTGAGGTAAAAAAGACCAAGCCAGAAATTAAAGCTAAACAAGATACAGGGCAAAATACAAAGCAAGATACAAAGCAAAACGCAAAGCAGGAAGTCAAACAAAGCATTACAAAACAGCCGAAAAAACAAGGCAAGGGTGCGATTATGCTAGCTTTATTACTTGGTGCAACAGGAACTGCAATCGCAACTTATACATTCACTCAAACTAGAGATATTACAAACTCTCAGAATTTGGTAAAAGATGAAGTTACATCAACACTTAATAATTTAAAAGCTGAAATTGCCAAAAGCTCTAAAACAACAAGCTCTGGCAAAACAGATAGTAAAACAATAAAAAATATTGCTGAAATAAAGCAACAAATGGAGCAAATATCTAACAAACTAAACTCTTTAAACTCAAAAGTTGTTGAAATTGAGCAAATTCAAGCTGGTGTAACAAATAAAGTCCAAGAAACTGTAACAGAGTTAATGAAAGCAGAAAATGAAAAAATAAGCACACTAACTGCAAAACTAAATGAGTTAGAGCTTGGACAAAAAGGTTTAGTTAATAATTTTAGTGCTTCAACTAATTCTGAAGGTGTAACAATTGACACAACTAAATTTGATGAGCAGGTAAAAAACTTAGCAAATAAAATAACTGAGCTAGAGCTTGGTCAAAAAGGTCTAGCAAATAATTTTAGTGCTTCAACTAATACTGAAAACAAAATTGATACAACTAAATTTGATGAACAAATTCAGGCTTTAGTTTCTAAAATAAGTGAATTAGAAATAAAACAAGCAACTCAAGCCCAAGAATTAGCTACCTCAAAGGCTGAAAGCTCTAAAGAAACTAAAGAGACAGTATCAGTAAAAATTACTTTGCAGGAAGTTGGATATTCTTTGGCTTTAGCTAGTAAAAAACTTAAGCAAGAAGCTGATATAAAGTCAGTTACAAAGGCTATTGATTTACTTAAAAGTGCAGACAAAAAAATATCCACGCTTGAAACAGAGGCATTTAACCAAGTTCGCGAAGATATTGCAGCGAAACTTATTCGCTTACAAGGTGTTTCACCAATTAATTATAAAAGTTTAGCTGGTCAACTTAAGTCAATTTCAGGTCTATTAACAGATTTGAAAATAAAATCTAATAACCCAAATCCTAAAACTGTAAAAGAAGACGATACAATTATGGGAAAAGTTATGGGGGCTATTAAAAGTAATGTCAAAATTACACCAAGTGATTCCAAAGCTATAACTGAGAAAACTGCAAGCTTGCAAAAAAGATTTATTCTTGCAGATTTAAGAACTGCTGAGCTAGCAATTAAGCTTAAAGATAAGCAAATGCTTTTAACAAGCATAAGTTCAATTAAAGCTTCTCTTAAAAATACATTTGCTAACGATAATATTCAAGAAAAAATAACAACCACTTTAAAAGACTTGGAAACTATTGATTTAAATCTAACTTTACCAGACTTATCTAGCGTAGTTTCTAAATTTGAAGAGTCTTTAAACAAATATAACAATCAAAAACAGGAGAATTAAGATGAGATATGTAATATTACTAATTATTGCGGTTATATCCTTTGCATTACTTGGAACTTTTATGAGCCAGCACGATGGAGTAATCAGCATTAGTCTGAAAGGTTACCCAGACATTAGCACAAGCTTTTGGTTTTTTGCTTTATCTTTATTTCTTTTCATTGTCGTTACTTTAATTTTATTTAGAGTTTTATGGTGGGTTGTAACAATTCCTGGTAAATTTAAAAAATATCGCAAAAATAGAAAATCATACAGAGCAAATTCATTACTACAAAAAGGAATGCTTGCAATGGGTAAAGGACACTGGAAAAGAGCAGAGTCTATACTTATTAAAGGTTCAAAATATAGTGAATCTGCAGGAGGAGACTCAAGCTTATTTTTATCAACGGCTGCAATAGCGGCTCAAAATCAAGGTGCTAATGATAGAAGAGATAAATATTTATTACAAGCTAGACACTTAAAACTTGATGGAATTGATACTATCGCATCTTCACTTACTGAAGCTAGAATTAATTTGGATCAAGATAAGCCTGAGAAAGCACTTAAATTAATGAGTAAATTTGATACAACCGAGCATTCTTCTAATTTACAAGTTTTAAATATAAAAATTCAAGCTAACATTGAATTACATAACTTTGCAGATGCTTTTGATGGTTTATCTTCAGCAAAGAAACAACTTTCTAAAAAGGACTTCTATGAAAAAAGCTTAGAAATTGCAAATATGACTTTTCTTGAAAAAGATTTGGATATGAATGTTAAGCAAAGAATTTGGGACTCATTAACCAAACCAATGAAGCAAGAGGACAATATAATACTTAGTTATGCAAGTGCTTTATTGAATAGCGGTGAGCAATCAGCTTCTGAAAAATTAATAACTAAAGCAATTTCAAAAAACTACTCTTCTACTTTAATAAGTGCTTACTCACAAATAGAAGATGGTTCTCCTGTAGAAAAACTTAAGAGTGTTAAAAGGTGGCTGAACTCTCAACCAGATAGTGCTGGATTAAATTATGCAGCATCTAAATTTTCATTTCAATCTGGAAACTTTGAAGAAGCAAAAGCTTATGCAAAAACTTCCCTAAAAGCAAAACCAGAAGCAGAAGCTTTTACTTTATTAGGTGCTATTTATGAAGCTCTTGATAAAAAAGAAGCTGCCCTTCACTCTTACAAAGCAGCGATTAACTTTAGTAGTTTTGTGAATAAAAGTGAAAGTATTTCTGGAGAGGTTCTTCCTGCAAAAGAAGAAGTTTTGAAACTAGAAGAAAATTCTTAAAGCCATAAAACTTAACAAAGAAATATCATATCAGTTCTTAGAGCAAGTAGATTCAACTAATACTTATCTACTTAACTCTAAGGCTGATTTTCCTCAACTAATAGTTACAAATAACCAAACAAACGGTAGAGGACAATCCCAAAATACTTGGAATAGTAATAAATCAGATATAATTTTCTCAATATCATTTCTGTTCAAAAATACTCCAGAATTTCTAAAACAATTACCAAAGTGGCAGATAATCGTTGCAATTTCAATAACCAAAACTCTTAAAAAATATAGCAAACAGCAGATAAAAATAAAATGGCCTAATGATTTATTTATTGAAAATAAACAAAGTTATGCAAAGTTTGCAGGAATTCTAGTAGAAACTAATATTGGGAAAAATAATTCAAAGGTTGTTACAGGAATTGGAATAAACCTCTCCAAACCAAACAATATAACAAGTGACTATCAACAAACAAATTACAAAACAGACTTACCAAAAAACGCTCAAAAAGATACTTTAATAACTGAAATAGCAAATGATTTATATTTAAATTGGAATAATTTCATTCAACATCAACAAATCAATCTTAGCTTTTTTGCTAAATTTGATATGCTTTATAATAAAAAAATAATTTTTCAAAACTATAACAACAACTCCATAACTACAACCGCTAAAGGCATTTCTGAAAATGGTTTTTTACTAGTTGAAATCAATAACAAATTAGTTGAACTTGATAGAAACTATAAAATAGAAATTCCTAAGGGAAAGTAGATTTTTGAAACTAGGTCTTTTAATAACTATGTTTACAACTAATACTATTCAATTCTTGCTAGGAAATTATATCTATGCGAAAATATGTAAATGCAGAAATGCAGAAATGCAGAAATGCAGAAATGCAGAAATGCAGAAATGCAGAAATGCAGAAATCTTGCATAATTTTTTTAATTATAAGAGAATATAATATTATGAAAACAACAAATAAAGTTTTACTAACAACAATCGCAGTATCATTAATCGCTTGTGGTGGTGGCGGAAGCTCTTCTTCTAAAGGAAGTAGCATTTCAACAACAAAAACTCCAATAACGAAGAAACCAACTACAGCAACACCAATAACGAAGAAACCAACTACAGCAACACCAATAACGAAGAAACCAACCCCAACTAAGAATCCTGTACTTACAGCTCCTATTAAAAAGCCAATTGCTACAACAAAACCAAAAGAGTTAAGCTTAGATTTAATAGCAACTAATGATCCTATGCTTGGATATTATCAACAGAATGATGATATAAATATTTTATTTACTTCAAACCCAAAAGGAGGAATAAAAGGACAAAAAATAACCCTTATTCCGAAAGGATTTAACACAGATGGTTTTTTTAAAATAGATAATGGGATAAAAGAGCAAAGAATTATCAGTGGAAAAAATTACTCTCTTTCTAAATTTGGCATTATTCAAGTTCCCATTGGTGGATTCCTAACTACTCTTATTGGCTTCTCACGTGGCTATGTAACCAAAGATATACCTAACAGTGGTAAACTTATATATAAAGGAGATTATGTTTCAGCATCAACAGTTTTACCTGAAGACTTTAAAACAGTAGGTAATGGAAAAATTACATTTAATGTTGATTTTGGAAACAAAACTATAACTGGGGATATTCCTGCAAATAACCATATCTCATTTAAATCTGACCTTAAGGGAAAAATTCATGGAAGTAGCTTTAACACATCAGTAGGAACTCTAGGCTTTAATTATTTTAAAGGGGCATTTTATGGTTCCAAAGCAGAAGAATTAGGTGGCGTTTATAATAATCCTAGTATTGATGTAATTGCATCTTTCGGAGCAAAAAAACAATAACTAAAATCATTTCAAATAAAAAAGGTAGGCTATGAAAATAGCCTACCTTTTTTATTACTTAGTTTTAATTAAATTTAACTAAAACATAATAGTAACTTAAGTTTAAACATCAAGAGTTTCGTTAATAAGTTTTTCCTGTTGTTTCTTGTGAATGCTTGCATAACCAACTGCTGGAGATGATGATTCATCTCTCCCAATATATTTAATTGGTAAGCTTGTTGGGTTATGTTCTGTTAATTTGAAGAATACATAAGTCCAAGCACCTTGGTTTTTGTGTTCCTCTTGAGTCCAAACAATTTCTTTTGCATTTGGATATTTAAGAACTTCTTCAGCAAACCTTTCTTTAGGGAAAGGATAAAGCTCTTCAATACGGATAATAGCAACATTCCCTTGCTTTTTATTACGGCGTTCTTCAAGTAAGTCGTAATAAACTTTACCAGAACAAAATACAATTCTATCAACTGAATTATTATCAATTTCATCAAATTCTGGAATAATTACCTGGAAGCCTTTATCAGTCATATCACTAATTGAATTAACTGCTAATTTATGACGCAATAATGATTTTGGAGTCATAATAATTAGTGGTTTTCTAAATGTTTGTTTAACCTGTCTTCGTAACATATGAAATGTTTGCGCAGGTGTTGTTGGAACACAAACTCGTATATTATTATTTGCACAAAGCTGTAACATTCGTTCAAGTCGCCCAGATGAATGCTCAGGTCCTTGCCCTTCATAACCATGCGGAAGCATTACAACTAAACCTGAGAAACGGTTCCATTTAGCTTCTCCTGAAGTAATAAATTGGTCAAATAAAACCTGAGCTCCATTTGCAAAATCTCCAAATTGAGCTTCCCAAATTGTAAGTGAATAAGGTTCTGCAGTTGAAAAACCAAACTCAAAACCAAGAACAGCTTCTTCAGATAAAGTTGAATCAATAACTCTTGCAGAAAGTTGATCTTTTTTCAAATTTCCAAATTGGACGATATCTTTCACCTGTTTTTGCATCATGAATTACTGCGTGTCTGTGTGCAAATGTTCCACGCCCACAATCTTCACCTGATAAGCGAATAGCAAAGCCTTCATCAACCAAACTTGCATATGCTAAGTTTTCAGCAAAACCCCAGTCATAATTAGCCTTTCCAGCTCCCATTTGTAATCTTGCATCGTATAGTTTTGAAACTATTCTATGCAGGTTAAATCCTTCTGGTGGTGTGAATATTTTTTTAGAAAGATCTTCTATTTTTTCTTTTGATATAGTTGTATCTACTGGTTTTTTCCCAATCAACAACCAAAAAATTATCCCATAATTTTGCCAAAGGATTTTCTTCAACTGCAGGAACTGGTTTTGCAACACTTACTCCTGCTTCAAGTTTTTGATTTATAGTCATTTTTGATAGTATTTACATCATCATTTGTTACTAATGATTTTGCAACTAATCGTTCTGCATATAATTCCAAAGTTGTTTTACGAGAACGAATATTTTGATACATTAATGGCTGAGTAATAGCAGGTTCATCAGCTTCATTATGCCCTAATCTTCTATAACAAACTAAATCCAAAACAATATCTCTTCCAAATTTATAAACATAATCTGCAGCAATTTTAGCGGCAGCAACAACAGCTTCTGGGTCATCGCCATTAATATGTAAAACCCGGAGCTTGGATTATTTTTGCTGGATCAGAACAATAAAGTGATGATCTTGCATCAAGCAAGTTAGAAGTAGTAAAACCAACTTGATTATTAATTATAATATGCACAGTTCCGCCAACTCTATAACCTTGAACTTGTGATAATTGTAGCGTTTCTTGGATTACCCCTTGGTTTGCAAAAGCTGCATCACCGTGAATTTGAATTGGAACAACTTTGTGAGCGGCATCCATAACTGAACCAGATCCAACACCTTTTAACCTTTCCATTCTAGCTCTAACTGAGCCTTGGATTACAGGATTTACAATTTCTAAATGAGACGGGTTAAACGCAAGAGCCAAGTGAACATTACCACCAGCCGTTTCAACATCAGATGCAAAACCTAAGTGATATTTAACATCTCCTGGAGTTTCTTCAACTGCAGTTTTACCTTCAAATTCATCAAACAAATCAGCAGGAAGTTTTCCCAAAATATTTATCAAAACATTCAAACGACCACGATGAGCCATTCCAATAACAACCTCTTTAGTTCCGTTAGTTCCAAGCTGTTGAATAAGTCCATCAAGCATTGGAATTAGTGACTCCCCACCTTCAAGTGAAAATCTTTTCTGCCCAACATAACGAGTGTGAAGATATCTTTCCAAGCCCTCTGCACGAACCAAGTTATGCAAAATTTCCTTTTGCTCTTCTTTGCTTACTTTTAGTTTATTAGCTAAACTTTCTAACCTATCTTGAATCCATCTTTTTTCTTCAACTTTGTGAATATGATTGACTTCAATACCTATTGAGCCAGTGTAAACATCTTGTAAGAAACTAATAATATCTTTTAATTTCATTTGTTGATTTTTGGTTTTTTGAAACACCAACATCAAAAGTATCTTCTAAATCAGAATTACTAAGTCCGTGATAACTAAGCTCTAAATCAGAAACTACACTTTTATCACGATATTTAAGAGGATCAATGTCTGCAGCTCTATGCCCAGAATCATGGTAAGCTGCAATTAAAGCATCAACAGCTGATTGTTTTGAATTCGAAGAATTCCCACCCAAAGCAGTTTTTGGTAGTTTTGCTAAAATTCCAAATTTCTCTTGAATTGCTAACCGAGGTTTGTCGTTTTCATCTCCCATTTTTAGAAAATAATCTTGCCAATGCTGGGAAACAGAATTTTTATCCTCAAGATAATCTTCGTAAATACTCTCAATAAAACTAGAACTACCTGCTGAAAGTGCTGTAGATTCCTTTAGTTGCTTATAATCACTCATTTGAATTCTCCTAAATGTTTTAGTAATAAATGTTTAACTATTCATTATAAAACATAAAAAGCTTTCTGGTTATATTTCTTACTATTTATTTTTAGTTTTTTTGTTTTTTTTTAAACTATTTTATCTACAACTTATCAGTTAAGCTTCTAAATCAGGCTAAAACTAACCTTTCAATATATCAGCCAAAGAATGCAAAGCTTCATCTATTTTACTAATATCATTTCCGCCAGCTTGTGCAAAATCAGGTCTTCCTCCGCCTCGTCCATCAACTATTTGAGCTATTTGAGCTATTATTTTACCTGCGTGTAATTTACCAACACTTTGTTTGGAAACTGTTATAACTAGCTTTACTTTATTATCTTCTTCGGTTGCTAAAAGAACAATATCTAAGTTATTTTGGTCTCGCATTTTATCGGCTAAGTCTCTTAATTCGTTAGAATTATATCCTTCAACTTTGCTTGTTAAAAAGCTAATTCCATTAACCTCATCAACATCTGCTTCAAAGTGAGATTTATGTGGTATATCTGTTTCTCTAAGTGTTTTTATTTGTTTTTGCAAATCTTTTTGTGTTTCCAATAATTGGGCAATTTTATTTTCAAAATTAGCAGGGTTTGCTTTTATTGAATTCATACATCTATCAATAATTGCTTGCTTTTCTTTTCGGTAAGAAATTGCCTCTAACCCAGTTACAGCTTCTATTCTTCTAACACCAGCTGCCACTCCAGATTCACTAGTTATTATAATTTGACCAATGCTTCCAGTAGCCAAAATATGAGTTCCTCCACATAGTTCAACTGATTTATCACCCATTGTTAAAACACGAACGACATCTCCATATTTCTCACCAAATAGAGCCATAGCACCTTTTTCCATTGCTTGTTCTTGGGTCATATTTTCAGCAATAACAGTATGATTTGCCAAAATTTCATTATTTGCAAGAAGCTCAACTTTCTCCAGCTCTTCCTTTGTTAGTGGTTTATCATAAGTAAAATCAAATCGTAACTTACTTTGTGTAACTAAAGAACCTTTTTGCTCAACGGTGTTTCCAAGAATTTCTCTAAGAGCTGAATGTAGCAAATGTGTTGCTGAATGATTTCGTTTTATATCATCGCGTTTTATAGTATTTATTTCTACACAAGGATTTTCTTTACAACTAAGCTCGCCTGATTTTAAATAACCAATGTGTAAAATTGTATTTCCTTGTTTTTGGGTATCGGTAACAATGAATTCAGCAGTCATAGTTCTAATAAAACCAGTATCTCCAACTTGTCCACCAGACTCTCCATAAAAAGGAGTTTGGTCTAAAATAATAATTGCATTCTCTTTAGGTTTGAGTGATTCAACTGATTTAGTTTCTATAAATATTTCTAATATTTCTGCTTTAAATTCGGTTTTTTCATAACCTAAAAACTTTGTATTATTATCAGTTGGTAATAGTGCTTTTGTTTTAAAGCTACCACCTTTTTGAGAATTTTTCCGTTGCTCTTGCATACATTTATTATAACCGTCCAAATCAACTTTTAGCTCCCTTTCTCTAGCAATATCAGCTGTTAAATCAACAGGAAATCCATAAGTATCATATAGTTTAAATAGTGTTTCTCCTGAAATAGTATTGTTTGTTATATTTTTTAAGTCCGCTTCTAACAAATTCATTCCATCTTCTAAAGTTTTTGCAAATCTTTCCTCTTCTAACTTTATTTGTTCCTCTAATTTTGCCTGATTATTTTTAATATTTGGGTAAGCTTCGCCCATCTCTTGAACAAGTGTGCTAACTAATTTGTAGAAAAACAACTCTTTTTGATTTAATTTATAACCATGACGAATTGCTCGACGAATAATACGACGAAGCACATATCCTCTACCTTCATTTGATGGAATTACTCCATCAGAAAGCATAAAAGTAACAGAACGAATATGATCAGCAATTACTTTTAATGAGTTATCTTCTAAGTTATCTGTATTTGTTAGTTTTGCTGCAGATTTAATTAAGTTTACAAAAATATCAATTTCATAATTTGAATGTACACCTTGTAAAATTGCAGCAATTCTTTCTAAGCCCATTCCTGTATCAACAGAGGGTTTTGGAAGAGGTAATAACTCTCCATCAGGCTGGCGATTATATTGCATAAAAACCAAATTCCATATTTCTATAAATCTATCCCCATCTTCATCTGGAGTTCCAGGGGGTCCTCCCCAAATATGCTCTCCATGGTCATAAAAAATCTCAGTACAAGGTCCGCAAGGTCCTGCATCACCCATTTGCCAAAAATTATCTTTTGCTCCAATTCTTGAAATCCTATCTTTTGGAACTCCGATTTGGTTTGCCCAAATATCATATGCTTCGTCGTCATCTTCAAAAACTGTAACCCATAATTTTTCTTTCGGTAATTTAATTTTTCAGTAAGTAATTCCCAGCAGTAACTTATTGCTTCTTCTTTGAAATAATCACCAAATGAAAAATTACCCAACATTTCAAAAAATGTATGATGTCTTGCCGTATAACCTACATTTTCTAAATCATTATGTTTACCACCAGCTCTAACGCACTTTTGTGAAGTTGTCGCTTTTGTGAAATTTTTCTTTTCAATGCCTAAAAATATATCTTTAAATTGCACCATTCCTGCATTTGTAAATAATAAAGTTTTGTCATTTCCTGGAATAAGCGATGAGCTTGGAACAATTTTATGCCCCTTTTCTGCAAAATAATCTAAAAAAGTTTGTCTAATTTGTTGGGTTTTCATAATTTATTAGCCTGTTTGTGTTATATTTCTAATTTTAAAGCGAGTAATTATAACTAATTTTAAAATCTTTTTGCTTATTTAAAGGATTTTATATACTTTTTTTTCACTATTTTAAAATAATGATTGGCTTATTGGTTGTATTTTTGCTAGAATTCGCTTCTTGATTTTAATTTTTAAACAAAAGGATAACTTTAGATGAAAACATTTAGTGCAAAACCAGAAGAAGTAAAAAGAGACTGGTATATTATAGATGCCGATGGTAAAACACTTGGCCGTTTAGCTACAGAAATTGCTCGCAGATTGCGTGGCAAACATAAGCCAATTTATACTCCACATGTTGATACAGGCGATTACATCGTTATTATAAACGCTGAGAAAATTCACACAACAGGTGATAAACTTAATAAAAAAGTATATTACAAACATACTGGATATATTGGTAACTTAAAGTCTGAAACTTTAAAAGAAAGACTTGAAAAATACCCAGAAAGAGTAATAGAAACGGCAGTTAAGGGAATGCTTCCTAAAAACCCATTAGGAAGAGCTATGTTTAAAAAATTAAAAGTATTTGCAGGAACTGAGCATACACATACAGCTCAGCAACCTAAAGTATTAGAAATATAAAAGGTAAATTAAATGGAACAATATTACGCAACAGGTCGTAGAAAATCATCTGCAGCTCGTGTCTTTTTGAAAAAAGGCGAAGGTAAAATTATGGTTAATGATAAACCATTAGATACTTATTTCTCAAGAGAAACTGCTTGTATGGTTGTAAGACAGCCACTTGAAGCTTCTGAAGAAACTAACAATGTTGATCTTTTCATTACTGTAAAAGGTGGTGGAAGCACAGGTCAATCAGGTGCAATTAGACATGGCATTGCTAGAGTTCTTGTTAAATATAACGAGAATCATAAAAAAGCTATGAAATCTAACGGCTTCCTTACTCGTGATGCAAGAAAAGTTGAGCGTAAGAAAGTTGGACTTAGAAAAGCTCGTAGAGCAGTTCAGTTCTCAAAAAGATAATATTATTTATTCTAAAATATCTAAAGCTATCTTTTTTAAGTTAGCTTTTTATTTTGTTCTTTGTAAGAATTACATTTGAACTTAAGATGTTTTGTTATAAATAAAGTAAATTATTTAAAACCCCTTGCTAGAAATAGTAAGGGGTTTTTGTTTTGATTAGTTTAAATATTTTAAAGGTATATAATTTAATGGTGAAAGTTATGTTAGAAAACATATAAACTTATTTCTTAATATATCAAACTTCAAAAGAGGGTCAAAATGCAAAAAGTGAAATTCTTTACTCTAATGCTTTTAATAAATTTTATAGGTTTAGCACAGGCAGAAAAAGATAATAAAACTTTATACAGTGGTTTAGTAAAAGGTAAACCTCAAGTAAAAATCGCAAGTTTTAACATTCAAGCTTCTCGTGCAAAATCAATGCAAAATATAGTTGCTGCAATAAAAAAGATTGATGCGGATATTATTGGATTACAAGAAGTTGATAATAAAACAAATCGCTCAGCAATGAATTTTAGTAAAAAAGGAAGTCCAATACCAATTGATCAAGCAAAATATATTGCAGAAAAAAACAAAAATGAATTATTTATTTTTTAAAACAATTGATTTTGATGGTGGTGAATATGGAATTGCATTACTCTCAAAATATCCTATGAAACTTTATAAAGACTTAACTCTACCAAATAATAAGGATATAAATAAATTACAAACTGCTAAGAATATAGAAGTAAGAAAAGCAGGAAGTGCATTTATAGAAATACCTGGTATGCCAGCACCAATTTTAGCAGTTGTAACTCATATAACTTATGGAGATCAAAATGCATTAAAAATTGCTCAAACAACCAAAATAACTAAAACATTCACTCCTTATCGTGTTCCTTATGCGATACCAATTATTATGGGAGATTTTAATGCAACTCCAGAAATGCCTAGCAATATTGTAATGAAAAAATATTTTAGTGATATAGATAAAAATCTAAATTATACAGCACCTGCTTGGAATCCAGATCGCAAAATAGATTATATTTGGGTTAGTAATGCTCAAAAATGGAGAGTTTTAGAATTAACTATACCCTCACCAACTCAAAAAGTTAATGATGATGTCATTTGGGGAAAGGTCTCTGACCACCTGCCAATTTGGACAACTTTGGAATTAATTGAGCAATGAGTTTGAATTTACAGAAAATCAAGCAAAAAAGTAATCATTGCTGTGAGATAGTTTGAAATAAATCATGAAGATTTTGCAAATATTTTTTTGAGATAGAACATATTATTACTTTGATAAAAAAGGCAAATTAAATTCAGCTTATCCATTTATTGAAAATTAAGTTTTACCAGAGGTTAAAAAGGAGGAAAATCAAAAACTTCTCATACTGGCGGGTTCAAAAGATAAGATATGTAATGGTCTAATTTTATGTAAATAATAGATATGAAAATATATTTTAATTTTTAGGGCAAGTTATTAAAAGTGTTTATTTTTGGAGCGAAGAGGAATATTGTTTAGCAAAATTAACCATAAGAGAAGAAAATAATATTTGAAAAACAATACAAAAACCTAACTAATTTTAGAATTTATTGCTCTAAGCAATATCGGTTTTATCAATTGAATTATCTATTATTGGTTTGCCTAGTTTTTCAAAAACAATCAGTTTTAGTTTCCCTGGAAAACAGCCCAATTGTAATGGTCTAATTTTATGGAACACTTTTTAAGCGACATTTATCATTCTATTAAATTTTTCATTTGGTGTCATGTAATTTATTGCGGAATTTAACCTCTTATAATTATAAAAATATATATAACTATCTACTTCTTCAGTAACTTCTTGATGACTTTTAAAACTTAAATAATTTAATCTTTCAGACTTTAGACTCCTAAAAAACCTTTCCATTACAGCATTATCCCAACAGTTTCCTTTTCTGCTAACACTCTTTGTTATATGCAAATTTACACAAAAATCAACAAATAAATTAGACGTATATTGCACGCCACGATCTGAGTGAAATAATAATTTGCTTGTATCTGGATGTTTTCTTCTAATTGCGTTTTGAAGTGCTTTTTTTGCAAGTTTTGCATTCGGTTTTTGCGACAAACTCCAGCCCACAATTTCTTTTGTTGCAAGGTCAAGAACCGTCGCTAAATAGCTCCAGCCTTGATGATTTCGGATATAAGTTATATCGCCAACCCAATGTGTATTTGGTGTTTTTTGATTAAATTCTCTATTTAAAATATTATCAGAAATAATTTTAGACACTCGTTCTTTGGGGTAATAGTGTTTTTTTCTTGGTGTAATTGCTTGAATATTAGCAAGTTTCATCAATGAAGCTACTTTAAAAATACCAATCTTAATACCGTAAAGTTGGAGTTCTTTTTGCATTCTTCTTTTCCCATAACTGTGTTTTGTTTCTATAGAAATTTTCTTTAATAAAGATATTATTTCAGAAGATTTTCTATTAATTTTCCTAGTGTTAGTCTTTTTATAAAATGTATTTTTAGGAACCCCATAAGCAGTGCATAATTCAGTTATTGAGTAATTTTTATTTGCCATTTTTATTTTCATAATAACTTCAGTTTTTAGTTTTTTTGAATAAAAATGGCAGCAGCCTTTTTTAAAATTTCATTGTCTCTTTTTGCCCTCCAAAGCTGTTTCCTAAGGTCTTGAATTTCCTGCTGCTGAGCCGTCAACGCTCTTTTGCCATCTGGAGTTTCCCCACCTAATTCATCAATATATTGTTTTTTCCAACGCGCAACAGCTGATTTTCCTGCACCATAAGCTTTGCATAATCAAGCTTTTGCTCTACAGTCCAAGTTTTTCTTTGTTTGTTAATTTTTGACATAATTTTTTCCTCTTAAAAGTGTATTATAGGCTAAAAATCTGTCCCATAAAACTGAACCACTTCAAAGCTTCAAACTTTTTTATAACTACCAGTCAAAACCTAAAAAATAGAAGACTCAGTTTTAGTTGTTAGTGATTCCAGCATTTTCATTCCTCTAAAAGAGTTACCTTTTGGGTTTAGTTTTGGACTCCAAACAGCAACGCTATATTTACTTGGGTGGATGGCGACAATTCCTCCCCCAACGCCACTTTTCCCTGGAAGACCAACTTCAAAAGAGAACTCGCCAGCTTCATCATAAAGTCCACATAGTTGCATTATTGAGTTTATTCTTTTGGTTTTACTTGAGCTTATTACTTTCTCACCTGTAAATGGGTTTTCTCCGTTAGAAGCTAAGAATAAGAATGAATCAGCCAACTCTTCACAGCTCATTTCAATAGAGCAAAGGTTAAAATATAAGTCTAAAACAGTTTCAATTTTATTATTAATATTCCCAAAATCTTTCATTAAGTTAATAAGTGCGCGGTTTCTATAACTGGTATGTTTTTCTGAGGCAACTACTTTTGGGTTGTAGTTTATATTTTTATTTCCTGATATATTTCTAATAAATTCAATCAATTCTTTTTTTGGATTTTTAAAATGACTAGTTAAGATATCGCAAATGACAATAGCTCCAGCATTTATAAAAGGGTTTCGTGGAATTCCTTTTTCAACTTCTAGCTGTATAAGTGAGTTAAATGCAGTTCCTGATGGGTCAACACCAACTCTTTTCCATAATTCTTTACCTTCTATTTTAAAAGCAAGAGTTAAAGAAAATACTTTAGAAATACTTTGAATTGAGAATTTTTCTTTAGAATCTCCTGCAAAAAAATGTTTTTTATCAACTGTTACCAAGTGAATACCTAATTTTTCAGGATTTACATTGCCTAATTCTGGAATGTAGGTTGCTATTTTGCCAGTGTCTGTTATATCTTTTTGTTTGTTTATAACTCTTTCTACTATTGATTGGTAGTCTTGTTTCATATTTTTAAAATGTTAGTGTTGTTGATTTATTTGGTTTGATTTCTTCCAAGAATATATAAACCTTTGATTGTATGTAGTTTGTCCGTTTTATCAATTTTGTCTGTTAAACTTTCAAAAATATGACAAAGCCCACCAGTTGCAATAACAAAAGTATCAGCTCCAATTTCTTTTTTAATTCTATCAATTAAGCCTTCAACCATAGCTAAGTAGCCATAAATTATTCCAGATTGAATGCAAGAAATCGTATCTAAACCAAGTACTTTTTGGGGTGGTATCAGCTCAATATCTGGAAGTAATGAAGTATTTTTTATTAGAGCTTGTAAAGATGTATTTACACCAGCAGTAATTGTTACGCCAAGTATTTTTCCGTTATTATCAACTGCTGAAATAGTTAAAGCTGTGCCAAAATCAATTATTAAGCTTTGCTTTTTGTTTATTTCATAAGCACCAACTAAGTTTGCATATAAATCAGTTCCTAGCTCATTAGAGTTATGTTTTACCAAAGAACTTGTATTTCTATCAATTATTATAGGTTTGATTTTATGTATCTTTTCTAAAGTTCTACAAACTTGATTTGTAAGATTTGGAACAACTGAGCCAATAAATATGTTTTTGACTGATTTTAACTTTTCTGAGTTTAGTTTGTGCTGTTTATATTGCCTTTTGATTGTAGATATTAATTCATCATTTGTTCGTTCAATTTTTGAATTAATTATCCAAGAACATTTACATTTATCATTTTTGAAAAATCCAAAGCGAATGCTAGAATTACCAATATTTATAACAATATCCATTAGTTAATTCCTTTGTTTCTAGCGTATTTTGAATGAATTTCTAAAGCAACTATAGATGCAAGAACGATAAATCCACCAAGTAGTTGCCATATTGAAATAGTTTTTCCAAAAGCAATATACGAAATTAGTAAAACCATAGGAGAAAACATTAGTGAAACCATTGAAACATAACTTGCTTCTTTGATTTCTAAGGCTTTAAACATAGAAAGGAAAAGTATAAAAACTAAAAACCCACCAAAAATTCCCCACTGTAAGTTTTTAATAACAAAAACATCTATTTTTAGAAATATTGCGGCAACAAGTAAAAATAATCCACCAGCCAAAGCTCTATAAAAAGACATATACTCTGGTGAATTTCTAGTGTTTACTGTTTTAGACAAAACAATAGTGAACCCAAAAAACGCTGCTGAAATAATCGTATATAAATCATACTTGTTTGGTAATATTAATTTCCCATCAGTACTCATAATATAAGCTCCAAGTAACAAAAACCCAGAAACTATGAATTTAACAATATTAGCCTTTTGTTGCTTAAGAATAATTTCTAAAACTATGCTAAAAACAATAGAAGTTTTTATTAAAAAAGCATAGTTATTAGCAGAATGTGCAATTCCTTTTAGTGTAAAAAGGTTACCAACTCCATTTGCAAAAAGCCCAAGTAATAACATCCAAATAATATCTGACTTTGTGAATATTACCTTTTTTTCTGAAGTATTATTTTTAAATATAATATAAACACCCATCAAAATAGCAGCTGTAATTAATGTTTGAGCACCATACAAATAAGCATTCACACCTAAATTTGTAATTGAATACCCTGCGATTACAACATTAAATGCCCAAGATAAGGACATTATAAAAACAAATATAAATCCTTTATATTGACTTACAGAATTAGACATTTATTTCACCTTTAAACTTGTTATAAAATTTTCTGCATCAATAACTGCAAGTTTAACTTGCTTTGGAGCTGTTGCACCAAAATGATTGCGTGAATTTACAGACCCTTCAACAGTTAGAATTTCAAAAACATCGTCTTCAATAATATTACTAAAGCGTTGTAAATCCAAAAGTTCCAGCTCGTCTAAACTACAACCTTTTTCAATTGCAAGAGCAACAGTTTTTCCAACAACTTCGTGTGCGTCTCTAAATGCAATTCCTTTTTTAACCAAATAATCAGCCAAATCAGTTGCAGTTGCAAAACCATCTTTTGCAGTTTTGTGCATAATTTCTTTTTTAGGCTCAATATGTTTTATCATTTGAGCAAAAGATCTTAAGCAATTTATAGTTGTGTTAATTGTATCAAATAAAGGCTCTTTATCTTCTTGATTATCTTTGTTATAAGCGAGAGGCTGTGATTTCATAATTGTAAGCATTGTAAATAAATTACCAAAAACTCGCCCAGTTTTACCACGAACTAATTCGGCAATATCTGGGTTTTTCTTTTGTGGCATTATTGAAGAACCTGTGCAAAACCTATCAGGTAACTCAACAAAATCAAATTGGGTTGAGTTCCAAATTATAATTTCCTCCGCAATTCGTGATAAATGCATCGCAAGTATTGCACTAACACTACAGAATTCAATTGCAAAATCACGGTCAGAAACTGCATCAAGTGAATTCGCACAAGGTTTGTCAAAATCAAGTAAATTCGCAGTTTGCTCTCTATCAATATTATAAGTTGTTCCAGCAAGTGCTGCCGCCCCAAGAGGAGATTGATTTAGGCGATTTCTACAATCTAATAATCGTGAATAATCCCTTTTAATCATTTCAAACCATGCAAGTAAATGATGCCCAAAAGTAACTGGTTGTGCAGATTGTAAATGTGTAAAACCTGGCATAATAGTCTCTGTTTGATTTTTTGCCAAAGAAATAATAGACTCCATAAGTTCTATTAAACCAATTTCAATATTATCAATTTCATCTCTTAAATAAAGCCTAATATCTGTTGCAACTTGGTCATTTCGTGAACGCCCTGTGTGTAAGCGTTTTCCCGCAATTCCTATAATATCTGTAAGCCTTGCTTCAATATTCATGTGAACATCTTCTAATTCTTTTGACCAAACAAATTTATCTTCCAAAATCTCCTGTTTAACTTGTGCTAAACCTTGCTTGATTTTAGAAAAATCTTCGCCTGAAATTATATTTTGAGAGGCTAGCATTGTTGCGTGAGCAACCGAACCTCTTATATCTTGCATTGCCATTTTCTGGTCAAAGGATACTGACTCATTGAACTCTAAAATAAATTCGTCCATTGATTCACTAAATCTTCCACCCCATTGTTTATTTGTTTTATTTGTCATTTTAGTTTTTATTTAACCATTTTCTAATAAGTGAACTAAATCAATAATTGTTGAGTTAGCGCGTGAAAGGTAAGAAGACATAATTAAAGAGTGATTTGTAACAAATCCAAATCCATTTCCGTTTAAGATTATAGGACTCCAAACTTTTTGCTGTGTTCGTTCAAGCTCATTAATAAGTTGGCGGATATAAGCTTTTGCATTTTTATCTTCCAAAACTTTATCAAAATCAATCTCAATTGCTTTTAATTGTTGTAATAACGCCCATGCATAGCCTCTAGCTTGATAAAAATTATTATCTACTTTAGACCAAGTTGTTTTTTCAATTGAGGTTTTAGATGTTTTTGTGGTTTTGCTTGCATTTCTATCGCCTGCTAGAGAAGTGTCTTCAATAGTTGTGCCGATACTAGCTGAAAGATTATGAGAGTATGAACCTAGCATAACTGAAACAACGCTAAAATATTGTTTCAAATTATCAGCTCTTGCATAAAATTGTGAGCTTTGTTTTTTGTTATCAATAATTCCTGCTAAATATTTTTCTAGTGCTTCTTTTGCATTTCCGTATTCAGCTTCCGCACTAGGAAATGCCCAGCTTTCTGAATCTATACTTAAAAGATTTTCTACATTAACTAAATTAGCATTTTCTTTTGCTTGCGAGCCAGATTTGGAGAAATTATTTCTATATATTTTTGATAAATCTCTTAAATTCCTAAGCACGCCAAATTCCCATTCTGGAATATTATTCATTAAAACAGTTGGTGGCATGATATCATTACTAAGGTAACCACCTTTTTTATTTAACAAAACATCAAGTGTTTCAATTGTTGCTGAGGTTAAAGCTACTCCAATTTTTTTGGAATTCACTTTATTTTTTGTGGTATATTTTTTTATAACATCTTTAGTAAGTAAAGAGCTTGGCTCACTAGACCAATAAAGCATTAGAGCAATATTAATTGCAATAATAGTGAAAATAATCAAAGATGCTCTAAAAGGCCAGCCACTTGCTCGCCAAACACTTGGTTTATATAGATTAACAACTTTTTTTGTTGTGTTAATTGTTCCTTTTACTGTTTTTTTTGCAATATTTTTAGCCATAATAGTCTCTTAATTTATGTATTTTCTGTGATTAAATAGTAGAATTAGTCTTTATTATACTATTTTAAATGCTTAGAAAAAATGAAAATACAAGATATATCTAAAATAAGGACTTCTTTTGAGAAAAATAAAGATGTAACTATAGAAAATTTCTCAGAAAATCCTTTTATTCAATTTAGCAAATGGTTTGAAATAGCAAGTTTAGAAAAAGACTTGCTTGAGCCAAATGCATTTGTTTTATCAACAGCAAATAAAATAGGAAAAGTTAGAACTAGAAGTGTTTTATTAAAATATTTCAGTGATGAAGGATTTGTTTTTTTTACAAATTACACCAGCCAAAAAGCTAAAGATATCGCTGAAAACAATCAAGTTTCTATGCTATTTCCTTGGTATTACCTTGAAAGACAGATGATTATTGAGGGTGAAGCCTTTAAAATCAGTAAAAAAGATTCGTTAAAATATTTTATGTCTAGACCAAGAGGAAGCCAAATAGGAGCTTGGGTTTCAAGACAAAGCCAAATTATAAATTCACGAGCTTTATTAACTCAAAAAGCTAAACAAATTACTCAAAAGTTCTTAGGAAAAGATATTCCACTACCTGATTTTTGGGGTGGGTATATTATAAAACCAACAAGGTTTGAGTTCTGGCAAGGGCAACCAAATCGACTTCATAATCGGGTTGAATATAGCCCTACAAAAGATGGCTGGAGCAGAATTATTTTAAGCCCTTAAGTAAACAGAGCGTAAATATTTACTTAAAAAAAGACAAATAAAAAGAGGCTAAATAGCCCCTTCTTACTTTACATCTATTGATATTTATTAATATATAGAAGCGTAAGCAGCTTGCTCGTTTCCTTTTTCAATTGCTTTGATATAAATTTCAACTCTTCTGTTTTGTGCTTTTCCGTCTCTAGTTGAGTTTGAAGCAACTGGGTGAGTTTCTCCATATCCTGTTGCAACTATACGACCAGCAACAACACCTTGGCTAGCTAGATAGTTACCAGCTGATTCTGAACGACGCTTAGATAAGTCTAAGTTATAGTTAGAATCTCCATCTGAGTCAGCAAATCCTAAAACATGAATTGCAGTTTTGTTATATTTATTAACAACTGCAGCAATTGAGTTCAAAGAACCATGCGCGCCAGAGTTAAGTCTTGATTTGTTAACTGCAAAAGTTAGTGAGTTTGGCACATTTAGTTTGATTGTATTTTTGTCAACTCTAGTAACTGTTATCCCTGAAGAAGCCAATGCTTTCTCAAGTCTTTGTTGTTGAGAATCCATATATTTACCAATCGCACCACCTGCTAAAGCTCCTAAAACTGCACCAACATAACGCCCGTTTTTATCATTAACTTGATGTCCAATTACTGCTCCTGCAACTGCACCAACTCCAGCACCAATCGCTGTTCTTGCATTTTCAGATAAGCTACAACCAGTAGTTAAAAGACCAGCCATTGATACAGCTAATAATGTTTTCTTGAATTTCATATTTTTTCCTCTTTTAGTAATTTTAAATAAATTAGTTAAACACAATAAATAATAAGTTTATCAAATAAAATTAAGCTCTTAGTAACTTTTTATTTAATTACCTTTTAAGTTTGTTCATTATACTTGGCATCTTACCTTGCATTTTTCCTGCCATTTTCATCATTTTCATCATTTTCCCAGACTTAAATCCAGACATTTGTTTTTGCATTTCTTTAAACTGCTTAAGCATTCTATTTACTTCTGGAATTGGAACTCCTGCTCCTGCTGAAATTCGTTTTTTCCTAGAACTTTTAATTATTTCATATTGCTTTCTTTCTTGTTTGGTCATTGAGTTTATGATTGCTATCATTTTATTAAACTTTTCGCTATTTAGATTTTCATCCAAAACACTTTGAGGGATTTCACTCATTCCAGGCATTTTATCCATTATTTTTTTAAGGTCAAAATTTTGCATTTGCTCTAACTGCTCTTTGTAATCATTTAAATTGAATTTAGCACCTGATTGCATTTTTTTCGCAAGTCTTTCTGCTTTTTTCTGATCAACTTTATCTTGAATATCTTCAACCAAACTTAGAACATCGCCCATCCCAAGAATTCTTGATGCAACTCTTTCTGGGTGAAATGCTTCTAAAGCATCAGTTTTTTCACCAACACCTAAGAATTTAATTGGTTTGCCTGTTATTTGTCTAATTGAAAGAGCAGCACCACCACGAGCATCACCATCCGTTTTTGTCAAAATAACACCAGTTAATGGAAGTGCATCATTAAATGCTTTGGCTGTGTTTGCTGCATCTTGCCCTGTCATTGAATCCACTACAAATAGAGTTTCTACTGGATTTATTTGTTTATGAATTGACTTTATTTCAGTCATCATTTCATCATCAATATGCAATCTACCAGCGGTATCAACGATAAGAACATCTAAAGATTTTTGTTTAGCAAGTGCTAAAGCATTTTTTGCAATATCAACTGGATTTTGTTCAGAATTACTTTCAATAAATTCTGCACCAACTTCATTTGCAACTATTTTAAGCTGTTCTATTGCTGCAGGTCTGTAAATATCAGCTGAAACAACAGCAACTTTTTTATTTTCTTTTTTTATTAAAAATTTAGCAAGTTTAGCCGTTGTTGTTGTTTTACCAGAACCTTGAAGTCCTGCCATCAAAATCACTGCAGGCGGTTGAGCATTAAGCTGTAAAGAACTATTTTCCTCGCCCATTGCTTTTGTAAGTTCAGCCTGAACTATTTTTATAAATTCCTGCCCTGGAGAAAGTTTGGTGCTAACTTCAAGCCCAATTGCTTTCTCTTTAATTTCAGAAATTATTTGTTTTGTAACTGATAATGCAACATCAGCTTCAATTAGTGCCATTCGCACATCTCTTAAAGCATCTTTGATATTTGCTTCTGTTAATTTTGCCTTGCCTGTTAAAAATTTCCCTGTTTGTTGTAGTTTTTTCGCTTAAATTGTCAAACATTTTCTCTGCCCTTCCTATAGATATAAAATTATGAATTTGCAAATTATAACAGCTTTAGCGTTTTTTTATAATTGAGATTTCATATTTAATCTTAAAGCTATTTGCGATTACCTCAAATGATGGCAAAATAACATAATCATTCTTTTTTTGGCAATAGCTGAATTTATAAAATGAATGAGATTTTAAAATATTAAAATTAGAGGAAAATTAAATGAGCGATATAGTAAACCTGATCATTGATGGAGAAATTCATAATGTTAAGCAAGACCCCCCTTGTTTATTAGTTACTTGATTAAAAATAGACTCGGCACTTTAAAAGATAATGAGGTCAAATTCATAATTTTATATTGGTTATCAATTTTTTCCATATTTGCTATCACTGGGACTTTGGATATTTTGTTTTTGTATTGGATTATCCAATATTATAACGGCAAAGATAATATAGTTGTGGAGGATGGGAATGAACATTAATTCTAAATCATTAGGAGTAATATTTGCCCTGCTTGCTGCACTTTTTAATGGAACTGTTGGTGTTCTCAGTGTTAATATTTCCTAGTTTCTAAATCGAAGTGCAACTAAATTTTATTTTCTGGTTTTAATTTGGAACTAGTTATTTTTATTTTTATTAACTAAGATAATAACATTATGAAAAAATACACACAATTAACCAGAACTGATATGACAAAAATTGAAACATTGCTTGAGGAGAATTATAATCCTTGTGAAATAGCGATAAAACTAGGCAAAAATAAGACTACAATATACCGCTGCATAAAAAATAATAAAAACGCAGAAACCTTTGTTGGTGAAGAGGCATGGGAGAAAGTTTCCAAGAGGAAATCTATTGCAAATAAGCATGTTAGGATATTACCTGATAGTATTTTAGAGAAATATATTTTGATAAAAATAGAGCAACATTGGTCGCCAGAACAAATTTCTGGAAAGTGGCGAGAGGAGGCGCAAGAATCGATTTGCCACGAGACTATTTATCAATTTGTTTATAAGTATCACCCAAAATTAGTTAAGATGTATTTCAGAAGAAAAGGTAAGAAATATCAACATAATAGAAAGGAAAAATATCAAATAAAAGATCGTAGAATGATTGATGAAAGACCGCAAAATATTGAGCTTAGAAAAGAAGTTGGACACTGGGAAGGAGACACAATTGTCGGTAAAAATCACCAAGGCGCGATAGTTACAAATGTTGAAAGAAAAAGTGGTAAATTAATTGCTTCCAAAGTGAAAAAATCAACTGCAAAAGCTATTTTAGAAGCTACAGTTAAAGATTTCAAAGACTTACCAAATGAGTTACGAATAAGCATGACATACGATAATGGCAAAGAGTTTTCTTTACACCAAGAGATTGAAAAACAAGTAAAAATGAATGTTTATTTTGCACACGCTTACTCACCTTGGGAAAGAGGAACTAATGAAAATACCAACGGTTTGCTCCGAGAATTTATCCCCAAAGGCACTGATTTTAATAATGTTTCTGATGAAGACCTTGCTTATTTTGTAGAACTTATTAATAATAGACCACGAAAACGACTAGGATTTAAAACCCCAAATGAAGTCTTTCAAGCTGAACTTGAAAAGTTGCACTTGTAGGTAGAATCTAGCTTTTTAATTCAGGTTTAACTCCTGAGGGTGTTGCATTTTTTAAATGTCTCATTGCTCTACTTATTGTAGGTCTAATATTATTTTTAAGTAATAAAACTAAATATGTCTTTCGTTACTTGAAGCTAAAATGGAAGAGTATTGCTATTTGTTCATTCTTTGGATTTTTTGTGCTATATCATTTTGAAACAGTTGCTTATGAGTCTATAAATGTTGCTGTTGTTGTTTTTTGTTTATTCGGGGCATCTACAATTACAACTTTTTCTGTAGAGGCTTTGTTAGATAAAAGGTTTGTTGGTGCTACTGAATTTATTTCAATGGCATTTGCCATGCTTGGACTTTACTTTATTTTTGTAGATGGTGAAGCTAGCTTAAATAATAGTATAGGTCTGTTATTTTCGGTGATTTCAGGTGTGGGGTATGGTTTATTTATTGTGTTATCTAAAAGGCTAAACATTGGATCTGGATTAGTTCCAGTATTTTCTTTGCTGCTTTTTGGAGTTATCTATTTGTTTTTTCCTTTTGCTTTTTATGGGTATAGTATTCCATCGTTTGATAATATTAGTTACCTATTATTATTGGCTATACTCCCTACGCTCGGAGGGTTTTGGTGTACAACTAAAGCAATAACAATATTAAAAAGTCAATCAGTTCAGCTTATTGAGTTAACAGAACCAATTTTTGCAATTTGTTTTGGTGCTATCTTTTTAGGGCAACTTACTACTTCTTTTCAGGTTATTGGTGGAACATTAATAATGCTTTCAATTTTATCATACGAACTTTTGCCAATTAATTTTAATAAAAAGAAAAACTAGTAATTTAAGTGTAAATGTTAAATCAAATACCCTAAACCTGCAAAGTTTCATATTTAATCTTAAAGTTATTTGCAATTACCTCAAATGATGGCAAAATAACATAATCATTCTTTTTTTGGCAATAGCTGAATTTATAAAGTGAATGAAATTTAAAAATATTAAAATTAGAGGAAAATTAAATGAGCAATATTGAAGATCGTGTAAAAAAACTAATCGCAGAAAGACTAGACGCTGATGAGGCAAATATCAAAGCTGAATCTCACTTCATTGATGATTTAGGTGCTGATTCTTTAGACTTAGTTGAATTAGTAATGGACTTTGAAACTGAATTTGACATCACTATTGAAGATGAAGATGCTGAAAAAATCACAACAGTTCAAACAGCAATAGATCAAATCTCTGCTAACTTATCTTAAATAATTAAAAACCTTGTTTAGCAAGTTATTTGATAGCTTGTTGGGCAGGGTTTTTAATATTTTTTTGTGAAATATTAAAATTTATTGAATTTATGAAAAAGCGTATTGTTATAACGGGTTTGGGAGCTTTAACTCCTGTTGGAAATGATGTATCAACTACTTGGGAAAACCTTTTGGCTGGAAAAAGTGGTATAGAAACAATTACAAGCTACGATACAAGTGAACTTCCAGTTAAATTTTGTGGTTCAATTAAAAATTACGATTCAATAGATATTATAGATGCAAAAGATAAACGAAAAATTGATCACTTTATTCAGTATGCAATAGTTGCAGCGGCTGAAGCAATCAAAGATGCAAACTTAGAAATAACAGACGAAAATACTGAAAGAACAGGTGTTATCGTAGGTTCTGGAATTGGTGGATTACCTGGAATTACTGAAGGTTATCAAACTTTCCACGATCGAGGAATTAGAAGGTTAACCCCTTTTTATGTTCCTAAAAGTATTATAAATATGGCAGCAGGTCATATTTCAATTAGACACAAAATAAAAGGACCAACCTTATCAACAGTTACAGCTTGCACTTCTGGAACACATTGCATTGGGCAAGCCGCTAGAATGATTGCTTATGGCGATGCTGATATTATGCTTGCTGGTGGTGCGGAAATGTCTTCAAATGCAATTGGTATCGCAGGATTTGCGGCAGCAAGAGCACTTTCAACTAGAAATGATAGCCCGCAAGGAGCAAGTCGCCCTTGGGATAAAGGAAGAGATGGTTTTGTCTTATCAGACGGTGCTGGAATAGTTGTTTTGGAAGAATTAGAACATGCTAAAAAGCGTGGTGCTAAAATATACGCAGAAATTGTTGGTTTTGGCATGAGCAGTGATGCACATCATATTACAACCCCACCAGAAAGTGGTGATGGTGCTATGCGTGCAATGAGAAACGCAATAAAAGATGCCAAAATAAATATTAGTGATATTGATTATATTAATGCTCACGGAACTTCAACTCCTTTGGGCGATAAGGCAGAAATAAACGCAACCCAAACTTTATTTGATGGATGTTTGGATAAAGTAAAAATGAGTTCTACAAAATCAATGACAGGGCATACTTTAGGAGCAGCTGGTGCAATTGAAGCAATATTTTCAATTTTATCAATTCAAAATAATATTGCTCCACCAACAATAAATTTAGAAAATCCAGATGATGGAATAAAAATTGATTTAATAGCCAATAAATACAAAGAGTTTAGTATTAAATATGCTCTTTCCAATTCTTTTGGATTTGGTGGAACTAATGGCTCTTTAGTATTTAAAAAATTTAGTGAATAAAGCTAAAAGCTTAACTTATGCCAGCTGTTAGTTTTGATTACACAGTAAATGTTTTTGAATTACACCAAACTAACCCTGATAAATATCCTTTTTTATTAGAATCAACTGCAAAAAACCATAAAATTGGGCGATATGATATTTTATTTCTTCGCCCACAAAAATCCATTGTTTTAGAAAAGTCAGAAGACTTTAATTTTTTAGACAAATTTAATAACATTTGGCAAGAAAATCAAAAAGATGAAGATTTAGAAATTCCAGAAGACATTCCTTTTCGTGGTGGTTGGTTTATATTTCTAAGTTATGAGCTTACTCAGCAAATAGAAAGTTGCTTAAATTTAGAAAAACCTCCTTACCCTATCGCTTATGCTGCAAAAGTTGGAGCGGCTATTATTGTTGATAAATTTAATAATAAAACCTTTATTATTTCAGATTTAAGTGAAAAAAATATAATTCCAAGTATTGAGAAAGATATAAACTTAGCTCAAAAAAGTTCTAAAAAAATACTAAGTAAATTACTAAAAACTAGTATAAAACAAGATAAAAAAGATAAATTCACAAATTCAGTTGAAAAAATAAAAGAATATATTGTTGAAGGTGATGTTTTTCAGGTAAATATTTCTAGAAAATATAATTTAGAAATGAAAAAAGGAAATTATTTAGAATTATATTCAATACTTAGAGAACAAAATCCAGCGCCATTTTCAGCTAGTTGTAATTTACCTTTTGCTTGGATTTTAAGCTCGTCACCTGAGCGATTAGTTAAGTTAAAAAATAATGAATTAGAAACTAGACCAATAGCTGGAACAAGACCTAGAGGCAAAACAAAGCAACAAGATATTGAGTTGCAAAAAACTCTTATTTCAGACCTAAAGGAGCAAGCAGAACATATTATGCTACTTGACTTAGAAAGAAATGATTTGGGAAAAGTTTGCAAAGCAGGAACAGTTAAAGTTGATGAAACTATGATTATTGAGACTTATAAGTATGTTCATCATATTGTTTCTAATGTTTGCGGGCAAATAAAAGATAATATAAGTCCAAGCGATGTTATTGCAGCAATGTTTCCAGGCGGAACCATTACAGGTGCTCCTAAAATAAGGTGTATGCAAATTATCAGCGAACTTGAGGAAACTTACCGTGGTGCTTATACTGGTAGCATTGGTTATATAAACCATAATGGAGAGATGGATACTAATATTTTAATTCGTTCATTTTGTTGTTATGATGATAAAGTATCTTTTTCTGCAGGTGCTGGAATTGTTTACGATTCTATTGCAGAGCATGAGTTTAAGGAAACTAAAAATAAAGCAAAAGGACTGTTAAAATGCTTTAAAAACACAGAGAATAAATTAAAATTATAAATTATGAAAACTATATTCACTATCATTGGTCTTTCTATCTTAGTTATTGCTAGCTATTTGTTTTTGCGAAATATTAGTAAAGAAATTGAATTAACTGATACAAAAAAACCAACTAAACAAATCGCTTTAGGAACTAATGTTTTTCTTAGTTATTTTGATGAAAATAATAACTTAAAATATCAAATGAAATCTTCTAAAGTTGCTGAATTTAATAATGATAAAGCAACTGAACTCTATAACCCAAAACTAAAATCTTTTGCAAAAAATAAACAAATACAATGGAAAGCAAAATCAGACAACGCTTCAATAAGTGCTGATAAAAACATAATAAAATTATGGGATAATATCAAGTTAACTCAAGACCCAAACTCAAAAAACCCAATTAATGTAATTTCAAAAACAATGTTATATAATGCAAAAACTAACTTAGTAACAAGCTCGGATCCTGTTGTTATTTTTGATAAAACCTCTAAGCAAAATGCAAATAATTTTAAGCTAAATGTTAAAACCAAAAAATTAAACTTTAAAGAAAAAATAAGAGCTCGTTTCTCTACAAAAACAAATTAATTAATTCTAATATGCTGAAAAAAAACGATAAAGTTGCATTAATAGCACCTGCTTCTGCACAAAAATACAATGAAGTTCATTTGATAGAAGATGCTATAAATATACTTACTGATTGGGATTTAGAGGTCAAATATAAACCAAATACAAAAGAACCTAAGTTTTACCTTTCTGCTTGTGATAAGCTTAGAGAAAATGAAATTTAAAACAGCAATAATGGATCCAGAAATAACAGCCATTTTCTGCACACGAGGTGGCTATGGCTGTGCAAAAATTATTGAAAACATATCTAAAATCAATCAAAATAACACAAAAATAACCAATAAATTATTAATTGGATTTAGTGATATAACAACCCTACATTTGAACTTTGAAACTAATCCTAAAATAACTTCAATCCATGCACCAAATTTAGCAACGAACCAATTTCTCAGAAATGATAAGTTTGGTAAATCAAATAGAGAAAGCCTTTATAAAGTATTATTTAAAGGTAAGAGTGCAAATTTTAATAATTTAGAATTAATTAATTGCCTTAGCTCGCAAAAAGAAGAAGAATTACCCCAAAATGCAAAGCTAACAGGTGGGTGTTTATCTTTACTAGTAACCTCTTTGGGAACTAATCACGAAGTAATCACCGATGGTAAAATTATTATGATTGAGGAGGTTACAGAACCTACTTATAAAATAGATAGAATGCTCACCCATATGAAAAATGCAGGTAAATTCAATGAACCAATAGCTGTTATATTTGGAGATTTACTAAACTGTGATAGTCCAAATGTTAAAGTAAAAGATATTTTAATAGATTTCTTTAAGGACTATAAATTTCCAGTTTATATTGGTGCAAATTTTGGGCATTCAGAGATAAATCATAGTTGGATTTATAATAAAAACTTAAAAAACCAATAAATAATTAATCAATCAATAACCATATAAACTAAAACTGATAGTCTAAACTATACTATCTAAAAACTCTTGCCTTTCATCATCACTACTTGTTGAAATTCCACAGAAAAATATACTTGAAGACTTCATTCCACAAAATCTAAAAATCCCTTCTTCGTTTGCAACTTTCATTGCTTTAAGCATTCCATTTTCCTTGATAATCTTCCTTGGGATTTCCAATACTTATATAGACTTTTGCGGTTTTGCCAGTAAGCAGTGGCTTTACATTTTTATCCTCTACTTTATAAGCAAATCCATTTGCAAAAACACGGTCAAAAAAATCCTTTTAAAATAGCTGGCATTTGCGCCCACCACAGAGGATAAACTATAGTTATATGTTCTGCCCAAGCTATCATTTCCTGATAATTAGCAACATCTTTACTTGGTTGTTTATCCATAAATTGATATTCAATATCACGATATTCCAAAACTGGTTCAAACTTATCTGCGTATAAATCAATAGTTTTAATTTCATCATCTTTACTTTCTAAAACTGATATCAGTTTATCAACAATTGCTTGAGTAAAGCTTTCTTTATTTAAATGTGCGTAAATAACTAAGTGTTTCATAGTTTTTTTATCCTTATTTGCTAGATTCTACCTACAAGTGCAACTTTTCAAGTTCAGCTTGAAAGACTTCATTTGGGGTTTTAAATCCTAGTCGTTTTCGTGGTCTATTATTAATAAGTTCCACAAAATAAGCAAGTTCTTCATCAGAAACATTATTAAAATCAGTGCCTTTGGGAATAAATTCTCGGAGCAAACCGTTGGTATTTTCATTAGTTCCTCTTTCCCAAGGTGAGTAAGCGTGTGCAAAATAAACATTCATTTTCACTTGTTTTTCAATCTCTTGGTGTAAAGAAAACTCTTTGCCATTATCGTATGTCATGCTTATTCGTAACTCATTTGGTAAGTCTTTGAAATCTTTAACTGTAGCTTCTAAAATAGCTTTTGCAGTTGATTTTTTCACTTTGGAAGCAATTAATTTACCACTTTTTCTTTCAACATTTGTAACTATCGCGCCTTGGTGATTTTTACCGACAATTGTGTCTCCTTCCCAGTGTCCAACTTCTTTTCTAAGCTCAATATTTTGCGGTCTTTCATCAATCATTCTACGATCTTTTATTTGATATTTTTCCTTTCTATTATGTTGATATTTCTTACCTTTTCTTCTGAAATACATCTTAACTAATTTTGGGTGATACTTATAAACAAATTGATAAATAGTCTCGTGGCAAATCGATTCTTGCGCCTCCTCTCGCCACTTTCCAGAAATTTGTTCTGGCGACCAATGTTGCTCTATTTTTATCAAAATATATTTCTCTAAAATACTATCAGGTAATATCCTAACATGCTTATTTGCAATAGATTTCCTCTTGGAAACTTTCTCCCATGCCTCTTCACCAACAAAGGTTTCTGCGTTTTTATTATTTTTTATGCAGCGGTATATTGTAGTCTTATTTTTGCCTAGTTTTATCGCTATTTCACAAGGATTATAATTCTCCTCAAGCAATGTTTCAATTTTTGTCATATCAGTTCTGGTTAATTGTGTGTATTTTTTCATAATGTTATTATCTTAGTTAATAAAAATAAAAATAACTAGTTCCAAATTAAAACCTAAAAATAAAATTTAGTTGCACTTCGGTTTAGAAACCAGGTTTGTATTATTTTTAGTAAATTCTTTAAAGCATATATCTGCTTAAATCTTCATTATCGGCTATATCATTTAACTGTTTATTCACATAGTCAGCATTTATTTCTATGCTATCTTTTGGCTTCTCTCCAGCTTCAAATGAAATATCTTCTAGTAGCTTTTCTAAAACTGTATAAAGTCTTCTTGCTCCAATATTCTCAACTGTTTCATTTGTTTTATAAGCAATTTCAGCAATTCGTTTAATTGCATCTTTTGTAAAACTAAGTTCTACATTTTCCGTTGCCATTAATGCTTGATATTGTTCTATTAAAGAAGCTTTTGGCTCAGTTAAAATTTGCACGAAATTATCAATAGTAAGTGCTTGCAATTCAACTCTAATAGGAAGTCTTCCTTGTAATTCTGGAATTAAATCACTAGGTTTTACAGTGTGAAAAGCACCTGAGGTTATAAACAAAATATGGTCTGTTTTAATCATTCCATATTTAGTGCTAACTGTGCATCCCTCTATCAAAGGAAGTAAATCTCGCTGAACTCCCTCACGACTAACATCACCTGAATTTTCAGATTTTTTGCAAATTTTATCAATCTCATCTATAAAAACTATTCCATTATTAGAAACATTCTCAAGGGCTTTTGATTTTATTTCTTCCTCATTTATTAATTTGGCAGCCTCAACTTCAGCCAAAGATTTAAGAGCATCTTTAACCTTCATTTTTTTCTTTTTTGTTTTATCTGAATTAAGATTAGAAAACATAGATTGAATTTGGTTTGTCATATCTTCCATTCCAGGGGGAGCCATAAATTCAACACCTATTTGAGCAGCTGGAAGTTCTATTTCAATTTCTTTATCATCCATTTCCCCAAGAATTATTTTTTGGCGGATTTTATCTCTTGTTGAGTTATCTTCATTAACACCAAAACCTTCGCCCTCACTTCCAGGAAGCATATTATCCAAAACTCGCTCTAGTGCTTCTCTTTTTGCTTTTGGTTTCTGTTTTTTAATTGCATTGTCTCTTGCAAGTGCTATTGCAGCATCTGCCAATTCACGAATTATTGAGTCAACTTCTTTGCCAACATAACCAACTTCTGTGAATTTAGTCGCTTCAACTTTTACAAATGGAGCTTGTGCTAAAGCTGATAATCGCCTTGCTATTTCAGTTTTACCAACACCTGTTGGACCTATCATTAAAATATTTTTAGGGGTAACTTCATCCCGAATACTTTCATCAACATTTGCACGACGGTAACGATTTCTAAGTGCAAGTGCTACAGCTTTCTTAGCATCATTTTGCCCAACTATGTGATGATTAAGTTCTGCTACTATTTCTCTTGGGGTCATTGGAGATTTTATTTGTGATTTTATAGACATTTATAGTTCCTCAATTGTTAGGTTATTATTAGTATAAACACAGATGTCAGCGGCAATATTTAAAGCTTTCTCACCAATTTCTTTAGCAGAAAGTTCAGTATTATAAAAAAGTGCCTTAGCAGCAGACATAGCAAACATTCCACCAGAGCCAATTGCACAAAGGTCATCTTCACAAGATATAACATCGCCATTTCCAGAAATAATTAAAGTAGCTGTTGTATCAGCAACAATCATCATAGCTTCTAATTTTCTAAGTGCCCGATCTTGTCTCCAGTCTTTTGCCATTTCAACAGCAGCTTTTGCTAATTGTCCACTGTGTTGCTGAAGTTTTCCCTCAAACCTTTCAAATAATGTAAAGGCATCAGCAGTTCCACCAGCAAATCCAACAAGAACTTTATCATTATAAATTCGCCTAACTTTTTTAGCATTTCCTTTTAAAATAGTATTTCCAAGTGATACCTGACCATCTCCAACTATTACAACTTTATCATCTCTTCTGATTGAACAGATGGTTGTTCCTCTAAATTGTTCCATTTTATTTTCTCTTATGATTATTAAATTTATATTATTTATATGCGATTATAAATAATCTTTTCAAGTGGTATTTGTGAACCATTTATAATTACTATATTTTTTAAAAATTAAAAAACAAAAAAGCCTTGAGCCAAATAACAATGTTAAATGACTCAAGGCTTTTTTAAGAGTTATATGTTAGGTATTAACTCTCTTTTTCTTTTTTCGCATCTTCTTCTTTCTTAATATCAATAAACAAGTCCATATCTAAATTCTTATCATCTTTTCTAGTTTTATGATAAGCAAGACCAGTTCCAGCAGGGATTAATCTACCAACAATTACATTTTCTTTTAAACCACGCAAGTCATCATAAGCACCACGAACAGCAGCTTGAGTAAATACTCTAGTAGTTTCTTGGAATGATGCAGCAGATATAAATGAATCTGTTGCAAGAGATGCTTTTGTTATACCTAAAAGAACAGGCTCAAAAGTTGCGGCTTTTCCATTTTTAGCAACTATTTTATCATTCTTATTAAGAACTCTACTTCTATTTATTTGCTCACCTATTATAAAGTTAGTATCTCCTGAGTCTAAGATTTTCACAGTTTTAACCATTTGTTTAGTTACTACTTCAATGTGTTTATCATTTATTTTAACACCTTGTAAACGGTAAACATCTTGAATTTCTTGAGTCATATAAGAGGCCAAAGCTTTCATTCCCTTAAGTCTTAGTATATCTCTTGAGTCCAAGTCTCCTTCGGCAACAATCTCACCTTTAGTAACTTGCTCACCTTCAAATACATTTACTTGTCTCCATTTAGGAATTAAAGTTTCATTGCTTTCACCATCTTCAGTTGTAATAACAAATCTCTGTTTTCCTTTAGTTTCTTTACCAAATGAAACTACACCTGTTACCTCAGCAAGAATTGCTGGCTCTTTTGGTTTTCTAGCTTCAAATAAATCAACAACTCTAGGAAGACCACCAGTGATATCTCTAGTTTTCCCAGACTCTTGTGGAATTCTCGCAATAACATCACCAACATCTATTGTTGCGCTATCAGTTAAATTCACAATTGCATCACCTGGTAAAAAGTAATTTGCTGGAATATCTGAATTCGCAAAAGTAACTGGGTTACCTTTTGAATCTACAATATTTAGCTGTGGGCGTCTATCTTTTGCCGAAGATATTCTTTGAGAAGGATTGATAACTGTTAATGTTGATAAACCTGTGTCAGCATCAACAACCTCTTGAACTGTTACACCATCTTCAAAATCTTCAAATTTAACTTTACCCGCAACCTCAGAAATAATTGGGTGCGTATGAGGATCCCATTTTGCAACCGTCATACCTGGTTCTGTTATATCACCATCTTTTATAGATAGAATTGCACCATAAGGTATTTTATAACGCTCTTTTTCTAAACCTGTTGAATCAATAATAGATAATTCTCCAGACCTAGCAATTATAACCAACTGTTTATTCTTATTAATAACACTTTTTACATTATGTAATTTAACAGTTCCTGAGGTTTTAGCTTCAATACTACCAACTGCTGCAGAACGAGAAGCTGCTCCACCAATATGGAATGTTCTCATTGTTAGCTGTGTTCCAGGCTCACCAATTGATTGTGCTGCAATAACACCTACTGCCTCACCTCTATTAATTAATGTTCCACGAGCCAAATCACGACCATAACATTTAGCACATGCGCCAAATCTAGTTTCACAAGTTATTACAGAACGAACAATAATATGATCCAAGCCTGATTCTGTTATTTCTTTAACAGTATCTTCGTTTATTAACTCATTTGCTTTTAGTATTAATTCATCAGTTTTTGGATTAACTATATCTTCAACTGGAATTCTCCCTAAAACTCTTTCTCCCAAAGACTCAACTAACTCAGAACCTTCAATAACAGCATACATATCAAGTCCATCTTTAGTTCCACAATCATCATCTAGAATTACCAAATCTTGAGAAACATCAACTAATCTTCTTGTTAAGTAACCAGAGTTAGCAGTTTTAAGAGCTGTATCAGCTAGACCTTTACGAGCCCCGTGAGTTGATGTAAAGTATTGAGATACATTCAAACCCTCTCTAAAGTTGGCTGTTATTGGAGTTTCAATGATTGAAGCATCTGGTTTTGCCATAAGTCCACGCATACCAGCCAACTGTCTAATCTGAGCCGCAGAACCCCTAGCCCCAGAATCAGCCATCATATAAACTGTATTAAATGATTCTTCTTTTACTTTTTTGCCTTTTGCATCAATAACTTCATTAACACTAAGTTTGTCCATCATATCTTTTGCAATATCATCATTTGCTTGAGACCAAATATCAATAATTTTATTGTATCTCTCACCGTTTGTTACCAAACCTGTATCATATTGATTTTGAATTTCTTTCACTTCTTTTTCAGCAGCTTCAACTAAATCATATTTCTTAGGTGAAATTGACATATCTTGAATTCCAATAGAAATACCTGAATCAGTTGCATATTTAAATCCTGTATAAAGTAAAGCATCGGCTAAAAGAACTGTTGCTTTCAAACCTAATTCTCTAAAGCTTATATCAATCAAATCAGAGATTTGTTTTTTCTTAAGCGTTTTATCAAAGTGCTTAAAGTCTAAGTCTTTTGGTAACTTATTTCTAAGAATTGCTCTACCAACCGTTGAGTCCACTCTTTTTAGTTTGCCCTCCGTTTCAACTCTAAATACTATTTTTGCTTGAATATCAACTAAGCCCATATCATAGGCCTTTTCAACCTCTTGAGTTGATATAAATGACCTACCTTCACCTTTTGCATTGATTTTTTCACGAGTCATATAATAAAGACCCAACACCACATCTTGAGAAGGAACTATTACTGGCTCTCCATTTGCAGGGTGTAGAATATTGTTTGAAGCCATCATTAAAGCTCTTGACTCAATTTGTGCTTCTAGTGATAAAGGCACATGCACCGCCATTTGATCTCCATCAAAATCAGCATTAAACGCAGTACAAACAAGTGGGTGCAACTGAATTGCTTTTCCTTCAATTAGAATTGGTTCAAAAGCTTGAATACCTAATCTATGAAGTGTTGGAGCACGATTTAACAAAATCGGATGTTCGTGAATTACTTCTTCTAAAATATCCCAAACCTCTGGTAGAGATCTATCAAGCATATTTTTGGCCGCCTTAACTGTCGACGCATGACCATACTGAATAAGTTTAGAGAAGATAAATGGTTTAAATAATTCTAGTGCCATTTTTTTAGGTAATCCACACTGATAAAGCTTAAGAGTTGGACCAACCACAATTACAGAACGACCAGAATAATCTACTCGTTTTCCAAGTAGATTCTGGCGGAAACGCCCCTGCTTACCTTTTATCATATCAGCAAGAGATTTAAGTGGTCTTTTATTTGCACCAGTTACAGCGCGTCCACGACGACCATTATCTAATAATGAATCAACTGACTCTTGAAGCATTCTTTTTTCATTCTTAAGAATAATATCAGGCGCATTTAATTCTAATAATTTATGAAGTCTGTTGTTTCTATTAATAACCCTACGATATAAATCATTCAAATCAGAAGTTGCAAACCTTCCAGAATCCAAAGGAACTAAAGGTCTTAAATCAGGTGGTAAGATTGGCAAAACTTCCAAAATCATCCATTCAGGCTTATTATCTGAAGATTCTAAATCTTCAAGTAATTTAAGTCTTTTTGCAAACTTCTTAATTTTAGTTTCTGAATTTGTCTCTTCCATTTCTTCACGAATAGTTGAGATTTCAACTGCCAAATCTATATTTTTTAACAAGTATTGGATAGCTTCTGCTCCCATTCTTGCATCAAAATCATCACCATATTCTTGTTGAGCATCAAAAAACTCTTCTTCAGAAAGAAGTTGACCTTCTTTAAATGCAGTCATTCCTGCATCTAAAACTATATAAGACTCAAAGTATAAAACACTTTCTATTTCTTTAAGCGGTCTATCTAAAAGTAAACCAATTCTTGATGGAAGTGATTTTAAAAACCAAATATGCGCACAAGGAGCAGCTAAGCTGATATGCCCCATTCTTTCACGACGCACCTTTGAGCGAGTAACTTCAACACCACATTTTTCACAGACTACATCTCTGTGTTTTAAGCGTTTATATTTTCCGCATAAACACTCATAATCCTTAACTGGACCAAATATTTTCGCACAAAATAAGCCATCTCTTTCAGGTTTAAATGTCCTATAGTTTATAGTTTCTGGTTTTCTAACTTCACCAAATGACCACGATCTTATAACTTCAGGAGAAGAAAGCCCTATTCTAATTTTGTCAAAGTCATCAATACCATCTTTTGCTTTAAATATATTTAGTAAATCTTGCATTATTAATCTCCTATTTATCCTGTTCTAATTCAATGCTAATTCCTAGTGAATTAACCTCTTTTAAAAGCACATTAAATGATTCTGGTATGCTTGGTTTAACTTCAAGTTTGCCGTCTATTATATTTTTATAAACAGCAGCTCTACCTTCAACATCATCAGATTTAACTGTAAGTAATTCTTGAAGTGTATAAGCAGCACCATAGGCCTGAAGAGCCCAAACTTCCATTTCCCCAAATCTCTGACCACCAAATTGTGCTTTACCACCAAGCGGTTGCTGAGTAACCAAACTATAAGGTCCAGTTGATCTAGCGTGCATTTTGTCATCAATTAAGTGATTAAGTTTTAACATATACATATAACCAACAGTTACATCACAGTCAAACTTTTTACCTGTTCTACCATCATAAAGAGTTGATTTACCAGAAGTATTTAAATCAGCTAGCTCAAGCATTTGTCTTAACTCAGTTTCAGAAGCACCATCAAAAACAGGTGTAGATAAAGGAACTCCATTTCTTAAGTTATTTGCTAACTCTAATATCTCCACATCATTTAAAGAGTCTAGATCTTCTCGTTTTTTATCATGATTATAAACTTTGTCTAAAAACTCTCTTACTTTAGTAAGGTTTTCATTAGCTTTTAGCATATCGTCTATTTTCTTACCAAGACCTTTGGCAGCCCAACCCAAATGAACTTCAAGAACCTGTCCAATATTCATTCGCGAAGGAACACCTAATGGATTTAGAACAATATCAACAGGAGTTCCATCTTCTAAGAATGGCATATCCTCTTGTGGAACAATCATTGAAACAACACCTTTATTTCCGTGTCGCCCAGCCATTTTATCACCTGGCTGAATTCTACGCTTAATAGCTAAATAAACTTTAACCATTTTTTGAACACCCGGAGGAAGACTATCACCTTGTGTGATTTTTCTCTTCTGCTCTTCAAATTCTTGTTGCGCTTCTTTTCTTTTAGTAACTAATAATTTATTCAACTCATCAATTGCTTCATTAGTTGCTTTTGTAGTAGTTATTATTTCAAACCAAGTATTTTGGTCTAAAGAATCTAAAGCTTTTTGAGTTATTTTTTCTTTCGCTTTAATTCCACCAACTGATTTTTTCGCTGTAGAGCCAGCTAGTATTTTTTCTAATCTCTCAAAAACATCATCTTCAAAAATAGATAAGTAAGTATCTATATCTGATTTTTTCTTTTTAATTTCATCAGCTTCAATTGACAATGCTCTTGCATCTTTTTCAATACCATCTCTAGTAAATACGCGAACATCAATAACAGTCCCAAAAGTCCCAGAACCACATCTTAAAGATTTATCTTTAACATCTGATGCTTTTTTACCAAATATTGCTCTCAAAAGCTTATCTTCTGGAGATTGAGGACGCTCAGATTTAGGTGTAACTTTACCAACTAAAATATCCCCTGGTCTAACTTTTGCACCAATATGAATTATTCCAGACTCATCTAACTTAGCCAAAGCACTTTCTTTAACATTTGGAATATCTGCTGTAATTTCTTCTTGACCTAACTTAGTATCTCTTGCAATACATTGTTTTTCTTCAATATGAATTGTTGTAAATCTATCTTCTTGTGCAACTCTATCAGAAAGTAAAATTGAATCCTCAAAGTTATAACCATTCCAAGGCATAAATGCAACTCGCATATTTTGCCCAAGTGCTAATTCGCCTTTATCAGTTGATGGTCCATCTGCTAAAACATCTCCTCTTTTAACAATGTCTCCAACTTTAGCTAAAGGTCTTTGATTTATACAAGTATTTTGATTAGAACGCGTATATTTTGTTAGGTTATAAATATCTACACCAGTTTCACCAGCTTTTGTTTCTTTTTCACTAACTTTTACAACAATCTTTCCAGAGTCAATGTAATCAACAACTCCTCCACGATCAGCAACAACCAAAACGCCAGAATCAGAAGCAACAACTCTCTCCATTCCAGTTCCTACCAAAGGCTTATCAGCACGCAATGTTGGAACAGCTTGTCTTTGCATGTTTGACCCCATCAACGCCCTATTCGCATCATCATGTTCCAAGAATGGAATTAGTGAAGCAGCTATTGATACTATCTGTTTTGGTGAAACATCCATTAGTTGAACTTTATCAGAAGGTGATAAAATTGCTTCATTCTCATGACGACAAGATATCAAATCAGCTAATAATTTACCATCTTCATCAATTCTTGCATTCGCCTGAGCTATTACATATTGCCCTTCATCTATTGCAGAAAGATAAACTATTTTTGAACTAACCTTCTTATCCGTAACAACTCTATAAGGAGTTTCTAAAAAGCCATAATCATTAGTTCTAGCATAAGTTGATAATGAATTTATCAAACCAATGTTTGGTCCCTCTGGAGTTTCAATTGGACAAACTCTACCATAGTGAGTTGGGTGAACATCACGAACTTCAAACCCAGCTCTTTCTCTAGTTAGACCACCTGGCCCAAGAGCTGAAATTCTTCTTTTATGAGTAACTTCAGAAAGTGGATTATTTTGATCCATAAATTGAGATAATTGAGATGAACCAAAGAATTCTTTAATCGCTGCAGAAACAGGTTTTGCATTAATAATATCTTTAGGACCAAATCCTTCAGCTTCAACTAATGATAATCTTTCGCGAACAATTCTTTCAAGTCTAACCAACCCAACACGAAATGCATTCTCAGTCATTTCGCCTACACTTCTAATTCGTCTATTTCCTAAATGATCAATATCATCAACTGTATCAAAACCATCTTTAATACTAATTAGAACCTTAACAACATCAGCTACATCTTCTTTTGAAAGAACGCCTTCACCTGTTAATTCCTCACGATTTAATCTTCGGTTAAACTTCATTCGCCCTACTTCTGAAAGGTCGTAACGATCATCATCTGAAAATAAAGCTTTAAATAATTTTTCAGCCGCATCTTTTGTTGGAGAATCACCTGGACGCATTACACGATATATTTCCGCCTGAGCTTCTAATTGAGAAGTTGAAGTATCAATACGCATTGCGTGAGAAATATACGCTCCTCTATCTAACTCATTAACTAAAATAGTATCAAATGATTTAATATCTTTTTCATAAAATAAATCAATTAAATCAGGTGTAATAATATCATTTGCACTAGATATAATTTCTCCCGTTTCTTTGTCATAAATATCATTTGCTAATATTTTGTCATATAAATATTCAACTGGAACATCTAGTTTTTTAATTTTTTCTTTTTTAATGTCACGGATATTTTTTACATTAATTCTTTTTCCAGCTTCTACAACTACTGTTTTTCCATTTTTAATATCAAAGTTAAAAACTTCTCCTCGTAAAGAATCTGGTTCAATAGATATGGTAACTTTTGTTTTGAGCAAGCTTACGCTTTGTTTATCAAAGAACAAACCTAGAATTTCTTCATTATTGTAACCAAAAGCTCTTAGAACAACGGTTGCTGCTAATTTTTTGCGTCTGTCTATTCTACAAAATAAAACATCTTTTATATCAAATTCAAAATCTAACCAAGAACCTCTGTAAGGTATTATTCGTGCTGAAAACAATAGCTTTCCTGAAGAGTGAGATTTACCTCTATCATGATCAAAAAACACACCTGGAGAACGATGAAGCTGAGAAACTACAACTCTTTCCGTTCCATTTACCACAAAAGTCCCTGTTTCTGTCATCAAAGGTATATCACCCATAAAAACATCTTGTGATTCAATTACTTTTTTAACTTTTTTCTTAACAGTATTTTTTTCGTAAATTACTATTTTAAGTTTCACATAAAGTGAAGAACAGTAAGTCAATCCTCTTAACTGACACTCTTTTAAATTAAATTCTGGTTGCCTAAGCTCATAGCCTGAATATTGCAACTCTACAGTTCCTGAATGGCTTACAATAGGGAAAATCGTTTTAAAGGCACTATCAATTCCCGAAAGTTTATCTCCTGTTGGATTTAAAAATCTATGAAATGAATTTAACTGTGTTGCCAATAAATAAGGAGTGTCTAAAACATGTTGAAGTTTCCCAAAATTCTTTCTTATGCGTTTTTTTTCTGTATATGAATATGCCATAATTCCCCGTTAATAATTCAAAAGCCTAATATTTTCAAAGTGATATCTTTTTTAAATAATCACTTAATAAATATTAAAATATATTAAACAAAAATAGCCATCCTAGATTTAGTCTCTATTTATTAAAATAAAAGACCGAGGATAGCATTTTAAAATTCAGTTTTATATTTTACCAATTTGTGATAAAAGTGGTAAATTCAGTATAAATAATAATTCTATTTTTATAATTAAATCATTTCTCTATTTCCAAAATATATAACTGAAAAGAGTTAGAGGGTTACTGTAATTCAACAGCAACCACCTAACTCTAGTTATAGTCTTATTTAAGCTCTACAACAGCACCTGCTTCTTCAAGCTGTGCTTTAACTTCTTCCGCTTCACCTTTAGAAACACCTTCTTTAACAACAGTAGGAACAGACTCAACTGCTTCTTTAGCATCTTTAAGACCTAAACCTGTTATTCCTCTAACTATTTTGATTATAGCAACTTTCTTGCCTCCATCACTAGTTAGAACCACATCAAATTCAGTTTTTTCTTCAGCTGATTCACCCGCTGCTGCTGGAGCTGCTGCCGCTACTGCTGCTGTTACTCCAAACTTTTCTTCCATTGCTTCAATAAGCTCTACAATTTCGCCAACTGTTTTTGATTCAATTGCTTCTAATATTTTATCATTTGTCATTTTTCATTCTCCAATTTATATTTTTTTACTACTTAAATTATACTTACAAAAATCATATAAGATTTAAGCTGCGTCTTCTTTTTGTGTTTTTACTGCATCAATTGTGCGAGCAAGTTTAGCTACAGGAGCTTTAATTACTGACATCAACATAGCGATAGCTTCATCTTTAGTTGGTAAGCTTGCAATCTTATCAAGATCACTACCATCTAAAACATCCCCATCAAACCATAAAAACTTAACCATTTCACTTTCTAAACCATTATCTTTGATAAAGTTTTTTAAAACTCTAGCAGAAGAACTTGGTTCCTCTTGCGAGAAAGCTAATAGTAAAGGACCTGTCAATCTATCATCCAAACTAGCAAAATCAGTATCTTTAAATGCTTTTTTTGCCAGAGTATTTTTAACAATTTGAATATGAACATTCTGCTTTCTAGCTTCTGCTCTCAACTGAGTCATTTTCCCAGCACCAAGACCAATGTAACTAGCTGCAACAACCGCATTCGCAGTTTTTGCAATCTCAGAAACCTCATCAACTATTGCTTTTTTCTCTGTTATATTTAAACTCATAAACTTAGTTACCTCCAATTATGAGAACCTAAAAAACCTTAGTTAATAACCAAGGCACTTAGCAACTATTTATGGATTATTAATCCAGCTAGTTACATCTGCGTAGGGAAGTTCAAGGAACTAATTAAGTAAAAACCCCTACGGTCTTTGATGACAATTAAACTAACTGTCAAAAAATATTTAAAACTTAAACTAAACCTCAATAGAGCTAGTATCTATTGAAAGACCTGGACCCATTGTTGTTGATAGCGTTACTTTTTTAAGGTAAATACCTTTAGCACTTGCTGGTTTAAGTTTATTTAAATCTTTAATTAAAAACTCAATATTTTCTTTCAAGGCTGAAGATTCAAAAGAAACTTTACCTACTGTTGAGTGAATAACACCACCTTTATCCGTTCTAAATTGAACTTGTCCAGATTTTGCATTTTTCACAGCTGTTGAAACATCAGTTGTTACAGTTCCAACTTTCGGGTTTGGCATCAAACCTTTTGGTCCTAATATTGTTCCAAGCTGACCAACAACTCTCATTGAATCGGGTGTTGCAATTAAAATATCAAAATCTATATTACCTTTTTTTATTTCCGCAGCCAAATCATCAAAACCAATAATATCAGCACCAGCTTCTTTTGCTAAATCAGCATTTTCACCTTCTTGAGCAAACACAGCAACTCTTACCGACTTACCTGTTCCATTAGGAAGAGTTGAAGCTCCACGAACAACCTGATCAGATTTTTTAGAATCTACACCAAGGTTTACTGAAATATCAACAGACTCTACAAATTTAACACTTGATAAAGACTTAAGTAAATCTAAAGCCTCCGTCATAGGATAAAGCTTTTCAATTTCAATTTTTGATTGAATTTCTTTAATTCTTTTAGTTAATTTAGACATAATTACTCTCCACCTTCATAAACTAAACCCATAGATCTAGCAGTTCCAGCAATTGTTTTTACAGCCGCATCCATATCAGCCGCTGTTAAATCCGGCTCTTTCATTTTCGCTATCTCTTCAAGTTGAGCTCTAGTTACTTTACCGACCTTTTCAGTATTCGGACGACCAGAACCTTTAGGGATACCCACTGCTTTTCTTAACAATACTGCTGCTGGAGGTGTTTTTGTTACGAATGTAAAACTTCTATCACTATAAACAGTTATAACAACTGGTATAGGAAGACCTTTTTCCATTTCTTGAGTTGAAGCATTAAATGCTTTACAAAACTCCATTATGTTTACGCCATGTTGTCCCAAAGCTGGACCAACTGGTGGACTTGGGTTTGCAGCACCAGCTCCTATTTGAAGCTTAATGTAGCTTTCTATCTTTTTAGCCATTTTTCTTTTCCTCTTTTTGGGGTTCTATCGTTTTTCAACTCCCCCGTTAAACAAAACTTAAAGCAAAACTTTAAGCCATAAAAACTATATTTTTTCTACTTGATAAAACTCAAGCTCAACTGATGTTGGTCTTCCAAAAAATTCAACTGAAACTTTAAGCTTACTTTTATCATAATCTATATCTTCAACTGTAGCATTAAAGTCATTAAAAGGACCATCAATTATTCTTATTTCCTCACCAACTTCATAAAGAGTTCTTGGTCTAGGTTTTTCAGCTCCATCTGCAATTCTTGTCATAATGGCGCCAATTTCCTTATCCGACAATGGCGCAGGAATATCTCCATCTCCCCCTACAAAGCCAGAAGTGTAAGATGTTGACTTAACCAAATGACAAGCTTCATTTGTCGCATTCATTTTCACTAATACATAACCAGGGAAAAACTTTCTTTTACTTATATATTTTTTGCCAGCCCTTGTCTCTGAGACCTCTTCTGTAGGAATTAATATTTCTTCAAAAAACTCTTCCATACCTTCCAGCTCAATTTTTTCTAAAAGTAACTGATTAACTCTTTGCTCATATTGAGAATAAACCTGAACAACATACCACTTCATCGACATATTTATTTAACCCCAAGGAATAATTCAAACAACTTCAAAAAACCAAAATCTATAGTTACAATTGTTAAGGCTGCTAACACAACCATAACTAGAACCATAATTGTTACTTTAAAAACTGCGTCTTTTGCTGGTTTCTTACTTTTTCTCCACTCATTTCTAGCACCTTTAGACAGAGCAACAGATTTTTTAAAAAAATCAGAGGGCATTAGAGCAAAGAATACAAACGCAACTGTCAAAACGGTTGAAAGTAATTTATTTAAACCAGCCTCTCTACTAAAATAAGCTTCAGGACCTACTTTTGAAATAAGAGTTGGTAAATATATAAACGAAAGAACCGCAACTACTATAGCAACAGTAAAAAACAAAAAGTTATTTCCTTTTGTTTTAGACACTTCATTTTTTTTAAATTTCTTACTAACTTCTACGCTCTTTTTATTCACAAATTACTCTCAATGGATAATAAAAATTGGCAGGCACGGAGAGAATCGAACTCCCGTCAAAGGTTTTGGAAACCCCTATCATACCATTAGACCACGCGCCTACTACATAAAACAACTCATTAAAGCTCAAAAAGAAAAACAAAGGCTTGGAAAAACCAACCTTTGTCCTCTTTTAATCAATCTAAATATGAATTTAGTTTGATATTTCAATAATTCTGACTTATTTTAAATCAGTATTATTATTTAAGCAATAAAACTTATTCAATAATTTTAGAAACAACACCAGCACCTACAGTTCTACCACCCTCACGGATTGCAAAACGAAGACCATCATTCATAGCTATTGGAGCTATTAAATTTACTGAGATTTTAATATTATCCCCTGGCATTACCATTTCAACATCATCAGGTAAAATCATTTCTCCTGTAATATCAGTTGTTCTGAAATAAAATTGTGGACGATATCCTTTAAAGAAAGGAGTATGTCTTCCACCCTCTTCTTTTGAAAGAACATAGATTTCAGCTTCAAATTTAGTATGCGGAGTGATTGTTCCTTTATGTGACAATACTTGACCACGCTGAACTTCTTCTCTCTTAGTCCCTCTTAAAAGAACACCAACATTATCTCCAGCCCTACCTTCATCTAAAAGCTTACGGAACATTTCAACGCCAGTACAAGTTGTTATCAAAGTATCTTTAATACCAACTATTTCAATTTCTTCACCTGGCTTCACAATTCCAGCTTCAATTCTTCCGGTTACAACTGTTCCACGACCTTGAATTGAGAAAACATCTTCTACAGGCATAATGAATGGCTTGTCAGTTTCTCTTTTCGGCTCTGGAATATAAGCATCCATTTCAGCAATCAATCTTTCTATTGATGGAACTCCTATTTCAGAAGTATCTCCTTCTAACGCTTTTAAAGCTGAACCAGTTACGATTGGAGTATCATCTCCTGGGAATTCATATTCAGATAATAAATCACGAACTTCCATCTCAACTAATTCTAATAATTCTTCATCATCAACCATATCTGCTTTATTTAAATAAACCAAAATATATGGAACACCAACTTGGCGAGATAAAAGTATATGCTCACGAGTTTGTGGCATAGGTCCATCTGCTGCAGAACAAACTAATATAGCTCCATCCATTTGTGCAGCACCAGTAATCATATTCTTGACATAATCCGCGTGCCCTGGACAATCAACGTGTGCATAATGCCTCGTGTCTGATTCATACTCAACATGAGCAGTTGAAATTGTTATCCCACGAGCTCTTTCTTCTGGAGCACCATCAATTTGATCATAAGCTTTTACTTCACCACCATGCTTTTCTGACATAACTTTTGTTAAAGCTGCTGTTAGCGTAGTTTTACCATGATCTACGTGTCCAATTGTTCCTACATTCACATGCGGTTTGGTTCGTTCAAATTTTTCTTTTGACATTTTTTTCCTCTTCTCTTAATTTTTACTATAAATAATATTTAACTTTTCTACTTTCCTGTTTTCTTAATCACTTCTTCAGTAACATTAGCAGGTGTTTCAGCATACTTCTTAAACTCCATTGTGTAACTAGCTCTTCCTTGAGATAGAGATCTAACCGAAGTTGCATAACCAAACATTTCAGACAATGGAACTTCAGCATTAATAACTTTATTCATAGAAACATCTTCCATACCCTGAACAACACCACGACGGCGATTCAAATCACCCATAACATCACCCATATACTCTTCAGGAGTTACAACTTCAACCTGCATAATCGGCTCAAGCAAAACAGCTTTTGCTTTTATAGCACCTTCTCTAAATGCCATAGAACCAGCCATTTTAAATGACATCTCACTCGAATCAACATCGTGATAAGAACCGTCATACAATGTCACTTTAACATCTACAACTGGGAATCCTGCAACAACACCACCTTGCATTCTCTCCTGAACCCCTTTATCAACAGCACCAATATATTCCCTAGGAACAGCACCACCAACAATTTGATTAACAAACTCATAACCTTCACCTGGCTCTCTAGGTTCAATTTTTAACCAAACATGACCATATTGACCACGACCACCAGATTGTTTTACAAATTTACCTTCCTGCTCAACCGCCGTTCTTATCGTTTCACGATATGATACTTGTGGAGCACCCACACTAGTTTCAACACTAAATTCTCTTCTCATGCGGTCAACTATTATATCCAAGTGCAACTCACCCATACCAGAAATTATTGTCTGCCCTGTTTCCTCATCTGTTTTCACTCTAAATGATGGATCCTCTTGCGCCAATTTTCCTAAAGCAACACCCATTTTTTCCTGATCTGCTTTAGTTTTAGGCTCAACAGCAATAGATATTACTGGATCTGGGAATTCCATTCTTTCAAGAACAACAGGTTTATCTAGATCACATAGAGTTTCACCCGTTGTAACATCTTTCATACCTATACATGCTGCTATATCACCAGCTAAAATTTCTTTTATTTCTTCTCTAGAGTTTGAGTGCATTTGCACCATTCTACCAACTCTTTCTTTTTTCTGCTTAACTGAATTATAAACAGTATCACCTTGCTTCAAAACACCTGAGTAGCAACGAACAAAAGTCAAAGTCCCTACAAATGGATCCGTAGCAATTTTAAAAGCCAAAGCAGCAAATGGCTCATCATCCGATGACTTTCTTGTAATTTCATTACCATCTTCATCTGTTCCGCTTATAGCTTTAACTTCAATAGGAGAAGGCATATATTCAATAACACTATCAAGAACAGCTTGAACACCTTTATTTTTAAATGCAGAACCACACGAGCAAAGAACTATTTCATTTGCAAGAGTTTGGGTTCTTAATCCAAATTTTATTTCCTCTTCTGTCAAATTCTCTGTTTCTAAATATTTTTCCATTAGTTCATCCGAACCTTCAGCCGCAGCCTCAACTAAATTTTGATGCCACTCTTCAGCTGTATCCACTAAGTCTGCAGGAATATCCTCATAAACAAAAGTCATCCCTTGGTCTTCTTCATTCCAATTTATGAACTTCATTTTAATTAAGTCAATAACTCCTTTGAATTCGTCTTCTGCCCCAACTGGAATTTGCATAGGAACTGCTCTAGCCCCTAATCTTTTCTTAAGCTGATCAATAACCATATAAAAGTCAGCACCAGCTCTATCCATTTTATTAACAAAAACCATTCTTGGAACTTCATACTTATCAGCTTGACGCCAAACTGTTTCAGTTTGCGGCTGAACTCCAGAAGAAGCACAAAGAACAACAACTGCTCCATCAAGAACTCGTAAAGAACGCTCAACCTCAATAGTAAAATCAACATGTCCAGGGGTATCTATAATATTAACCCTATGTTCTGGAAATTGCGAATCCATACCTTTCCAAAAACAAGTTGTAGCGGCTGAAGTGATTGTTATACCACGCTCCTGCTCTTGCTCCATCCAATCCATAGTTGCGGCACCATCGTGAACCTCACCTATTTTATGTGATAAACCTGTATAAAAAAGAATTCTCTCTGTTGTAGTTGTCTTACCAGCATCAACGTGAGCTACTATCCCTATATTTCTATACCTTTCAATTTTTGTGGTTCGTGCCATAATATCCTCTTAGACCTAATTCGTTGTTTATTCTATTTACCAGCGGAAATGAGCGAAAGCTTTATTTGCTTCTGCCATTTTATGCGTATCATCTTTTTTCTTAACAGCAGCACCACGAGACTCCAAAGCATCAGAAAGCTCAGCAGCTAACCTTTGTGCCATTGTATTTTCACCACGCTTACGCGAAAACTCAATTAACCACCTCATAGCTAATGTATTCTGTCTAGTTGCTCTTACTTCAACTGGAACCTGATAAGTTGCACCACCCACACGACGAGATTTAACTTCAACTGACGGACGGATATTTTCCAAAGCCTTTTCTAATAACTCTGACTCATCAACTCCTTTTTTAGTTGCAACTGAATCCAACGCTTTATATACAATTTTTTCAGCAACAGATTTTTTACCATCAACCATAATCATATTCATAAACTTAGCAATAACTAAACTTCCAAACTTAGGGTCTGGTAGTATTTGTCGGACAGGGACTTCTCTTCTTCTTGGCATATTTTTTACCTTACAATATTAAAATGTTAATCAATCTTAGTCTAAAAACAAAATCTAAATTAAGACTTTGGCTTTTTAGTACCATACTTAGAACGACCTTGCCTTCTATCAGCAACACCAGATGTATCCAAACTACCACGAACCACATGGTAACGAACACCAGGAAGATCTTTTACACGACCACCCCTTATTAAAACTAAACTGTGTTCTTGAAGGTTATGACCTTCACCACCTATATAAGCCGAAACCTCAAAGCTATTTGTCAATCTAACACGAGCAACTTTTCTTGCTGCTGAATTAGGTTTTTTAGGTGTTGTTGTATAAACACGAGTGCAAACTCCTCTTCTTTGAGGACATGACGCAAGTGCAGGTACATTTGTTTTCTCTACTTTACTCTTTCTAGGCTTTCGTACTAATTGGTTAATAGTTACCATCTAAACTTCTCTCCAAAATATAAGATTTAATACTGACTCCATGCCAAAATTAATCTCTGAATATAAAAAGTGAGCAACCTTAACATTATAAAAAATATTGTCAAGGTAACTCGTTAAATAATTTTCGTTATTTTCTCATCAAACTAAGGATTATTCAAACTATTTCTCATGCAATTTTAAAATAATTTAAAGGCGTCCTTTTCTTACTAACTCATATACATTCCACCATTTATATGAATTGTTTCACCTGTTATATAACTTGCTTTCTCTGACGCAAGAAAACCAACAACTCCAGCTATATCAGTTGGCGAACCTAATTTTCCTGCAGGGATATTTTTAGAAAGCTCTTTTTTCTGCTCTTCTGACAACGCATTAGTCATATCCGTTTCAATATAACCTGGAGCCACAGTATTCACTGTAATTCCACGAGAAGCAACCTCTCTTGCTAAAGACTTACTAAAACCAATCACTCCAGCTTTAGTTGCAGCATAATTAGTTTGCCCTGCATTTCCTGAGGCCGCGACCACAGAAGCTATATTTATTATTCGTCCAAAGCTTTTTCTCATCATTGGGCGAAGAACTGCTTTTGAAAGCCTATAAACAGATGACAAATTAGTATTAATTACTGCATCCCAATCTTCAGGCTTCATTCTCAAAAGCAAATTATCTTTAGTTATTCCTGCATTATTAACTAAAACTGAAAGCGTTTCAAATTCTGTCATAACTTCCTTAATGCAGCTTTCAACAGAATTATCATCAGTAACATTTAGCATTATTCCTTTGCCATCAAAACCAAGTTCTTTTATTTTGTCAGTTATTGCTTTTGCACCAGCTTCAGTTGTTGCAGTTCCAACCACTTGAAAACCTAAGCAACCAAGTTCTTTCAAAATCGCCTGCCCTATTCCACGGCTTGCACCAGTTATTAGAGCAACTTTTTTTTCTTCTGACATAAAACACCTCTTTTATTTATTTTGTTTATTTTCACTTAAACACTTATTAAAGCCATTGGCTAAGTTAGTTATAATAGCAAAAAAACCATCTGCTTTCTCTTTATAACCAATAGGATCAAGGATACCAATCTTATTTTTAAAAAGCAAGCTGTTCAACTATTCGCTTATCAAACTGAGGCTCATAAAAAAGACAAGTATTTGGATATTTTCTTATTTCTTTTTGTAATAAATACATAGTTTTTGCTTTAATTGACTTGGTAACATTTACACGAAGCGCAACCTTTATTACTCAAAGAAAACTCTTCTTCATAAATAACTATAGGCATCATGAAATGAAAAATAGGGATTATTTTTTACTTTTCCTAAAGTTTTTTCAATTTTAATTTTAACCTTGCCTACTTTTTCCACAAAATTATTTAAATTAGCTAAATATTTCCCTTCATTTTCAGCATCAAGCATAACCAATTGAGCGTAAATACTTCTTGCTATCAACATAGAATTATCAGTTGAAAGCCAAATATGCGGATCATAACCTAACCCTTCTTCATCTTGATGCTTATGGTCTTCTTTTCCCAAATCAGTTTCTTTTTCATCATTATGACTGTGAGATTCTCCTAACAAATGTAACTTATCTACTTTTAACAACTCTAGAGTCCTACCTTTTC